>CAJOGN010000001.1 GCA_905234245.1 uncultured Lachnospiraceae bacterium
TACGCAAAGGATCGTCTGGAGAATCACTACTAAGATACCCACCTACCCATGCATGGCAGATAGAGCGTAATGAACCAACCCATGCCCGGTCACAATCATTATGCTTGCCATCGTGTATCAACCCCTAATAAATAGTTTAATGGTAAAGAGGCAAGCACCTGCAGATGACACCCAATCAGCATCCGCCCATTGATACATCCGAAAAGCACCGAGATGACTAGGCTCATGAGCGCACATACTCCCAACCAGTGGATATGCCACAACAGATGGGTTGCTAGATAACCAGTCACAATCATATTAGATTACTAGGCAAGCACCAGTCATTGGGCGGGGCGACGCCCCGCCTTTATCTGCGCCGAGAGCGAAGGCACCAAAGTGGGTCCTTGCAGCATCTGTTTGTCCATAGATCTTTCCACCACCAATATTGAGGTAAATGAGTTGATCCCTGTGAATCCACTTCCAGTCACAATCATATCAACATCAGAGGCAAGCACCTGTATAAAACACGGGTGCATCATCAGGATTCACCCCATGCATAGCCATAGCACCAATACGCCCAGTATCATACGAGTTGGAGTTTGCAAATAGTCCTTGCATTCTTGCATGAATTGTCCCTGCACTCGGAACCCATGATGCAAAATGATGGTAGTCACAATCATGATCTGGAGGCAAGCACCAAAATACCAGAATCCATAACTCGCCATCGTTGCATAAAACGCACCAATCTGAGGATCCGGGTAGGAGTCTGCCCCACCATAAGCAGCCATAGCTGATCGATCCAAAGCTATTCCATAGTGGTCACAATCATTATGCTTGCCATTGTGTATCAACCCCTAATAAATAGTAGGGATAAAAAAATAACGAGGTTACTATTTAACAGTAACCTCGTTATTTGTTGTATTATAACGTAGTAAAAATATTTATATCCGATTATCCTATATATTAGATATACTAGGAAAAATTTTGGGCAGGGGGATTTCATCCCCCTTGCATCCCCCTGGAAGGAGATTAGTCAATGAAAGAGAGGCAAGCACCGACAGACCAACTATACCAACCAGAAACAGAGTCGTATACGATAATAAATGCACCTCTACGCAAAGGATCGTCTGGAGAATCACTACTAACCCATGCATGGCAGATAGAGCGTAATGAACCAACCCATGCCCGGTCACAATCATATGTAGTAGAAGAACCACCTGTATCAGTGGGGAGTCTACCATATTTGTTACACCGGTTACCTTTGATGTAGCCGTTAGCAGATGGAGTTTCACCAGCATTATCATAACCGTCACCAGTGGTATTATAAGGACCCTTAAAGGAGACCTTATAAGTACCATGGTCATTGATTAGACCAGCAATACGCTCCCACTGGTTGCCCCACCAGTCTTCCATGTGGAATACTTTATGCTGAAGCTTAGTATCAGTGCTACCCCAGAACTGGCCACCCTTAATCATGGTCTCAACGGAACCGGGTGTAACCATACCGTAGTTCTGAGCAGGATCATCAACATAGGAGGAAGAGTCACCGTTACCAAAGACAAGCTGCGTGTTAGTGCTCTTGCCCATTAGAATCAGGAAAGCATTGATTAGCATTCTCTGACCCCAAGTTCTAGTGTACCAACCATTCGTATTACCTGTAGGACGAGCGGTAGAATTGTTAGCCTGAGCAGCAGCAATTTCCTGAGCAGCTGTCTTAGACTTAATATGGACTTGGCCAGCAATACTTCTTAGTTTAGTATCAACTAAGCTACCAGCAAACATAGCCAGGAAGATTTCATTTACTACAGTACCGTCCTGCTTGGTATGAGCGATAGCCTGGAAGTTATCGTTTACCTTAACATCAGAGACTTCAAGATACTCATAGTTAGCATCTTCATACATAGCAATGTAAGCCAGGGGAATTCTAGCCATTGCATTACCAGCAAAGTTAGGATTATTGTAATCGGAAGCGGTACCATCAGCCTTTAGGGTATAATCATTGGGATTCAGCTTATAAGCTACAGTACCATCATAATTTAGCATGACGGGATAGTTGCCTTCAACGAAGAAAACTTTCGCCCAATCACCGTAATCGAAAGCGCCAGTATCATAGTTCATATGTGCAGGAGTCATACCAACTGCATTATGAGTATACTGAACACGGGTATAAGGGTTAGAATCGGATTTGGAAATCTTAACGCCATAAATAACCGCACCGGCGCTGCCCATATTCTTTAGAATATTTTCGGTATCAACCTTAACAGCATCCAAGGTCGGCTTATCAGCTACTTGAATTGTAGGCATAATATTCAATTCCTTTCTATGATATTTTATAAAATAAATATTACTGGTGGCATCTAATATGATATGGGATACCACCAGTGAATACTTATATTATAATCTTTTAGTCGGAATATTCAATCTGCAGAATACCATCGACTACTTTGAATCTGCATCCATTGAGCATATCATCGATATCTTGTTTAGCATATCCTTCTCTTACCTTAGTCATATCATCATTGGTATAGTCATTAGTGGATAGACCTTTACCATCGACTTGATCGACTTTATCATTTATGGCACTCTCAACATCCGTTCCATCGGACATGTAAACGAGAGAAGCTAATGTTTTAACTAAGAAAGGGACTTTTTCTTTCAGATTACCAACAACACCCAAAGGATTCTTAAAGAAAATACCGACAGAAAATTTAGTAGTTGCCATTTCAACACCTTCTTTCTATGAAGAATCTGGTGATACATTTCTTAATTTGAGTATGTTACTTCAAGAATGCCATCAGAATTGACACTGAAAATCAGGCCATTCAGCATTCCATCAATCTGGGTCTTACTATAAGCAGAGACATCAGATGCAGTTAATGTAATATCAGCAGAGAGTGCTTTATTATTAACTTTTCTGGATGTAGGTACAGCAGAAACGTCAGCCGCAGACAGTGTGACATCTGCACTCAATGCTTTATTATTTACCTTACGAGTGGTAGGTACTGCGGAGACATCAGCAGCATCTAGAGTGATATCTGCACTGAGGGCCTTATTATTGACTTTGCGAGTAGTAGGAACCGCAGAGACATCTGTTGCATCTAGAGTAATATCAGCAGAAAGTGCTTTGTTATTAACTTTTCTACTTGCAGGTACCTTATCATCAAGAGCAGATTTTGTAGCTGCCTGAGTCATAGCACCATCGGTATTTGATCCAGTAGCAGTATATAGTTTAGTAATACCAGGAGTAGTGGCATTACCTGTTTCATAAGTTGTATCGCTAGCTGGAATGCCAAGAGCTGTAATATCAGATTTTTCAACTGCTACAGCTGTACTGATATGTCCATGCTTGTCGGTTGTGATTTTATATAGACCAGAGGTCTTATTACCACCAGATGCAGAATCTGGATGGGTATAATTTTGTAAACTGGATAACTTGGTCTTTTCATCGTTCGTAAAATCATTCGTAGAAAGACCCTTACCAGAGACAGCGTCCACTTTGTTTGCAAGAGCTTGTTCTACAGTTAAACCGGTTGTAAGATAAACAAGATTTGCTAAAGTCTTTGGTAAGAATGGAACTTTCGCAGCTAGAGAACCAACATCCCCAAGAGGGTGCTTATAGAAAAGACCGACAGAAACTGATTTAGACATAAGCGTCCCCTTTCTGTAAATCTAATTTCATGCTTCTTCAGTTCTCAGAACATGGAGATTTACATAGTTTAAAACACACGTTAAAATTAAATTAATGTAAACCCACTATTTTATTAAATAGTCTTGGCTAGTTCTGAGTAGAAATGATTGATATTCTTTACATTTTTAATTAAGTCATTCAATGCAGTTTGACTAATTAAGAAGCTCCCCAGGATTACATTTATAATCACAAAGAATACATAAGGTAAATAATCCAGTGACATAATTGAAGATCCATGGAAAGTATTAATGAACTGCTCAATAAAATATCTTGTATTTAAATCACTCAGTCTCGGAGAAAGAGTCTTTAAATACTGAATCATATCGTTTATATCTTTGATTTGAGCAGCATCATATCCTGTCTTTACAAGATCAAGATCGAGTTGCTCAATAAATTTCAAATTAATTTGTGCATAAGATTCAATTAGAGAAGCATTTGGATATTCCCAAATTTTCTCTAAGAAGAATCTTGTAATTACATACACAGCTTTATCATATAGAATTTTATCTGTTGTGATAGCATATCCTTTGGTAAGAATACGAATCATCATAGCAACATATACATCGGAACAAATCCTCATTAGTGCTACATTGCGCTGTAACTTCATGGGATTTACTTGCATCTGTAATGCCACATATGCAGACTCCATTAATGCATATAGTTGTTTTACTGGAATACTTAAAGTGTTATTCTTGTCAATAACACCAAAAGATGCAATAAAAATAGTAGCAACAATTCTACCATTATTATTCTTACGAATAATGAATGGAAGTGAAGCTCCTATTTTTGTTTCTCTCGAGTAAAGTAATTCGATATCTCCATTATCAAAAGCCTGTAAGACCTTTAAGGACAATGGAGAAATTGCAACTTTTTTAATTTGCATGTATTGCTCTTCAAAATAACTAGAATCAAGAGATACACCAGTCTTTAAATACTTAACAAGTTTCTCGATGAGCATATTTGCAGAATTAAAAGACTTATAGATATAAGAATCTTCCAAAGTTGATTCCTGTAGGAAACCATTGTATTCCATCTTATACCTCCTTTCCTAGCACATTACATGGATTCCACACCTTAATAATAAGTTCATCTAAATAAATAGAAAAAGTTGAGATACCCAAGAATCTTCCTTCAATAACTAAGTGATAATTAATTACTACCTAAACAGTTTCGTAATATAATGTGTTCCATTATTTTACCTCCTTTAAAATTATTTTCTATAAAGACTACTGGGTTCTGACTCAGTAGTCTTTAAGCTATAAATTTATAAAAAAGAAGGGGTTGAATTGAAATATAACGGGATTGTAATATCAGATATCCATTTTGGAGCATCTGATGTAGAGAGTTTGAAAAAAGAGCTAATAGAAGTATTTCTCTATTATTTAGAGAATATGAAGAAGATTGATTTTATCATTATAGATGGAGATTACTTCGATCATAAAATATATTTAAATGAGAAGGCATCCTATTATGCACTTTCATTCATGGATAAATTAGTCAGTATATGTAAAGAACATAATTGTCCAATTAGGTTAATATATGGAACAGAATCACATGAAGTAAATCAATATGGTATTTTCTCTATGTATAAAGAAGATAAAGATTTGGATTTCAAAGTTATCTATACAGTAGAGGAAGAAGAATTACTCCCTGGTATGAATGTACTATATCTACCGGAAGAACACATTTATTCTAAAAAAGAATACTATAAGGAATACTTTGAGAATAAAAATAAATATGACTATGTTTTTGGTCATGGAGTCATTCAGGAAGTAATGACTCATGTAACTCGAAATTCTACAAAAAAAGAATCAGATAGAAAAAAGACACCTGTATTTTCTTCTGCTGAGTTTCTAGATATTTGTAAAGGGCAAGTATACTTTGGTCACTATCATATTAATACAAATATTAATGATAAGATTTTTTATGTAGGCTCATTCTCGAGATGGTGTCATGGAGAGATGCAGCCCAAAGGATTCTATCATATTACATATGATAAAGACAAAGAGAAGTATACACAGAAATTCATAGAGAATTATCTTGCTAAGAAATACATTACTTATACATATGGATATAATTCATCCGTTATGAATTCAGAAGAAGATTTACTAGATGAACTGAATAAGAAAGATAAACTAATCAATATAGAAGAATCTGACCATGTCTGTTATGTATTTAATATACCAGAAAATCATCCAAATCCAGAGTTTATTATAAATATCTTAAATGAGAGATATAAATTCAATGAGAATGTGAAAGTAAATATAACGAATGGATATGTAGAGAAAAAGAGAAAAGTAAATAAAGAGAGATTAGATTCTGTTATAAATGAATTCCCTATGGTATTTGATAAATCAGTACAGATAGAAGATAAAGTATATTATTATATAAAGAAAAAATATGATAGAGATATTGAAGAATCTCATATTAAAAAATACTTATATGAATAAAAAAGAAGAGGATACATATTTCAGTATCCTCTTCTTTTCTTTTACTTATTTAGTGGTTAAATACTCTGAAGTCTTAACAAAGAAAGACCTCACAGTATTTTCATCAAATGCTAATTTAGCTTCGCCATCATCGTCACTGCAGTAAATAGTCATTTCCGTGATACTGCTCTTATAACGTGTATGATACATCCTTATTTTTAAATCGTCAATGTCTTTGTAGTTAAACGTCGTGACGTTTCCGTCCATTGTATTTATCTCGACAATGAATTTCCTATCCTCATTAAATTCTGCTTTACACTCAGTGATAAAGTTGGTGACGGGTTCCTCAATAGGTTCAAGGGCTCTTCTTACCTTTAATTCAACCGGCATCTTTCTCAGGTGCGGTTCATTCATTTTCAGAAATATATCCAGGTCCTTATCTTCTATGACAAAGTAGTCATAAGCATCTCTATATCTATTCAAGATCATCGGGCGAATATGAATATCATGAATCTCATATTTTTCGCTCAGTGAAGATACTTTATGATATAAACCCCAGAGATTTTCATAATATCCAATCTTACGTTTATGAATGTTTGCGTTCTTATTATATCTATAGCGAACGCTCACCCAAACCGCCAGTACTCCTGACACCTCTCCAGCTTTCTTGGTAGTTGTATAGAGAGAAGCATTCATATCACGTATGTATTCACACAACGAAGTCAAAAAGCTACTGAAAGTAGTTCTTTCTTTCTTTTCATCCAGAGTGAACAGTTCTTGTTCAGTGCCTTGAGTTTCCTCTTTCTTGGCCTCAATAGGGTCTTCAACTTTGGACTCATGCTCTATCAGTTTGGATTTATAATGCTTCACATACCGACGATTTTTTACAATCACAAATCGGTCCTTCTTTTTACCCTTGATACAAACCTGAAGATTTATAATATCTCCAAGAGTAGTGATAATAGAAACTGAATCGAGGATGTTAAAACAACGATGGGGACCGTATCTAAACTTTTCTTTCTTACCGGTTTCAGGGTTATACATAGAACCCTTAACCTTGAATCTCACACTAATTCCGTATTTTGCAATAGCGGAAATGATGAATTCTCTAATTGTTCTCGGATTAGTTTCCGGGCAAATGTCGAATCCACTCTCTTTATATCTTTCTAATACACTACTACTTAGAGAGTCTTCACTTATCTCTATAGTGCGTACGGTTTCAATCAAGGGCTCTCCCATGGAAAATTTACCGGCGTAATATTTCATAATTTAATACCTCAATTCAATTCAAAATCTTCAGTGTCGTCTTCACTCGTAAATAACTTCATAAAGATATTCACTTCGCTTTTTCCTATAGTGAAAATAGAGCGTTTGTCGAGACTATAGTTATTTCCAACCGTGTAACGAATATAAACTCTATTGATATAGTACTTTTCTGACCATGACTGAAGTGTTTGATACATTTTACCCAGGTTTTTATAATCATCAAGCATTACAAACCTAGTACTTGCATGCGCACGTTTTTTATGTCGAATATCCGCCCAAAGACGTAACCCTCCATCATTTAATGCTACAGAACCCCGGCCATCATTAATAAATTTAATATACTCAAACAATGCACTTTTTATGTTTAAATATATTTCTTCACTACTTATGTCGCCGTCCTGTTCATCATTCCTCTTGAGCAATGCGTCTTTGTAAGGATTAGAGACTTTGTGTTTCCTTTCATAAATAACGAATTCGTCGTATTTTTTCCAGTTGAAATATCCATCAGGCATATAAAATTCAATTTTAAGATTTATGATTTCATATTTCACGACAATATTTCCGATTAGAGATACTATGGAGTCGTATGTAGTCACTCTTTCATTTAGCAAAACGTCATCTCCATAACGTCTCGCTTCACCAACAATACAAAACTTGCTATCCTTCTTTCGTGAAGCATTAAGCTTTCCTCGGCAGACGATTAAGAATTCTTCAACACTTTTCGGTATATTTATCTGAAGAATATGGTATCCTTTAGCTTTATACTCATCGATAAGTTCACTACTCATGTTTCCAAGTTCCTTAATAGATAGAAAGTCTATTCCATCTATAGTATACTTGGCAGCATAATATTTCATATTTTACCTCCGTTCTTTATATGTCTTTATGTTTATAGGTATACTTTTATATTATATAAACAAAAAAAGAAGGCCCGAGCAAAGTCAGGCCTTCTTTCTTACATTCGAGGCTGAACGGGAGCAGTCGGATAATCCGAGTAGTCCACGTATCTCTCAATCTTTCTCTTATGATTGGCGACAGGATATATCTCTTCGAGATACGTCCTGCGTTTAGAGCGGAGGTCTTTGAGAGCCTCATAAAGCTCTTTAACCTCCATTTCTTCAGGACCCCAATAGCAGTAGTCATGAGGGTCCTCCACTTCTGCGATTAGGCAGAAGTTGACATCCTGTCCGTACTTCTCTCTACAGAGTTCGATGAACTCTTCCAGAGATTCAGGGATACGAAGGATCTCCGCATCCACCGATCTGGTGGCACAGAGAGCCTCCTGAGCCTCGTCTTCAGTATCATATACCGCGACGAATTGCTCCTCATAGTTCCTATATTCATACTTCATATTTATACCTCCAATTTATTTATGTAAAGATTCCTTCATAGATGTGTAGTCCGGTTGTTCATCGATTTCCACGTTCATATTATTATACGAGATATTCCATATATAAACCATGTATTCCCATACAGTCACCCCATTTTTCTGTGTTCTTAAATAATCATCCAGTACAACCCGTTGTGAGGAGTTTAACTCATCTGTATATGGACCGTGTTTAAAATATTTATTAACGTGCAAACATACTGCACATAAAAATTTATTTTGGAGTGAGATAATATGGAAATGTGGAATACTTCCTCCTTCCTTCACTCGAATTTCTAATTTACATTTACCGATCTTTGGAAAAGATAACATGCCAGCAGTATTCTCTAGGACAGTATCATCTGTGAATATTGCTGTGATATCGATACTATCAATGTTTTTCTCTTCTATAAACTTTTGAAAAGCCTCATGAGCTGATTTAGAAAATTTATTCACGTTTACTCATCCTTTCAATTTCAAATAGTTTGGTATTGTTTTTCTTAAGAATTTTATTTTTCTATCGGTGGCGTTTTTCCATCCGAAATTCAGCACTTGCCAATACGTCTTATGAGTTTTATTTTTTGGTATTAAATCGGCCTCCAACTGAAACCATTCAGTTAGGTCTTCCTTTAGTTTTCCATTCAGTCTGTCTTTATATTTTGATTTCTTATAATACTTTGGAAACCACATATGTAACACAGCATCGAAATTTTCACTTTTCAAATGGAAATGTGGAAGTTCAAAATTTTCTTCGTCTGTAATCTCGACTATATAAGATCTCCCTTCACTAATAAATCCTCCACAGATAGCTCCGTACCCACTCTTTTTTCTTATAATATTGGAAAAAGCCTTAGCATCGTTAAATTTAATAATCTCCATATTATCCTCCTTACAAACAACGAAAAAGAATGATAAGGTAATTATATTAATTACCTTATCATTATCAATATAATATATCAATCATTATCTATATCTAATACTTCATGTACATATCCATCTTCACTAGAATAATAGATATCTTTTATTCCTAGAGATTTGATAAACCCCATACATCCAGAACAGGGTCTTGCTAATCCCATTTTTGTAGGACTATCCTTTTTAATTCTATATACGAATAAGTTTACTTTATTCCAATCTATATCCATATTATGAAGAGGAATTAATGCTGTCATCTCTGCATGGAGACAATGTGGCGTGCTATCTTCACTATATCTTAATTTATTAAATTCTTTTTGGATTGGATGTGTTTTATAGGAATTCACACCAGTACCAATCACATTCTTCTTATATGTAACAACACAACCAAGCTTTTGTCTCCGGAACTCAGAAACTTCAGCTAGAGATTTAGCCAAATTCATATACTTCTCTATTTTCATGATAATACCTTCTTGTTCTCTATGATTATTAAATCACAGTACATAGGTATATCTTTAATTATAATGATAGAAAACAAACTATTAATACAGCTTTAAATATAAAGAGGTGAAAATGATGAATGAAGAATTAGATCTCAACGAAATGTATAATGAGATTATAGAAGATGCTCTCTTTCAAGAATCTTTCATGCAAAAAATTAAAAAACTTGGAAGAAATAGTAAAGATGCATTAAAAATTTCTCAAATGTGGGAAAAGAGTAAAAAAATATCTAAGAGAAAGAAATGGGAATCTGATGAAGTTGACGATGCTACATTTGATAAAATACAGCAAGAAATAAAGACTGTAAGAAACTGCACATCTTACTTTGTATATAAAAATTCTTTCGATAAACTATGTAAGTTATGCCATATTCCATCTGGACAAGGTGTTGTAATTATGGATTACGAGCTGAAAAAAGGTGTGAATAATAAGAATAGAGTAAAAATCACTTGGGCTGACGGTCGTCATAAAATACAGATTCCTCATGGAGCTATTCTATACCATAGAAGCACAGACCCCAATATCTCTGAGCTAACCCCAAGATTTAAAGGAAAGGCTGCTAGAGGATTCCTATATGATACGCCCAGAGTATATTTAACAATTAAAGCTCATATGCCTAAGCTTGCTGCAGATATTTATAAAGGCGATACCTATATGTATATTGCAGACGATAATATTAAATATGCATATGTAGATCCACTACTAAGAAGTTCCATGTTTGGTGCTGTTTATGTCGATACAAAGACTCCAATTAAAGTAAAGAAACTGACTCCTGAATTAGTGGAAAAGATAAAAAAAAGGTATGACTAATAGAAAGAGAAGGATAGAAAATTTCTATCCTTCTCTTATTAAACCAAGCAGTGATTTGTTACTCTTCCTCTACGGATTCGTTAATATAATTAATCATGAAATCTTTTTCAGAATCAGTAAGTAAACCCTGATCCCAGGACTCATATACTTCTAGTTTAAAATCATCTGCGGATTCTTTAGTGAGTTTCTTCTTGAAGAAGGCCGCTGTATTTTTAATTTGATTTTTGGCATTTTTTCCTTGTATACTCTGAAGATATTTCTTATGCTCTATGCATTTTTTCATTTGAGATTCTGCTTGTTTATAAACTTCAGGCCATAAGTTTGGATCTCCATATTTATCCGAATCTTTAACAGCTTTTTTCTCGTAGAATTTTGCTTGATTCATCATGTCTTTTAACTGACGAATATACCTTTCTATTACATCCATATCGATAATTCCAGTTGGATTATAATAATTATTAATGTGTGTTAGATAATATTGTGGATTGGCACCGTCATCCGGAGTACCTTTATAACCTTTTGATTCATATAAAAAATTCATAATATGAACCTCCCTAAAACAAGTTTATTATAAATTTGTTTTAGTTACAGAGAAAAAAATAGTAAATGAGAGACTAAGAGTAATTCTTAGTCTCTCATTGTTTTTACTTGGAAGAGAAATTCTCGTCACCAGCAGGGTCATTTTCATCCTTGATTTCTTTACCTACCTGAGGGAGTTTATCAATCCACTCAGATAGAGTAGACAGATAGAATTTCTGCCACTTATTGAAAGCATCTTTCTTAGAGCCTTGATCTTCATTATATGTATATGGCTTTACATATAATGCTTTAGCCTGGTTCTCTAAAACTTTCCATTCCCAACCCTGAGGAGTATTATCAAATCTATAATTTCTCTCAAAGACAATTCTTGCAGTACTGACAAGCTTGCTATTGATAACACCGTCACCGTTCTTGTCATTGTCAAATCTAGTGTTAGAATATCCTGGGCTTGAATACTTTACTTTATATCCTTTATTCTCAAGCTTTTTAACCATTGGCTCAATATCGTTAGGAACGATTTTGATATCGTCAGATTCAGAAAAATACTGATCGAATAGATCAATATTATTAGCTGATTCAGTTACACCAAAAAACTCATTAAACAAGTTTTTGGTCACTTCATTTGCATTCATCATATAGCATTCATCTCCTTTTTATATACAGGCTTTATTTATTTGTCTAAATATTTCTTGTATTTATAAAGATTAAAGAGAGTGGTGAATTTCACCACTCTCTTTTTTTAAACCATATCGTGATTTATTGCTCTGCCTCTACGGATTCATTAATGAAGTTAATCATGAAGTTTTTCTCGGTATCAGTAAGTAAACCTTGATCCCAAGACTCATATACTTCTAGTTTAAAATCATCTGCGGACTCCTTGGTCAGCTTCTTCTTGAAAAATCCAAAGAAACCCTTTGCTTTACTCTTTAAATCACTGGGTTTCTTAGAATTCTGGTTATTATTCTGATTATTTGTATTCTGGGTATTATTAGCAGGAGTATTCTTTTTAGCATTCTCAAACTCTTTAATCTTGTTTGCTAATTCATTTCTTTTGACAGTTAATGCTTTTAAGACTTCTTTCTTAGAATTTATCTGGTCACTAAGTTTCTTCGTTTCAGGATAATTGTCGAGTTTCTTACGAAGTCTCTCAGTGTCTTCTTCACTAAACTTTTCAGGGTCTGACTTCTTTTCTTTTTTACCTGGAGTAGCTCCCTCTTTTTGATTTAGAAGAAATGATAGATGCCCTATATCATCATTGATTAGTTTCCAATCTTTATTCATCTCAACCATCATTTTACGAGCAGCATCTAAATCACGAACTGCCGCAACATTGTATTTACTATTTATAGTTTCTACGGTTAGATGTACCATAAAATATTCACTCCTTTTTAGACTCCGCAATAGTGACAAATAACATCAAACATCTCAGGTCTCTCGGAGAAATCTGTTTTCTCAATTAGCATGTTGAGAAGTCCAAATCCCTCGTCAGTAACTTCGCCGTTCTCTAAGACGTATCCATCTAAGACATTACATACACTTTCAGCAGCCATAGCAGTTTTTGGTTTAGAATGCTTAGCTGCAGAGTCTGCTTGTTTTGCTACAGCAGCTCCAGCGGTAGTAATAGCATTAACTTCACTATTCAGTTTACTTTCACTAAGCTGCCCCTTCTTCAGTTTTTCGTTAATATCTTTAATCTTACTGAGAAGTGCACGACCCTTGTCTTTAGCTTTATCAAGAAGCTCCTTTGTATCCGGATCGTTTGCAATCGTAACAGCATTCATTGCAGAGACTAACCAGCCAACCGGCCCAACTGCGATGGTACCAGTAGCAATAATCTCGGCAATTTTAAATCTGACTTTCCATTGCTTCAGCTTCTTTTCATATTCTTTATAAATCTCAGGAGAAGCTCCTTTTTCAGGCGCTTTTACAACTTTATTTGCTGCGAACTCTGCACCTTTATCAAGAGCACCCATATACTTCTGTCCAACCTTGCTATTTGCAATCTTTTCTGTCTTATCTTTTACAACATTGACAATATTTCCACCATCTTCTAGCATAACCTCTTCATAGAGAAGCTTTAATGTTAGTTGCTCTAGAAGATCGTTCTTCTCTTGTTCAGTGATAAGATTATTATCAAAAGACTCATAAATGAGTAGCTTAATTTCTTTTGCAGTCATATGTTTTCACCTCATATCATAAAAAAATAGTCATTATTTATTTGTACACCGAATAAATATAGCAAAAAAAGAACCGTAAGTAATCTCACGGTTCTTTTTCTGTATTACTTCATTTTCGAGTAATCGGGCATTGGCTCATTACTTGGCTCGAATTTGTTATTGTATATTTCGTTCCAATAAGCCGTTGCCAATTCCCAATAAGTCAATCGTTTTCCGTTATACTTCTTCTTTGAGAGACTGTGCATAAATGATATGAATAGATCCAACTGCTCGGAATTGAATGTGCTGATATGATTAGAATGTGGAAAATATTCTGGTTTATATATTTTCACGCACCCATCAAAAGATGTTCTCTTTTTCTTCTCTGGCGACAGTACATGCATATGTGGTAAATGTTCGCCCTCTTCACCATACACATAGACATTAAGTACTGTCTTATTTTTCTTCGTTGAAACGTCACCGACATGCTTTTTTGTAGACTCAAGAATTTCATCAAAGATATCTTCAATATCTCTTATGTCGAATTGACCTATGAATCTTTCAGTTTTCATGTTATATTACTCTCCTTCTTAGCTTCATATATTAAATATTCAAGATACTCAAACCCAGATTTATTTTTGATAATATCTCGAGCGGCCTCGAGTATTTCTATTCTTTTATCTGTCATGCTTTCATCCAATAAGTCAAGTCTGAGAACATTCAGATGTTTATGATTAAATTCAAAATACTCGTTAAGAACTTCGCAATAGCAAATAGAAGTATCGGAATAATCCAGGTTTGTTGTTTGCGTTGCATATTTTTCAAATATACCATAGTATTCTTGACCGTACCAATAAACTTTAAATATATCCATCGGCTTGAACGGAACTTTTATATGTGCATAAATATTAAAATCATCTACCATGTCGATGGATTCATCACCGTATCTTATATCGTGAATAACTCCATTCTCTATGGCAACATATCCACTAAATCTTGCAGTAAAACTATTATGTGGATACTTATATACTTCAAGATATTTATCCTTAAAATATGGATCTTCTAAAAGTTTGATGTCTTCAATTATACATAAATCATTTTTATCACCATCCTCGTCTATCTCACTTACCTCAAAATATCCAGGTGTATTGAAAAAGGATGACTTTAATTTTTCATACTTCTCGGATACATCTCTAATGATATTTTGAAGCTTAGAAGATAGACCCGGACTCATAGAATTTAGACGTTCAATCTTTTGGCTTAATGGTAAAATGCTGTTTGCAATGACGATGGCCGCATCATCGCCTTCTGGGTATCCTACGTTATCCCAATAATTAAGAATAGTTTTTGAAATGCCACAAGATTCAAATAGGTTATTCACATATAACCCTCCTTTCACGAATATAATATATAACTCTAAAAAATGAGGAGTGTCTTATTGACACTCCTCATTATGTATTGTGTATTAGCATGGTGATAAAAAGAATTGCTCATATAGAGAAACAGATTCTTTCACCAGATGAGAATCTAGAAGATATTTATATAACTTATTATTCTTGGTTACAAATGATACATCAATATCGTATTTTCTAATATTCTTAATGATTCTCTTAGCAAGTTCTTCTTCATACTTCTTATCAACATGGCCAAATAATTTAATAGCAGAAATTACATGCTTCTTATCTGGCATTGGATATTTTCTCTCTTCTGGAATTCCAAATACGGAATCAGGCAATTCGGATCTCTTAGCAGTCTCAGCCATATATTGAAGTAAGAATCTATCTGTATGAGAATCCACACTTTCATTCATAGATTCCATTTGTTTAATAAAGTAATTCCTCCAAGTATCTAATGTGTTATCGGATTTGATAAAATGTTTCCAATGACTTGTGCTTTGAGAAATAAAGCGTCTTGCTCTATCCAATTTATTATTTGCTTCATTTTTAGAATCTCGTTTGGACGCTCTTATTTTAGATTTTAATACACTGGTTCCTTTTATATAAACAGCATAATCCGTTAGCTGCTCAGGTTTACTATATACATATAACCAGATACCTTCAAGAATAAACTTTTTATTTTTATGAGACTTTGCATATTGCATTGCATGTGAAATAAAATCTGGAAAAATTTTATCTTCATATTTTTCAGTTTGTATATCTTGATCTTCGCATTCTTTCTGTGTAAGATAGTATTCTGGATGTTTCTTAAAAAAAGTATATATCAAATCACCATATTCTTTCAGGTTATCCATAGTAAAATGATCTTTTGTATATACTAAATCGTCTAATTCATAAACCTCAATTTTGTCGGATTCTTGAGAATGCGCCATACTACTTTTTCCAGATCCACTCAAACCTGTAATAAAACAAAGATTAATTTCACCAGAATCAAATTTATCTTTATTCCAATAAATGTCTGAATCTGATTTCAGTACAGATTCATTCACACTTTCATTAAATGGTAGAGTTCCAAAGTATTTATTACAGTCTTTATTGCTGCATAGCCAAACTGGTTCTCCTCTTAAAAATAATTTTATAGGAGATCCACATTTAGGACATACATCTGGAACATCTTCCCCTTTATCATTTTTTCTTTCAATCTTTTTCTCAGAAATAATACTATTATTCATTAAGATTTCATTGATTGCGTCTATGTCATTTGTATCAAATGCTTTAGTAATAGCTGGCCCAGTCACAGGAACTGTTGGTAGCATATTAGCAATATTGAATTCATTCATATAGAATGGATTATTTCCACAGTTTGGAAATGGAGTAGAATCAATGTCATTGCGATTCATAATATCACCTCTTTTTCATATATTTCACGATTATCATATAAATAATTGTTTTTCACTATAAAAAATGAAGATTCCGGTTATTAAATAAATATCCTAACAATTAATTATGGCTGACTTGAGTGCTTTGTGTTCATTGGATTAAGCAGGAAGCGATGGAGAGTAGATATTTCGTCTACTCTCCATCACCCGTAATTTTACACATCATTTTCAAATGTATTCTTATGAAACTTCAGGAATACTTTCAGTTCATCATAGGAAAATGACGTTTTAAAATCCTCTGCTATTAATCCCTCAACTGGCCCATAAGAATTATAGTATGGCTCATAGAAATAATCAGCATACTCAATATATTTTATCTTATAGAAACCATAGAATTTAAGAAATAATAATGTCTCTAATGCTTGGAGATATTCTTTCTTAAATCCTCTGATATCAAATAAGAATTTGCTATATTCTTCCCAGAGTTTCTCTGTTTTAATAATGACAGATTCCTCTTCTTCCATTGTACAAAGAACTCTTATGGGAACCTTTACACCAAAGTATTCTGACTTCGTATAAAATCTTCCATACTGCAATCTCAATCTGCCATAGTTTGCCTCTAACTTCATAAAATCAGATTTCTTAAAATCTTTCTCTTTTTTACAGATTATATTTGTCTTGCTACGTTGCTCACGAAATTCGTTTGCATATTTCTTGTTATCCGTATAAGCATATAATCTTTTATAGTCATCGTATGCTCTATCTATATAGTAAAACATCCAGACTGTCATATAAAAGATGGTCTCCTTTCGTCATAAAAAATAAGGGTATGGAATTATTCCATACCCTTATTTTAACCATCAGAAATTAGTCATGTACATAAACAGCAATGAACTTGCTAGGTTTCTTCTCATCATTCAAGCTTCCTTCATAAATCTCCATCCGGTCGAGTTGAGACAAAATCCCAGGAATGGTATAGATATGGAAGCTTTCCAGATATTTAAGGTCTTTAGATCCTTTGGAAGCCTTTACGATAGACTTTAAGTCTTCCTCGAGAACATCGTCTTTAATCAGATAATACCCATAGTCATTTTCCTTCGGTGCAATATCATGAATGATGGTTTTCAGGAAGGCCTTAAACGAAAGCTCATAAACAGCACAGTCATCAGTCATATTGATAGGCTCGAGTCTCTCACTCTTACTACCATCCTCATTGATAAGATAGACACAAGCATCCTTAGTCAGCTTCACAAGGATATTGGTATTCTTCTTGACAACGAGTTCATGTGCATCAATCTTTTTCTTCTTGAGTCTGTAGTATTCCAGCCTCGGCTCTTTTCTATACAGCACTGCTTTTACAAGAGAGCCTCTCAGGATACTGTAGGGTAAGAAGTATTTATCCTTCCCGTCATCTGCAGTACCCATTCCAAACGGGAAATAATTAATTCTTTCTTTATCGGTAACCATGCCTCGTAACTCTTTTTCAGATTTATTCAGTTTCATATTCTTTTACCTCCAGTTTTTGTGTTGCATATAATATGCATAGATATAGTATATAAATAAAGGGTTAGTGAAAATTTCGGAGAAAAGAAATAGAGCATGGAACTGTATAGATGCCAGCCATGCTCTATTTCTTTGTACTCAGTCATTCAATCTCTTCTACGCGGAGATTTGTAACCGCAAATGCTCCGTCCTTCTTCAGTTTCTCCTCGGCGAGAATCTGAGCTTTCCGTTTTGTGTTCGCTTTCACGACAACAGTCCGGTAGTCGGAAGCATCCATGTTACACTCCGCTGTCACTTTCCATTTCTTGATCATAGATACTCCTCCTAAATCATTCCTTATTTCAGATAGAGAGATTTATTCTCCTAGTTTGATTTTGTACTCATCTCGCATAGATTTAATCTGTTTCAATGTTTCATAGTCTAATTCTCCTGGATTATCTATCAAATCTGCAATAATATTCATGGACCTGTACAAGGCATCGAAGTCTTTCATTTTTTTGAATTTTACAGTTGTTATAATTCTGGAGATAATATCTTTACAGTATTTAAGATCATATTCTTCTTGAAAACTAATTTCTTTAGCTGTCATATATAGATTAATTGGAAGATATTTGTCTCCATATCTTACTAAATATAAATCATCATAGAATGGATTCTTTCTTATCTTCTTCTCTTTCTTCTTTTTAATTTTAACTATCTCAACAGAATCAGGGTTAAACGAAGTTGTGAACTTTTTCACAACTTCCAAATCTTCATGAAATCCGATGATTTCATCTTTCTTCATTACAGCATACATAATCAAATAGACATCGCAATATCAAATACTTTCGTGATCTTTCTTAAAGTTTTCGGTTTGATTACTCTCTTAATTCCATCAATAGATAAGAATGTGATAATCAAACCAGCCAGAGCTTTTGCTAAAAGTTGAATAAATGGAGAAACTTCCCTCAGTAGATCTATCATATGATCGAGGAATCCTTTTTCTTCCCATCTCTTTGCCATATTCTTTCTATGTTTAATCGCTTCTATTGTCGCATATACTTCTCCTTCATTCTTATTGATCTTTCTTCTATTCTTTCTATCGTATTTCTTATCGATCTCATAGAGAGATATTTGCATCTTTTCAATATCTTTCAATGCTCTTTTGAATTCTTTATTGAGTGATTTTTTATCTTTTTCTTTGATATTATTCAGATATTCATACTCTCTTTTGATTCGATTCTTTTTCTTCTTTTTTGACATTCTCAGTGACCTCCGTTTTTTCGATTTTTTCAATTTCATTTTTCAATTTTTCTAATTCATTTTAACCATATTATTATTAAGATATTTAATGATTTAATTATTTAATTCCCCTCCCGCAGGGAGGTTTAATAATTAATTCAAATGTGTTCCCAATCCATCTGAGATCTCCGGGGTCCCTGTTTATAATATGGTTCAAATTTTTTTAAAAAATATTTTTTTATAATCAAATTTTATAAAATTTTATAAGATTTCTATAATTTTATAATATATAATTATCTAAGGAAATTACAAGGAAAAAAGGTAGTCGGATTTTTCCGACTACCTTATCTAAAGATTTTATTAAGTTAATACAGAATTCAGACTTTTTGCAATCAATTTCATCTTATTATAAATATCCGATTTTTCATCCTCGACTTCGTCTACAGATAACTTATTTAAATCGTCTAACGACATTTTCACAGAATACGTAATCATATTTCCAAAAAAGATATAATTATACATATTAAGGTCAATTTCTTCTTTTTTAGCTAGAGATTCTTTATATCTACCGAGATAATCGAAAGATTCCGAAATTCTCACACCATACTTAGTATGAATATTATTATCTACAGAAATATGTGGGTCTACAAATACGAGTTTGAAATTTGTATGGTCAATTACATGATTACTACCTAAATCCATATACAAATTGAAAAATGTCGAAAATGTACTATGAACGATAAATGTGAAATAAATCATATCGTCTATAATATAAGAGATTTTTCTCTTATTAAAATCGATATGTTGAATTTGCTGTTGCAACTTATTAGAATCATTACCGAAGAAAGTTAATTCTCCATATGGAGATGAAACATATGCAAGAGAGCAATTTCCATCCACATACTCATATAATTTCTTATTAATGACAAAATTAGATACAATATCGAATCTCTGCATTCTAGTACCGATGAAATTATAAAAAGACTGATAGAAAAATCCGCCGACTCTTTCTTCTAAGATTGCATTCCCAGGATAAGAATCCGGAAATCTACCAGTGTCAGCATCTTGGAAAACATTATTAATTCTCAATCCGAGAATGTTAATAATGCTTCCTCCAGTAAATGCTGCAATAACGTGAAATCTTTTACATCCTGTCGGAATAATATTCTCCGGATTGGATTTTGTACTGGTAATATCGGTATCTTTATACAATTCATCCTGAAGTGTTAATAGCTGCTTCACTCTATCATATACTACAACGTCATCTTTTTTGACAAAGTTAGAATATTTATCTCCAAGAACTCTGATAGAAGATGCAAAGTTTTTAAGATAATATAACTCAATGGTAGAAATATCATCCAGGTCAATTGTAATTAAAGCATGCTGCAGAAAATTTACAAACTCGTCACCAAATCCAGTACGGTTATCTTTGAAGCAATATCTGTATCCATCATAGATTCTTTCGAACCCGGCAGTCTTTACACTCTTAATGATCATATTTGTCACTCTCCCGATTTGACTCATCATTTGAAGAAAGCATTCTGCACATTAGAATCCCATTAGCATATACTAAATTATCACAAGAATTGCAAGACCCAATATCATCCTTGGCTAATTCAACCATAATTTGTTCTCTTGTTAAATTCTTTTTGCATTCCATAGTAGTTCACCTCATTCAATATTTTCAAGTTTTTCATCTATATAGTGTAAAATCTCATCGACTGTTTTATTCAGATCATAGTTAATAAAAATGGAATCTCCAAATTCCATTTTTGCTTCACTTTCTGAAGGAAAGTCACTTAAATCTGATACGAATCTTCTTGCAACTTCTCTGAAATTAGGAACAGGTTTTTTAGCTTCTCTATTGATTGCTCGATAGAGTGCTTCGTCTTCACTTGCAGTTTTAATATAGATTGGGAAGATTTTTACATTTTTAATCTCATTAAGTATATTAGAGCTAATTGCTTTATATACTAAATAAGGACAAATGACAATAGAGACTTTATCATTTGGGTATGGATATCCATATTGAGTGATAGCTTTCTTTCCATTTTGCATTACGTTGTATTTTCTATGTTCCATGAACTTTTTGTCCATTACCATTTTATCAAATTCATTATCATCCACAAAGATATATTCAATACCATCTTTCTCCCCAGGTCTTTTTTCTCTGGTAGTGACAGGAACGATTGTAGAGATTTCAGGAATATCTGGTTTTAGTTTCCTAAGAACAGAATCCTTTCCGCTCCCCATTTTACCTATAATGCAAAAAATGATTTTTTCATCTGAATGCTCCATTTTACAGATAACCTCCTTGATTATGGTTAATATAAAGTAATTTTCATTATTTTTAATAAAATTCTCACGTTTAAATGAAATCAAACAAATTTATAATACTAATAAAGGAGTGATGATCTATGGATTTTTTCCAGGATGCGGTCGTTATGACCTTACTAGCTCTAATTCAGGTTCTCGTCGTTGTAGCTGGCGTATTCTTTGTAGGGTTCCTCCGTAAGTTAAACAAGAAAACTCAGCTAAATCTTGACGAAAGTGTCATGAACCAAATTCGTAGTATTGTAGATGATGTAGTAGTTGCAACGAACCAAAAAGTCGTTAGCGTACTAAAAGAAAATAGCCCGAACGGGAAACTAACAGAAGAAGAAAAAGAGAAAGTTTTTAATGACGTTAAAAATGCAATCGTCCTGTGTCTGAATAAAACACAGTTAGACCATCTTGTTGAAAAATACAATGGTCTGGATGAAGCTCTCTCTATCTTAATTGAGAAATCTGTTGCTTATAATCATGAGACCGTAATTGTTGCGGGGGAGATTCCTGAAGAGGGGTAAACATAAATACCAGTAGATGAAATTCATCTACTGGTATTTTTTCCAGTTTATATATTATAAATTTATGATGACTATAGAAAGGATTCTTATATATGAATAATTCTGACCTTATTTCTGATATTGAAAAACTGATAGAATATTCTAGATATTATTTGTACGATAGTAAAAAACGGTATGAGAAGTCCGTAAACCAATTACTGAAATTGAGGAATCATATTGAGAATGACGATATTGATAAATGTATAAGAAAGGGGGATACTATGATAGATGAAGAATAAGTTTTGGATATTTTATATCATAAACAAATCCATTGCAGAGAATAATGGAGAGTTTGTAAACGATGTATATGCATTTACAAACGATATTGAATTAGCAGAGAATTTCATTAATACAAGAAATATGGAGATATTCTATGCTAAGTATGTGAAACTGAATAAAAGTGAATACAACGATCTTATTCGTCATTATATGACATGTGAGCTTGAGTGGTTTAAAGGAACCACTAAGAATAAAAAATATAAGATTAAACCGATTAAAGTAGCCTTAACTAGAAAAGAGAAGATGAGGATTCAGTCTATGGCAAGTCTCACTCTTCATGAAGAAATATACAAGTATGTCTGGAAGAATATTTTCCCCTTTAAGTTTGAGTATATTAAAGCTCTGAAGGTTTTGTTATATTTAGATTTGCAGAAGTATATTACTGATGGAGAAGAACTAGAATCCCATTCGATTTATTCAAATGATTTAGCAATCATTATTGGTAATATACGAGAGTTATTTATTGATAGTGAGGAATTGGAATGAAGATGTTTAAATACTATATATCCTATGAGGATATGTACAATTACGACTATGTACCGAATGCATTGTTCCCATCATTTGAAGAAAGTGTATTTCCAGTACTTGCTCTAGAATTACCAAATTTCAAATTAGAATCTGGTAAGTATTATTATCTCTATGCATTTACAGCAGATAAAGAATTAGCAAAGATGTTTGAAGATATTCATGACATGGAAAAATTCATCAAGATAACTGAAAATGTCTCTGTTAATACTTATGAGAGACTTGTGTCGAATGATGATATGTGTTTTATTCAATTATCATCCTTCAAAGATAAAAGTGGGAAGGAAGTAAGTATTCTCACAACACTATTCGAAAATCTCATCATATGCGATATAGAAGACTATATAGAGATGGAGCTATATCGGATATCTTCGAAATTTGAATATGAGCAGTATACTGAGAAGTATATAAGGGCATTAGATTATTTACTCTATTGCTCATACAACAAAATGGATGGTGTTATAAAAGATTTCCACCTAAACTTTGATGTAACAGAAGAGGGATATGTAAAGAACCCTGTGAAATGGGGTTTAAACTTATTGAGCATATATTACAACATGTTTTCTCATCTGTTAAAGTAGGAGTGTTGCTGATGAAAATATGGAAGTGGTATAAGAATTTATCAGACGAGCAATTCATAGCATCGAAGAATTTGAGTATAGAGGACAAATATCCTCTATATGCATTTACGAACAAAAAGAAATATGCTAAGCAATTTAAAAAGATGAGAAGAATGGAACGCTTTATTGAGGTCCATGATAATTTAACACGAGCAGAATATACAGAGTTTTGTAATAATAAAAATAAGCAAATGCTCAAGATGTATCCATATACATATTTCGATAAGAAAAAATATGGTAAACCATTAGAAATTAAGATTTTATCTACTGGAGATGAAAAGGATACAACTGGAGCAGCGTTAGATGATATATTTGATTCAGATAGTATGCAGGGAATGATGGTATATGAATTCAACCCCTTCATACTGAATATAGAATATCTGAATGCATTGAATAAACTTGAATTCATTAACTTATGGAAAATGTATACAGCACAGCATATTGACTATAGAGTAGCTGACGAATTAGGATTCCAACTAGATTACTCTTATCCACAAATCACATATGACGAAGTAGTTGGTTTCATCACCATATATGGTGATACGTTTAAAGATGGCCAAGAAGGTGCTGAGTATTGGTGATGTCTTAAATAAACATGTGGAAAACAAAAGTTTAACACATGATAAGAAGGGAGTTGCCTATATGAAGCATAATATTCGACTAGATAATTACAATACACCAGAAGAAATGGAGTACACGGTAACTCTAAATACTGAAAAAGAAAAAACCAAGTTCATTAAAAGAACTGAATCCATCATTCGGTCTTCTCTAGAGTATAGAGATTACATCGCCTTTCTGAAAGATTATGTTGATATGAATCACTGTGCATTTTTCAGTAGAGTAGAAAACTCACAAGGAAATCGAGTTCGTATCGAGATTCACCATGAGCCTCTTACTCTATTTGATATCGTACAGACTGTACTCAACAAGCATCTAGATGAAGGTATTCCAATTAATGATTTATTCATTGCTGATGAAGTGTTAGATTTGCATTATAAGAACCAAGTGGGATTAATCCCACTTTCTAAGTCTATACATCAAATCGTTCACAACAGCAATGAACTTACAATTCCACTAAATTTAGTATATGGAAACTATAAGCAGTTCGTAGAGGATTATAATGATTATCTCGATGACGCTGTAGTAGAAAAACTTCAAAGAAAAATAGATGAAGCAAAAGCTATTAAGCTTGAGAAGATTGAAAAGGTATTAACACCTACATATGTCTATGTGAATGTAGACGGTTATGAACTTCCTAAAAAGATGGAAGTTCATGGCGAACAAATCGCGTGAAAAGAAATGCAAACTAGAGTCATCCATCTAGTTTGCATTTCTAATTATTAACACAGGAGGAATTATAATCTATGGGTAAAAATTCAGTGGAAATAAGGAATTTATTATTCCATTATCTCTATGTTGAATGATAATATTTTAATTCTTTTTAAGATTTACCATAAAAAATATGAATTAACGGAGGAATAAATAATGAGCAAGAAACATAAATCGACTGCAGAGATTGCAGATTACATCATGCACGACTTAATAGAAGATGCTGAACTAGATGAGGTTGCTACAGTAATAACAAAACTACCAATCCTGGTTGAAAATGGAATGGGGTGCTGTGTAACAGAAGAATGCTATCTTGATTTGTCAAAAGTAAATATGTATCATGTAGCATCCATGTTCTTCCAGAAGTATAATAAGAAATTGAAAGTCCAGCGTAGAAAACTTGAAGATTATGAGTTCGGTGGATCCGAGGTTGTATTCTCCAATTATGACAAGAGACTTATTGCTGTAACTAAATACAGTCTCAGTTATGGGACCTATATGGTTGAATTCGATACCGACACATATGGTGTATTTATTTGTAAGCCCCATGCAGATAGATTCATCGTTGATGCTACTGTATATTTTATCGGAAGAGAGTGGAAAAAATATAGAGATAAGTTTCTTAATAAGCTAGATGAGTATAATAAGATTTGGAAATCTCAGAAGCGTGAAACTGTCCGTGATATAAACGGAGAGAATGAACAAGAAGCTATCTTTAAACCATTTGACCAAGTTATCTTTTCTGGGAAAGCTGATTTACTCAGATACATTGATAACTGGGTGAAAAATATTCCTATCTATTATGATGACTACAAGATGGTTTCGAAACTCTCTGTTCTTCTTTATGGAGAGCCTGGAACTGGAAAAAGTACAGTAGCTAGAGCAATCGCAAATTATCTGGATATCAGTACTGTCACAACCGTAACAGCAGATTATTTTACTCCTAATAGAAATAATAACGATAATAAGCAATATAAGAGATATGGTGGATATTATACTTCCTATAAAGGATATCCATCTGTATATACTCTAGACGATGTTGACTGTGTCTGTAAATCTAGAGAAGATGATAACTCACAGGATAACAGTGAGATTTTAGCAAATCTCTTAGCATTCCTAGACAATCCACCCACATTCTTCTTTAAGGCAAAGAATGGAATTCGCTATCCAGTCTCTATTGTAATTGCTACTACAAATTACATTGATAAACTGGATGAAGCTGTAAAGAGATATGGTAGATTTGATTTGAAAATTGAGATGACTGAATTTAATAAGAAGGAAGCACAAGAGATGTGTGACATTTATCATCTGAGACTTGAAGACCTGGTTGATAATTCCGATGATAAAGATTTCAGAATCTCTCCTAGCTATCTTCAGACTCTCTGCTTAGAGAATGTCGATAAGAGCATGAAAGAAGGAAGATAAAAAAGATTATATATTATCTATTTGATATAATTAGGAGGTGAATCGGTTGTGGCTGATGAATATAAAGAAACTCTAATCTTTAATGTAAAAAGTTCAACACCGACGGATAGTCCACCAGAAAGGAAAAAACATGGTGGAAGTACAAAACAAAAACGTGTCAGAAAAGAAAGAAAAGTAAGTCCAGAGAAATTTCAGCAGATGCTGAAATCATATGATGAAGTTGTCGTAAATGATTATGGTGATGAATATCATATGAGTGAAGAAGACAGAAAGAAGAAGTTTAAGTATTATGAAGTCTTCTCACGACTGGCAAAATGTAAGAGAAAGTTTAGGAAACTTGATGAATTCGTTAAGGTTTATAGAATATCAATGGAGTGCTTAAAAGCAGTAGCAGACAGTAATGGTATTTATAAGCCTGAAGATTTCACAATGAAAGTCATGAAGGGTAAGATTAAAGTCTTTGGACTGAACTTTCCAAAATATATCGGTAAAGACAGAAAAGATATCAATTGGAAATATGTGATAAATTATGTCATGGATCCGTCGTTGGATGTAAATGAACTTACAACGATAAATGAATCCGAATCTTCAGATCCGAATGACGAAGAACTCATGAGAACTATATTCTCTGATGAGAAGCTTGAAGAGATTCGAGAATTTATCAGAGAAGACCGTGAGAATACTGAGATGGAATCTTATGATGAAAATGATGATGATCAGGGATTTGCACTTTATGCAAATCCGAAATTCACTAAGAGATTCATTAAAGATAATCCCGGTGTCATGAAGAATATCCTCGCAGCTATGAAGGAAGAACGCAGACGTAGAAGGTTTGATAATACTCTCAGATCTTTCGTGTTTGATATGACAGAAGAAGATTATGAGTATATTGCCAAAATCGATAGAGACCGTGGTTATGTATCCGATTCTGATATCCCGAAGTTCAAAGGTGATATCATGAATGACGATGATTATAATAGGTATATGTATGAACTTGATCGTTATGAGAAAGATCATATCAAAGAAAATTATCGTGGTAAGATGAGAACCATTGGCGAGATTGAGGAAATCGAACTTAAGAATGCGTTGGAAGAAGCCGGATGGAATCTTCGTGCTCTTTATCGTGAAAAGGATAAGGAGAAGAAACTTCGTAAGGCATATAAAGCTGATAAGAAGAGAGAAGAAGAACTGAAGAAGAAACTGACAGCAATCCAAAGCAGACAAGAGAAACGTAAGAAGACAAATGTAAAGTTCAATTCCAAAAAGAAGAGTAAAAAAGGCAAAAAGGAGAATGATTAGATGAGCGGATAAAGAATTTTAAGAAGGAAGCAAAATTTCAAATGGACTCTGCCATCCTTTATGGAATAGGAAAGGATGGTCAGAGTTTCAAAGAGTATGAGAAAGACATGCAAGATTTCTCGTTCGATAAGATAATGAGAGGCGAATGATATGGCTGAGAAAACAATTCTTAGATCACTCATTAAAAAATACTTTCCTCCTGACCTTTTGGTAAAGTTGGAATTGGTATCGAATGCACATGATGTTGATAATAATGAAAAGACAGATGAAGTCTTGGAGTTATTAAATGAATATCATGTACCATTTTCAAGTTTAGGTAATGGAACGAATCGATATGGTATACTCGTTGATGGGTATGCTGTAAAGATAGCTCTTGATAGAGCTGGTAGAATTGACAATATGCGGGAGTTTAAGTATTCAAGAGTACACTATCCCGATGTTGTTAAAGTTTACGAGTGTTGTACAAACGGAATGGTCGCGACATTTGAATATGTCACAATTTTCTCTCTGGATGATTTTTATGATAATCAAAATAAGATGAGAGAGATTCTAGAGAGACTGACAAAGAATTTTCTCGTTGGTGATATTGGAATTAGTACCAATAATTATATTAATTGGGGTACGAGGTCTGATGGTTCTATTGTAATTCTTGATTTTGCTTATATCTATTCATTAAGTTATAGAGGTTTCCTTTGTACTTGTGAAGATGAGGGAGTCTTACAATTTGACCATGATTTCAATTATCTTCAATGCCCGTTCTGTAAAAAGAAGTATCAGTTTTCTGATATCAGAAAAAGGATAACGAAGCAGGATGAGATTAATGAAATTGGAGATATTAGGGAATGTGGTTATGTATTGACTGAAGCGAATCAAGAATTTATATTAGACCCAAATAAGTCTGAGTACCTGAAACCAAAGAAGAAGAAAAATAAAGATCACGAGAAAATCAAGAAGAAAGATGACCATGGCGATGAAGAATTTACCTATAAAGATCAAATGAAAATAATGAATAGCTTACTGAATATAAATGGGAGGAATAATAATGTCTAAGAAAAAGAATAAGAAAAAGCACGTTAATGAATACGAAGAGCAGATGAGCATAATGAATGAAATCAACAACATTATGCTCAACGGGGGCAAATTTAATATTGCCCCCGAAGAAAAAGAGAGTGATGAAGAAGAATATCAAGATCCCCTCGATCTGTTTAGAAGTATTGAAGCGGATCTTGAAGCCAGGTACAGAGAAGAAGATGACGACGATGACTATGAGCCGGAACCTGTTTCCTATGATTCCGAAAACAGAAATAACGGTGTGAAGAAAATCACAGTTCGTTATAAGAACGATGATGTGAAGATTGTCGAAATCAGTGACTCTGTTAAGACAGTCTCCATTGACATTAATGCTCTAGACCCAGATGACGAAAAATATGACTATGATGAAGAGTACAATGATGGTACTCCTCTGTATGCGATTGCAAAGGTTAGACTGGTTGAGATTCTCACAAACTTCTATCCGAATGCATTCTTAACCAAAGATGTCATGAATGATAAGTTCTGGAATGTATCTTCAATGAATGAGCAGTCTTTCTATTTCATGAAGTCGTTCTTTGATGATGATATCCTGTTTGGATATTATATCCCCGAGGAATCTCTGGGTGCATATGAGGAAGTCATCGAAGATGCCATGCGTATGAATAAGCTGAGGTCTTTCCTCACTTATATCTATGATGCAACCTCTACTCACGGGTTTGCATTTGGTAATCTTGGCGAATCCTATATTCGTCAGCTAATGATGCTTACGGATGTAGACGACAGTAGTGAGAACTTCATCAACATGATTCTGGATAGTGATGATACTATCATTGATAGTAGTCTTGGTTCAGATGTTGAAGACAATGGACATATTCCAATCTATCCTTTCTATTTCAAGAATGATGCAGTAGATTCTTATATCAATGGTGTTGAAGACGAAGATGAAGACGATGAGGATGATGAAGAAGAAGTCTCCGAACCTGAGGATGAAGCCACTCCTGTTACAGAAGAAGTTGATGAGCCCAAAGAGGATATTCAATTCAATGTGCCAAAACAAGAACCTGAAGAGGCTGTGACCGATGAGGTCATGAATGATGAACCCTCTGGTGAAGCCATAGTATCCGAAGATCATCCGGTTGTTGAACCGAAGCCGTTCAATGCAGTTGATGAACTGAAGGCATTTGATCCTGAATTTGAGGATCTCTTTGATTCTGAAGAGGAATCTGATGAACCCCCTGTATCAGTAAAAGGGGTTGCAGCAGATGATGAATCTAAGAAATCTGAGAATGTAGATGAAGGAGAGTTCATCGTTAAAAGACGGCTTTAAGTAAAAAGGAGTGGGCACAATGTCAATATATTTCATGGATGGCAAAACATTCATCACCAAATATATAAACGAAGACCCACGAAAAGTATTGAGGACACAATTCGTTATTGTGTCCTCAACTATTCGTAAAACCGGTAAGTATGAAAAACAAGTCATAAATGCCAATAGTTCTTTATATCCACCACCCGAACTTCTTGTTGACTATGACAATTACAAGAAGAACGAAGACTATCAGATGAGGTATAAAGAATTTATTCGGGATTCGAATCCTCTACTAGCCACTCTAGTAAAATACTCTATCGAAGATGATGTCAACATTGTGTTTCTCTGTTCTGAGAAAGAGAAGAAGTATCAGTATCTCAAGCTTATCAGTGCTTATATGCTGGATGAATTTGGCTATCCCATGTATAATTATAAAAAGATGATAAGTGGAAAAGCCAAGAAACAAAAGTATGATGAAGCATATGTATTAAGCAGATGTGATAAGATTCTCAAAAAGGCAAAGAAGCACAAGAAGGAAAGAATGCTCTCTACGGAATCTGGACGGAAAGAATATTTCGGAAAGATGTCTAAAAAGGAAATGAAGAAGAAGTTACAGAAACTTGGGTTATATGATAAGAAACTAACTAGTTCAGAAATGAGAGAGCTTCTAGATTTGGCGACATGATTTATAAAAGAAGGATGCTTGAAATGGGCATCCTTCTTTTTTATTTCTTTTGATACAGTTTAGAAATGGGGTGGTAATGTGAGTGATCTTTATTTAAAAGATAGCTATTTGAATAAAAACATAGATTTCTTATTAAACGCAGTAATTATAGAGTATGACTTAAAATCAGCAAACACTAGTTTGTGTAGAGAATATAATCTTCTTCCAGGTAAACAAATAGAAGAAATTGAGAAGATGCCAAAAAAGAAACGTGTGGTTACAATTGGCAAATTACAGAGAAAAGACAATAAATTTAAAGACGGATTAAAAGATGCATTTATAGATATAAGGAGAAGATTCTTTGAGAAAAATGATATACAAGATTCTGATATCCTAAGTATTAAGAAGGATGCTATCTTCTGTCTAAGAGAAGTTGAGTATACTGATTTTGGAGAATGCCATTTTCTGAAAAAGAACCAATACACATCTTATTTATACCTGAATAAACTAGAGTTCTATTATAACTCAAAAGGAGAAACCTTAGGAGATGATGGAAGACTAGATGTGAAAGGTATTGATGATGAGGTAGTAAGAAAGCATGATGAATTCATGAACTCATTCTTCAAAACTCTATTCAAGCATCTAGAGACAGGAAGTACAAAATCCAAATTTAATTTCCTAAAAAGATTTATAGATAAATATAAGTCTCTCCGGTTAGAAGTTGGTTATTACAGAGAGTATAACCAACAGAGTATTATCAGATTGACTGACTCAGATGAGACTTATGACAATCCTGTATTCATCCCGTATGAGCACAAGCAGGAGCATATAAATATTGACTATAATTTCTTCCATATACTTTTACCAATCGTAAAAATTTTAGTATAGAGGAGTGTATAAAATGGATAAACTTGCTATTATGCTACATAATGTATGGACTGTGTGTAAAATTATCATGTCAATAGACGTTGCTTTAATAGTAGCACTTGTTGGAATCTTTCTACTAAAGTGCATTATTGATTCAATCTTTGATTATTTTAAATAATCTACGGTAAAAGAGAGTGAGAATATTCTCACTCTCTTTTTTTGTAATAATATAGCATCAAAGAAAAGAACACAATTTGGAGGTTGTACGATTATGGAAAAATGTAATGAGATAAAAGTTTGATCAATGCATACTTTTAAGACATTACAATATTGTTTTTTGAATATTATATCATTACGTTGTTATATCACCTTGATTATTATTTCTTAGATATAAGAAATATTCCACGAATACTCGTTTCTGAATGTATTTCATAATACATTCTTTTGTCACGAGATTATTCTTATCTGTATATACATCAGTGGCTAAACTTTCAAACACTGTCTGTCCAACATCTTGTAACACATTCTCAAAGTCAAGATTCTTATTCTTCTTCTCTAAGAATATCTCAAATCTTCTGTTATTGATTATCTCATATTCTATGAGAGTATCAATCAGACTGAATAGTTCTTTTGTAGCTGCTACTCTTTGTCCTATATCTAGATTTGGTGTAGAATTCACAATTTCTTGTTGTGTCTCTATAATTTCGAGGTAGTCATTCTCTGTAGAATCCCATCTACGACTTTGTACAATGTAAAAGATTATTGAGAATATAAAATATACACCAAATGCTACATATATAGCAATATGTGTGTAATCCATACATTATTCCTCCTCAAATGATACAACATTATTCTTCCTCTCTACATTCAAGAACGTATTGCTTAATGCAAGAATACCAAAATCATTGCTATCATACAGCATCGATCTGTCTATATACTTATTTAGTTTCTCTTTCAGTACATCGCTCATAGCGACTCCATACTTCTTTATGAATGTATTTAAATCACCAAATGCTTGTTTATAGTTAATGAAAATATTTCTATTATGAACTTCTTCATGTACTGTAGACAGTAGCATGACAACTTGAATCCGATTCTTCCAATGCTCATCCAATATAGCATCTGCAATTCTTACTGTACTAACTTTTCTATTTTTAAGTAGAAAATATTCTACCATGATTTCACAATAATCATATAATGTAAAAATTGGACCATGGTGCATTTCAATCTCTATTTTTCCATTATCATCTGGAGTAACTTCAGGTAATACTTGACAATGATCTAGTCCGACTACATTTTTTAGATACCAGATATATTTTTTATATCTATCATTGATGCGAACTTGTCTTTCGCATCCCTTAATAAAATTAACATATGATTCTAGGTTAGAAAAATATTCGGGGCTTTTATATAATGGGATTTGATACATGCTATTTGGAGAATCCACAATTGGAATAACCTTATTACGGCTGGATTCAGTTTTATATTCAATATCAGGTAAATTTTTAGGCATGTTTATCATCCTTTCCAATCAATACCACGAGTTAAATATTTGTTTTCTAGCTTAAATCCTATATATAGGACATTAATTTAAAAACTCTGATAGAAAGGAGTGATTTATAATTTATGGAAATTAATATGCTTAAGCAATTATATAATGACTTTCTCATCATACTAGATGAGTCAGTCGTTAAATATACTGCGTTAGCAGATAAGAATGAAACTCTTGAAATGAAAAAAGAAGCTGACGCATATCGAGTTGCTTATCTATGTGAAGATACATTCTTCACATATTATCATTATGAAAAAAGTGTTATCGCTGATGTACTCCAATTAAATCTAAGCACAGATTATGATTTGATTATGGAATATGTCAACGATAAGATGAAAATTCCATATACACTTAGGGATAAAGTTCTTTTAAAGCAAAGAGCTTATATTGTAAATAATTACGTTGAGAAAAATAATTATTATAGAATGCTAAACGGTCTTCCTGATTATGAGGAGCCGAAAGAAAACTATCTGTATGTGGATGAAGAAACTGCAGAGAAATATAGAATCGACCCAGCGATTCCTATTCATGAGCTTTCTAAGAATAAGATAGTTGTTTTACAAGCAGTTGGCTATATCGATAAACTATATGAAGAGACCAAAAAGAAATACTTAAAGTTCCTTGGTCCAAATAAAATCGATATTATAACTGCTAGAATGGCTAAGAACTTTGCAATTTTAAGAATCCCATATAGTGTAAGTGAAGCAATGTGGGATAACTTCATCTTAATTTATGACCAGTGTAGAGAATACTTCTGTACTTGTATTTATGTCACAGAGTACAGAGAAACGATTGATTATTATGATAACTTCATTGCAATGTGTATCATGATAATGACAATCCAACAAGTTATCGCAAGAGTCATGAAAGGAATCATAGACAGAGATTTCTTTGATGACTACTGTATAAGAATTCTATTCGGTGCATATGAAGTCCCCTATTATAGTATCATGGATTCTTCCACAAAGAAACAGCTTCTCCAAGATTTAAATATACTAGTTTTAAATAAGGGAACCAATAAAGTTCTCTATGATATTAGTAAAATTCTTGGATATGATAGACTGAAGATTTATAAGTATTATCTAATGAAAGTTCAGAAATTCAATGATGATGACACTCCTCTTGTGCTATATAAAACCATTATAGAAGACGGGGTTGAAAAGCAAGTATTGGATTATGAAAAAATGTATGAGTTCTACTTCCAGAAAGTAGAACTTCAAGATATGGACACTTATAAATCTCTACTTGTCACAAGTAATCAAAAAAGCTATGATGAAATTACAAGTGGAGACCCATTCTGGCTTGAAGATGATGAGCTTCTAAAAGAGATGTATGAATCCGAGTATAACTTTGTGGAAACGAAGTATATGGGTATCAGCATTTCTTATCGTCTATCTAGAATTCTATTTGAGAATATCTATCTCATGAAAATGATTTTTGATAAGAAAAATGAAATTCCTACAATTATTTTAGATTTACCAAAGTTATCAACTATGCCAATTACACTATTTGACTCAATCGTAATGCTATGTGCAATTGTATGTAAACAGCATGGATTAAAAGGAGAAGTTCTTACAACTCCATCCAAAATTCTTCATGTAATCGGATTTAATTTCCATAAGGATTTTGATCTTATCCAAGAAGAGATTATGAGCAATCCATATCTGGATAATAGTCTCACGAGATTCTTTGAGGACTCCTCTACATATACACCAGAGGGAATCAGTAGATTGTATCATAATCTATATGACCTTTATGATGTACTGATAGAGAAAATTGCTACAACACAATCTGTGGAAGTATATGAGGCTTATCAAAAACTCTACTATACTATTTTCTATACAGAAGATGCTAAGTGGATGTTCAATGTTGGTACAGAAGAAGACCCATTATATCCTGATACCTTCTTAGAATACATTGAATTTACAAATAAACCAGTATTTGATATTATCAATAGTTCTGAGATAGATAATCTGTATGAACTGGTAAATCATATCTGTGTTAAAATTTTAACCATTGTACCAGATTTGAAATATCTTGGATTAATGGCTGGACAATCTGAAGCTCTAGAAAAGATGCTACTGAGTTTCGTCCGTTTCTTTAAGTCTTATACAACAGATATGATAGGTCTTGAAACTATTTATATTTTTGATATGAAACCTGAATTAATTTTAAAGCTGATTGATAGAGCAATATATTATGCAGGTTTCACATTTACAGACCAATGGCCTCTACAGTATGCAGATTTTCTTACTTATTTAACTACTGTGAGATATGATTCTTTCTTTAAGCTGTATGATAGACTTCGTAGATTAAATGCTATCATTACATTATTTGAGACATTTCCTACGATTTCTTTGTTTGAAGATAAGATTCATTTTATACATGGTGATGTGACAGCCGTAGATAATGAATTCCATCTTATGGATATTATCGGGAAAATGACCGATAATTTACTTATAAAAGATATTGAAATCCTAAAGGATAAGATACAACCACTTCATAATAATTTAACGATTGATGAGAGTAATAAACTCACACTTTATTCTGTTATACAATATTGGATAGAGAACTTTAAAATGGATACAGACTTTAACTTATATGATTTGCCAAATATTGAGTCTGCTCCAGTTGTAAAAGAAAAAGAAGAACCAATGCTTACAGATAGATGTAAAATCGTCTATGTGGAATCATAAGCAAAAAACAAATAATTAATTATCAGCTATTTCAGTTAGTAATGAAAGGGTGTGTCCGTTAATGAATAAACTTTTAACTGATCATCTCATGTACAAGGATTCTGTTGAACACAGCAAGCATCCTCGTACTTTATGGGCTAAGACACAAATCATTGGTGGCTATGGCCTTCATAAGAATAAGTACGGTATCTCCGAACTAGATGAGGTCGTATTTGAGACCGAGAATATGGTTCCTCTAGTCGGTGTCCAATATGCAATGGAAACTATTTTTGGTGTAAAAGGCCCTCTGACTATTCCAACTCTAAATTCCCAGGGAATCGGTTCTCAGCATCCTATCACTGACCCAGAGACTCCATATCCAAAGGGACAGTATGTCTGCCTATTTGGTGTTGGTACTGGCGGTGCTAAGGAAGAGAACAACCTCTCTGCACTTGAAGTTCGTTATAATGAAACGACTATTAAGGACATGGTTCCATTCCGTTTCACAAACCTACCTCTGAGTGAATCTGATGCTGCCAAGTATTTTGGTAGAAAGCAGTATACCGTTGGTGATGCTGCTATCACTGCTTACTTCCTAAAGAGATTTGAATCTGACCCTGTCATTTATCATCTATATAAGGATGGTGAAGAGGGTGAAGATGGTACTTCTGTGGGACCTGACTATTTCAATAGTGATACTATTACCACTGGTGTTCAGTCCTTCACTGAGTGTATCCTCTCTATTACTAAGAAGGATATCCGTGAGTGGTTTGACACCTACGGAAATGTCGAAGTTCCTCGTGTAAACTCTATTGCTCTATTCACTGGAATTTATAACAGTGAAGATGACGACTTCTCCAACATTCAGCTGTTCTCTAAGCTGAATATTCCTACTGAACCTTTGTCTCTCGTAAAAGATATGAATATCTTATATAGAGTATATGGGGCTTAATATTTTAATAAGACCGCATGTTTTAATGCGGTCTTATTTTCCGAAAAACGAAATAATTTATATATTATACCTGTAGATAACTCTATCTCATAGGTTTATCTATATCTTTAAAGGAGGACTAAATAATGCTAGATATTTCTGTAATTGGAATCGGCAATGCAGGAAGCCAAGTGTCGTCTCTTGCTTCCGAGAAATTATCTGTTCCTGTTTTAGCTATCAATAGCAGTGAGAAAGATCTCGAGACTATCCCGAGTTCTATTCCTCATATTCTTATTGGTGACCAAAGGGGATCAGGAAAAGAGAGATTGGCAGCAAAGAAGTTCCTGAAGGGTGCCATTATGGATATCGTCAATAATGAAGAGTATATGAAGATTATAAAGAAAGATGTCATCTTCATTGTCTCTTCTACAGGTGGCGGTACCGGCAGTGGTTCTTCTATCATGTTTGCCAACATCATTTCTGAAATTTATCCTAATACCAAAATTATTATTGTCGGTATTCTTCCAACACTGAAGGAAGCACTTTCTACTCAACTAAACAGTATTGCATATATGAAGGAACTTTATCAGACTCTTGATGGAGCAACCTACATGCTGTACGACAATGATAAGATGAGTAAGCTTCCCTCCACAGTGATGATGAATTCTATTAATGAATGCATCGTAAATGATATCGACGTAATTCGTGGTACCTACCAGCATCCTACTCGGTATAGTAGCATTGATGAAAAAGATGCAACGAATATCATCTCCACAAAGGGAAGAATTTTCATTGCATCTTTACGTGACATTAAAGAAAAAGACATTGATGAGATTTCCTTAGAAGACCTTCTCATTAATCAGATTAAGACCAATGCACATTGTGAAATCCAGAGAGATAAGATTGTGCATAGAACTGGAGTTATCTCTCTTCTCTCTGATAGACTCAATGAGAAGTTTGATTCTCATGTGCCAAAGATTCAGGAATTTATTGGTGCACCCGTGGAAGAGTTTGAACACATTGTAGTAAACAATGATCGTCATCTTCCGAATCATATCTTCTTCATCGCAGCAGGTCTTACTCAGGTCAATGACCGTATCAGAAAAATCAATGACAGAATTGATGAAATCAATGAGCTCCAGCGTCAACGTGAAGAAGACTCTGAACTCAATGGAGTAGATTTTGATGAAATGGAATCTAAGATCCAGAGAAGTGAATCCACTTCTACTGGAGATGGAGCTAACATCGACTTAAAGTCTATTTTCAACAAATTTGACGTTTAATTATATATCATAGACTTATAATGAGTAGTATTTTATTAGATGAGTTACAATTCACTAATGAAATACTACTCATATACTGTCTTTGCCAATTTTAAAGGAGGTACAATAATGAGCAAAAAGAACGAAAAACAAAAAACTCGGGGGTTTAAGATTCCTGAGGATGCCCGTAAGTTAGCAAAGCTTACGATGAAAAAGTTTAAGAAAGAAAACGACGAATATTATGATGGCAAGAAAGAGCTGAAGAAGGGCTATTATTATCAGATTCTGGATTATCTGCCCGCAAGTATTCAGCTCATTGTCAGATACGGACACTTGAATGATGTTCAAGAGACGAAGTCCGCAATTTATGACAAACTGACTGATCTTGATTTCGTTAAGTTCTTGAAGAAAGAAATCAAGAATGGTCTTGAGTTCGATAATATGGAACTCTTCCCGAATGTTATTTATGACATTATCAAGTCTGCCAAGAAGGCAATGGAAGACGATAGGGCCAATGGCGAAGAATCTGAATATGACCTTGACGACCTTATCGAGCTTTCTGAGCTGATTCTGAAGAAGAAGCTCAAGAAGATGTCCAAAGAGCACATTGATGAGAAAGTCGCATTCGATGCGCTTTCTATTATTCCCACTCCGATCATTTTGAAGAAGAGTCAGGCTTACCATATTCGCTCTCTGTTCAATGTTCTGTATGAGCATGCCAAGAGAGTTGAAATTGATTTCGGTAAGCTGATTAAGATTCTTCTCAAGGATGATGAACAGCTTGGTGCTGTTATCACCTTTGCTCTTCTGGAACGGAAGGAGAAGATTGTAAACTTCACCGATGGACAGAAGAAGCTCTTTAATGATATCACTGAATTCTGCTTCAAGGAACTTGAGGATATGAAGAAGGATGATATCTACAAGGTACTTAAGTATTACACCGATGTCAGAAAGAGAGACGAGAGTCAGAATAAGGATACCAACAGACGGTATTATATTTCCTCTCTGCCCGAATCTGACTATCCGAAGATTATCAAAGTCGTTGAGAGAATTTGCAACTCCAATGAGAATCTGAAGAAGTATTTCTGATGATATATTATATATGTGATCTATAATTTAGGAGGTTAAGATCATGGCAAAAAAAGAAGTCAAGTTTCAGCCTGGTAAAAAAGAATCATTTACCAGCATTATAACCAAAAGCCTTGATAAGCATGGCCGTATCAAAGGCAAGAACAAGAAAGAAACCAAGAAACTTAAGGATGAGTGTTTCCATCACATCAAGTCCAAGAAGCATAAGATCAAGCCAGACATTCAGAATGATGGCCAGGGAACTTGCACATGCTATGCATGCAACCATAAATTCAGAACTCACACATATTCCAAAGATGATATGCGTGATCTGTGCGACAACTTCATGGAAGTTGTTGACCAGGCTAAGTACATCACAGTTGCAGCAAACCTTGGTAGAAATGCTGAGGAATATCTGGTTCATCTTACAGGTGCCGTGAGAACTTTCCCCAAGTTTTATACGAAGGCTGTAAAGGTAGTCTCCAAGGAAGAGAGTACCAAGAAGCGTAAGAAGCGCAAAAATTCTAACGATTGGAGATCCACAGATTCTTATCAGTATGGATCTTGGAGATAATTTTATCTATTAAGCAAATAATTAGGAGGTCAGACTTATCTGACCTCCTATTATAAACATCTATAACATAGGAGGAAATTAAAATGTCTACTATCACCATCACAATTTATGAAGCTCTGGCCAAGAAGAAGATTCTTGAATCTCAGCTTGATAACCTCAGGAATTACCAGTTGGTTTATGCCAAGAAGAAGTACGCAGACGAGACTGCTGACGGTAGTCCTATCGGCGACCTCGAGAAAAAGATTCAGTCCGACTACAATAAGTCGGTTTCTCTGATGAAAAACTATGCAGCAGTTAAGGCTGCTATCAATGAGGCCAATGCAAGAACTAAAGTAAACATCGCTGGTAAAGAATACAGCATTGCAAATGCAATTGCTCGCCAGCGTAACCTCAATAAAGAGGAAAGCATGTACCGTTCCATGGTAACCCAGTACAATAATGTGGAACAGGCGGTAAAGAGAAGCAATGAGCGTAATCTCTCCGCGGATGCAATTTCTGCATATATCCAGAAGACCTCCAATGGAACCAAGATGAGTGAAGAATTGGTTCGTGAACTGACTGAGGAATACAAGAAGCGTTTCGAAGTCGAAATTTACGACCCGATGAAGACCAAGGAAACCGCAGAGAATGCACTCGAAGAGATTAAGAAGTTCCGTGAGGAAATCCACTTCGCTCTGACCCAGGCTAATATCAACACTATGATTACTGTGGAACTGGAAGATTAAATTATAACGGCATTAACAGTGTTATTAATGGTTGGCATATGCGATATCGCATACTTCCCCCTTTCGCCAGGTTTTCGGGTGAATAAACCTGGCACTTTTACATAATAACATGAATCTATGAATTATTGATTCATAATTTGCAAATATTGAAAAGCATAATAGTTACGGACGAAGATTGAGAAGTCCAAAAGATGCTTTTTATGAAAATTTGGATTTGCCTGTTAAGCAAATTAGCCAAACTTTACTGTAGACAATAGACAATAAACTTGTATATGGATTGTAAACTTGTAACATAGACCCAAATGTTATTGAACGGTCTTTTGTATGACATATAAAACTGTAATTAAATCCTATCTGGAGCGAGTGGCGAGCACATTAGATCGATGGGAATAAACATGTAAAGCTTATACTTGTATTAAACCCTGGATAATGTTTGTAGCCGAAGTCCAGCGATAGCACCAGGCTGCTATGTCGACCATCTATTAATATTAATCTATGCATAAAAATTTAATAAACCTACTATGATACATCAAAGCATCTCTATAAACCTTTATAACCATTCATATGGTTATACCTCCTTACTATTTCAACTACTGTTTATCGGAAAAGCATAAAGGGCGACATAAGATTATAATTAAAAACTGAATAACAACTTAATACTCATTTTCAGACCTTTCACTAAAAAGAAGAGTCAGGGATTTTTCTCTGACTCTTCTTTTTTCTTTTTTTATAATTATTATGTGAGCAGTTATACACTACATAATTATTTTATGAATAACTTTGTATTAAACGGAAAATTATATATTATATAAAAGGGATACAAAAATACATTTTTCAGAAAGGACGTTATGTAATATGGCTGAGTACAAAGACGATAAACTAGAATACATCGAATCAGACATAAAAAAGATACAAATGAAAACCGGCATGTATATTTCATATGTCGGAAAACGCGGTGCCAGACATTTAGCAATTGAAACGATTCAGAATGCAATCGATGAATGTGCTAACAAAAACAGTCCCTGTGATAAAATTAGTATTGTATTAGATTTATTAGAAGACAGTCTCTCTGTAGAAGATAACGGACGTGGTATTCCAGAAGATTCATTCCCTCTTGATATCGTGTGTACAAAACTACAATCTGGTAGTAAATTCACAAGAGAACAGAGTGGATATTCTTCTGGTGAGAACGGTGTTGGGTAAAATGTTTGCTCATGATTCTTTAATTGCGGGGACATCTCGTTAAGTCTTAGCTACTAAATTATTATAGTAATATAATAATGGCAATGGGTAACTCCAAAGGTATAGTAATAAGGTTAAGACTAGAGATAATCCGCAGCCAAGACTCTTATTGAGAGTAAGGTCCAACGACTAGATAAATTCAATAGAATTTAACGTAGAGCCAAAGCTATTGTGGTGGATTGTATAATCCTTAAATCGAAATGGGAATCCTTAAGTTCATACTTAAGAAGATATAGTCTAGTATCCTATAGAAATATAGGGAAGTTCATAAGAGAACTGCATAGTGTAGCGAGCTATGTGAATAATCGTAACCGCTATTAACGCCTTGTCTGAAATATTTATTCTATCTACAATGAGAGATGGTATTGAACATAAAATCACCTTTAAAGAAGGTGAGAAAACTGCTGATACCAAAACTAAAACAAGTAAACACGGAACTTATGTTAAGTTCATTCCTTCAAAGAAGTATCTTGGTAAGAGTGCTGTCTTAGACAAGAAACTTCTCACAGAATGGATTTCTAACATAAGTTATTTTATCCCCAATAGGTGTAAGATAACTTTTGAAATCCGAAAAGGATTAGATACTATTGAGGTATTGAAGTTTAAGCATAAAGGATTTGTAGATCTTCTTAAATCCCATATTGGATCTAATGAAACCTATATGTCTCAATTGATTCATATTGATGCAAATCAGAAAATGGAAGAGCCTATTATAACTCCGGATGGAAAATCTAAATCTGTTAAGAGAAATCTTAATATCGAATGTGCATTTGCTTATACTGATACAATTGAACCCTATGTAGATTCTTACTGTAATTATATTAACACAATTTCTGGTGGTGTTCATTTGGAAGCTTGCAAAGAAGCTATTTGGAGATTCTTTATGAAGAAGACAAATGAGACTCTCACTGAGAAAGAAAAAGAAAAGTGGAAGGTTCTTAAAGTTGATATTGAGCAAGGCCTTAATATTGTAGTGAACCTATTTACTGATATGCAGATGCAGTTAGTTGGACAGACAAAGAATGCTGTTGGAAATGATGAGTTGTATGACCCAATTAAGAAGCTTGTAACAGATGAACTGAACCATTATTTTGAAAATAATAAAGCTCATCTAGCTTCTATTACAAAACTTATTAAGACTAACTGTAGAGCAAGAATTGAAGCCAGTAAAGTAAGAACCTCTATTATCAAGGATAGTAAAGATAAATTTGATAAGTTCAAGTTTGATAAATTTACTCCTTGTAATAATGAAGGTAAACAGTATAAAGAGTTACATCTCTGTGAGGGTGACTCTGCCTCTGGTTCTCTGGTTGACGGAAGAGATCCTGATACACAAGCATTCCTAGCATTCCGTGGGGTTGGTAAGTCTGCTTTCAAGGCAAACGTAAATACAATCCTGGATAATGCTGAATGGAATACTTATATCAAACTCATTAAGACCAATTGGGGACCAAAGTTTGATGCATCTAAATGCTATTATGATAAAATCATAATTGATACAGATGCCGATGTTGATGGATATAATATCAGTTCTATTATTGGTGCATTCCATGCAGTATATCTTCCTCAATTAGTACAAGATGGAAGACTGTATAAATCTTATCCTCCTCTGTACAAGATTGATGATAAGAAACATCAGTATACAAGAGATAAGAAAGAACTTGTTGAACTCTATCAGAGTAAGATTGTAAAGAGATATTCCATTATTATCGGAAGCTCTAAGAATAAACCTCTGAGTGATAGACAATTTAAACAGTTCATCTATGATACTGAAACTTATCCAAGTGATTTAGTTCGTATCGCTGGATACTTTGGGAAAGGAATGAATAAATTCCTGATTGAAAGAATCGCAGCATGGCTTGTAATTCATTATTATGATCCAGCTGCCCCGGCAACTCATCCAATGCCTGATTTAAATGAACTATTCACAGAAGATAAATTTAGACTTAAATTCAGTGAGATGCTTCAGAAGAAGTTCCCTGAAATGTTCTTAAGAGATAAGTGTGCTGTACGTGGTATTATTGATGGAAAGACTAAGTCTGTTCATATTAATAATAGATTTATTAAGAAGACATTAGACCTATTCCCAATTTATCTGAAGTATGGTTACACTGTATATGTGAAAGATAAGAAAGAAAAGACTAAGTATAAAAAGATGAGTATTGGTGAGTTCTTGGATTTGACTATAGCATTAAAGTCCAGAGTCTTAAAGAGATTTAAGGGACTTGGTGAGCTAAATTCAAAAGAACTTTGGGATACTACACTGAACCCTGATAATAGAATTCTCGTGCAATTAACTATGGATGACGTTGAAAAGGATTTGAAAATCTTTGAGAAACTCCATGGTCAGTCTAAAGAGAACCTGGAAGAGAGAAAGAAAATGATGGCTGAATACACAATTGCAAGAGATGACCTTGATAACTAAGTTTGAGGAGTGATTTCTATGGGTGAAATTTACAAAAGGGATTTAGCAGAAACGTGTGAATCATTCATAAAGATTTTTGGTGCGAATAAAAATCTTTATAGAATCATTCCGTCTATGGTAGACGGATTAAGACCAGTGTCGAGAAGATTCCTTTATAGCTTATATAAAGGAAAAGGGAGAAATGAGTTTATTAAGATGGCTAAGGCTGCTGGTGATACTATGGCAGCCTACCATCCTCATGGCGATACATCCATAGTAGAAGCTGGTGCTACTATGGCGAATCCATGTAAGAATAATGTATTACCAGTAGAAGGGCAAGGAAACTTTGGTTCCTATAAGAATGAAAAAGCATCTTCTGAGAGATACATTGAGTGCAGACTGAGTCTATATGCTAAGAAGTGTTTCTTTGAAGATTTTGAGCAATCCAATACTCCAATGCTTGATAGTTATACTGGGGATGATGTAGAGCCAGAATATCTTCCTGCAAGATATCCACATGCATTATTTAATCCTCAGCTTTCTGGTATTGGTTATGCATTCTCATCCAATATTCCACCATTTAATGTAACGGAAGTTTTGAAAGCTACGATTAAATTAATCAAAGATCCATCTGAAGATATCTTCTTAATTCCTGATAGTCCAACCGGAGCAGATATTGTAGATGATGGACAGTTTGAAGAAATTAATAAGAATGGTGTTGGAACTTTTACTCTCAGAGGAACAATTGAAGTCGATGAGATTAATAATACACTCACGATTACATCTATTCCTCTTCAGACAACGATTGATAGTATTATGAGAAACATCGTTGAATTAAGAGATAAGAAAGTCTTTGATGAGATTCTAAGCATTAAAGATTATACTAAAAACGCTACAGGTGTAAAAACTGTCATTCAGCTTTCTCAGTCTGCAGATTCTAAGAAGACAATTGAGAAGCTCTATAGTAAGAAAACCGGATTAAAGAAAACTTATCCAGTTGGCATGAAGATGATCGATAACTTCAAAGATTATGACTATGGAGTAAAATCATTCTTATTAGAGTGGATTGAGTATAGAAGAGATGCAGTTCGTGGTATTTATAATACCAAGCTAGTGGATGCTATGGATGCCCAGAATATTAATGATGCATTAATCTTAGTATTAAATGGACAGAATGCAGAAGCTACAATTAAAATCTGTAAGACATCTAAGAATAAACAAGAATGCGCTGAGAGATTAATGAAGAAATACGGTATTGACTCTCAGAAAGCACGGGTAATTTCTGAAATGAGAAATTACGAATTAAGTGAAGAATATAGATTAAAGTATAAACAGAGAAAAGTTGAGTTAAAGGAAGAAATCAAGAAGTATGAAAAGATTCTTGATGATGATTCCATGATTGACCAAATCATCATTGAACAACTTGAAGAGGGAATTAAACTATTTGGTTCTCCCAGAAAATCTAAAGTTGTTGTGGATGCTGATGATGAGATTCCCAATACAGAGCATATTATTGCAATCTCTAAAGATGGATATATTAAAAAGGTACCCTTAAAAGAGAAGATAGTTGGTCAGGTTGGAAATACAACTCGTCATTATATCAGTATGAAAGTAAATAACAAGAGTAATATTCTCATCTTTGATTCTACTGGTCAGATTTCTAAAATCCCAGTTAGTTCAATTACTGATATGGATATATCTGATACAGGAATCATGCTTGAAAGATATTTCTCTGTAAATGGTAGTGTTGTAGCAGCTCTCGTAGAACCAACCAAAGCAGAACTGAAAAAGGTTGGTAAGAACGTATTCTTTACGTTCCTGACAAAACAAGGATTTGTTAAGAAGACACTCTTAGAAGAGTTTGCAAATATTAATGGTACTATCCAAGCAATTAAATTACCAAATACAGATGAACTGGTTGCAGTTGATTTCACCTCAGATAATACTAGCAAAGATATGGTGATTTATACAAATCTCGGTAATGGTATTCGTCGCGATATTAATGAGTTTTCTGTTATGAAAGCAAATGCTAGAGGAGCTAGACAACTGGTTCTCTCTGATGATGAATACTGTGTTGGATTTGATAAGATTGATCCACATAAGAAGTACATGTTTTATCTGACATCTGCTGGTAGAGCTAAACTCACTGATATGAAATACTTCCCCTCTATGAAGAGAAAAGATGATGTACTATCTCTAATCAATCTAGAGAAAAATGAGACTCTAGTTGGAATTCATTCTGTGTCTAAGAGTGATACGATTGTAGCTTATAAAAAGAAATCTCAGCCACAAGAAATCTCTCTGGAAGATATTCCAGTAAGCACTAGAGTAGCTAAAGCTGAAAAGTATTTCAAGACAGTAAAAGGTGATTCTGTACTATCTTATACTGTAAAGCATACGATTTAAACCCTCTTTTTGTTATACTATTAATTAATGTAGTATACAAAAAGGAGGAGATATCCTATGCGGGTTAAAAAATGCATCAGAGGATATGTAGATATTTATAGGAATCCTGATTGGCCAGGTAGAAGTAGGATTCCAATTGATAGATGTCCTGTAAACATTAATCATTTCCTAAATTGTGAAATTGAATTAACCAAAAACTGTGGCTGTCCATCTTGTGATTTCCGTAGAAACATGCTGAGAGAAATCCAGTATGAACTAACTGAATATAGACAGATGAAAGCTGAACAGAATAAAAAGAAAATACATTGTGTGAATAATCACTAAATACAAACGGTACGGGTGTTCCCGTACCGTTTTTTTTTTGATTGATAATGATATATTATAAAAGTACAAATATAAAGAAGCTGAGTGGAGATAATATCAAGAGCTCGGTATTCTACCTGGAGGTATAACTATGTTTACCATTAAGAATCTCACTCCTCATACCATCACCATCCTTCAGGAGAACGGCTCTGTTCTCAGAGTGTTCCCCTCCGAAGGAGTGGCAAGAGCCAGCCAGAGCCAGGTGTATGCCGGACACCTGGATGGCATCGAGCTCGTCAGAACCAGTTTCGGAGCCCCCATTGGGCTCCCTGAGCCCCAGAAGGACACGTACTATATCGTGTCCTTGGCGACTGCAAATGCCGCCAGAGCCTCCGGCAGGCAGGTTGATGACCTTTTATTAACTTCAGATCCTGTGAGGGATGCTGAAGGGAGAATCATCGGCTGCCGCCGATTGGCTCTCCTCTAAGTCCAATGACCTGAGCATGTCATAAAACTGCTCAATATTACTATAGAAAGGAGTGAAATGCGTGGAGTACGAATACTCTCCCTGTTACAACTGCCCAGTTGAGGGCTTTTGTGACATGGCTGACCGTAGTAGAAATGACTGCTACTATCAGCATGCCGAGGAGGAGTCAGACGATTCTGACTCCTCCGATTATTTTTTGTCACAGTGATATTTTTTTCTGCAGTTATTTTTACAAATTAATAAAAATATTATTATATAAATCTATTGACAGTGGATTGTTATAGGAGGGATTGCAAATGAAAGTATTTGTATCACAACCCATGAATGGGAAGCCTGAAGAAGAGATTCTAAAAAGGCAAGAAGAACTACTAAACTATGCGAGAAAAATATTTGGGGACCAAGTTGAACTAGTCGAATCTTATGCCAGAAATGTAGAGGATCGAAAAACACCAGTTGAAATGCTTGGTGAAAGTATAACCAGAATGGCAGAAGCCGACTTAGTAGTTTTTTCTCATGATTGGAATTTAGGTAGAGGGTGCAGAGTAGAAAATATGGTAGCAATATTATATGGAATGGCTATCTTATATGAGCAATAAATAAGGAAATAAAAGAGGATGCTTTAAGCATCCTCTTTTTTAGTGATATATTATATTAGTAAGATATAAGAAGGTAGTAAATGAGAACCAAGAGTGCAAGTCTTGGTTCTCATTCTACTAGAGGAATCTCCTTGCATGAGGATACCAATTACTTACTCTGAAAAGAGCCATGCAAGAGATCAAAGGAGAGGAAGTGAAACCATGGATCTGTATAGACTGATTCTGAAGTCTGCTGCTGATGGTTTTAACAATCATCGCAGCGAAGAGTTTACTTTGAAGCAGTTAGCTGATAAGTATAACTCTGACAAATCTAAGTCCGCTACAAAGAAATAACCAAAGGACGATCCAATAATGTTTAATCCATTCCTCATTAAACAGTTGTTGGATTAATAATATTAAAATAGGCAGGATGAAAAACTCCTGCCTATTTTTTTAATTTTATGCATAAATAAATGGAAGTACATCCATGTGATAAACTTGATTCCATTCATCTAGTAATTGCTTTCTTGCTTCAGAAGCATTCTGCCAATCATCCAGTTTAAGACTGATATTGCCATAAGCAGATTGCATGTCGTTATAATGCTTTAATGTATTATACATAGCTTCTTTTACATCCAGAATACATAAATCGAAGAAGGACTCTTCCTCTGTAGGACTAATAGAAGCTAGACTCTTATCATGCTCAAATGCTAAATCAAAAACTAATTTAGAAGATGAGAATACATTATAAAGCGTAACTTTTCTGGGGTGCTCATATTTGAAAGTCAATTTAGGAATCATCTTATTTGTTAAACCTAGACCAGCATTGGATAGCATTGCCTGATTCATCATGTTTCCATGAAGAAGTGGGATTCCGCCACCCCAGTATCCAATACCAGAGATGAAGGTCTCATCATATTCAATATCTCTAACAAAAAGAAGTTTTCTTTGAGAGAATATGTCAGGAAGTAAATAAACTTCATAGTTTGAATTTTTTTCTAGTTTCTCTAGAGAATTTAAATCAAATCTATACTTCTCATAGTATGGGCAGTAAATTGAAAATACCGGGAGCGTCACATTTATTATGATTTCAGTTAAAACTTCCTCCAGATTTTCAAATGGTAATGCGATTGTATACAAGCCAAGACTTGTTTTAATTCTTGTAATCAATCTGGATAGATTCATATAATCACCTCATTATCCAAAAGATCTGAGATAGTCATATAGCTTATTTCTAGAGGTAGGATCAATATCACAATAAATCATATTGTCATTATCTCTCATAATAATATGCTTCTTAGAAGGAGAGAATCCAACTAGATCATCATTTGTCAGATCAAAAGATTCCATGATAATCTGAGCATTCACATCAGTATTACCAATATTCTCAAGAATCTCCTTCAGAGGAATTACAACATCATCGGCATATTCAGATACCATAGTGGGCTCTTTCTTTACAAATTTTGTAGGTTCCGAAGTAAGCTGTTCAGCCTCTCTATGAGATTGATAAAGAACCCAGTCATATGTAATAATCTTTCTTACATTGACAACAGGTTTACCACCCTCTAGCATCATGGATGCAATAGCACGACAGCTAAATCCAGGAATGAAACCCTGAACCATCTTTCTGGCAAGATTCATACCAGCTGCAGTACCAGCATCAGACTGAATTCTAGATACTAGTAGATTTTTCTCATTATGGGGATTAAGCATCTTATGAGAAGTATTACTCATATCAATATCCTGAATTCTTTCAGGGGATAAAGGCATGTTCTTATATCTTGGAGTGGGATGATTCTCTTCACCAAACCAACCACCATGAGAAAGATAGTGCTGAATTCTTTCAGTCTTCAGACACTGCTCAATATTTGGCCATTTATACATACGAGAATTTCTGTTCATGACATCGAAAGAATGTAGACAGGATACAAAGTCTACATAAAAGATTCCATTCTTGTCATATACATCAAAATTCTTCACAGTATTAACTTCCGGAGAAGTCTGTTCAGATATATATACTAAACCTATGTTAGAATCTAGTCTCATAGTAATCATCCTTTCAATAAGAGATTTGCTATAGAAATATTAAATATATGTTTTTGAATAGGGAAATGATTGCTTATATTTTACAAAACTTGTAGTTAATTTGAGATATATATTATACTTTTGATGATATACTATATAGGAGTGATAACACATGGCAAATAATAAATTCACCTATCAGCAAGTATCCAATGTATCAATCAACAAAACTAAATTATTAGATATCGCAGCTAATCTTGATTTTAATGAAAGGGATTTGCGTGTTATACTTACACTATTCACAGAGCTGAGTGGATGGAGAGATAGTGGAGTACGTGGAAAGGAAGACCCACTCAATTTCAAGAGAATTGACGCTGAAGCAATGTCAGACGTTATCGGTATTAAGAAAAAAGAATTTAAGAAATCATTAAAACGCCTGATTGAACATGGTATTATAGAGGAGGGAGAATCTGATACAGTAAGTAAAGGATATCGTTTCACATTCTAAGAAAGGAAGCAACTATGACTGTCACAACGAAAAAAGAACTACCTTTCAATGTTATGCTAACCGCAAATCTAGTTGTTAAAAAAGTTAAATCAGAAAATCAAATATCAACAGAGACAGTGGAAGATGTCATTCTGGCTTCTGCATACAGTTATGCAAAATCCCGTGGCTTTGACCCATTTTTAACATGCCACATTGACAGGTTTGCCCATAATGAAAAACGTGGTCTAGCTATAACAGTAAACTGTTTATGTAAGCGAGATAATTTAAGTGCAATGAAAAGTGCTATTTCCAAATCCATGGATAGTATTGGAGAAATTCTATATGTGATTTTTACAATCCATGATAGAAGTAGTAAATACGAAATCAATGATAAGATTTCGGAACTACATGAATTCATTTATGATGAAGGAGAATAAATATGCCAAAATCAGATTACATCAGGACCGAGGGAAGGGTAGTAGACGTTTATCCAAATTCTATTTTCAAAGTAGAGTTGGAGAATAAGCATAATGTCATGTGTTCCCTAGCTGGAAAACTCAGAATTAATAATATAAGAATTCTGAATGGAGACAGGGTAGACATTGAATTATCTCCCTATGATATTAACAAAGGGAGAATCGTCTGGTGCCATCGCTAATATATTACTAAAATTATAAGGAGAATACACATGATTAATTTCGATTTAACAGCCGGCTTATTTCTCAAGGAGTTCTATTTTGGGCCGATGCCGAAAATCCGGTACCACATATCTCACAACGATCTCGATGGTTACGCATGCAATTTGATTACCGATATTGCATCAATTATTTCCAAAAAACTTGATATCTGCACTGATGAAACAAATGACGGACGCTATAATATCGCAAGTAACATTCCAATCCCTCGTTATCTCAATGACACTATAAACAACTTCTTTGATGATTTTCGTAATGAAATGCGGACTAAAGAAGTCTGGATATTGATTACAGACCTTGGTGGAATTGACCCGTTCGATCTGTATTCCGTTCTGAAGAGTTGCCGCAGAAAACATGGGAATTATACTACCAATATTCGTGTATGTATCCTGGATCATCATATTAACACGATTCTTGATAGCATGCCGGAGGATACGAACAATTCTTATGTTCTTAAGAAAAAGGCGACTATCGGTAAAACGAAATTCTTCATGATTAATGCTGGAATCAGTATCGAATACTATGGTAATATGAAAAAGTCTGCTGCAAAAATTCTTACAGATGAATTCATGAATCTTCAGATTGCGAAGGATGCATTTCAGTGGACATCAATGTACCGCATCACGCAGTTTTCTGATTATGTCTCATCGTGGGATACCGGAAACTTTGGTTACTGGTACAGCAACAAAATTCAAGAAGTTGATAAGCAGGTTAAGTATAATCTATTATTCTCCCATTTTACTCAGCTTGATTATCTTAGCGGTACTGAAGATAAAAACGACGCTATGAGAAGGCTGTTCATTAGACAGTTAGTAGATTACTTCTCTGATCCACATAATCCAGGCACATTCCTTGATATTTATAATGAGATCGCAGAAGCACGCCTTCAGAAGATGAATGACGACTACTTTGAATTCCTTAAGCTTGAATCCAAACGAATTAACCTTCTTGAGGCATTGACTGCGGGTCAGATTTTGCTCGAGATAGAAGGAGAATCTTATACTGTAAAGATTCCTGGTGAGACTCTGGTCAAATCCACAGACTATGACCCGGCATTGGAAAATATGGATATTGTCATATTCAAAGATACTGAGGAATTTAATTCCTATTCGTATTCTCCTTATGCTCAGCGTTATCTCAAAGACCCCAGAGAAAAAAATGGCATTACTATCAGAATCAATAAGCATTCTAATGGTGATATCTCTATTGACATGAGGTCTCTCCACGACGAAATCTCCGTACAGGCAATTGCATTTGTCAATGGTGGCGGAGGTCATAAGAAGGCCGCTGGGTTCCCGATTATAGCTAATAAGAAGTAAAAGAGAGAAGGGTGTTTTATGCACCCTTCTTTTTTGTATTGAATTAAAAAATCTTTATGCTGACATTTTCTTAATTAAAAGGGGGTTATACAATGATCGTTTTATTAAAGAATATGGATGATATTGTAGACGCTAGAGCATATCTGTTACATGATGAAAATTCTACACTAGATGCAGAATGTGCTGACTACAAGAAAGAAAAGAAGAATCCCGAATCTTTCCCTCCTACCGTTATTAAGGATAAGAAAAAAACACTCATGACTGTAGGGTTTAAGAATTCTGACCTTCTTTTAGAGACATATGGTTTTGAATCAAGATTTGTTTCACACTATGGCGATGTTGCAATTTGGTTTAGTGATAAAGAGCTAAAGATGTTTTCTAAGACTTCAGTATTCTTTGTATGGACTAAGGATGATGTTGGTAAAATTACTGCATATGTATTCCATCCATTCGATTTTATTGGCTCTACTAGACTAAATAACTCCTTTGCTAACTATGTGAAGCAGGGTGGGTCTATCTTCTCGATTTCTCTTGTTAAGAATGACAGGAACCTACTGGGAGAAGACTACCTAAAGATTTATGAACTAAACTAAGTATAAAGGTATGAATCCAAGCAATAGTGATTCATACCTTTATATTATTACTTATATATTATAATAATGAATTAAATTAGGAGGTAAATATTATGCAAGGCTAAAATAAATGATCTATGGTCAGAACGATTGTATTAAATTTTAGAAAAGTGGAGTGTAAATATGAACGCTGAATTAAGAGAAAGAGCCAGTAGACTCAGTGAAATTGCAAAAAACAACCCTATCCCCGATGACAAATGGGTAGACTTCATTATAACAGCCATGGAGCAGATGTATGGTGGTTATTCTATCGGAGATGTATCAGATGGATATCATACTTATGATGAGCTATATCATCATAGAGCCATTCTTACTGCAGCTCTGATGAAAAACTTACCTGCAGAATCTGTGTGGAAGAGTAAGCAGCATGATGATCCAAATGTTCCTATGTATGATGGGATGTTTGTCTGTGGTATTAATACTCCAGAAGGTCAGGCAACGTACCATTATGATATCGACCCCTATTGGGATTTGTTCGATGTGCAAGAACTTGATAGAGCTCCAAGATATGATGGACATACCCCGGAAGAAGCGATCATGAGAATCGCTCACATGGTAAAGCCAGGATGGAATCCTAACAAATAATTACAATATGGAGGAAAACAATATGAGCAAGAAAAAGAATATTACTACGGAAGACCTTTCCAAACTCTTTCCTGATTACACTATCACCCTTGATGGTGACCCCGACTTTTCTATCATGGAAGATGCTGAGAAGCGTACCATCGACATTGGCAAGAAAGGTAAAATTGACGACAGCAGAAAGTCTGTGAATATCAACAAGATCACACTTGAAAAGGTTCCGGACAATACTAAAAATACCATTAAGTCTGACGAATCCGACATGCTCGGTGATATTCGGAAGAATCTTAATGATAGTATCAAGACGTTGCATGATATAACAGATAAGATGGGTAAAGATTCCGCACCCGACGACAAGTACGATGATTTTGATTTTGGTGACGATTCCATGGACGATCCAACCATTCCGTATATTCGTGGTGTGGCTCATTCAATGCGTTTTGATGTTCTCGATGTATATAATCTCACTCCGGAGCGCATGATTGATATCATTAATGAGCTTCCAGACGACATTGTGATTATGTCAATCGATATAGACCCCTTCGATGATACAATCACTATCGACTTCGATCTTAAAGTAAACTTGGGCTGATAGATAAGAAAGGGGAGGTTAATCCCTCCCCTTCTTATTTTTTGTATAAATTCTCTAAAAAACAATAAGTTAATCTATAGAAAGGAGTTTTTACTCATGTCTAAAAAAGCTAAAAAACAGGATAATGCTCAGATTGATGTGAATGCAGCTGATATTGAATCTGCTCTGAACACAGAAGAAAATGAGTTTGGTGATATCCAAGTTGATATCCTCGATGATCCTATTGATGAAAAGCCTGTGAACAACGCTGAACCCGTTGAACCTGAAGATAAAAAAGTTGAGCCTATTGCTGAGCCTGCTCCCGAGGCACCAGTTGTTCCTCTTGTTCCTGAAGAGCCTGAAGTAGCTCCCGAGCCAGTTGTAACTAGAGCTCCAGAGCCTGTTCCAGTTCCTGATAAGAAGGAAGAGCCTGTTGGTGATATTAAAGTAGGTGCCAGTGTTAAACTGAATCGCTCTGTTCTATTTACTCTAGATAGACGGAGAATTCCTTCCTTTGCATACGATCGGGTTTTCACCGTGACTCGTATTATCCCTGATAGAATTTTTATTCAGAATAAGATGTATACCATTTCTGTTAGTAAAAGTGATGTTCACTTAGTATAACCTTACATTTTTTATTTTTTGAAAGGAGATGAGTCTATATGGCCAGAATTGTAAGCTCTTCTTATAGTCCAATTATTGGTGTCAACATTGTCACCACTCTGGACAATGGGGAGAAATCTGTAAAAGAGTACCATATTGATGACATGGTCGAAAATCTGCGTTATGTGGATGGGGAGACCGTTAAGAAAATTAGCGGTAGACTATCTAACATTAATTACAAAGGTGCTATGACCAGTCATAAGTATTCCGATCTTTCTACTCTTCGCTCTTATTTTGCAGATGATGTCAAGTGCACTAGCATTGAAATCGATACTTCCACCGATTTCCATAGCTGTGTAACTGAGATTCCTGCTAGAGAAATTGTAGAGGATGCTGGTGTACACGCAAGCCGTGTTCATACTGAGATGACTCTAGCTTGTTCCTTTAAGGCTACTCTGACTGACGATACCGAGGCTGAGTTCGTAGTCAATGAGGGTGATGACCTTAAGCAGCTAACTTATATGACACGTGGTGGTGATGTTACTATCGACTGCCGTGTTGTAGCATTTAGATACAATGCAAAGATGAAGCCTCTGTCTATGATCGTTGTTGCTAACGGTAGAGTTCAGATTATTGACTTCATCACCGTAAAGACAGTACAGGGTGTTTCTGTATGTCTGAATCCTTGTGCAGTAAGCCTTACTGAGGCTCTTGATCAGGATGAAGATGGATATATTTCCATTGGTCCTGGTGAAACCAATCAAGGTTTCAATGTTAATAAGACTGCTGTCATTAGAGGCAGCAAGGCTGGTATTCCACCAAAGGCCCGTGTTAAGAATGGGATGAAGGATGAAACTATCCTCACTGGTCCTATTCAGTTTGCTGAGAATATTGATGTAACTCTGGATGGTCTGATTCTGGAGAAGGATGCTTATCTAAAGTTCCACAATTCTCCCAATATAACAATCCAGAACTGCATTATCAAGGGCCTGATTCCTAGCACTGGTTCTAATAGCTTCCCTCTGTATCTGGTTAATGGTGGAGACACCAAGCTGACTGTAATTGCCAACTACTTTGGTAAGAATCTCGTAACAAATACTGGTATCAAGATGAAGAATGCTCTTGAGCTGAATACTCCTATTGCCGATGGTTCTATCATTAATGGGAATTATTTCGAAGATGGTGTCTGCCGGAACAATCATGTTTGTGTATATGATGCTGTTGATGGTGCTACCATTGAGATTTCCAAGAACCATTTCGAGCATGCAGCCAATGGTATTCGTGTTGGTACAAAGGGTGACAAGCAGGTCACTATTAATGCCGAGCACAACTCTTATGATTCCACCGATCCTGGTGCATATGCTGGCCTGATGATTATCCAGCCCTATGCTACTCAGACTATCTCCTTTGCTAAGCACGTTATCAATATTAACGATACTCAGCATAGTGATTCTGAGCAGCTGTTCTATCTGTATTACAACAGCGTTGGCGATACTCAGATTACAGATGATCTGAAGCCCACTGTAATTGTAGATGGTGAAGTTGTCATGGCTCCAATCCCTGTCAATACAGACGGCGATGAAGGTAGCGGTGATGAAGTAGTCGCTGGTTAATTCATATAGCATACTTAAAGAGTGATAGTACAAATGTACTATCACTCTTTTTCTATAATTAAAATTACTATAGAATAATATTTGAAAGGAGGTTTATTTAATGAGCCTTGCAGACATCACATTTAAAACTATGTGCGAAGATGTGCTTACAAACGGTACTGATACAAGAGGCCAAGAGGTCAGACCAATTTGGCCAGATACAAAAGAAAAAGCATACACCATTAAACAGTTTGGGGTATGTAACGTATATGATTTAAGAAAGGAATTTCCAGCTATTACTTTCAGAAAAACATATATTAAATCTTCTATACAGGAAATTCTATGGATTTATCAAAAGAAATCAAATAATATTAACGATCTTGGGCTTCATATCTGGGATGAGTGGGCAAATGAAAATGGCTCCATTGGTAAAGCATATGGATACCAGATTGGACAGAGATACGACCACCATATGATGAATATTGAAGATGCTGAAAGAGAAATTGAAAAGAATAAGAAACAGTATCCTTCATTCTCCATTGGTTCAAGACATATATATCTCAAGGATACATCATCTAAACAACCGGAACGACTCGTTAAAGCACGGATTAGACTAGATCAAATGGATGCTGTAATATGGGATTTAAAACATAACCCATTTAGTCGTAGAATTATGACTAATATGTATTCTTTCCCTGATTTACTTGATATGGGTTTACAGCCTTGTGCATATTCTACTACATGGAATGTAACCGATGAAGGTGGAGATAAATTAGTTTTAAATCTGGTTGTAAATCAGAGGTCTCAGGATATTCTTGCAGCAAATAACTGGAATGTCTGTCAGTATGCAGGTCTTCTCATGATGGTTGCACAAGTTTGTGATATGATTCCTGGTAAAATGGTTCATATGATTGCAGATGCTCATATCTATGATAGACATGTGGATATTATTAAAGAATTAATTGAGCGTCCACAATATGATGCACCTACGGTAACTATGGATCCAGATATAAAGAATTTTTATCAGTTTACAAAAGACTCTTTTAAAGTAGAAAACTATAAGACTGGACCACAGGTAGAAAATATTCCAATTGCAGTATAATTTGGAGGATACCATGAATCTCACAGATAAAATAAAAAATGGAAATGTATTGAGAGCTATTGTAGCAATTGATTTAAGAAATGGAATAGGTAAAGATGGAGATTTATTATTTCATATCAAGAGTGATATGAAGAGATTTAAAAAACTCACAACTGGGCATCCAATTATTGTGGGAAGAAAAACGCTAGAATCTTTTCCATCTGGATTACCTCTCCAGAATAGGACAAATTTAGTTTTGTCTCATGATGAATCTCTATCTGGAAAAGATATGTATGTATTTCATTCAGTAGATGATATTATTGATTATATTAATGAAAATTATGAGAATGAAACAATTTATGTCTGTGGTGGAGAATCTGTGTATAAAGAATTTTTCCCGTACTGTAAATATATAGATATGACTAAAGTTTATGATGATTGTGATGCTGATAGATTCTTTCCACGTATTACCCCTGATGAGTGGATAGTATCTCCCCAAGCACCATATGCTGATATGCGTAATTCAGAAGACAGCTGGTGTCAGTTCTATTTTATTGAATTTAAACGGAAATAAAATGGGGATGAACTGAATCATCCCCATATAGAAATTATCCCTTAGCTTCATTATCTGGTGGTGTGGTATCATTATTAGAATTGACAATTCTGGTAATACCTAAAGATTTTTTCAGTAAATCATGAACACCACAAGATGCTAGTCCACTTACTGCACCAGAGAGTACAGTTGAATAATTGATGATAGTATTGTCATTGAAACTAAAGACGATACTAACCAATACACCAACTACAATCATGAGTAGTGGAATATATTTGTTTGGTAACTTAGTATAATTCTTGATAATGAAACCAACCAGGAAACAAGCTATAATTACACCAATTACAAAATAATTTTCAAGTTCACCAATCAACATTTCACTATTCATACCAATTTCCCCTTTTATTTAGATTGATATTAAATATATGTAAAAATACGGAGGTAAGAAATATGAAACCTGATACAATGACGAATCCATCAGAACCTTATGATTCTAGATTTGATACATTGAGACATAAGAAATATCTATATGATGTTATATTACTGATTGCTATTCAGAATTTATTTGAACGTGCTGAATCTCATGATGAATCTAAGCTAAGGGATCCTGAAAAATCCTTTTATGATAAATACGTACCAATGTTGAAACCTCTTAAGTATGGAACCCCAGAAGCAGACGCAGTTACAAAGAAAATGAATAAGGGCTTAGAGCATCACTTTAAAGAGAATAGACATCATCCAGAGCATTTTAAAGATGGAATTGCTGGGATGAATCTCATTGATTTAGTAGAGATGGTCTGTGATTGGTTTGCAGCATCTCTTCGTTCTGATACTCCTTTTAATGCTGGAGGATTGGATAAGAATATCGAGAAGTTTAATATTCCTCCAATGCTAGAGAGTATTATCAGAAACACCTATAATGATTATCTAAAAGATTTTGAAACCTATGTGAAAACGAAAGGTTCCAATGAATCTTATATGAAAGACCTTAAATTACAACTCTATGAGAATAATGAGAAGGGTCTTTTTAATAGAGACTTACTAGATTATTTCTTCACTGAGCTATACACAATTGCTCATAGAAAAGATACAGAGGAGTGGCATGCATGAATATCGCAGATGCAATGAGAGTAAAACAGTTATTAGAAGAACGAGATGGTTATCTCGAGTTACTAGAAATATCCAGTAACTATGATTCTAAAATGTCAGCGAGAATTTCTTCATACCATAATAATAACAAGAAAAAATATATTGAGAGATTTGTTGATATTCCAGTTTTTATCCAAGGTGAAATCATCAAGTATATTCAGACGAAGATTGATGAGATTGAAAAGGAAATCAATTCTATTTAATACGATAAAAAAAAGTACGCTAAAGGAAATTCCTTTAGCGTACTTATTAGCCCCATTTTTAATGATATATTATACCCGTAACGATATTAGAGGGTAGTAAGCGACACCAGACTGTCGTTCTACTAGAGGGATTCCCTTGTATGAAGATTACCAGAAATACTCCAATAGGAGACCATGCAAGGAGATCATAAAAATGGGGGTGAGAACATGGATCTCTATAGACTCATTCTGAAGTCTGCTGCTGATGGTTTTTGCAATCATCACGGCGAAGAGTTTACTATGAAGCAGTTAGCTGATAAGTACAATTCTTCCAAGACTAAGTCTGACGAAAAGACTCTGAAGTCTAAGTAATCAAACTTAAAACATACAACAGCTGTTTAATCCATTCCTCATTAAACAGTTGTTGTATAATTGATAATTAAATATTCCGTATATCATTTTTTTAGATTATGTATCATATAGGTAAGAAATAAAAGAAACCGAGTGGAGATAATATCAAGAGCTCGGTATTCTATTTGGAGGTACACCATGTTCTTTCACATTCCTTATTTAACAAGTGATGCAAAGAAGCTTATTCCACCCGCCATCATGCTCAATATCATTGGGCTCCGTTATGGAGAGGGTCTCTCTAAAGACCTTATCGCCGTCGACGACATCGACAAGTTGATGGCAGTCACAAGGAATATGTCGGAGGCAGCCTATAAGGACTGCCTCTGGTATTACCGGACAATGAAGAAGGCCCTCTCCTGAGGGCCTTCTTTTTTTATTTAATTTTCATTAAATTCATAATCTTTACCTGGTAGAATTGCATTTAATACAATACCAAATATAGATGCAATAGCAAGTGCAGTTAAAGTAATATCAGTGGTTCCTACATGGAAGGTTAAACCATTGGTGAAACCTAGACCACAAACAAGAATAACTGCTGCTATAATTAAATTTCTGGGCTTACTTAAATCCACTTTGTTTTCTGTAATATTTCTAATACCAATAGCAGAAATCATACCGTATAGAATGAAAGAAATTCCACCAATAATAGCAGTAGGCATAGTTCCAATTATATTAGACAAAATTGGAATAAAGCTTAATACAATAGCATACCCAGCTGCAATACGAATTACTTTCGGGTCATGATTTCCAGTTAAAGCAAGAACACCTGTATTTTCACCATAGGTGGTATTGGCTGGACCACCAAACATACCAGCAAGAGAAGTGGCTAAACCATCACCCACTAGAGTTCTATGTAAACCAGGGTCACTTAAGAAATTATTTTTTGTTGTAGCACTGATAGCACTAATGTCACCAATATGTTCCATCATTGTAGCAATAGCAATAGGAGCCATGACTAAAATTGCAGTTAAATCAAATTTAGCAATAAAGAAATCAGGAACTCCAACTACACTAGAAGATAGAACAGAAGAAGTATTGATAATACTGCTGCCATCCACATTAGTAACACCAAGGGACTGAAGAATAATTGCAAATACATATGAAATCACAACACCCAATAAAATGGAAATGATTCTACTAAAACCTTTTCCAAAGATATTGAAGATGATAACAACTGCAAATGCAACAATAGCCAAAGGCCAACACATAGATGCATTACCAATAGCAGAAGATGCTAAAGATAAACCAATACAAATAATGATTGGACCTGTTACAATTGGAGGTAAGTATCTCATTACTCTTTTAATCCCAATACACTTAATAAGAAGTGCAAGTACCAAATACAGTAAACCTGCTACAACGATTCCTCCACATGCATATGGAAGTTTTTCACCATATGTCATATTTGCGAACTTTCCTGTATCCAATTCAGCAACAGTAGAAAATCCTCCAAGAAATGCGAATGAGGAACCTAGAAAAGCTGGGACTTTAAACTTAGATAATACATGAAATAGTAGTGTACCAATTCCAGCGAAGAATAAAGTTACTTGAACCGATAATCCTTCTCCATGAAAATAACTGTTTACCAAGATTGGAACAAGGATCGTTGCGCCAAACATAGCAAACATGTGTTGCAATCCTAAGATTGCCATCTTCGATTTGGATAACTTATTTACTGTTTCCATCTCTAAAGTCTCCTTTTCTGTGGTTTAAATGTAGTCGTAAGCCCACATTTAAACTTAAGTTTAATTCATTATAGAATGACATTATAATAAAAAATATATGATTTTTCATATAAATTTCACCGAAAGAAGGTTGTATATATGAATGAGATTTTTTATGAAAATGCAATAGATAACGCAAAAGCTGCTCATGCTTTTGAATCTGCTTTTGATAGCTATGTCATCTCCATTATGGATTTAGTTAATAAGAAGAATAGCGGTGCAATTACTGAATCTTCTGAATTAGACTATATTCTGATTGAAGAGTCCAATAAGTTTGCTGAGTCTGTTGAAAACTTCTTTAAGGATATGGTTGATAATGCCAACAAGACCGTGAAGAAAGTTCAGGATAAGATTCATGGCGTTATTGAGAAAAAGCAGATTGTTGGACAGATTAAGTCTATCAAGAAGAATATGCCTAAAGATAAAGCAAATGATGAAATTGAGATGTTCGACATTGCTAAGTATAATAAGGCATACGCCGATTTTGCAAAGTTTGCTTCTTCTGAAATGAAGAAGCTATTTTCTGTAGCTTATGAAGATGCTGAGTCTTTCAATAATGCTCTGAATGCATGTAAGGACAGCTTTGAGAGCAAATGGAAAGAATTAAAGCTAGACTCCTCTGATGAATTCATGATGAAGGGGAATCTGGCCAAAGCAGTTGCCTTCGTAGAGAAAGAAGTTCTTAATGATAAGAACACCGCAGCAGTTATGCATAAGAATGGTCTGGATACTATCTATGGTATTCGTGATATGGCTAAAAAAGAAAGTGACAGCATCAAGATTAAGGGTATGAGAGTAATGGCTAGTTCTATTGCCTCTTATTCTTCTAAGACTTATCAGAAGATGACCAATGAATCTGGTAAGGTTCTAAATAAAGTTCTAGCTATGTCTCCTAAGAAGAGTGAAAAAGAAAAAGTTTACTCCGGAGCATAAAAAACTATAAAAAAGTAGAGTGTGAAATTCACACTCTACTTTTATTTTGTAATTTTTACAGGCTCTCGATCATTTTCATGAGTTCGCGAACGGACTCGCTGACTTCCTCATCGGAATCATCGTCGTCATCCTTCTCTTCCTCATCATCGCCACACTTGGCTAGTTTCTTAGCCAGCTTCTCGATGTCGTCGGAGCAATCAGGATATTTATCGGATAGCTCATCGAAGAACTCCTTGATTTTATCATCAGTTAGTTCGGAAGCTTCCTTCTGAGCCTCTAGCATAGCAAACAGTTGGTCGCGCTGAGACTCGGTGATTTCACCAGCATCCTGCTTCTCATAGATAGCAAGACGAGCAGTTTTATAAACAGAATCACGCATGATATTATTCATTCCTTTCATAAAAATGTAGTTATGTATTAGTTTGGGTATAATTTAATATAATGTAAATTATTTTAGTAATTTAACCACCGATATTCAAAAGAACCAATTAAATCTTTTCTGATATTCTCATAGTATGGGTGGTAGATTATATTTGTTGGAGACAGGCATACATTAGTTTGTCTACTCATCTCTCTCATTCTATTATTATCTTCTGTAATGGTTTTATCCAGACTCCCCCATAATTCTTGGTATGCTGCCGGAATAAAATATAAGTCATCATATTCTAAGTTGTCGTTTAGGATATCCACCACACTATACCATTCTGAATGAGGCTCATAACGGCGGAACGATTTAATTCCTAATGTGGCTCTTCCTACAGCACCTTTATTCTCATATACTTTACTCATTATTTTTGCAATCTCTACACAAGAGTATCCATAATAGAGATCATTCAAGCATTTTTGAATCTCAACGAATTCGTCCTGGATAAGATCTGGAATATGAAAAGAGTCTATATAAATCTCTTCGTCATATTTATCGTCAGGATTCTCACCAAACAAATATATCTGAAGGCTTAACATCTTCTCATTCCATGTTTGGAATGCATCATCGTCATCATCGTCCGTGTTATTACATGTCTTAATTAAAGTATTTAGATACTGGACAACCGTATCCTTTATAATCCATGGCTTCATTAACTTGTTATAACCGCGCGGAATAGTGCCGGAATGTTTGATGAGATTACTAATAGGATTCTGGTTCATGATAATTCCTCCATTAATCATAAATAATATGGATAGTATGAAATTAATCATACTATCCATAGTTTATTACTTGGTACTGGTGACGGGAGTCGAACCCGTATGGTCTACTGACCAGCAGATTTTAAGTCTGATGCGTCTACCAGTTTCGCCACACCAGCAAATTACTTTCTAACATATGTTTTCTTATAAGTCTTTTTTAACTCTTTCTCCGGGAGGTGGATTTTACGAATCTTATATTCATACAGATAGTTTTCGAATGTGAGACATAAAAACTTCCAGTCCCGGATATTCCAACTGTTGTAATACTTCTTATACAAGGCTTTCTTACTGAGTCCGTCATTGATATGCTTTCTGCGTACGATCTTATTGGAATATTTCTTATTGAATTTGTCCACTCTCTGACCGACCATATGGGTATGCTTATATGAGCGACTCATATTAAAACCTCCATATTATATCTTTATTTATATTTATAATATATCATTTTTATTTTAAAATAAATTGGTGGGCCTTCTGGGACTCGAACCCAGAACCGTCCGGTTATGAGCCGGATTCTCTAACCAATTGAGATAAAGGCCCTCATTGGTACCCCAGAAGGGATTCGAACCCCTGGCCTATCGCTTAGAAGGCGATTGCTACTATCCAACTGAGCTACTGGGGCTAGTGTAAATTTAATTTATTGATAAATAATAGTTGTACTGGTATTACTTTTTAAAGTCATTGGTTTTTCTCATACTCAACAAATACTTAATAAATCTCTTGTATTTATCAAGAAAATTTTAAGAAAGGATGGTGTAATTGAAAATGCCTAGATTTGACAAAGAGCGAATTTTCAATGAATCTCCTAAGAAGGTTTTAATACGGGAGTATGAAAATTTAAAGAATGATTATTCTAAGCTGAATGCAATTAAGTATAAAGCACTATATGAAAATGCATCTCTTTCTTTTATTCTAGAAAATTCTGATTATATATATTCTGAGCCAATCCGTGGTTGTGAATTTTATAAAAATATTATGGAAACTGCAGTTATTCCTTTTGGTGCCTTGGAAAAAGAAATTAACAAGGTTTCCACTTATTTTATTGAAAATTCAAATAAGATGTCAGATACTCAGAGAAATGCATATGAAGCACTTCTTGAGAGTATGAATAAACGGTATGACTCTATCAAGAATTCTTCTGAGTTATATGATGTAATGATAGAGAATAAGGACGCTGTTATTCCTTTATATGACTCTGTATATGAATATACAAAGAATGGTAATGGTAATATTGTGGAAGAATTCAAGCACGCCACTGAGAATAACTTAATGGATGCTTTTAATATTGCCACGGCTATTCCAGAGTTATATTCTGAGATGGTTATGTATTTAGAGAATACCTATGTAGAGAATCCTTCTGAACCTGATGAGTATGCACTTAATGCATATATGCAGAATGTCTTTAAGAGAATGATGAGGGATTCTCATTTCTCCGAATCCGTATCCATGAATCCAAATGTGAATCTTCGTCATTTCATCACTGGGATTTCTGAGCAGTCCTCTAATGATTTAATCGATAATATCTTTATTGAAAAATCCGATAACTATCAGGCTGTATATTCTTCTCCAGAAAATAGTGTAAATAAAGTTTTCGAAGATGATCTATACAGCGAGATGTTCTCTGAAGAAAATGACAAAGAAAAGCTTCATAGACTACTCTGTGAAAAAGCAGTCGTAGATATGAATCTTGGCTTTGCTATTCTAGACCAGGGTTATCTCGAAACCAAAACACCTGATAGTGTTGTAGAGAAACTGTGTGTAGAATCTACTACGATTGAAAAGATGCCTCAGAGAATTGAAGATCAGATTCTGATGCTAGAGAATTTCTCTAATGAACTAGGTGATGAGATTAGAGAAATCTCTGAAAAGTATTTCTCTTCTAATTTTGGTCCTAGTAACGTAGTTGCTAAATCTGTTGGTGCTCAAGGCGCCGATAAAGCAACTGATAAAAATAAGGATAAAAAGAAGAACGATACAAAGAGCAATGAAGAACCTGACTTCTATAGTCCTCCAGAAAAGTATGATGACGACGATGATGAAGAAGCTAATAAACGTGAAGCTGCTAAGAAACGTCGTGACGATAAATACGCTAATATGGATTTAGATGAATTGGATGATGAAGAAAACGAAGATGATTCCTCTAAAGCTATGCTGAGATTATCAGAAGAAACAGGAACTCGTAAAGCTACTAAGGACGATCTTACCAAGTTTTTTGTTGATGCATCTATTTCCAACAAAGTTAAGAGTGAATTAAATAAAGCTTCTGATAAGCTCTATAAAGATAAGTACCAAAAAGAGGAACTTGATAAATTAGTTTTTGATTCATTTGCGGTTCGTGATGGGTATCTACATATTCTATTCAATCTAAAAGGGGATAAATTAGAAAACCCCAAATATCTTGATTATCAATCAGATATTGAGAAAGAATTAAATGAAGCATTTAAAGATGGTAGATTTAAGTTTACCAGATTTAAAATTGGTACTGAAGAATATGAAGGTATCATGATTTCAAGATCTGCAGAGAAATCTGAAAACAAAAATGAATCTGTAGAGTTAATTCAGGAATTCTTCGGAAAGAAGAAAGAAGCTAATAATGTTCCTGGCGAGCGTTATGAGAAGATTGAGAAACCTGAAAAGCGTCCTTTCTTTCAGAGAGTTCAGAATAAAGCATTAGATACAAATGTACAGTTCAAGAAAAAGGTGGCCAAGGGTGAACGTACTGCTCAGGATGCTAGAAATGCAGGTAAAGCAGTTGCTAAAGTTCCTATGAGTGTTACCAATTCTTTAAAGAAGACTGTCAGTGACTGGGATGAGATGGATGATAATAGACGTAAGGCTTATATTATCCAGCCCGGTACTAGAAAAAAGTATTTTAAAGCATTAAAGATTGCTATCATGCATGGAATGGCATTTGCTATTAATCCTCTACTTAATATCGTATTGCTAATTTGCCATAAGTTTTCTGCCTCTAAGGATGTTCGTATCCGTAATGAGCTGAGAAAAGAATTAGAAGCTGAGATTAGAGTAACTGAGGAAAAGATAGAGGATGCCAAATCTGCAGGGGATAATCAGCAGAAGTATAAGCTTATGAGAATTAAAGAAAAGCTAGATGCAGAACTCGTTAGAGTCACTGCAAATGCTAAAACTATTTAAAATACTCAAGAAAGGTTGGTATCCCTATGCTTAAGAAATTTTCTAATGAAATATCTTCTTTTATGAGATACATTAAAGAAGCAGATGGTGATGATCAGGTATCTGTAACAGTAGCTCCAAGACAGAATAGGGGTACTGATTATTCTGACGATTCCAACAATGTCAATGTTCCACCAAGAGCAAATCGTGGAACAGATTATTCGGCTGATACGGCTGATGATGAGCCAGCTGCAGATACCGACCAAGGAAATCAGGATGCTGGAGATGACACTCCTGCAGAACCAGACACTGGTGATGACGGCACTGATTATTCTAATGATGATAATGCTGATAATCCTGATGAAGGTAATGAAGAAAATAATGATGATCCACCTGCACAAGATGAAGGTGGTGAAGATGAGGATCAAGGAGATGCCGCAGCAGAGCCAGATACTGGAGATGGTGGTACAGACTATTCATCCGATAGTGGTGGAGATGATGCTGGTGGTGAAGACTCTGGCAATGAAGAAAATTCAGAAGATTCTGGTTCTAATGAATCTGATGATGAAAAACTTAAAAAATACCATATGTACACTAGATTTGTACATTTATACAATATTTTAAACTCAATGATTGAGAAATGCAAAAATGTTGTAAAACCTGATGCAATACAGAATGCTGTCATCAAGACTGTCATTAATAATCTATCCGATGTCTATGACAACATGTTCGATTTTATGACAATCAAGTATAAATCTTCCACCTATGTCCAAATCCTATTTTACTATGAGACAGTCATATCTGTAGTGCAACTAAATTTTGAGTTATTGAGAAATAACCACATTAATTTAAAACAATAATGTAAAGATTATGCGAATAATCTGTGGTTATGAGGAAATAACTTCCATAAATTTATACAATCCGATAAATACTAAGAGAAAAAGTATTTAAATCTATAGAATAAGGAGTTGAAAATAAATGCTTAATTTCATGACCGAAAGTTCTAAGAATTTCGAGGAAACTCCGACCATCGGTTCTTTCAATCTCGGTAATTCTAAGAATAGTTTTGAAGCTATTTATGAGCAGGCTCATGATCTGATGATGAGCTACAATATCGATCCCAAGATTGATATTAATAATATGATTAAGCAGGATGCTATTATGGAGCAGTATAAGGATGCTCTACTTGACCAGCTCAAGAATGATGCAGCCGAGTACGATTCCAAGTCTGATAGTGGCCGGTATTCCAGCCTCTATGAGCAGACTGCTACTATGTTTGATAACTGCCGGGACGACCTGATTGCTGAGTCCACCCGTGTTGGTCAGCTACTTCCTATCAAGGCTGTCGACTTCCCCGTGCTAATTAAGCAGAATCTGGCTCTAGCTTCCAAGGATATTATCCAGACCGAAGTTACCAAGAGCCCCATCATTAAGAAGCACATTGAGCGTCGTTGGATTGTTGATAAGAAGACTGGCAAGCGTTGGGAATATCCTCAGTGCTTCTTCAACGACGATTGGAAAGAAGCTTATGCAGCTGGTAAGGGCACTCCTATTGATAAAAAGCCTGTCACTCTGCCTTGCTTCAACTACAGCATTCCTGAGAAGCTGTGCTCCACTTCTTCTGATCCTACTCGTGAGTTCCTGAACCATAACATTAAGATCACCAAGGTAAACACTAAGGCTGTTCCCGCTCATGGTAATCCAGGCGATGCTGATTACACACCTGCTGTCGAAGCTGCTGAGATTCCTGTTGACATGCGTGTCAATCTGTCCGACGGCACCTGGCTTGGTGGCACCATTCGTGATGCTGAGGGCAACATCATTGATGTCATTACTGGTACTTGTGACTTCATGAACAATGTCGTTTCTCTGTCCTCCGCTGCTGGTGTTGTTGCGAGCGTAGTTTTCGATGGGTACATGAGCAACGAGCTGAATGAGCGTACCGTTACTTATGATCGTACTCGTGAAGAGTATGAATGGAAGATCGAAGACGGCTTCCGTGCAGATATTGCCTATTCTCTGGAGGAGCTGGAGGATGCAAAGGCTCTGATGGATATGGATCTGTACAAGCTGACCTATAACGATCTTGCTGATACTCTGGTTCAGATGGAAGACAATTCCATTCTACAGTTCCTGGATGATATGTATGAGAAGTACAAGGGTGTTGACCTGGATCCTCTGGGCTTCAATCCCTTCATCCGTGAGCAGACCTTCAGCTGCGACTCTACTACTCAGACCGTAGCACTACAGTCCGAGTACATCCAGAAGATGCTGAAGTTCTATGTTGATCGTTTCGTGATTGACATTCTGGATACTGCCAAGATTGAGAACATGACCTTTGTTCTGTATGGCAATCCTCGTTATATCTCCCTGCTGGATCCCGAAATCAATTGGGTTGTTAAGTCCGGCGACTCCGTTGGTGGTGTTAAGCTGAACTATAGCTATGGTATCATGAATGCCGGTGGCGTTAAGATTCAGGTTGTTTCCACCATGAAGTACAATGAGATTTCTAAGAATAAGGGCCGTCACCTGCGGTTCATTCCTTATCCTCTGTCCGATGATCAGTTCACCTTCAAGCACTATAAGTATACCACTCATATTCTGACTGCTCAGAACAGTGGCTATCGTGCTTATGACCGTCCAGGCGGATCCATGACTTATCTGATGGGTACCACCCGTAATACCACTGCTACTATTCAGGGTATCCAGGGTGCAATCACTCTGACTGACACTCCCTTCATTTTAAGTCCTAATCCCTAATCATTAATCATTAATGGGTGATTCTAAGAGAGGTAGTCTTTATGGCTACCTCTCTTTTTTATACTATAATAAAAAGTGTTCCATCTGTTCCATGTGTTCCACTAAATAAAAAAAAATAAAATAGGAGGTAAATATCATGCAAGGCTAAAATAAATGATCTAAGGAGACCCACTGAATTTCTTCAGGGGTCTCCTTTTTTAGTCAGAACTCACGGATGTAGATCAGAGAACGATTCCATCTCCAGTTTCTCCGCTTAGCAACGTAATCGCACGCGTTAGCAATCCTGGCTGCAAACTCAAACTTCCGCCCAGCCTTAACTTGCTCGCCCACAAATTGCTGGATGCTGACAGTTTCCAGTTGGCGCTTGCCGGTATAATAGTCACCATTAACGGTGACTACCTTACAGGCCGCGAGCATATCAATGAGCTTAAGATACTCGGAAGAGTTGCAGCCGTGGTTGACGAACCTTTCCAGAATGTCTGACGGCATCACTTCATCCCTGCACTCGAAGATGAGGACAGCGTCCTCCGGGATAGTGATGCCCTTTTCATACAAATATAACAACATGGACGTGCCGAAAATAGGAGTAAACATAATAATCCTCCATTCAGTCTTCTTCGTCTATTTCTTCACCAAAGATGCCGACCCCAGTTTCATCGAGGTAATCGTCATCATCATAAAATTCATCATCCAGATCCCAGAATTCAGTTGCGTCAAACATGTTTATACCTCCTTATTATCCACCAAGGATATTCTTAAATGTTTTAAAGTTTGTACTATTCTCATTAGGAATAGAGAATATGATATAATCAAAATACTGACGATATTCAGTCATCAGTTCCTTGAAGATAGTAGCAACAACTCTAGGGTCATTCAGAAATGCTCCGCATCCAAATGCTCCAAGAATTAAGGTACCGGTATTCTTCTTGATGGCAACTTTCAGAATTCTTTCACATCTTTCCTTCATGATTGCTTTATACCAATCAGAGCGGGCAATTCTAGAAATGTATGCTTTATCAGTATAATCGAAGAGATAGTTTAAGTCAGGAGCCGCACATGTGATTACATGAACAGGAAGGAGAGTTTCCATGTGGTCTCCATAGTTATCTGTTCTTTTGATAATCCGAATATTTGGACTGTAAATGATGGAAGACGTTCCGGCACAAGCATTCAGAGTTCTCATAAATGCGTCCTCTACATGGTCGATTGGGCCAATGAGTTCATTGATCTTTTCCATATTCGGATCATAGTATCTTTCATGATTCTCCTTTGTATTGAGAACATGATAGAGATTTGTACATCTACAGATGCTTTCCTCCTGTGCAGAAGATCCCTGCAGTACCCTACCTCCAGGAAACAGGGAACTTGCAAAGTTCAAGATTGTTGTATTATTATCCCCAGAATAGATAGAGTAGATAGCTGCACTAATGGTATCAGTGGGCTGAACTTCAATGATACCGTGCCTGTTCCGATTGTTAATAATCCAATCAGGGATTTCAATTGCTTCATCCTCAGGATAGTAATCGGTCTTCTCGATGGATGCGACAGTCTTATTTAAGAGGTAGTCGCTGTTCTTGACCATCTTGTCGGTTTCTTTGAAAGACTTAATTCTTTTCGCATGTTTTAGATCCATAATAATTCCTCCTGTGTATAGTTTTATTGTTTACAGATCATATGGATAATATATCATTAAAAAATAAGAAAAAAGAAGGGGTGAAGGGGCTCACCGACGGAGCCCCTTCTTGCGAGTCCAGGCATTGAATGCCCGGTCACACACTCGTATACCACTTCTAAAATACAGGGTGCTAATAAAGACACCCGCGCAAAAGATTATAGGAAGGAGATTCTCATAATCTTCTGGGAGGGTGTTTATTATGATACAGGTCAGCACCAATACCAGGATGGACTTAATGAAGTCCTGAATAAGACGAATGATTTCCATATTTACATACCTCCATAAAATGATACATGTCTATAAGTTATAGAGAGGTAACTACAGATCGACTATTGCCGACACTGTGTATTTCCTCTTCATCTTACCTTTATAATACATAATTTTTGTTTATGAAAATACGGTTATAAGACCTATCACTATATTAGTGATAGGTCTTATTTTACATTATAGTGAATGATGGTTTGAATATATATTCAATATCGTGAATACCATATCCAGCCTTTCTATGTCTATTTTTCACATTTTTTACTGCAGCATTAAATCTTTTTGTACAACGATTCATTTGCTCTCGTGTCATATTACCACGAAGAACTACTGATACATAAAATTCATACTCATGCCCATGCTCTAGAAAATATTCATTCTCTATTTCATATGTCCACCATTTGAATATATAATTTAGAAATCTCATTGGCCATAATTGAAGAATACTAAAGATAATAGCAAATAGAGTATTCTCATGCATTGTACTCTTATCATGATATGAACCAAGAGATCTATTTAGCTCAAGGACATGCTCAGTTGTCTTTTCTCTCAAACTATCTACTTTATTATTCATATTATCGATTTGATCATCAGTTTCATCTTTTAATTTATTTACAGATTCAGTTAAGTTTTTGATAGAAGATACAGTAGCCGATGATAAAGTATTCATTCTATCTGTTAAATCAGATTGAATCTTATTACACTTCTCTTCTAGATCCTCTATATTATCAGTAATAATAGTCGTGGGATCGATATTGGTAATTTTAAAAGCTGAGTGATCTTGTATTTTTCCTGTTCCATCATATCCTGTATAAGATCCTGATTCTGATGTTGAATCAGATCCAGTGGCAGCATATGTTGTTCTTTTTTCCGGTGAATAAAATTGGCAAGTTTGCCACATTGGACATCCTTTTCCTCGGTTTCGAACATCTAGTGGGCACGTTACACTAAAACAAACAGAGGTCTGATTTCCGTAATTCATTCAATCAACTCCCTTATATATAAATCCTTTTACTCTTATGTAAAAATATAAATTTAATATAAATCAAGAAAAAAAAGAACTACTGAGATTCTACTCAGTAGTTCTTTTTCTTATAGTAATTTATCTCTGAATATGCTATAGTTCAGACTATTTTCATCAGGTATTGCGAATATTATATTATCAAACTTATCTTTATATTCATCACACGCTTCTTTAAATGCTCTTGCAACTATTCCTACTGGATTTTGAAATACACCACATCCAAAAGCGCCTAGAATTAAATTTCTAACACCATTATCTGCTGCTACTTCAAAAATTCTACACACACGTCTTTTCAGTGGAATATAATACTCTTTACTTAAAACAAAATTCTCTGAGCAAGCGTTCCCACGGCATCCACGAATATGTCTAATATCTGGTGCAGCACATGTTATAACATCAACCAATTTCTGGTCGAGTCTCTGTAATGGTTTAGATAATTCAGATTTTTTCACAATTACAATATTTGGTGTATATATAATTGCATCCGTACCAATGGCTGCTTTACAGATGTCTTCAAATCCTAATAGTTGGTCAGTGTGCTTAAGAAGCTCATTTATCTTACAGTCATTCTTTCTGTAATAACGATTTTTATTTTTCTCTGTATTCAGTACAGGATACAGATTTGTACACCTACAAATATCTTCTTCCTGTGCAGATATTCCTCTGGTTACGCCACCACCTGGAGAAGTTGGGGATGCAAAGTTTAAAATTGCAGTTCTCCCGTTTATAGTATTCGTAACTCTTAATGCCGCAGTGATTGTATCTTCTGCTGTTACAGAAATGATTCCATCTCCAGTTTGTTTAGAATTAAAGATTGGACGGTTCTCAGAATAGAAATCAGTTTTTCTGATTGTATCCATAGTTCTTGCCCTTAAGTAATATGACCTTCTGATGCATCTTTGTGTATTATGAAATGCGAGTTTTCTTCTAAAAGTCTTTATATCAATCACGACCAATTCCTCCTTCTTTTATAATTATACTAAGATAATATATCATTTTCTCACCTCAATTATTTGCGAATGTATTTATTTATGTGAGTAGACAATACTTTAAAACCTTATTCCAGAAAGGAAGTGTTTGTGATGAATTTAGTAATGAATAAAGAAAGATTTTCTGATATGGAAAATGCTTTCACACGGTTAAAAGGAAATGACTCCGATGCATCTGCTCTAGGTGTACTGAGCTCCTCCTTAAGTAAAATAACTGGAAAGGCAATCACTGTTAATACAGTGTCTCCGCAAAATCAATCTCAAGAGTGTTTTGTAATGTCTGTGTATCCAGAGGAATCTGTTTTAGATAAATTAGTAACTGCTATTCTATCTGAAGAGAAGGATAGTGCCATCGCTAAAATCTGGAATGATACCACAAAATGGATTATTGAGATTGATACAAGAATCCTGAAAGACAAAGTAAATTTAACAGAGAAAGAATTAACCGCCCTTATTCTTCATGAGGTTGGTCATATTATCTATTCTAATAGTGTTCCCATGAAAATTGCAAAAATTGCAAGATTGGAGATTGCTAAGACGAATCTTGTGAATAAGCAGCTACTCAAGGATACTTTCTTTAGTAAGCTTTTGTATGTTCCTCTGTTAAATCTTTGTAATTCCACTAGGCATAAAGACTCTATGAAGACTGAAATGAAAGCAGACAAATATGCTATGCAGTCTGGATATGGTAAAGATTTAGCTAGTGGCATTAATAAAATTATTGTATATGCTGGTAGTGAAACAACTCCAGATGAAGAGTTAAGTCAGCTAATGGGATTCTCTATAGATACTCTACAGTCTCTACAGAAAAGACAGAATAATATTGTAAGAAAGAACTTTGCTACCATGATTAGTGCAACTCCTTCTAGATTTGCTAAGGGTGTTCTGAATAATATTCACACCTCTCTGTCTGGTAGTAATGATCCAAGAGCTACTGTTACTGAGGCTGTCAAGGATGAATTTATTAGTAATAAGATTAAGAAGATTACGGATGAATTCTATGCCTCTGAAGCATTCTTTAATAGAGTTCACAAGATGAAGAGAATTGATCCTGCTGAACTTGACTATATTGCACTTGAGCTAAATAATATTAAATCCAATGATGATAAGATGATGCTTGTCTCTTACATTTACAGTAAGCTAGACATCATTGATTATTATATCGCATTGATTGATTCTAAGAATCCAAAGTATTCAGTACCTCATTCCCGTGAATCATTAGTACAAATGAAACAAAGACTAAATGACTATCGTATCCAGGCTATTAATAGAAAGCTACCAGAAGTAAATTATGGTATTTCTATCCAGTGGCCTACCGGATATGAAGGGTAATACTTTGTGGCTAGAATAAAACAAATTCGAGGCAAACTGTATGATTCCGGGACAAAAAATAAATCATTCTTACAAGTAGCAAAAGATTTAAAACAACTCGGTATCAAGAATTACTACTTCATGTTAGAGATAAAGGATCCATCTCTTATTAATGTGGACCCATATGCTCCAAATCTTACTATGGATGAAGTTAGTAGAATTCAGACCGAGTGTGTAAGAAATATATGGTATTACCTAAGAGAAGTTTGCAGAATTCCTTCTCAGGGTGGCGAACCAGTAATGTTTAAAGCTAACCGTGGTAACATAGCTCAAACTTGGTGCGTTATACACGGTATTGATTCATGGCTATGCCTCCCTCGTCAGCAAGGAAAGACGCAATCTATTCTAGCAGTATTTGCATGGGCATACTCATTTGGTACAAACGACTCCGTTTTTATCTTTATCAATAAAGATGGTGGAAACGCTAAAGAAAATCTACAGAGATTAAAAGACCAAATAGAATGTCTCCCTAAATACTTACAGTTTGAACAGATATTAGAAGAAGATGAGACGACTGGTAAAGTAAGAGTAGTAAAAGCTACTAAGAATGCCACAATCATGAGGCATCCTATTACTAAAAATAAGATTGTCATAAAATCTAAAGCCACGTCCTATGAGAGCGCATTATCCCTTGCTCGCGGTTTAACTGCTAGCGTGGTCCACTTCGATTTACTGTGACGATTATCCATTTTAGTATAAATGCAACATCCTTACTGTCTGACCAACATATGTAAAAGCATTGAGGAATAGAAAGTATAGAAATGATATAACGTCACAATATAAATACTAATCTGGTTTGTCGAAGTAAAACTCCGTGAATTGCTGGGACCTGCTATCATAGCACAATCAGCAGCTAAGACTATTATGAGAATAGTAAAGTCCAACGACTAACGAAAAGCTACTTAATATAGTAGAACTGAGTAGAGTACACCTTGTGTGGAAGTGCGGAGCAACTATTATAGTTGAAGATATAGTCTAATCTTTATAGAGATATGGAGCCAGAATTTACTAATCATATAAAAACCATAGTAGAAAACTCTTATTCCACTTATGAAACAGCAGCCAGAAATGCTAAGAAAAATGGTGCTCTATATTGTAGAGCATTCAGTTGCACCCCTAAAAATCATTGGGGGTATAATCAGTAATGATTACATTAAAAACTCCTTTAATTGCTGGAAACTATTATTACAATACAATCAGCAGCCAAGTATATCATTAAGATATAAAGGTTCAACGACTATCAAAAGCCACCTATATGGTGAATCGAGTAGAGTACACTGTAACGTGGAAATGGGGAGCCCCTATTATAGGGTGAAGATATAGTCTAGACCTCATAGAGATATGAGGAAGTTCATAAGAGAACTGCATAGTGTTATCTATGTGAAGATTTATTGGGTGATTTAGATACCTCTTTTGGACAAGAAGCTCAGCAATTGCTAGCTGCTACTGCTAAGTGGACTGAAAAAATGTATGATATGGCCTATGATCCATTTGATGACGAAAAGAACGAAGTTCTTAAGTATGTCAAAGATAATGGTAGTAATGGCATTGTCTACATTGAATATAGTTATAAGCAAATAGGATTGGACGACGAGTGGCTTCGTAATATGTATAATAAGATTAATAACCCACTCGTTGTTAAACGTGAGATTCTTCTTCAGAGATTGAGAGGTTCTAGTGAATCTCCATTTGAACAAGAAGACATTGAATATATTACGAGCTGTGTACAAAAACCAGTAGATGAATTATATCTACTAGAGCATTTTAGAATTGATGTATATGAACCATTAGAGAAGAAGATTCCATACCTGGTGGGGATTGACTGTTCCACAGGTACTAACTCGGATAATAATGCTATCACAATTATTAATCCATATACTGAAAGACCTGTAGCAGAATTTAAATGCCCATATATAGGTGAAACTTTATTTGAAAAATTAATTGTAGAATTAGTACAGAAAGTAATCACAAGAGCAATTGTAATTATCGAAAGAAACAGTGTAGGTGATTCTATCATAGACCACCTCATGAGTTCTTCCATTGCTCATAGATTATATTTCGATAAAAATAGGGATTTAGTCCAAGAGAATTTAAATGCCAGTAGTAAAGTCGAAAGCATGCTGAAAAAGCGTGGTGAGATGAAAAAATACTACGGTGTTTATACTGAGGGTGAATCCAGAAAAGATATGATGGCTATTCTTGTAAGAAGAGTAGCAGAATATAAAGAAGATTTCGTTACTGCAAATATTACAGAAGATATTTCTAGACTTGTCCAAACAAGGTCGGGGAAGATCGAAGCCGCTTCGGGTTTTCATGATGACTCTATTATGTCGTATCTAATTGCGATGTATGTGTATTATCACGGAAATAATCTACCTGCGTTCGGTTTTGTGAAAGGTAGTAAGGAAATCGAAAACCAGAATGAAGGAACCCGTACTTATGAGGATTTACAATATGCCGGTATTCTATCTCAGCATGATGTGAATATCATAAAGAATCAAGAACTAGTTAGAAAAGAAAATGACTATGAAGCTCTTATGAGACAGGCCATTAGAAAATCTCAAGAAGAATCTATTGAATTGAGAAAGCGTGGTCTTACTCAGAATAAAGTGCTTGATTCTACTCCAGTTGAAATTATCGATGATACTTATGATACTGGAGAAATTGAACTTTCATTCTTTGATGAGTTAAATGGATTTTAAATATTTAAAGATGGGATAACTTCGGGTTATCCCATCTTATATTTTATAATTTTTAGCACAAATATGTAACTTATCTTAAAGGAGGAAACACAGATGTCTCTTCACGAAGATTATAAAAATCTAATAGAAATGGACAAAGAAATGGACTCCCATTTGAATATGCTTAATGAATTAAATGATAAGTCCATTACTGAAGTATATGGTTTAAATTTAATGATTAAGGATGTCTTGTCTAAATATACAAAAGAAGACGTTGATAATTTCACTGAAGAAGAAATTAATGATATTCTGGAGAAATCCTTCAGTGGATATGGTGAAAATGAAAATATTAAGAATATGAAAGCGAATCATCAGGGTAGTGAAGAATACCGTGATAAACCATATTCTGAGTTTGCTAAGTTTGTCTTTAAGGACATTGTGGATTCCAATGAAACCATTAAAGACATGAAAGAAAAGAAAGAGCAGATTGGAGAAGAACTAAAGAATTTCTCCAATGATTATTTTAATTATGTAAATTCTCCCGAGTATAAAGAGAGAAAGCAAAAGAGGATTCAGGAGTTAAGAGAAAAAGCTGAGTCTGAAGAAGACCCCTCTGTGAAGAGTGATATTGAGCATATGCTGCATGTCTTAGAGAAATCTGAAGACCTGAGCTTCTTAATGGATCATATTGAAGAGAGAGGTCCAAAAGAGATTGATAATATTGCGAATGTATTCTTTGATAAAGAGCGTTCCTCTATTGTCATGAAGAAGTTTGCTTCTCGGATTGGAAAGTTTGGTTATAATCCTGGAGTATATAAGCATTTCTTTAATATTGAAGAGATGTTTTTGCCTGAGGAATATCATAAGTTTAATAACCTATTCTTATTCCATGTGATGAGAACCATTTCTTTCATGGATGCTTATAATAAAGATGATAATCTCTATGTAAGCTCTATTCTAGTAAAGATTTATAATCTTATCTATCATAAGTATCCAACCAAAGAGCAAGAAAATGAATTCATTGATTACATCAAGGCATTTGATGATAAATTTGTTGAGAAGTGGTCTAATGAATTTGTGGAAAAGAATGTAACCGATCCAAATCATCCTGAGAGAATTAAGAAGGAAGCTGAAATCGATCAGAAGAATCGACTTATGCTAATCGCCCACCTACAGAATAGAGGAGTCAATCCCGATACATCTCTGAGTACAGCTGAGCTTCGTCATATGCTAGATGAGGTTCTTGAAAAGGAACAGAAGGAAGAAGAGAAAAAAGAACCAGTACAAAAGGAAGAATATAAGTCTTCTGATGTAACTCCTCTTACACCCTCTGAGGTTGTAGACGAACCTGAGGAAACTGATGAGGATGACATTGAAGAAGATGAAGACGATGATGGCGAGATTTTCGTTGAAATCGAAGGTGAAGATTCTGAACTGGATGAAGAAGTTATCATCACTCCGACTTTATCTAAAGATGAACAGCGAGAAGCTTTCCAGAATTCTATTGAGCATAAGAAAGAATTAGATAATGAAATGAATGCTCAAGCTAGAGCAGAAATTACTGAAGAGAAAAAGGAATTTCTCGAAAGTGTGAAAGATGAGACTCCTGCATTAGTACAGAAAGATGTCTATGTGGATAGATATGGATACTATTACATGCAGGATGAAGAGTCTGATACTTACACTTATTACACAAGAGAAAACACCATCCATGAATCCGGTGTTTCTGAACTAACTGTACTTCAGTTAATGAACGCTGGTGTTCTAACTAAAGAAACTAGATATGTATAAATTTGATTAAAATCCTTAAAATTAACAATTGGATAATGGTAGCAATACCATTATCCAATTTTTTATCTAAATATAATGGAAAGGAGGTTTCAATCTTCCATGTCAATATTTAGATCTGACGGGAATTTTATTTACTTAAATGCCCCATACTGTGAATTTTATATTCCAATGTATTATTTTGATACATCAAGAAGATTTGCAGAAGATTTAAGTGATAAAATTAACGTATTAGGTTTATTCAATGTGGGAATTTTTGAAAACGGAAAACTGAAAGAGATGAAAACATTAAATCTTCCCACTAGAATAAATATATTTGTATATGATTCTGAATTAAGAGAAGTTGAAATGACGAATCATGAAGTCCTCCAGTGTAAAGTCGTAAAATACCTGAAAGATGCTAAGATTATGCAATCTATGATTTTTGAGGATGAAGTAAACTCTAAAGAATATCTAAAGTTTATAACATCAGGAAGCCTCCCAAGAATTATTCCATATTCTAAAGCTGCTGAGATTTGGAGAAAGAATCAGGAGTTAAATGGAGTAAATTTTGGAGTTAGTTCATTATATCTTGAATTAATTCTTTCTGTTATGTTTAGAAACCCCAATGATTTATCTCAGAAATTTGCAAAGATTGCATCTAATGATGGTGTTACTGACTATGATTATGCTGTGGCATCGATTCGTCAGATTTGCCAATATAATTCCACATTTACTGCATTAACATTTGAGGATATTGACTCAATGATTACTACTTCTCTGAATAAATCCAGAGAAAACGCTCCAGAAAGAGAGTCTCCATTAGAACAAATAATTAAATTCTAAGGATGAGACTGTATATTCTTTCTCAAGTACAATTAAGTACATTATATTAAAATTTATAGTCTTAAACGATTATGAATGATTGATTATTTCCAAAATTATAGAAAAGGAGTTGAGATACATGGCTCAGGAAGTACAAATCGTACCAAAGTATTTGCACTCACATGTTGAGACTTATATTAACGATTATACAGAGTTTAACGACGAAGTCGCTCAGCCTGTAGACACAAATAGTAAGTTTATTTGCGTATTTAGTTCTCCTATGGGCATCGATAATACAATTATCAAGAAGACCGATATTCGGGACTTCAAGAAAACGTATGGTGAGTCTGACTATAGTAAGTATGGTCAGCCTCTGATGATGCCAATTGCTATGCTATCTTCTGGTTCCGCAAGCTGCTACTGCATGCGTGTAATGCCTGATGACGCTTATGCTGCCAACTGCATTTTGTTCATGCTGTATAAGTTTGACGACACCACCGGTAAGATGGTTATTAAATACAGAGCTTCCTACATTGCTAAGGATGTCTTTAGCGATAGTAGCTTCTATAAGAATGCTAAGACTTTCAAGAAGCAGCTCCGTATGTATGCTCAGTCTCTACGTACCGACGAACCTGATGCTGATGGTTTCTATCAGATGCCTATCGCTGTGTTCAGAATGGCTGGCCGTGGCGTATATGGTAACAAGTATCGTTGGAGAATTGCTCGTAATGTTGATTATGAGCTGGAGTATGGTATTAAGATGTTCTCCTTTGAGGCTCTGAATACCATGAATGGTCTTGAGAAGGTTGCTACTTATGTTGGTGGTCTAGTCACCTCCCCCAAGTACAATGGCCTGACTCAGATCAATGACATCCTAGAGGATCAGGACACTGGTGCTGTTGTTATGGATGTCGAGGTTCTCGAGGATTCCGTCGAGGATCTATATGATCAGTTTGTAGAATTTGTCAATGGGCTAGATGAGAGTCTGCAGGATGAAATTCCTGACCTAGACTGCTTCGATCCCTTATTTGGCCGTAATGTTGGTGTTGACACTCTGTGTGGTAACATCGAGATTATCCCTGAGTCTACTTCTACTGATGATATTTCTATCGACCGTGTTCAGGGTACCCAGCTTGCTGGTGGTGATGACGGTGCCTTTGGTTCCGAGAATCCCCAGGAAGTTTATACTGCTACCAACGCAGCTTACATTGCTGCTTTCGAGGGTAAGCTTGACCGGATGATTCTATCCACTCGTCGTACTCCTTGCGACGCTATGCTGGATGCTAACTATGCCTTCGAGGTTAAGGAAGTACTGGCTGACCTAGCCAATACTCGTGAGGATTGCCTGCTTTATCTGGATGCTGGTACTGAGACTACTCTGGCTCAGATCGACAACATCATTGAGCAGTATTCTATCTTCAACACCCGGAACATCTCCAAGGAGTTCCAGCATTATACCGTTAAGGATTATAAGACCAGGAAGCGTTGTGAGGTAACCACCACATTCTTCTTTGCACAGAATCTGTCTCGTCACAATCGTCAGCTCGGTTCTTATGTCCCATTTGTTAAGACCCGCGCTCAGCTGTACGGTCACATTAAGAACAGCCTTGAGCCCATCATCGATGATATTGATATGGATATCAAGGAGAAGCTCTATAAGAACCGTATTAACTACTTTGAGTGCATTGAGGAGAATGTTTATCAGCGTGCATCTCAGAACACTGCACAGATGATTAACTCCGACCTCATGGAAGAGAACAACATGAACACCCTGTTCTTACTCAAGAAGCGTCTTGAGAGAGACTGCTGGGATAATCTGTATGACTTTACCTCTGCAGATGATAGAGCTCGGTTCTCTGAGATTGAGGAAGCTAAGTTTGCTGATTGGCGTGGTAGCCGTGTTGATACTCTCTCCATTCGTTTCGATGTCAATGAATGGGAGATGGAGCGTTCTATCGTCCATTGTTATGTTGCAGTTCAGTTCCGTAATCTGATGAAGCGTGTTATCATCGAGATCGATGTTAATAAGCGCAACTTCTTAGGTTAATAGAATTTTTAGGAAAGGAGTTGAAATACAATGCCAGATAAGATGACGTTCCAAAGTAATATTAAGACACATGATAAGGCCAACATCGATCAATATGCATTTTTCCTTGGTGGCCTGAACGTAACTAGACAGGCTCTAGAGCAGTATGATCCGCTGAAGACTGGCTTTGGTCGAATCTTCATGATCAGAAAGCCTCTGTTTGTTGATAAGCAGATTCCAACTAAGCTTGCTAAGTTTAAGCATGTTCTAGAGTATGCCAATATTGGTGTTGAAGGCCTCCAGAACATTACTCTGGATTCCAACCCTCTGACTGGTGGTTATACCAACCGGCAGATGGATATCCCGAATATTGCTAAGGATGACCAGACTAGCTTCACCATTAAGACTTATGAATTTAGTGGCTCCCTGATGAGAGAGGTCATTCAGTATTGGATTAACGGCGTTGCCGATATTCAGTCCGGCCTCAGCCATTACAATGGCGCCCAGATTCCTGTTTGCCAGGCTAATCAGACCGCAGAGTTTATCTATGTGGTAACTGACCAGACTGGTACCAATGTTGAGTATGCATGTCTGTTCGCAAACTGCATGCCTAGAGAAATTAAGCTAGACCAGTTCAACTACAGTGCTGGTGATCATAACCTGGTTCAGATGGATATCGAGTTTACTTGTACTAGATACATGTCTCCTCAGATTAACAATCTGGCCCAGGGTCTGCTGGTTAAGTATGGCATTCTGATGAATAGCCTGAACTTCCACTCCGGCATGAACTTCAACACTCTTATGCGTGATGGCACTGGTTCTACTTACAATGTGGAGACTGGTAAACTTACTAGAAGAGGCACTAGTGGTGATGAAGTCCTGGCTAATGAAGTCCAGCGTATTTCCGATCAGTATAATGCTTCTTATGCTGAGCTCAATAAGTATCCTCTACAGGGTAGAGCTGGCTACGAAAATGCCGGAGAGGTTGCTACACCTTAATAGTAACCATTCTTTAATTACTAATACAAAAATAAATAACCCATGTGGATTTTTTCCACATGGGTTATTTTTTATACTTCTTCTTCGGTATTATTATCAGGATTTAGTGCATCGTGTGTACCATCTATCATAGACTCTTTATAAATTCTTTCGATATTATCAAAGTCTAGCATAGGTAGTCTTTCTTTTGCTAATGCTTTTTTAAACTTTTGAATCTTTGGGTCTGTATTTTCATCACCATAATAGATATTGGTTAAGAATTCAGACAAAGAATTGTGGTTATTAATTAAATCATTTGTAATATTTGCATTGGAAGATTTCGGTTGTACAAAGTTAAACTCAAGAGACTCGACCACTTCATCAGGAATCGTTGTGCTATATTTAGCAATGATTTTATATAATGCAGTAATCTGAGTATTATAGTCTAACTGGAAGGAAACCACTCTTCCTTGGAATCTGTTATTAGCAAGTTCAAGTGTCTTAGCAAAGTCAGCTTCATTAAAATAATTCATTAGTACATCAGGAACACCTGTTCCAGAGATGTACGCTTTTTTCAGCATTTCTAATAAATCACTATTAAGCTGAACATCTTGACCTGCTAGGATTTCAGTTTCAATACCTCTCTCATTACTCTTACCAACAGGTACATACATTTCACTACCCTGGCCAACTTTATTAATCAAGGTTGTGTAACTGAACATATCTGCTAGAGTAATCTGTCTTTGTTGTTTCTTTCTTGCAATCTCTTGTATCTTATTACTGACATTCTTTTCAATACCAGACTGTCTAATATAATTCACCTTAGTATCATTACTATTTGTGATGATACTCATAATCTTAAAGAGAAGAATCATTAAGTACAGTTTAGCATAGAATAGAGATTTTTCAATAATAGAGACACCATGACCATCTTCATCTTCATTGATTTTAAATGGGACGATATATTCTTTGGGAATGAATTGGAATTTAACTTTCTTATTATTTAGCTTATAATAGTTAAGAGCTTCTACAATAAGATTCTTAAATTTTTCATTCTTCTCTAAGAATTTTTTATCGAATGCATCTACTATAGTTTCAGCTAGAGAATTTAATACTCTATTCTGGGTACGATTCATATCATTTCTATCATAGTACATAGTAGAAGTTAGAATACCAGCCAGAGGAGTAATATCTTCTTCCTGAATATAATAGTACCCAATGGTTTCATTCATAATCTCAATGGGAAGTAAATGCATTGGATCCATTAGCTTTATATAGCAATCTTTGATAGAGGAGAAATTTTCTCCTTTATCTTTTTTCTTACTCTTAGAATTAGAAACCTGATGGATACCACTATCAATACCTTTCATAACATGATTGAAGGTATACTCAGATTCATTATTAGTATCAGTCTCAAATATAAATCTATCTTTGAAATTCTCATAGTATTCAGTAATACTATTAATTCCTTCTTCCAAGAATGGAAGTGGAACAGAATTGTTATTGATTGAGATAGAATGTAGATACTGATTTAATTCTTCTTGTACTTCTTTATTTAAAGCTTTATCATTCCTATCCCTTTTAGCTTCTTTGAATATTTCAGTTTCTCCAACAGACTCAGTGACTTGCTCAACTAGGTGAGTCATCTCTGGCTGTTTATTCTCAAGATATTCATATAGTGTAATACCGTTGAGAGCTTCTTCAGTAAATGGAGAATATTGACTTCTTATACCATTATTTTTCTCTCTGGAGAAATCTTCAAAGATTTTAGAATATGGAATGCAGTATACAAAATACTCGCCAAATTCCAAAGACCTTGGAATGATAAAGTTTTTAATCTTTTCTTGTAATTTAAACTTCTTTTCCATTCTCTCGATGATTGGAATATAATCTTCCTGGTCTTCTTCCATATCATCGTTATCGATAGAAATCGTTCTGGTCATATGACCACTTACAACATCTGCAGATATGATAGCATCCCTTGTGATAATAATAGCTTCTTCAAGCTCAATTAACTGAGAAGATACCTCTCTTAAATCTGCTTGCTTAATTAATCTATTTCTGTATTGCTCATTTATAAATGCTTCGATCTGTTCTTCATTTACGTTGAACAGATCTTCTAATTCTTTCATACCAGAAGCAAGACGTTTATTATTCTCTGAGAATAATTTAGTAATGAAACTGGTAGTATCACCATCGGTAGACTTAGAGATAGATTCTACTTCACCTTTTAGAAGAGTATTAAACTCATCCATTAAGTCGTCGGCTTTATCTGCTCTACTAGTACCATAGGTGATATTATTCAAATTATCCATCAAGGAATTAATATTCCCGCTTACTTTTCGGTTTCCTTTATTTATAACACCGGCCTGTCTCCTAGTTAAATTATCCAGGGTAATTGGCCGTCTATTGTTTTTATTAGCCATATAACGACCTCCTTTTCATTTTCTTAGGAAATCCATTATGATATTGTTTTTTAGGTGTTTTTACATATATAGTGTGGATTTTTATTTATATACTATATTAGTAGCGATTATTAGAAGGTGGTAAATGAGAGCTAAGTCGCCACTTAGCTCTCATTCTTCCAGAGGAATTTCCTTGCATGTAGACTACAAACTCACCCAAATCCATGCAAGAGAACTCAATGAAAGGTTGTGAGACAATGGACTACCGTAAGGTAATACTTGCTGCCGCCCCTGATTGCTTTAAGAATCACCGCGGCGAAGAGTTTACTATTCAGCAACTAGCTGACAAGTATAATTCTTCTAAGGACAAGTCTGATGAAAAGAAGTAATCAGACTTAACACGAACAGCAACTGTTTAATCCATTCCTCATTAAACAGTTGTTGTATGATTGATAATTAAATATTCCGTATATCGTTTTTTTTAGATTATGTATCATATAGGTAAGAATAAAAAAGAACTGGATGGAGATGATATCAAGAGTCCAGTATCTTAATATGGAGGTATACCATGATCACTATTAAGGAAATGATGGAGAAAAGGTACTATAATATGCCCAAAGACGATTCGTTCCGTGGTCGTCTCTCGCGTATCAAAGACATCACGGATTTCTGTTTTGATAATGGAATCGTGATGAGTACCGACAAGATCCAGGCTATGATGGTGGCCGCCCCGGTCTCCTATACGGAGTTCATCGTCAGCTATGCAGACTTCTACAACGACGTATACCGTCAGTGCGAGAAGCTCGGCATAATGGAATCTGAAGCCAAGCTTCCCGACTGGAAAAGGTGGTGAGACACATGAAGAAGAGCTCCGGTTTATATCGGAGCTCTTCTTTTTTGTTATTCTTTAATTGGTATATAGTAATGAAACATGAATAATCTAAACATGGAAAATTGAAAATCAAATACGATAAGATATAGATTTGAATTTTTCTTTTTTGATGCATAGTACAGCTCTGTATAGTTTTTCTCAGATACCAATGGTAAGAGAGATTTTGTCAATATGATATCAGGGCCATCCATATTATCTTTTGGCAAGAAATTGATATAGTTATTCTCTTTGAATAAAGAGATTAATAACTTCATATTCTCTTCACGTACATCAGACAATTCAAATCTTTCCCATTTAGTACATGCATTCACTTCATTAATTTTTTCTTTTAGTATCTCAGTTATTTTTTCTACTTCACTATTAGATATTACAGAATAAAAATAATTCTCTGTAATAGGCCAATCTTTTTCTTTATCTTTTTCAGTTTTAGGATCAGTTAAACTCTTTTTAAAGTTTTTAACATCTGTGACTCGTAGTATCTTAAAATCTCCACATAATTCTGTAAATAGAGAAATATATCCACTATCCAGTTGAATTAAGAATGGTTTCTCTATATCAGCAGAGATAAAATAACCTTGTTTGAATATGTAGAAATCATTGAATATACTACTAACTTTTATAAGAAGATTATATATTGTTTTTTTACCTTTATCGCCAATCATTTTTCCATTCTCCTCTTTACTTCGTCATATAGTTCTGATACATCAGGAAGATTTAACCACTTATATCCAAAGGACATATAATTTCCAGTTTGGAAATTATCCATACATTCTTTACCCATATCATCACCATGGTTAAAATACTCAGAGGTAATTCCTTTTAGTTTCAAGTCACCTCCAAGATTATCAAACTGCTCTCCAGTCATAATCATTTTGAATATCAGCGAAGATGGGTCGATATTCATAGCCATGATAGAATTTGGGTAGAATGCAGACATATCAAAGTCTACTGCATTTGCAAATACATTATTAGTAGGTCTTCCATAGAGTTCTATTCCAACATATCCGTTATATTTTGGGTCTGCGACAAGAGCTCCTTCGAATTCACTGTCATCATCGTCATCCTCTTCAGATTCAATTAGTGCACTTTCTTTATTATAAATATTTATGTTTTCTCCAGGAACGAGTCCTTGCTTTAAGAAAGATAAATATTGCACGTTCCTGAGTTTTACAGTTTGTTTGAATACTTTATCATAGGATGTAGCATTCTTATAGGAAGAAATATAAAGAGTATCGAAATCAGTTGTTCTTCTCTCAATTCCCATCTGAAGAAGAACGTCTTTTATATTATATATGATAAATTTTCTGAAGTTCGTATATGGAAGAGTTTTAATGTCTCCATCCTCAGAATAATCAAGTTTTGTATCTTTAATCTCATGATTCGCGATAAAATTTAGTCTATAAGAACGGAGTTCAGATGCACCTTTTCTAATTGATGCATATAACTCCATCTGGTCATAGAAAGTTGTATATGATGTAAGAATAAAAGAATCTGATTTATTCTTAATATCATGATTGATTGTGTCTGCTTTAAAATAACATCTCTTGACTGGAAAATCTGGATGAGTCATAACCATAGTAGGGTCTAATCCAAGAGCTTCCAGTCTATCCATAATATATGGAATATCGAATGAAATATTCCATATACCAATAAAGTCTAATTTTAATTGGTTAATTAGCTGAAAAAGATGAACCAACATCTTCGATTCATCTGTATAAAAATACTGTCTGTAATCCAATTCTCCATATGATTCATCAAATAAATCATGCAGTTCTTGATTGAATTCATCTATATTTTCAATCATATGATCTTGCTCTGCATGCATATGAGAATACATCTCACGTCTTTTATTCTCAATATCAATTTCTCTCTGAGACATTCCATTTGTATTCTTTGGAATGAATGTCCTATGAGTAAGAATAAATGTGTAGACAGTTTTATTCCAATCATCAATTAATGTAATTGCATTGATTGGACAATCTGTGGCTGATGGCATTCCTGGGACTTCTATACCATCAACCTCGATATCTAAAAATCCTTTATGGAGCTTTTTAGGAATATCATTATCCATGTGTAGTAACCACTGTACTCTATACCAAGTAGCTGGATCATAATCTGCTCCATATACATACGGGTAGAGAAATAGATTCTGAATAGATTGATAATTTCCAGATTGGTAAGCATTATTTAAATACCGGATTCCTTGCTCACCCATATCATTTGCTATTTCTCTTACGATATTATTACATTTTACGGTTTTTCTTGTAACTTCTTCAAGTCTTGCATAATTCTTATTATATCTATGCGTTCTATATTCAGGTTTTTCAAAATATATATCCATCAATGGCTCTTTTACAGCCTGCATGAATTTCTCTTGTGTATCTAAATTTCTCCAGATCATATAGAGATAATCTGGAGTTCCTTTTTTTCTATTCGCTTTAATATACTGAATGTCCCACAACATTGAGTTCGATTTATTAGGAGCTTCCATTCGTTTTCCTCCTTTTTTCTGGACTTATATCTTTGTTTTTTGATAGATAGATTATGATACTGAAAACAAATCGTTAATGAAGTCCTTTTATTCGGGAAATGTATGAAAGGAGTATTTACAATATGGCAAATGAATATTTGGATGAAATCGAATTTAATTCTAAAAGTAAGGTTAAAAAGAAAAAATCTCTAATCTCTGAATTAGATGAATTAGATAAAGAGCCAGTCTTAGTTTCTGATATCATGGTTAAAAATCATGAAGAGAAGAAACAGAAGAAGGAAGAAAAGAAAGCTAAAAAAGAGAAAAAGATTATTGAAGACGATGAAGATGACTGGATGACCACACTGGATAATTTTAAAGCCCCAAAAATTCGTAAGAATAGTAGCAAAAAGTTCTTTGACGACTTTGGAAATAAAAAGAAAAAGAAGAAAAAGAAAAAAGGTGAGTTTGTATCTCACAAGAAAGAGTTTGAAACAGAGATGGCTCTTCTTAAGAATTTACAAATTGATCAAAATAAATTTGTTGACTCATTGCAGAAGAAATATAACCAGATGGAAAATACTAAATCCACAGCCCGTGGTGTTGGTAAGTATACAACAGACCTAATTATGTCTATTAACGGTGCAAGAGATCTATCGATGAGACTGGTTGATAGAATCATTGCGACTAAGAAGGCAATTGCTGACCTTGATTTCAAAGAGAGGAAAGAATTTGGGTCTGCTGCTAATAGTGAGCAACAAAATCTCTCCAATTATGCCTCTACCTATTTGAAGCAGCTAATGAGTGCTGGTAGAAACAATATTGTGGGGAGTGGTGACTCATATGATAGTTATGATAATATTGACGATAATACTGATGACCTGTTTGATTCAATAAATGAATCTCTTGGTGATACAGATAGAAGTGAAGATGTTGAAAAATATTTAAAGTATGAGAATGATAATGTAAAAATTCATGTACTCTATCATGATTCTGTTGATACCTCTGATTTAAATGAGAAATATGACTATATTGCTATAAATAAAGATGGAAAAGTTGTAGACGACTATCCATTACCAGAAAAGACCAAACTTCAAATCAATAGAACTACAGGATTCTGTAAAGATATTTACGGAAATTCTTATGAGATTGATTTTGATTAAAGAGGGGAGTAGTATCTCATGAATGAAATGAGGTTCAAGATTTATCTGAATGCATATATCATTCGATTAAATCGAGGAGAGAAACTTGAAGATATAGACAATGATTATCTCAGTTTGAAAAAGCTGACTGAAGAAGATATCCAGAAAATTCATCGAAAGTTAAATGAGTGATAATAAAGAGAAGAATAGTAATTTACTATTCTTCTCTTTATTTTTGTTTATATACTATATTGGTAAGAATACTAGAAGGTGGTAAATGAGAGCTAAGCGGCAACTTAGCTCTCATTCTTCCAGAGGAATTTCCTTGCATGAAGACTAACCAAAATACTCCAAACGGAGACCATGCAAGAGAAATAAAAGAAAGGTCGTGAGACAATGGATCTGTACAGACTGATTTTAAAGTCTGCCGCTGATGGTTTCTTTAATCATCGTGGTGAGGAGTCTACTCTTCAGCAACTAGCTGATAAGTATAACTCAGATAAAAACAAGTCTGATAAAAAGAAATAAACAGACTTAAACAAACAGCAACTGTTTAATCCATTCCTCATTAAACAGTTGTTGTATGATTAATATTTAATTATAAAAGGGAGGGCTAAGCCCTCCCTATAATCCTTTTTTGTCTTAAATGCTGTATTTTTTCCTTCAAAAAACAATCTTTTAATGTTTAAGGAAGGAGTGGTCAACTTGCCGATTTATATTGATAGCATTCCATACTTAAAAACCCAGTATAAAAAAGTTGCTCTTCCTAGGTCCGGTACGATGGTAAGTTCAACCGGGAAAGTTTCTGGGGAAAATAAAAACATGTATGGGAATCTTGTGTTTTTATTCACAGATAATATCGATAAAAGCATCAAGATGGTCAATAATAACATAAATTGCTACCATGATAATAAATATAGGTATTTTTATTATAACCTATTATATCGTGGTATGATTGGAGCTAAGAGATATAATATTAGAGATGCTGAGGAGAGGAAAGCTATCTATAAAAAGATTTCAGAGCAAACCTCTATTACCCCACATCCACCAACCTTATTAAATAAAACTACTAACTATAACTGCTATTATGATATGAGCAAATATTGCCAAATTTATTCTAGGATAGCAGATAATTTTGCTCCAGTGAAAAAGATGAATGTATTCTGGAATTATTTCAGATCTATCTGGTTCTCTGAGCAGTGTGAAAATTATCCAAGAAAGATTGTACTGATTGATGCAAATCTGTATGATAAATTTGGTATGAATCTAAGAGAGAACATGTCAAATCCCCTATTTGTTCTCTACTATACTTTTTATAGAGCTTTTGATAAAATCAGTGATTTGAATATTGACTTTGTAATCTATTGTAACAGAGCAGTATTACGAGTAAATCCAAGTCAATGTGACCAAAAGAGTTACCAGATTTTTAAGCGTGAGCTCTTTAAAGTATTTAGTAGAAAAGTAAATGAGGATGCTCTCAATGAAAAGCATATCGATGAGCAGGACCAGAAAGAAACGATTAAAGAAGCAATTCAGCAAAAGTATAATTTCACTGGAAGTAAAAATGATGAGGAAGAAATCACTTCATTAAATGATACCAATACTACCAGCAATAGTGATGCTAAAAAAGAAGCTGCTTCTAAAAAGATTGAAGAAAAGATTGATAAGAAAGTAGAGCAGAAAGTTGCTGAAGCTAAGAAAGAATTAAAAGAAGTAGGAGCTTCTGATAATTCTAAAGAAGCTACTGAATATATTAAAGCTAAAACTGAGATGGAACTGGATGACGATAAAGACCTCATTGAAGATATGTATAACTTCATGAAGACTGAAAAAGTTCCATCTAAACCAGTTAGTACAGCAAGAGATGCTCAACTAAGAAAACGCCAGGAATCTCTGAGTGTTAAAGATATCTCATTACTAAAAATTAATGAGATGAATAACTCCAAGAGAAAGATTCCTGAGAAAGATGTATCAAAGAATATTCATAGTATCAACAAGAATGTCCAGAAGGTAAAGTTTAATAACTTAAATAAAGACTACATTGAGAATGTCATGCCTGAAGATATTGCAAAAGTATTTACTTCTCTTAATGATAAATCAATGAAGTTCTATGTTAAGAATATAAAAGTCGAGGAAACCTCGAATGAGTTAAACTATAAAGAAACCTGGCGTATTCAGTTGGAAGATGAATTAAAACAACAACACAGTATTACTGTAGATATTCCTAAATTCCTAGATGATAAATTCCTGTATCTTGGTGGTAATAAGAAGATTATCAATAAACAGAATTTCCTGTATCCTGTTGTTAAGACTGCACCCGATACAGTTCAGATTGTAACCAACTACAATAAGATGTTTATTCGTCGTGTTGGTACAAAGTCTATTAGTTCGGTTGAAAGAATGATGAAGCTCATTTCTTCCAATGATGAGTGCCAGAAATTCTTCACTGTTGGTAATAATAGTTCTATCAATAGAGCATATTTAACAACGATTGAGTATGATGAATTTGGTAAGGTTCTCACTCAGTTTGAAACTCCAAAATGCATCATATTCTTTAATCAGAAAAATGCTAAAGAATATGCAGATAAGAATCAAATTGATATTCCGGAACATAGAATTTTCATCGGAATTAAGGATAAAAATCCAGTCTTTATTGATTCTGAAACACAGACTACTGATAATGGAGAAAGTATCTGTGATTTAATTATTACAGAACTTCCAGAGTCTATGCAAAAAGAATTCAACAAGACTAGATCTACTAAAAAGTTAATGTATTCCAATGTCACTATCATGACACAGCCAATTCCATTTATCATTCTATTAATTTATTGGGAAGGTATTACTTCAGTATTCAAGAAAATGGATATTAAGTATTATTTCTCTCAGAAATATCCATCCTCCATTAAATCGAATGAAAATGTTATTCGTTTTAAGGATTGCTATTTTGTCTATGAGAGTGATTTAGCTATTGACTTACTTATGAATGGTTTAAGAGTTCTTGATACTGAAAATTATGACTTTAAAGAATACAACACAGAAGAACCATTCGTAGAGTATTTCAAAAAAGTATATGGTAAAGCAGCTATCATGAGTGCTATTAGTAACTACTATGATTTTGAGATTGACCCAATCACAAAAGAAATCTTGGAGGACATTAATCTTCCTACAGATTTAATTGAACTGTGTATTTATGCTAATAGCTTGCTAGCTGATGAATCTTATACAGCAGAGAACTCTCAGGTACTATCTAGAGTTCGCTCTAGTGAGGTTATCCCAGCTATTCTCTATTATGAATTAAGTAAGACTTATTTAAATTATAAGAATAGCATGGGAAAAAAGAAACTGTCCATTCCGAAAGATGCTGTAATTAAACAACTTCTTTCTCTACAGACAGTTGAAGATTATTCTACTCTTAATCCAGTAGTAGAATTAGATAAAGATAGAGCTATCACTTCCAAGGGTTATCGTGGTATCAATGTGGATAGAGCCTATACAGAAGAAAAGCGTTCTTATGATGACTCTATGATTGGTGTCATGGCAATGTCTACTACACTGGGTGCAAACTGTGGTATTGGTAGATTCTTAACTCTTGAACCAGAATTAACTTCTGTAAGAGGATATGCAAATATTAAGAAAGATAATAGAGAAGAATTGACTGATGTTAATCTTTTTTCTCCTTCTGAATTATTATATCCTCTTGGTAATACACGAGATGACTCTATCCGTACTGCTATGGCTACCAAACAGTCTAAGCATGTAGTACCGGTAAAAAATGCAACACCTGCTCTTATCTCCAATGGTGTTGATGAAGTTATTAAGTATAATCTTTCTTCTGATTTTGTTATTAATGCAGACGAAGATGGTACTGTAATAGACTATGATGAGAAATCCAAAATCCTCATGGTAGAATATAAATCTGGTAAGCATAGAGCTATTAACCTCGCACCTAATATTGTAAAGAATGGTGGTGGTGGCTTCTATATCTCCAATGAACTTATTACAAAATATAAAGTTGGTGATAAGTTTAAGAAGGATGATACATTAGCATACCATAAAGATTTCTTCCGTGATGATAAATTTAATGGTATTCGTATGAATGTTGGTGTTCTTGAAAAAGTGGCCATCATGTCTTCTTATGATACCTATAATGATAGTGCTATGATTACTGAGAAGCTAGCTAGAGATGCAGAAACTGAGTTAGTATTCTGTAAGCCAGTTGTTCTTGGTAAGAATTCTAATATTTATGATATTAGAAAGATTGGAGACCATGTTGAAATTGGTGATAGCTTAATTAATTTTGACACATCTTTTGATGATACAGATTTAAATAAGCTATTAGCAAATCTCTCTGATGAAAATAAAGAAGTCTTACAAGAAGGTAGTATAAACCAGGTTAAATCTAAATATGCTGGTACTATCGTAGATATTAAAATCTATAGTACAGTTGATATTCCAGAATTATCTGAATCTCTACAGAAGATTGTAAAGACTTACTATAATAGAGTAAATAATAAAAAGAAGTTCGTCTCTAAGTATGATAATTCTAATTCTATTGTGAAATGTGGATTACTATTAAATGAGACTACTGGTAAAATCGAACCGAACATCTATGGTGTTATCAAAGGACAAAAGGTACAAGATTCTGTACTGATTGAATTCTACATCCAACACGGTGATATTATGGGTGTCGGCGACAAGATGACTTGAAATAAGGGTCATTAAAAACCTCTTGAATTGTCGGGAACGAATTCATAATTCATAACTACTAAACTTTATAAAAGTGGCCAATACTAACCATATTGGGTATAGTAAAAATGTTATGAATGAATCAATCCGCAACCAAGCTTCTTATTATAAGAAGAAGGTTCAACGACTATCGAAAGACACTGATTATAGTGAATCGAGTAGAGTACGACTTAATATAAGTCGGAAGTGAGAGGCAGCTATCATAGCTGAAGATATAGTCTAATTTCTAAAAAAAGAAATTGTATTTCACTGCATTGAAGTCAGTAATATGTGAAGTAATACCTGAAGGATATGAACCATATTCTGAATTCCGTCCTAACGAAGAGATTTCATCGTGTTTAGGCGGGAGTGCCGTACTCAAGCGTCAGACTCCATCGATTGTTCTCACGTTATTAGGAAACAAAGTTATTGTCGAATTAAAACGTAAACTTAAGGAAATATATGACGAATAAACAATAAATATTAAGAATGTGTTAATAGTTTTTTATGCTATTAACACATTCTTAAATATCATTATAAGAATAAGCAATTTTATAATGGCAAATAGAATAAAAGGAGTGATATGTATGGGGGCACCATACGACTTAACTGGAAAGAGGTTTGGCGACCTTGAGGTAATCTGTTTGGATACAGAAGAAATGGAAAGAAGAAAAAAGATAGGTAAGTGTTTTGGATTATATTGGAAATGTAAATGTCATGCATGTGGTGGATACAAAACGACCACATCTGGCAAACTTGTGTCAGGATCTACTAAGAATTGCGGATGTAAAAGAGGCAGTAATTTGATAACGCATAATAAATCCAAAACAAGAGAATACCAGATGTGGGAGGATATAAAACAAAAATGCTATAACCCAAAAAATAAATCATATAAATCATTTGGTGCACAAGGTATCACAGTATGTGATGAATGGAAAAATGATTTTGAAAAGTTTTTTGTATGGTATAAAGAAGAATGTAAACGTAACAAGCGTGGTGATAGCATCATTGTTTTAAAACGTAATAGGTATGTTTTTTCTCCAGATAATTGTTACTTGGAACCATTGAGAAAAGCATCTCGTGAAGCGGAATATGTTTTACTCAATAAACGGTTTGGAAAACTCACCGTTACCAATTTCCACAAAAGAATTATGTTTTTTGGTAAAGAAATGCTTGTATGGAATTGCCACTGTGATTGTGGAAATGATATTAAAGTTCTTGAACCAAATCTGATTAAGCATCATGTCACAAGTTGTGGCTGTAATTTTGATAAATATAAAGATGATAAATTTCTTGAAATTAAGAAGAAAAGGTTATCGTCTATATTTCGAGGTATGTACAGCAGGTGCTATGATCAGAGTAGTGACCATTATATCTATTATGGCTCTGCGGGTATAACCATTTGTGATGAATGGTTATATGACGGAGAAAAATTCATTACCTGGGCATTAGATAATGGTTATGAAATTGGATTATCAATCGAACGGAAAGATATTACCAAAGGTTACTCACCAGAGAATTGTGAGTGGATTGCAAAAGAAGCACAAGCTAGAAATAAGTCCAGCAATGTTTTTATTAAGTTCAAAAACGAAGTTCATTATTTGGCAGAATGGGGAGAGAAACTTAATATGGATGGACAAGCTGCAAAAAAGTATTTACTTGAGCATGGTGGAAGGATTGTAGACAATCCTAATATTGATAATAGAGAGATGATTGAATTTAATGTGAAAGGTAAGAAATAATACAAAAAAAAGAAGATATGAGATAAACTCTCATATCTTCTTTTATATGTCTTAGGTTATTAATAATACCTCTACTGTGTCAATACCTTCAGACACCAACTCATCAATTCTGTCAGATAATCTATTAAGTAAATCATTTTTACTCATAGTAAGAATACTAGAGGAGTTTTCTTCACTCATATAGAATTCAACATTTGATTCGTGTGCCACTGTTCCAACTACTTCAGCAGAGATATCAAATGCTGCTGTATTATCGTCACCTAAGCTGATACACAGAACTCCATTTTTATCTGGATTTGTTACAATGATGTCGTCTTCTTCAAATCCTCTGTTTCCTTTTAGGTATTCGCATATTTTGTATGCTAGATTAATAGGGTCTTCCACATTTTCGGATTTTAAATATAAATTTACCATATGTTCTCCTTTCTTTATTGCCACGTTGTTGCTAAATCTAGATGAGACCATCCTAAGTGACCTGTGTCACAGACGATTCCATATCCGCGAGATGTTGCAACTATTGTACCTCTGGGGAAATGACTAAGATTTGCTGCCACTATAATATATGGGCCAAGCATTTTGCATCCATCATTTCTTACCCAGTAAGGATAGTTTGTGGAGTCATATCCACGATTTCTCATTATGGATACTACACCACTCATATTTAGATTATAATAGGTCTCTTTTCCGGTTGGACCATAGTTTACTCCTTTACCTCTAGTAAGAATTGGCCCATCCCAGTAAAAGGTTTGTGATGTTGGAGTGCTAGCATTGATTTCATCCAACTCTTTCTGTAACTCAATATGTCTATTGTTTTCGTACGTCCAATCGTTCTTTAAGGCTTGAATGGCTACACTATCATCAGTATAACCGGCCGTTCTCAGAAGCTCTGCTGCTTCATGAATCTTATTTTTCATATTAATGTGATACTGAATTTGGGATTCAATATCAGCTTTGCTTGCTGCGTTTGCTGGGACTAATAAGACCACAAACAAACTGATGGTCATGATTAAACTGATAAGCTTTTTCATAATTTCATCCTCCAAAAAGAATAATTAATATATAAAGGATGAAGTCTCTGAAACTGGAGACCTCATCCTAAATATTGATACGTACTTATATTAAAGTTTCTTAAATTACATATGGAGCTGATATTCGGACTCGAACCGAAGACCTAGTGATTACAAATCACTTGCTCTACCAACTGAGCTATATCAGCATTATAGATACCGGCTATAACGGTTACTGCCCGCCAACTTTCGTCCGCGTACCCCAGTAGCTTGAATTCCACAATCTACATTGAAAGGACAACCATGAATCCGAGGGTACACCATCACAAAACCCTCCATCATGATCGAGTCTATGATAAACTCATAGACTCAGTAAACCATAGAATCTATTCTACGGATTCACTCAATCTATGAAATTGATTTTTAGGGTGCCCATGACTTAAGCATGCAATCAATGGGCGTGAGCAGTTCCTCATCATGAGCGGCCAATACGTTCTGAGCTTTGATTTCCAAAGCATATATTGGCGGCCTAAACCCCGTTAGTTGGAACAACACCAGCTTGCACTTATCGTTTGTTAGTGCCATACAATCTCAGATATCGTTCTGAGCTACGCCTCAATCATGGAACTACTATACTTGGTGTGCACCCCTCAAGCGCCGCCATGTGAGGACTAAGCGTTAGGTATTAAGTAGTCTTAATACCCTCCGGAATTGTACCGGACCATTATCATCTTAGTGTCAGATGATAAATCGAACCTCGCTTTTTTATAAATAAACAGGCAGAGATATGTTAAACCGATAACCCAGCACAAACTCTATTGCCAGCGGTTATGGCGTTCTCACTTATTGCCTACCATCATCTGGTAAAAAGTAATGTTGCTAGCATACCAATTTTAGGGTTCACCCATGGCACATTAAAGTCAACGAAAACTGCACCTGTTATTTTAATCGGGAATATCGGAGACTTAATAAGAAGCTACAACAATACCCTTGAGTTAGACTTTCATGTTATTGGCCACCAATCAACACTAGCTGTGCCGATACAGGTTCTAAACTGCTCGACGGGCTTTATAATCAATTTCAGCTTTTACAATTTACCAGATAGCACCTGACTTTCAGACGCCTGATTATTTAAGATTACATTTCGTCCTTGGGGAACTTCACCTTACGAGCAGGCTCTTCCTTCTTAGCAGTAGGAAGCTGATAAGTGGTAAAGAAGAGACCGGGGTGAGGAATGAAGATATCGTCTGCCAGATTCTCATAGAGAGTGGAGACCAGACCCCAAGGATTCTTCATGCTATCGTTCTCCAGTTGGACAACAGCAGGCTTGCACATAATGTAGTCGAATGCCCAGCCGAATGCTTCAACATGTTGGAAATCGACGACAGCGTTATTGCCCTTGAAAGCGCGACGATAAGCATCAAGGTCATAACCAAAGTTACCCTTCAGGTTACCATTGGTGGGAATGACCTCAATCTTAACATGAATGTTACCGAGGATTTTCTCCTCAGGAAGGATGACAGCCAGGGCTTCTGCCTTTTCGCTATCATCAACGTATAGCTTTAAAACATAAGGATGCTCAACGAGTTCAACGTGGACATCTTTGTCCTCCCTAAAGAAGGCATTGACTTCATTGAAAAACTCGTACCATGGGGTACATAGAGTCATTTTTTCCTTACTCATTTTTTATTCCTCCTTAGGAATTTTTGGTTTTTGGTTATATAATGGTTATAACTAATCTGGTCCGAGTGGCGCGACTTGAACGCGCGGCCTCGTGATCCCAAATCACGCGCCCTACCAACTGGGCTACACCCGGAAATATAATAGCCATTTTTTCAAAAAATATACTACACCGAAATCTCCTTAACGCATATGAGATTTGCTGCCTTTCAACTGTGGCCATCAGTTGATGCCAGAGTTTCGGTGTAGGTATGTGATTTTTGGCGGGACACATACAAACCACGTTATCATATACGGAAACCCATATTTTTTATCTACCTTTCATTATTAATAAGTTGGTGACACTGCTGGGATTTGAACCCAGGACCCACGCATTAAAAGTGCGTTGCTCTGCCAACTGAGCTACAGTGCCATATGGCAGCGGCAGTTAGATTCGAACTAACGCATACGGGAGTCAAAGTCCTGTGCCTTCACCGCTTGGCTATGCCGCTTTATAAAATGTGGGCGCAGTTTAAGCATGCCACTGACGCCCATAAGCAGTACCTTTTAAAGAGCTCAATGAAATTACTATAGAGTCGAATACAGTAATACATTGAACACGAACGGAGGAAGGTACAATGAAAAACGCTTCGTCGTCTATCATAGACGACTTCCTAGTTATCGTACTAGGCAACGCCAATAATAGAGACCAAGTTATGTCGGGGGATATAGAAAAGTACAAAACTCAGGAGACGGTCGAGTTCCGATATAAGTCGATCCCTGGTCGTACAGACATTACCGAGCTAAAGCAGATGGTTGCTGGTACAGAGGACGAAGCTTTCTATCGACGATTGATCGTACTTTCATCGGCATACTTGGTTGACTCTATCATTGGACTAAGCGTTAGGTATTAAGTAGTCTTAATACCCTCCGGAATTGTACCGGACCATTATCATCTTAGTATCAGATGATAAATCGAACCTCGCTTTTTTATAAATAAAGTATGTGCGGAAATTAATTCTTATCAGGATATAACTCAGAATCTATGAGTACATATCCTATTGCTTGAAGCACTGTGCTTGCTTCATCTTCGGGAATCCCATTGTCAATAAGAACTCCTTCAGCTTTTTCTATATCATTGACAGATATAGATGTATTCACAAATGTAATAATTTTTTCTGAATCCATGACATCTCTCCTTATGTTTATTATACATAGATAATATATCATTAAAATTTTTATCTAGTTAATAAACTAAATCAGCTGCAATCAGATCATAGATCTTTCTAATTGCTTTTCGGAATCCTTTCTTACAGAATACTGGAGGAACGCCTTTATCATCGATGTATATATCTGCATATATTTTCTTTCCAGTATCACCATGTTTTTCTTTGATAATATCCAGATCATCATTGATTGCATCGAATATGATTCCGTGTTCTCTACACCAGTCTACGGCATTTGCTAGGTTTACTCCAGTTCTACATGTCCATAAAATAATTTTTGAGCCTTTCGATTGCTCTTCGAGAATATATTCGATTACAGAATTTTTAGGTTCTCCTATATCTGGATACATGTTTTCACACAGAGTGTCATCAAAATCTACGGCAATGATTTTCGGATCCATAGTTTCAAGCCTCCTAATCAGATATTATAAATCTGTTTTAGGAAGCTTTTAACCATATTTTATCTCTAAACCCATTTATTGTACTAGGGTGTTCTGAAGTTTCGTCGGTATCATATACCTCATCATATTCATCTTCTTCGTAGTATTCTTCTTCATAGGCTTCCTCATCTCGTTTCTGTTCTTCTTCAATTTCTCTCTTAATAGAAATCAGTTGCTTCTGCAAGGCAACCACATAATTTCTACTATCATTGTAATCCTTTCTTCCCAGAACAGACAGATGAGTCTTCCCCTCTCTTACATCCAGAATACTACATAACCAGCACATGATAGTATTTAAGCTTCTGTCTTTCTTGACATTCACCATACTGTACGCTTTACGTACATAATCGGAATTGGATGTATTCATGTGCATAGTCTTATATCTCAATTCAATCAATCTACAGATTGCTTCTCCCTCATCTTCCTCTCCAATCAAATCCATCAGTATTTCGAAGAGCATTTTGTTTGCTCGATTCCCCTGCCAAATCCTTCTCTGCATATACTTTATAGTTAAAGCATTCATGTCAGGATCGTAGTCATTCTGAGGCTCTTCCAGCCTGTCCAATGCGTCTTCGTACTTTTTGTTCAGGTTGTAATACATCTTGCACAGAATAGCTATTGCACATATGCATACTGCAATAGCAGCAAAACACAAAATCATAGTAGCCATAATAAATACCTCCATAAAATAATACAAAATTTTAAATCACAATCACATATATTATTTATATGATTGCATTAAAATAATATATAATCAAAACATGAAGCTTATAATATCGTAGTAGAAGCCAAGGTAAACCCATTTTTAACAATGCTATCCTTTGACTTGTCATAGATTTCTTTGATAACTTCATTGATTTTATCATCCAGATCAGTAAGTCTTCTGTCCAAATACTGGTGAACACTCTCAGCTAGTTCAGCATCTTTTACCACCCACATCATAGCAGTTTCTTCCGGTTCATCTGTCTTAGCTTTCATGAAAAGAGAAGCCTCCGGGTTTTCCATCACTGTTTTAAATTTCACTAAATCAGAATAGGTTACCAGAAGATTATGAATCTTGAGAAGATTTTCATATTTGTTATCCATATTAGTTTCCTCCTTTTAATTAAATAAATAGTGTAGAGAAGCATCATCTTTGCTCTCTACACTATTTATTTATCATTGGTTTAAATTGTACAAAAGTAATACAGGTCAATCAACTGACCTTTTGTGATTGTGAAGTAATCATTCAGTAATCCAGAGTCTCTTGAAATAATCATTCTAGTCACTGGATCAAATTTTCTGAATGCATAGACTAATTCATCTGTCATGATTCCAATTAGATTCAGTACGTCCATTTATATTAAACTCTATATCACTATAGAGATTAGACTATATCTTCAATCATAATGATTGCTCCTCACTTCCATCTATATAATATAGATGTACTCTACTAGTTAATGCATCTAACAGATACATCCGTTGGATAGTCGTTGAACCTTTTCATTCTTATAATGAACTTGGCTGCTGATTAATTCATTTATATCATTATCACTATAAATATAGTAGATATAAATTGCGAATCCTTCCAGCAATTCAAGGAGTTATATGGTTTCGTTAGAGGCCATCAAAGTCTGCATTCAAGCCCGGGAGAATGCTTAAAGGAACCGACAGAGAAAAATCTGATATATCAATTTTCACTTTTCTAACACTCATCAGTAACATGGAATAATAGTTGAGTGTGGGATTTCTGTTGATGAGTATTTTAGGTTTTTCTTTCTTTACTATAAATTGCATTATCTCATATACTCTATTGTCAAATTTATAAGCTCGACTCCAGATGTAGTATGCTTTAGACAGATTAATATCATCCATCTTCATGAGATAATAGATAATCTTAAATTTATATAGTTCTAGGAATGTATTATATGATAGATCAATTTCGTCGTCTCTCAGTGTTGGGTCTGGAACAATTCATAGTTAGACTATATCTTCGTCTCTTAATGAGATGCCCCCCATTTCCATCATATGGATGTACTCTACTCAGTTCTACCATCAGGTACCTTTTCGTTAGTCGTTGAACTTTATTCTTTTCATAAGAATCTTAGCTGCTGATTGTATTCTAATAATAGTTTCCAGCAATTAAAGGGGTAGAATAATAGGTCACCCTATTACCACGCAATTGTTTACGTTTCTACTGGAGAAGTTGATAGACCCGCCTAAGATTTGCCCTCTAATCAATCCCTCTTTACCATTTAACCATAAATACTTCATATCACTGTGAAGATTAGACTATATCTCCATCTTAATATAAGATGCCTCCCGTTTCCACCGTAGTGTACTCTACTCGATTTACCATATAGGTATCTTTCCCTAGTCGTTGAACCTTTATACTTTAATAGTATACTTGGCTGCTGATTGTATCATGATGATAGTTTCCAGCAATTAGAGAGGTTTGCGCTATATATCACTATATAGTCGCCCATTAAATTTAGGCTGAAATTTTCGTCCCAGAGAGTATTTAATCTATACTGAATTCTTGACAGAATAAGATGCTTGTCAATTTCTTCAGCATTCTTTACTTTCTCACTGAGACTAAAGAGAGGATTGATATTCTTATCAATCGTATTGAAATAATACGTATCACTTGTAGAGGATTGTGGACGAAGTAAGGTTGAATAAATAGGAATATGACTGCAAAAGACAGAGGAAGATTCTGTAAGAATTCTATCCAGTTCATCGACTTTCTTTTTCTTCTTTTCTTTGAAGTAATTGATTACCTCTTCGAATCTTTCTCTGAATTCAATCAGTCCAATTCCTACAAATGGATGTTTAGGTTTCTCATCCATTTCTGTTGCTGTTGCAAGATGCATATTACCATCTACATCAACGATATTTCTTCTATTGATGATTTCAGGTACTGTACTCTTACCAAGACAGTCACAGAGTTTATTGTAATAGAATGGATTGATTACATAGTTATCTCCTAAAGTTATCCAACCAGTAAATTCAATGTTTGCATCCTTAAATTCCACTTTAGTGTGACAAATCGGACACTCTTCTCCTTCGAAGAGCTTTCCTTTAAATGCCCCACATTTACAACGATATCTTTCAATGAAAGCAGTTTCGTCTTCATAGCTCGTTCCATATAGAATAGAACGAGCGCCATATAACGATTTCTGTTTTGTTTCATCTACTTGAAACGTCGCGGGTTCACTAATAATGAATCCATTATTTGTGACAATATCAATGTAAAAATCTACGTCCCAATTCCTCCTTGTAATTCTTACCTTTTGTTTCTTCATATAATTACCTCCTATCGGTAAATTAATATTAAGTATTCCTTAATATTAATATTCATTGGAAGAATTTCCAGATATCGGGGTCATTAAATAAAAGAGAGGATAGAGAGCTAGAACCAAATTCTTTCATGACTGATACTAGTTCATCATACATCTCTTTACACTTCTTTGGATCTTCATCAGGATGTGGTCCAATGTTTCCATCTTCATCCTGGATGAATTTCACCCCATTGATTCTGATTACATTGTCATCCAATACAATGATAGAGGATTTTGGTTTATCTGTATCAAATGTAATTTCTGTCTTATTTTCATCTGGATTATAATTCTCATCATCTTTTAGATAGGATAGTGGTTCAAGAATACCATCTTCATTTCTCTTAAACACAGTACCCTCTGCAGATGATTGAGCTAGAAAATCACATCTTTCATTCTCTGTATGTCCATCGTGACCTTTTACCCAAGTAAAAGTACATTTATGAGGTTTCTTTGCATCCAGGAGTCTTTTCCATAAATCAATATTCTTTACTGGTTTATTTAAAGATGTCTTCCATCCGTTTGACTCCCAGTTATTAATCCATTTTTGATTAAAAGCATTCACAACATATTTAGAGTCAGTGAATACTTCAATCTTACAAGGCTCCATTAATGATTCAAGTCCAGTAATCACTCCCATTAATTCCATTCTATTATTGGTTGTGATTTTAAATCCCTCTGTATATTCCACCACACTTTCTACTGTATCATCTTTATTAAGATATTGAACGATTGTACCATATCCTCCCGGGCCATCGCCACTTCCCTTAGCAGACCCATCTGAGTAAATTCTCACCTTTCTTAAAGTAGCCATTATAATACCTCCTAATCTAATTATAATCAATTTGGCTATCCAAATTTATAATATATAATTTACAAATATTTTCTATGATCCGGAAAAATAATCATATATTATACCAATAAGATATAAGAAGGTAGTAAATGAGAACCAAGAATCACGGTCTTGGTTCTCATTCTACTAGAGGAATCTCCTTGCATGAGGATACATGTAAACCTACTCTGAAAAGAGCCATGCAAGAGATCATAAGAGAGGAAGTGGGATCATGAATTATTGGACAGTAATGCTCATGGCCGCTGCAGATTGTTTCAACAATCACCGTGGCGAGGAGTTTACTCTTCGGCAACTAGGTGAGAAATATTCTCCAAAAGCCAAGTCTGGTGAAAAGACCCAAAAGTCAAAGTAACTAGACTCAAAACAAACAACAGCTGTTTAATCCATTCCTCATTAAACAGTTGTTGTATTATTAATAATAAATAAAGCTCCTATAAAATCTGGGAGCTTTATTTTTTCCGTATATTTATATATAAAAGTGATATATTATAATGGTGAAATTAAATATAAAGAGCCGAGTGGAGATAATATCAAGAGCTCGAGCTTCTGTTAATGAGGTGTTACTATGAAGAAGATCAATATCAACTGGGAGAACGTGGAGAACTCTACCTGGTATCGTGCCCTACAGAAGTACGGGTACGCGTTCTGTGTGTTGGGTGCATCCAACATCGGCGCTAGCATCACTAAGCGCCTCGGGGGCGGTAAGAACGCCCAGGCTGCCGGCGCGGTTGCTGGCGGCCTGGGGTATTGCCTCCTCCAGGTCAAGCTGGATGATATCCAGCAGAGGCTGGAGGCGAAGGCATCCGACGCCCTTCAGGCCTGGTTAAAGGGGATGGAGAATTCTGAGGATGATGTCGAGGACTGGGGTTTCCTCAAAGACGCGGCCGCCACCGCTGTGGCATACGGCACGGTCGAGAATATCAAGGCTCAGTCCAAGGCTGAGGAAGCCTAACAAAAAAGAGGTCCGGTGTTTATCGCTGGGCCTTCTTTTTTCCTCAAAAAACAATGATATAAGATAATTCCGTTATACAAAAGGAGTTGAGATTATGGCAATATTAATTAATGAGCAAAAACTCGTTGACGATAATGTGTTCCAATATGAGAATAGATTGAATAGTTCTATCTCCAGATTTTTAGATAAATCCCCAACCTTTGTAACTTACTATCATGTGAATTATCAAGAGACTACTATGGATGGTGGATTTAGAGATATTGAAGAAATCTTAGGAAATAGATCCCCATTAAAATTTCAAAAGATTGAAAACTTCCCTCTATATGGAATTGACCCAGTTGTACTGAATATTACAGATAGTGAACAAGGATTGGATACAGACTATTCTGGAGAAGCTGTAGTATTACCAAATACAATCAAGCCTCTCCAAAATGATTTTTTTATGATTAATACCATAAAAGGATCTTTTATTTTTAGAGTCGTAGCAATCCAATATGATAATATTCGTCCAGATAATTTCTATAAGCTAGAATTCAGATTTGAATATCTGGATGAAGAAAAAGTTGATAATCTGAATAATCAGGTACATGAGAGGTTTACATGTCTTCTTGAGAATATTGGGACAGAAAACACTTGTCTCATACAAGAAGAATACATGGATATTGTAAATAAAGTAGACTCTATGTATCATGATATGGTTCAAACCTACAAGGTTATTTTTTATAATGAAAGATATAATTGCTTCCTGGGAGAAATCGAAGGAGGTAAAAAAATCTATGATCCGCTGCAAACAGTATTCTTTAATAAGCATAAACTCTTAAATAGAAAGAATGATTTAAAGACTATTGTATTGACAGAGGGATTTGTAGATCCTAAAAGAGAACTTAAGTATGAGAAATCTATCTATCGTTTATTTGAGAGAAGAGATACTAAGCTAATAAGACCATTATATTATAATACGTTTCCTGCCATGTATAAGAAGGATTCTCAATTCTATCGTTGGCATGACCAATCTATTTATGTCGCAGACATCCCGGTTCTTCCAAATCTGGAGGGAGATATTAATCTTCTCCCACTAGAGATTGCAAATTCTTTTAAGATGAATGGCCCTACAGAATCTAAGTATATAGAATTAATGCAGAAATTCATCAGAAGAGAAGAGATTAGTCTATATGATATTCCATTAGACTTAAATGAAGAACTATTATTACTGGATGCAAATGAAGAAGTATTCTTCTTTACACCAATTCTTCTCTATATTATAAAGACTACTATGACAAACTTTTTATCTTCAAAATAAAAAAAGAGCACATGGAGAATTTCCATGTGCTCTTTTATCGTCAGTTTGCAGTATCAGGTTTATAAGCCTCGGTACTATTAATCTCATCTTTAGCAGGACCAATTACAAAGTTTCTATTCATTAATTCAATCATTACAAGTTTTTCGAGTTCATCTGCATCGATGACTCCATATTTCTGTAGTAATTCTTTTTCTATATTATGCTTTCTTTCTACCAACATAAACTGGTAGTCTGTACAAAGATATTCTTTTCCATCCAGAGTATGAAGACTAAGCATAGAATCATCATATTCTTTTACTTCTTCATCCTCATCAATGAATTCCAATTTTAACCCAAGTGATTTTAAAATAACTGAGAAGATTTCTGCAACTCTTGAAGTATAGGTAGGACTAATCTTAAATTCATCCTTATCCAAGAGTAACTGCTCAGCTAAATCTCTTCTGCCTTGAGCAGATGTTCTATACATCAAATGGAATAACTGAATATCTTCCGGTATGATACCGATTGAGAAATTCCATAGGAATATTATACTCTATATCACTATAGAGATTAGACTATATCTTCAGTTGTATTAACTGCCCCCTGTTTCCACCGTAGTGTACTCTACTCGATTCACTAATATATTTAGTGTCTTTTGATAGTCGTTGGACTTTATTCTTTTCATAAGAATCTTAGCTGCTGATTGTATCATGATGATAGTTTCCAGCAATTAAAGGGGTTTATTAAGAGACCCCAAATCTCTAGGGTCTCGAACTCACCGAATCTGATAGGTGTAGATGACCTCAACTCAGTGAAATTCTTATTTTTATAACTTCTTTCAGGAAGTCCTTTACTGTTGATTGAACCAGTCCCTCTAACGGAGAATCCTTTCCTCGAGGTCTGTTTTAATTTCAGAATATACATCTCTCCGATAAAAGAAGGATTTAAGAGTTTAATAGTCCTCCCCCATTTATTGATATACATATCATATGGGGTGAGGAAATCATACTTATTGTAAATATCTAAAAGTCTAAAGAATATAGGTTTTGTTTCCCACAGAGGATTCTGATGAATAAAGATTCTATCATCAATACAACTCTGTATATATTCTTTTTTCTCTGAAGTAGAAAGTTTATCATATACTTCCTTCATTCTGGTTGCTTGAACTTCATTAAAGTCTCTAATTATATCAAATAGCAATTTCTCTCTTGCTTTCATAGATTTCATTTTACTCATCTGTGCTCTTACTTTATTACAGATGAAATTAATTGTAATCTCATACATAGGAAATGCTGTTGTTCTATTAATGATTGCTAATACATTAAATAATAAATCCACTGTATGTTTTTTCCCATTATCATCATAAAAGAATGGCATCTCTTCATCAGGTCTTATTTGAGAAATTACTGACTTGTTGCCATATCTCGTAAGGTATTTTCTTGAGTTTAGGATTTCATTTTTTATTAATTTGTTATAAATTTTATAACATGATACCGGACTCATTAGATACCCTATTAGACTATATCTTCACTTATAATAAGTGCTCCGCACTCCCATCATAAAGATGTACTCTACTCGATTCACTAATATAATTAGTGTCTTTTGATAGTCGTTGGACTTTATTCTTATAATAAGAATCTTAGCTGCTGATTGTGCTACTATAGCAGGTTCCAGCAATTCACGGAGTTTTACACGAGCCGATATTCTTGACCCGTGAGTTTCTGACCAATCTGAAGAGGAATTGTATTCTTGATTGTAATCTCAACTAAGAGATTTCCGAATACAGTATCATCTTTCCATTTTGCATCTGTATTGAGAAAATCGCATGATCTCTTATATAGATAATCGACATTATGTGTATACTTCTTACCAGATTTCATAATCTCTTGGCAAGTTTCTTTAATTTCTTCATAGTATTTATTTTGACTATGAAGATATTTTAGAACCTGTGCATTGAATGGGTTGTCTTCAACATTTGGATTGTTACAGTAAACTGTAATGTCTATCACTTTACCTGTCTTATAAAAGGAAATGTCAGAATCTTGAATCTTATTCAAGGAGTTATCTTTAAAATCTGTTAAGAGCTGGTTTGTGAATAGAGTTCTTTTTACTGCAACTTCTCCATATGAAAACTCTCCGATATCTGGAAAGGGTTTATAAGTATCTTTTGTACCATAGAGATTCAGAAGAAAGTCATTCTGGTTTATACCTATAGATACTGTGTTGATTTCAATAGAATCCATAGATTTCGCCAATGATTCAGAAACTACACAAGCATCCTCAGATGTATAGGGTTCAGTTGTATACATCATGGTAACATTTTTACCATATCCATAATTCATACTATCATCATATGATTTGGATTTGTATACAACGGTTCCTTTTGGAATAAAGTCCCCTTCATTTAATTCATCGATTACATCGTTATTATATTCAAAACCAAATACTTCTGTTAAGTTCTCTGTATCTTTTCTTTCCCATACATCATACTCTTGTTTTTTCTCATCATATACAAACATCATGTAATAAAATGGTGTATCAATAATATCTCCAAATTTTGCGACCTTTCTATATACAGTTGTATCATGTTTCGTTCTCCTATAACCGGAGCTGTGTTCTCCGACAACATTTTCTCCATTCGTGAAAAATCCAGGAAAATCAGGCTTTGTCAAATTTGTGTACTGTTTAAGATGCGAAGTGAACATAACACTTCTCATGGAGTTATTGTATGCTGGCTGAGTCAACATGGTCATTCCTAAAAGAGATAACGAACCAGTCAGATTCTTGTCAGCCTCCAATAGCTCATCTTTTAAGTTGTACTTCAAGTTTTCTGCCATAGATAATACCTCCTTGTAAGTGCTACCAATATATAATATATCAATGGTAATTAAAATAAAGAAAATGCTTATTATTATCGTTAAATAGAATATAAAAAGTGAGGCTAAAAGAAAATAATAGAGATACACACGAAGTGTATCTCTATTATCTGAAACGAAGTATATCATTGGAAAATAGATGCGATAAATATCTATGATTTAATTATATGTTAGTAATTCATCTCATCCTCAATGACATTTAACTCTTCTGGTTTAACAGAAGACAGCGACTGTTCCAATACAGGAACAATGTGGTCATACATGATCTTATATAGTTCTCTATTCTGAGAGAACTCTTCATAGATATTACTAAATTTAAATTTAGAATCTTTATTATTAATGAAATAGTAACCATTCCGGTTACCACCAAGTAAACCAGCACTCTTTGCAAACATAACAGAAGATCTTACACTGTCGTATCCATGTACTTTATCAAATACGAGAGGAACGATACTTCCGTTTGTATTACTACGGTTTTTAACAAATTGAGCCGTAGCACCAAATCCATCGAAACCGTGTTCTTCAGGAGTATATTTTTCAGCGCCTACACTGGTTAAACGAATCATTGTATTTGTATAATACTGTAATGCTTTACCCGCTGGCCAACGGGATAATTTAGACTATATCTTCAGTTATAATAACTGCCTCTCGCTTCCACTATAGCTAGTGTACTCTACTCGATTTACCATATAGGTATCTTTCGTTAGTCGTTGAACCTTGTTATTATAATAATAACCTTGGCTGCTGATTGTATTGTAATAATAGTTTCCAGCAATTCAAGAGGTTTATAGACACCACATGTTAAGCTACGTTTAGCGTCTCATTCTGTCTCAAATATCTAAGTTCCGGTGCTTGTGGAACACCCATACCAGGTTTTTCTTTAATGTGATTAATTAGGAATAGAATGATATTAGCTGCTTTCAGCATTTGCATAGATTCTACAAGGAATCTACCAATCTCTGCAGTCAGTCTCATTTTATCTGTCTGGGTAGAAATTTCCTCTAGAGACTTCATACCATCTTTTGTATTCTCATTGATATATGTAGACATTGATGCTACTGAGTCAATAATCATACATGTTGGCTCGTAAGCATAAATCTCTTTTCCAAACTCATCTAGTTTACCAGTATCATATTTATATAAATCCGGATTAGATGTTTTTTCTTTATATAGTTTGGCAATAGATAATTTGATTTCTTCTATAGATGCACCAGATTGTCTTAAAATATATTTGTCAGAAAGTTCCGAGGGATTAAATCTGCTTAGTGCACTAACACGAGTCATGTTAGTACCACCCTCGAGGTCATAATGTATAACTACACCTGTTTTAAATGGTCTCACAATATTTGACGCAATTTGTATAGCCATACTTGTATTATGTGTAGTAATATAATCGTTCGTTAAATATAGATGCTCAGGATCGTCTACGTAAATACAGTTCATTTCTTTTTGTACGTTCAATTTTTCTACTTTATAAATGAAATGCTTTTTCAGATTATAGTGGTTCGAGTTATTAAATACATCCAGAGCTCTTTCACGCTTCCGTCTTAATCTGAAAAACTTGTATTTTTCATTATTCATTGCATTTATGGTTAAATTAAAACACTCAGACGTTTTATATTTCTCAGTTCTTTTGTCCTTTGAGATAGTCACTTTGAATCCAAGCCCATTCAGTAAGAATCTGATATTATTAGCAAGCTCGGCACTAGTTGTGGTATATCCTATACAACCGTTTATATCAATAGAGCCATCAGTATCGAACAATCCTTGAACAAGAGACCACCTCTGATTTAAATCCCCAAATAAATATTCGGTTGGGATTTTTTTATACCCAGATGTAGTCAGAAGCTCTTGGTATTTTTGAAAAAATATTCTACTTCTATAATATTTCAGTCCGGGCTTTGTGATTTTCTCATCTTTTAAAATAAAATTGTAATTGTAATTATGCGGATTCTTCTTGTATCCTTTAGCATCGATTAATCTAGCAATTTCTGCAACGGTTTCTTCATCGTTAGATGAAAATGTCAGTGCCGGGCACGTATTACAACCGTTTCCAATAAAAGCACCGATTACATATGGGTCGATATCGTATTTTTTTGTTGGATATTCAACCGCTTCGCATACGTCTATGCATTTATGAGCGTTCGGCCTTGCAGTTTGATACCATTCATATAAATCTTCTGTATTTATCACTTTTCTTTTATCATGCTTTGTGAAAACTGTCCACAAATGTTTATCACCGCAAACACAAACTCTCCCATCATCAAAAGTTAATTTATACATATCGCGTTTTCCTTGAGGGAATACTTCAAGGATCTTTACAGGTTTTCCATGCTTATTAAATACATAATCACCTTTTTTCAAATCACCATATCTTCTCATTCCATCTGGTGTCGGAATGACTTTATCAACCGGTTCAGCTTTTCCAGTATGACTGCCACCAATAATTGTAACAATTGAGCCAGTGGTAATACCAATAGCTGGATATGTTTGAATTAATTCCCCTTCTTTATTAAATACATTTACAACGAACCCCATGTTATAATCTAATACAGGGAATCCAGTTTTATATGCAACGAATGTACTATTTGTTTCAAATAAATAACCTGTCTTGTCATTTGCTCTAAGAGCTTCCAATAAGTAATTTTTCATAGTATAATATTCCTCCTATAAAGTGGATTAAGTGATTGTCTACCGTTCAATTACTTTACATATCCATTCGTATATCGTTTTTTTTGTTTATGTATTATATATGTGAACATTTAAGGAGGTGAAAAAGAATGTTCATGAATAATAAAGAAATTAAACGCACACTGAGAGAGCTTGAGAACGAGCTTTCTCAAGAAATGGAATCCGGCGCGATTCCTGAAGAAGAAGTAGACAAAATCCTATCCAAATATGGAAATATTGGATACGCAGTATCCAATTCCAATACGGTGGATTTCTGCTTCAGGCAGGACGACGATGATGACGATTTTATCATCGGAGTTGATTTTTATGATAATACGGTTCTCATCGAGGAAATACACGAATTGATGGATTTCGTGGATAGCATCCACGAATGGTCTATTATAGAGACCAGTACGAATGCGGCTATTCGCATTCGTGCCAATATTAACGGAGCGAGGCAATTCGCTCTGAAAATATTTGGCGAAAGCTATTATATGAGAACTGTAGATGCTGGTCCTCAGGTGTATGTAGAAACTAATTTTACTATTGTAAAATTAGTTTCTACTGACGCGTACAAGTGTCTGTATTAAAAAATGAAGGTGCTGAAATATGCACCTTCTTTTTTTATTCGAATATTGTTTTTTTTTGATTATGTATTATAATGATGGAATAAAAAACCTAGGAGGTTAATAATATGAATAACGCTATGGAAAGAAACATTAAGGAACGCTTTGAACGTCTGTGCAATGACAGTGGTTTGCACAATTTCCTTGAAGACTATGAAAACCACAGAATCCCTGATACTGTAGATCCTAGACAAATCGGGGAATTCTGTTGTGGCTGTAAAGAACGCTTCTATATGATGTGTGAGGGATTCTCTCCATATATTCTCAGAAGCTACCTGTTACGCATTTCAAGCTTTTCACTTGTTACCCGTGATTGGGTCAGTGAATTGGTCACCGCTATGAAGAAATACAGTAAGAAGGATCATCCTAAGGTACTTGAAGTTTGTGCCGGTCTGGGCGTCTTATCATTCGCACTCAATGAATGTGGATGTGATTGTATTCCAACCGATTCAAAGACTGAAGTTGGAACCTTCGATTGGGGAGACCAATGGATGGATGTTGAGAAACTCGACTGGATAGAGGCAGTAAAGAAATATGGTTCTGGTGTCGATTTTGTTGTATGCTCATGGCCTAGGGATGGTGTCTCTCAAGTCATTAAAGAATTCTCTATAGTAAATCCTGGAGCACCCTTCATTTATATTGGTGAAGGCTGGGGTGGATGTACCGCAGATGATGAATTCTTTGAACACAGCGAAAAACATCATTTCCAAAGTTTTCTCAGTGAAGTAAACCGTAAATATCAGAGATGGGAGGGGATTCATGATTCTGTATATGCTATGCAGTACATAGACTGATAAAAAGAAGGCGCATCTTACAGCGCCTTCTTTTTTGTTATCTTACTATAATAATCGACTCCTGTGCTCTTGTGATAGCTGTATATTGTAATCTCTTATAGGTATCTTTATCCCAACCAGATCTTTCATCCAGATATACAACTTTCCCAGCTTGACTTCCTTGCATTAAATGTACGGTAAGAGCGTATGCAAACTCAAACTGTTCATGTCTAGCAAATGTACTATTTTCAGAATCTTGTCCTAGTGGAGCAAAGAGTCTTTTGTAATCTATGACAAGATTTTTAAATTTTTTATTGAGAAAGTCTGGTCTAAAATCTATCTTTAAATCCTTTCCATTAAAAGACTCAATATCTACATAATCAATAAAACCATAAAGTCCATTTGTTAAATAGATATAATCTTGAATAGATCGATTCCAATTATTCTTTCTACAGATTATTTTTTCTCCAATCTGAGGCGTATCCAAATTTCTAATATTATAGAGTGTCTCTCTAAATAAATCATTAATACGTGCACGAAGTTTATTTGTGCCTGTTAGCACAACATCTGCACTTTTTAGAAAATAATCATTTAATTCAGATTTTTTAATGACACATGATTTACCATAGACACCATAATCCAATGGTTCATCATTTAATACTCTATTTGCTAACCAGACAATTGGATCATTCTCAGCTTGTCTCATAATTTCTGTTAAGATGAAATTTGGATTTCTTAAAAAGAATGGAGAACCAATTACTGGTGGTAACTGATTTAAGTCCCCCAATGCTATTACAGGAATTCCAAAACTTAATAAATCTTTGGCCACATCTGCATTTACCATAGATGCTTCATCCACGACAATTAATTGGATTTCTTTAGGTAGTCTCCTCTTTAACGTAAATTGCCATTTTAATTTTACATTTCCTCTAGAGTCATATTGAACATGGCCGTCTTCATCCAAATCTTTGACTTTTTCATGATCATAAATTAAGCTGTGAATAGTTCTGGCAGGAAGACCGCTTCTTGCTAATTGCATAGCAGCTTTTCCCGAGAATGCCACATATGCAGCTTCATTTTTATCTAGTCCAATTCTCTCTATGAAATATTTAACTAGAGTTGTATTATGAGTCACAATAAAATCATTTGTTAAGTATAGGTGCTCTGGATTATCCACATAGAGACATCTCATCTCTTCCTGATAACCCATTTTGACAATGGCCTGTATTGCAATCTTAGTATTATCTACTGTATCAGGTGCAGTACATAAAGATAGAGCGGTTAGCTTCTTTCTCTCTAGCTTAAAGAATTTATGCTTTTCTGAATTTTTACATTCCACATGAAGTGTATAGCACGGATCATTGCCGTGGTTAAGATAAATGGTAATTGATGCTTTATAACCTAGGCTAAATAGAATTTCTCTTATATCTGCAGCAAGCTCAAAATTCCTTGTGATATATGTCAATTTCCCGTCTTTAATCTGGCCCCTCACATCAAACAGACCTTGAATTAAAGATCTTCTCTGTGAAGAATCTCCATATAGATATTCTTCTTGAATCTTCATATCATAAGGAACTCCAGTGCACACACCAACTAAGTATGGGTCAATTTTATATTTTTTCGTTGGATATTCTACTGCAGAGCAAATTGGAATATCTATATATTTATAAGCTTTTAATTTATCGATTAACTCTTCAGTTGTCTTTGTATCTATATCACCATCTTTTGTGTAATAGTTCCATAGGTGCTCTTTTGATGCAAAGGTTTCTCTTCCGTCTTCAAACGTGATTCTATATACATCACGTTTTCCCTGATCGTATATACCTAGTATCTTAGTTTCTTTCCCATTCTTATCAAATATATACTCTCCGACTTTTAAATCTCCTAGTTTCTTTGGACCAGTTGGTGTTGGAATCATAGTAGAAATAGGTTGTGCTTTTCCAGTACCAGCAGCTCCGGATATTTCGTATACTTGGTTTTTCTCTTTCTCCCACCAGTTCTCAATATCATATAGTGCATAAATTTGCTGGTTATTTAATTCTATGCTCATCATAATTCCCCTTTCGGAACCTATTAAAAAAATTGTTTTCATAGTGATAAGCTTTCATTAGGAAAACAAACTATTAATGTGTGAGGAGGAATTAACATGTCTATCACAACCACAGATAAAATTTTCATCGTAGATGACGAGGAATATGGGTTTTCTTATGAAACTCAATTATTCAATGCAGAAACCCTGAAAATGGTAATTCCAAAAACTACTGGTAGTTTAAGTGGTACAAAACTTGATTCTATTTCAGCTGATAGAATTTTTGATAATGACAAAGCTTGTAAACCCACATATTCAAAAAAAGTAAACAGAGGAGATTATGTAACAGTCCATATTGATAGGAGTGGTAATTGGATTACCCGTCTTATTGCGGATCGGAAAATTCCAAAAGGTGCAAAATTCTCTGTTCATTTTGTAAATGGAGATCTTCAAAGACAATTTGTAACTCCAACAGATCCAACAAAGAGGTGATATGATGACCATTTTTGATAATGAAAGAAAAACTATCGGAGAGATATATCATGTCAACGGTCACGTTGGTGATACCGATGAAAAATATGATGCCGAGAGAAAAGAGGAGAGTTGGCTGATTGGTCAATTCTATAATGGGACTGAAGTAAAAATGCTACAGTTCAGAAAGCCATTAACTGTCCCAGAGAAAAATTCCCCAATGAATAGAATATATAATCTGGAAGATAGCCATCTCATCAATTCACAGGTCATCTTAAATATATGCCAATTTATATCAGCAAAATATGGAGTAGACCTAGGGATTGGCCAGATGAGTCAAGAAATTTCTAAATATGGTTCGTTTGTCAACATTAGAGATTCTTTACTTGAGACAGACTCTCCATATATGATAACGAACGCTGAACTATTAAGAGCTCAACGTGGATGGAAAAAAGGAGGATAATTATGAAGTATTATTCTTCTATCGGAGAACTCATACATTCTGTCGATACCATGGAAGCTAGTTATCGAAATCTTCACACAAATGTTTTTATTAAAACCGGAGATGATACAATTAAGATTCCTTATAAATCTATTGTAGCAGAGTATCTACCATACTTAAAAGAAACTGCAGTCCAGACAGCATTTAGTCCTCTGGAACTTACAAGATATAAGTATAAACCAAAGATGCTTTCGAATGATTTATATGGAACGACAGAATATTGGAGTGCACTACTTGAACTAAATGGGTTTATATCTCTTCTAGATTTAACCCTAGAAGAACCCATATTAGTATTTGAGCCAAGACGCTTTAAGAAACTAATAAATGAAATATTGATTCTTGAAGAAATCATTAAATAAAATGAAAGAGCTAGTTTTTGTAACTAGCTCTTTCATTTATATGTTATAATTTTAGTAGTTGTAATAAGGAGTGCAAAAAAATGAAAGTATTGAAAGGAGTCATTAAAAAATGAAATCATTAAATGAACTGTTTGGAGAAATTATGGAAGAAGCACAAGACGGTATGATTACTATATGCTCGTTTGATTCAGAATCGAGCGATGTATATAATGAAGACACTGCAATTAATGACTTGAGCCTCAAAAAATTTAAGAAAACACGTGTCGTTGTTCGTACAAGAGATGAAGGAGATAATAAACCCCATTTTCACGTTATAGGTGATAAGGGAAAATATGAATCATGTATTAGAATAGACGTTGATGAATACTTCCTACATAAACCACACCACATTAAAATGATCAATAAAGACCTGAAGATTTTAGATGAGCATTTAAGAATGGTGAGAGATGATGGATTAACAAATTGGGAATATGGTAAACATGTATGGAATGACGTTCACTGGAAGTTTCCAATCGCTGATAGTGTAACTCAACCAGATTACACAAGATTGAATGAGGTGAAAAAATGATTAAAACGAGAGAGGATTTGCGGAGTTATCTTACAAAGAATAACTGTGAAATGGGAACAAAGCTAGAAGGTTATTCTTGTATACATCTTATAGATCTTTGTGGAGAAGAATTTGTATTGAACATTAGAGATTTCGAAGGGAATAATATTCCACATTTTCATCTTACAAATGAATCTAGAGATATTGGTATTTGTACAGTAAGACCTTGGTACTTTACTCACGATAACGAAGTTCATATTTTAACAAAGGGGCAATCAAACGAACTTGCTGCTGATTTAAAGCCAGAAAGTCTGTGGAGACAGATATACTATTATTGGGATGGGAAAACCGATAATAGATCTCTGACTGGAAGACATTTGATAAAACCAAATTATAAAAAGATGCCTGCAGTCGTGTTCGGAAAACCAATGACATTTTCAGAAACATGGAATGAAACTCTTATTGAAGATAGGAAACTGAGAATGCCAGAAATAAAAGTAAAATGGAAATATTTCTTGAAGCATGATATAAATTATGTATTATACTTTAAAAGAGATAGTGATGGTGACATTCGATTAACATGGTAAAGGAGATGCATAATGTATAACTTAAGTAAAGTATATGAAGACTTGTTGAAAGGAAATCTCACTTGTGAAGAAGCAAGTGAGATTATAAAATCCCCAGAAATTCAGAGAAGTGTGAATTATCTGGTTAATATGGGTAATGTAAATAAATTAGTCCCATATACAGAAGAAGATTTACAGTTTATCTATATGATAATTAATATAACTCAATTCATTTATAATAACTCTGGGGTGAGTACTGGATTGAGTGATTATACATATGATATTCTGTATGCAATCATGTTAGCAAATAGTGGGAAGGATGTTGTATCAGTCCCACTATCAACTAGTAGGAATTCTGTGGTTCATCATAAGTATCCAGCACTGAGAGGAACTTTAAAGAAAGTATTCTATCTGTCTAAAGATGAAAGAAGAACGAATCCAAGTAGAAGATATTTAGATGAATGGATATCTTCTATGGAAGAAAAAATATATTCCACAACTGGAAGACGTATATCTTTGAATGATGAAGAAGTGTATGTATTTCCAAAATATGATGGGGTTTCTGTAATCTTTGAGATGGATGAGAATAATAATGTAGAATCTGCACTCACAAGAGGTTTTACAGAAAAGAATGAAGCACAGAATATAACACATGTGTTTAATCATTTTAAGAAAAGAGAATCTTGTGAATTTAAAAATCAACCATATGGGTTGAAAACAGAAGTGATGATGTCATATGATGACCTTGCTTATTATAATAAGAAATATCATACTGATTATAAGAACACAAGGTCGATTGTATCGGCAATTTTGAACTCTGATGAATATGATAGAGACAAAAGTTCATTACTTCAAATTGTACCATTGAGAGTTGGAACTGCAGATGGAACTCAACTTTTAGCAGAAGAAGCACTCAATGAATATCCTCATATCAGATGTAGATTAAAAGATAGAGAGGTAATTAGAAAATTTGCAAATTCTCATTTTACTGTAGGTGATGGATTAAGATGTGATGGTGCAGTCATATATATTATAAATCCTGAAATACAAAAGATTTTAGGAAGAGAAAATGATATCAATAATTTTGAAGTTGCATACAAGTTTACAGAAGAAGTTTCATTTAGTAAACTTATGGATGTGGCATTCAATGTTGGTTTGTTTGGAAGATTAGCACCGGTAGCAAAAGTAAAACCTGTTAAACTAAAAGGGAATACAATTGAGAATATCTCTCTTGGATCTGTAGGAAGATTTAGAAATCTTCATTTGAGAAAAGGAGATATTGTGAAGGTACTGTATGATATTATACCGTATCTTTCTTTTGATGATGAGTGTACTCATAATTATGATGGAATAGAATTTGAAGTACCAGAGTTTTGTCCAGAGTGTGGTGATAGATTAAATTCTACAGATTCTGGAGATATTTTATTCTGTGATAATCCAAAGTGTCCATGCAGAATCAAAGGAAAGATTCTCAATTATCTGGATAAGATGGATATTGAGAATATCTCGTATGGTGTAATTAATAGACTTTATGATGAAGGATATGTCAAATCCATAAAAGATTTGTATAAGTTGAAAAAGTATAAAAAAGAAATTTCTCATATGGATGGATTTGGCACTAAGATAGTTCAGTTATGGTTAGACTCCATTGAAGAACAGAGAACTGTACCAGATTATATTCTGATGGGTTCTTTAGGGATAGAAGGAATCAGTAAGAAATCTTTTGCAAAGATTCTTTCCATATACAATATCGAAGAACTAATCACAATCGTAGAAGGAAACTCGATATCTCAGCTTATAAAAATTCCAGGAGTAAAAGAGAAAACAGCACAGAAGATCATTGAGGGTGTAAGAGAGAATAAGAAACTCATCACTTTCTTAACGGAAGAACTGAATGTAATTGAAACGAAGGGAGTTTCAAATAAAGCAAGATTCTCAGTTTGCTTCACAAAGATAAGAGATGCAAGCAAAGAGAAATTCATTAGAGAGTGTGGAGGAGAAGTCGTAGACTCTATTTCGAAGTCTACAACTTTCTTAGTTGTTCCAAGTCTTGATACATCTTCTTCTAAGATTGATAAGGCCAAAAAATATGGAATTAAAATCGTTCCTATTGATGATCTGGAAGCAACAGTCTCTGAGTATATAAAATGATTTTAATTTATCAAACCCCTTACAATATAATTAATAATCCTTGGGGTTATTAATTATACTATTATAAGGAGTTTGATTATAATGCGTACCAATCTTAAAGATCTAAGACAGGATTATGAGAATCTTCTGAAGGACTCCTTCTACGAGGATTGTACAACCAAGATTTATCTGAACGATCGTGGCGCTGATAAGGGCAATGCCTCTTTAACCATTGATGTACAGTATGGAGATAACGCTCTGTCCACGTCCATTTATATGGTCGAAAAGACCCTTCCGAATGGCCGTGACAGTATTTCTGTTATGTATGTAAATAACAAGAATCATTCCATCATCTGGAATAAGATTGGGCCCAATCCTCTGGAAAAGATTCGTGACTATGTTGAGACCTATCTGAAGCGCAGCACTATGCGTATGAAGGGCATGGACATTGACGCACGTGTCGCCAAGAGCGGCCCCTCTGCTGAGGAAGCAGCAAAGAATACTGAGGAGCCCGCTGCCCAGTAAGTAACAATAAAAAAATGAGAAGATATCGTTTGATATCTTCTCATTTACTCAACAACTTACATCTTAACAGAAAGAAATTATATATTATAATTATGGACTATTTAGTTCATATTATAAATAAATTATTTGGAGGAATTGATATGCCTGAGAGTAAGTCTAAGAAGTGGTTCAAGGATAATGTTTCCGAGAACGAAGCAGAGCTAATTACGATTGGTGGTATGGCAGATGAAATGCTCCACAAAACAATCAGTCTGGGTTTAACAGAACCTATGACGACAATCACACTTTATGCAAGTATTTTTGAAACACTGTGTGATGTTGTGGTTGATAGAGAAAAAGAATATGATGATTTTAATCTGAATGTGGCTGATAGAATGGAAATTGGTTATTCAACTACAGCCAACGATGATGATGAGAAAACTGGAAATTATATGGTATATATTAGACATCTAGAATCTAAAGCTTCTGACACATCTTTGGATGAAGACGAAGATGACACAATTGAACTGTGCACACAATGGAATGCAGCAAATATTAGAGTTCAGGCTGATATAATTAAAGAAGCAGCAGCCAGGGCAATGAAGGATCTCTCTGATATTATCAATATCAAGGTTCAGAGTCCTGAATTTGTAATCCCAATGTTCTGTATTATTCATTCTCAGATTCTGAGATTTATCAGAACGAGAAGAGAAGAAACGAAGAGAACTGAGTATGAACTCAATGTTGCTGGTCTGTTCACGATTGGTGTACAGATTACAGAAGACGGTGACGAAGAGATTTATTACGTACCAAGCATTGCTCTGAAACTGAAGTTTAAGAATGATGCAATTGCTTCTGGGCGTGATGAATAAGAAATAAATTCTAATGCCATTTAAATAGTCATATAAAATATGGCATGATAGATATCTATCATGCCATATTTTTTTATAATCTTTGGAAATGGTGATATTATGAAATGGAGCAACTTAATCCCAAAAGAATCTACTCAATTAGCACTATCCATAGCAAAACAAGTACAGAAGGAACGGGATGAAGGGAAGAATATATTCCCTCCACAAAATCAGATTTTTAGAGCATTAGAATTAACTCCACCTGAAAATGTAAAAGTATGTATTATAGGTCAAGATCCTTATCACACACAAGGACAAGCAAATGGACTAGCATTTTCTATTGCAAATGGAAATCCAGTTCAGCCTAGTCTACACAACATTTTCAAAGAACTTGTAGGAGATATTGGTTGTAATACTCCGACTACATCAGATTTAACACCATGGGCTGAAAGAGGAGTGTTACTATTAAATGTAACACTCACTGTGGAAGAAGGAAAACCCAATAGTCATTACAATTTAGGATGGCATAAATTCACTACAAGTGTATTTCAGGCATGTACAAATTTAAACCAGCCAGTTGTATTTTTAGTATGGGGAAATTTTGCAAAGAATATGATGTATAGAATTTTCCCTCTAGGAACAAACTACAAGACTCTTCCATCCACGAAAAGAAAAGCATGTTTGTTCTCACCGCATCCAAGTCCATTAAGTGCTAATCGGGGATTCTTTGGTTCTAAACCTTTCTCATATGCAAATACTATGCTAGAGAAAATGGGATCACAGAAAATTGACTGGAGCCTTCCATGATAAATCAGTATATTTTTTTATAATTTATATATTATAAATTTGAGTTCAACAAAGGAGGCTAGATTATGCAAAAATACATTAGGGAGTATGTAAGCGATTTTGAAAAAGAACTCAATATTCCCCTATTGTACAAACAGTCAGACCGTCCATTAGTAGAATACATAATGGATGCATGGAAGTCATTGGAAATTGTAAAAAATATTAAAATTTTAAAATTCGAGTATAATGATAATGAATCAGAGATAAACATTAATAAATTCATCTTTAAACGTGAAAAGAAGAAAAAGAAGAAAGACCGTTATGACTACAAATTTGTCAATGATGACAGATATGGTTGCCTGACAGTCTGGATTCAAATTACAGTAGAGGAAAATGAGACTGGTAAAGAACCAGTCATCCATCAGAAAATCATTAAGAAGCAGATGCTTATCCCCCTTCAAGATGATGATGGATATTATTTCATTAAGGGTAAAAAACTTTGCTCTTGATTCCTTAATTGCTGGAAACTGCTATAGTAGCACAATCAGCAGCTAAGATTCTTATGAAAAGAATAAAGTCCAACGACTATCGAAAAGGTATCTATTACAGATATAACTGAGTAGAGTACATCTATATTATATAGGTGGAAATGGGAGTCCTTGGAATATATTCCAAGAAGATATAGTCTAGACCTCATAGAGATATGAGGAAGTTCATAAGAGAACTGCATAGTAAGTAAACTATGTGAATACACGAAAAGATATTATATGATTTATCAATTGGTAGATAAATCTACGTATACAAGTAGTAGCTCAGTGACATTAAAATCCCTAAGTGGCATTGGGGATTAAAAAACTCCGTGAATTGCTGGAAACTGCTATAGTGGCACAATCAGCAGCCAAGTATACTATTATAGTATAAAGGTTCAACGACTAACGAAAGATAGTGAATACTAAATCGAGTAGAGTACATATGTATGGAAGTGCGGAGCAGTTATTATAACTGAAGATATAGTCTAACATATTTGGATGCCAATCGCTGTAAAGCGGAATTCTATTAAGGTTGAGGATTTTGTAAAGTCCTCTACTAATAAAACTGATGTACATGGGACCGAGTACTTACTGCCTGTATACAATGTGTTTGTATTTAAGAAAGAAATTCCTATTATATTATTCTATGCAGCCAATGGTATGACATGGGCTTTAACCTACCTGGGCGTGAATAATATAATGGAATTCGTGGAAGAATATGTGTATGATGAAAAGTCTTTATACTTCCAGATTTCCTCTAAGTGTTATCTGAAAGTAAATAAAGAGCTATTCTTGAAATATCCATATGTACAATCTATAGTGGGCGGTTTACTTCATGTATCAACCAATAGACTTACTATAGATGATTTGAATAATAAGAATATATGGATTAAGAAATTAAGTAATAACAACACGATAGAAAAAGGTAGAGATATTCTTATCTTTTTCAACCGTTTACTTGATTAGCTGATCGCATAATGACAAATTTGCCAAATTGTCAAGTATAAACTCCGTGAATTGCTGGAAACTCTTATCAAAAAGACAATCAGCAGCTAAGACTATTATGAAAATAGTAAAGTTCAACGACTATCCAACGGATGTATTTAATAAATACATTAACTAGTAGAGTACGACTCATTAAGAGTTGGAAGTGCGGAGCACTTATAATAAGTGAAGATATAGTCTAAAATGGAGACGACAAAGAAAGTTCTTATGCTAGAAGACCATAATAAGAGTGATGTATATGCAATTCTTAGATGGCTTATGCAGAACTTTAATGAGTTAAGAATGAAAGATAATTTATCTCTGGATAATAAACGCTTAAGATGTAATGAATACATCGCTGCTCTTTTAACACAAGAGTTTAGTAAAAGACTCAACCGTGTTATCACGTTAGGAGCTAAAGCGACTATACCAGATTTTCTAGATTTGTTTAGATTCAGTGGTAAACAATTTGCCACTTAACTCCGTGAATTGCTGGAAACTATTATTACAATACAATCAGCAGCCAAGTTCATTATAAGAATGAAAAGGTTCAACGACTATCAAAAGACACATTAGTGAATCGAGTAGAGTACACTGCAGTGGAAGCACGGAGCAATCATGATGATTGAAGATATAGTCTAAATATATTAGGAATTGTTAATTCAGCGCATGCACGCAAGTGGGATAAACGTAGTGTTCCACTATAAAACCTCTTGAATTGCTGGAAACTGTTATCATGACACAATCAGCAGCTAAGCTAATTATTATAATTAGAAAGTTCAACGACTATCCAACGGATGTATCTATTAGATACATTAACTAGTAGAGTACGACTTAATATAAGTCGGAAGTGAGAGGCAGTCATAAAGACTGAAGATATAGTCTAACCCTTATAGAGATATAAGGTATTAAGATTGCGTTTCGATGATACTATCAACGATATGGATTTCTTTAGTAGATGTAAGTATACAACCAAAGGGCCACATTCTCTCCGATCTCCGGACGATAAATTTATTGAGTTTATGAAAAAATAATACAAAAACATCTTATTAAAATTATTTGTAAAGGACCGATTTTATGAAAAATAATTTTGATAAGATTGATATCAACGCAACTATGGCTTTTGATGATAAGCTAATGGAGAAATTGGGTATACCAAAAATTGAGCCTATAAACAATCAGAAAGAATTGTGGAGATTTGCTTATTTCGACAGACATCGAGAGTGTATAGAGCTACGAAGATACCTGGTGAGTAACTATGGACGTATTTATGACTTATATAATAGGGAAATGTTCAAGATACAAGATCACACACTTTATAAAACGTCTGTTGGTCCATACAAGTTTGGAACTTTCCATGTTGGTGATACGAAGACCTCACCATACCTAATTCATCGAGTAGTTGCTTTTACGTTCATACCTCAAGTACAAGGAAAACCATTTGTGAATCATATAGATGGAAATCCAGCGCATAATTACACCTGGAATTTAGAATGGTGTAATAATTCTGAAAACTATATACACGCTCTAAAAACTGGTCTGAAAAAAGAAAAGTATGGTGAAGAGCGTAGCAATGCAAAGTGGACGGATGCTGAGATTCATCTAGTATGTTCAATGATGGAAAAAGGTCATAAAGCTACGTATATCTTTCAGACATTGGGCGATATACTAAAAGACCCAAAGGTTCAATATGAACGTGTTCGTACTTTATACAAGCACATACGAAAACAAACTCACTGGAAGCATATATCTTCTCAGTATAACATCGATTTTTCTCCATATAATTATGCGAAAGAAAAAAGCAGCGTTGAAAATGCAAAAAAGAAACTCAATAAAGTTATTATGAAATCCACTGGGAGAATAAAAACCTCTTGAATTGCGGGGACTGTTTATAGATTATAACTACTAAACTTTATATAAGCGGCCAATACTAATCATATTGGGTATAGTAATAAGGTTATGATCAAATTAATCCGCAGCTAAGATTCTTATTATAAGAATAAAGTTCAACGACTAACGAAAAGCTACCTGATGGTAGAACTGAGTAGAGTACGACTTAATATAAGTCGGAAGTGAGAGGCAGCTATTATAGCTGAAGATATAGTCTAAATAAAAAACCGTACGCGGTGGTAAAAATTCCAATAATATATCGATTCGATATCGTGGTGAAAGATACGCTACGTAACTCCCTTAATTGCTGGAAACTATTATTAGAATACAATCAGCAGCTAAGATTATCATTAAGATAATAAAGTCCAACGACTATCAAAAGACACATTAGTGAATCGAGTAGAGTACATCTTTATGATGGAAATGAGGAGCAGTTATTATAACTGAAGATATAGTCTGAGCTTCATAGAGATATGAAGAATAACAATACTGATTCATCCTAGTTATCTTGGTGAGAAATATTGCCAAGAATTAAACAAACCTCTTGAATTGCTGGAATATGTTATAGAAACACAATCAGCAGCCAAGGTTATTATCATAATAACAAGGTTCAACGACTAACGAAAGAATATCTATATTATAGATATAATCGAGTAGAGTACACCTTGTGTGGAAGTAAGAGGCAGCTATGATGGCTGAAGATATAGTCTGAGCTTCATAGAGATATGAAGAATAACATCATGAATATTGACCTTCTCGTGTGTTAATTTTAGCACCAAAATACAGAAATGTATTGGAAAACTCCTCTAATTGCTTGGAACTATCATAATGATACAATCAGCAGCTAAGACTATTATGAGAATAGTAAAGTCCAACGACTAACGAAAAGCTACTTAATATAGTAGAACTGAGTAGTGTACACCTTGTGTGGAAGTGGGGAGCCCCTATTATAGGGTGAAGATATAGTCTAGACCTCATAGAGATATGAGGAAGTTCATAAGAGAACTGCATAGTATTATCTATGTGAATAATTCGGGAAATTCAGATTGTATTGGGTCTGACTGTTATAGTGATATAGCATATGCAACCTCTTGAATTGCTGGAACCTATCATCATGATACAATCAGCAGCTAAGACTATTATGAGAATAGTAAAGTCCAACGACTAACGAAAAGCTACTTAATATAGTAGAACTGAGTAGAGTACACCTAATAGGTGGAAGTGAGAGGCATCTCATTAAGAGATGAAGATATAGTCTAAATAAAAATAAATGCCAGGCACATCGGGAATACTTAGTCCATTCGGTAAGATAGATGGGTTATATTTTAATAACTCTAGAGAACCGAATGACTTTGAATTCAATTTTAAACAAGACCTTTCTAGAATTATGAAAGAGGAAGGCGTAGAATACATCGAGATCGAATGTGATAACAAAGAAGATTATTATAAACTTATAGACAAATTATCTGAATTTAATAAGAACTGTATCACAGTAAGTGGTACTAGTAAAAATAAGTATAATGTGATTCTTGAGAATACTACAGAGGAAGACTCTGTGGATTAATGTCTAAATAAGGGGTGGGCATAATCTCACCCCTTATTTTTATCCGTATATCATTTTTTTTGATTATGTATCATATAGGTAAGAATAAAAGAAAGCCGGATGGAGATAATATCAAGAGTCTAGCTTATCTATTTTGGAGGTATTATTATGTATAATAAGACTACTGGTAAAATGAGGAAGATTGTGGATTCCACCGCATTTAAGGCGTACGAGAATGTCCTCACGTTCGCTTGGACCGCAGCCTCCGCCACCATCGGTAAGAAGGTGGCAAAGAAACTTGGTGCTGGAAAGAAGGGCCAGATCATCGGCGCGAGCATCGGCGCAGTGGTCTACTGCGCCCTCGATGCCAAGGCCGAGAAACTCGGAAAAGAGCTCGGCATGACTAATGAGGCCTGGGCGGACTTGATGGATGCCATGGCGGAAGGTTACCGCGAGAAAGACGCTGATGAAGAGTGGGACGAGTTCATCGACTCTGTCTCCGATTTGGATCACCCGAAGGATGTGGAGGCTCAGAAAGCCTAATCAAAAAAGATGGCTCGGTGACTTTCACTGGGCCTTCTTTTTTCTTGTTTTAACAGGGAATTTATATGGTTTCATATACGGATCATAGAAACAATGAGGTAAGCTTGTGATGAAGCATGTTTACACGATCATAGCAATAGTTATGGCAGGTGTTATGATTTATCACAGGCTACTTTTCGGTTATATACTATACATATAGATTCTATACACAGGAGGGATAACAATGACGTTTTTAGAAGCCTTCATAGGAACTGACAAATTTCTAGCTCGTCGACTTCTGAAGGAAGACGAACTCAAACTTTTACTTCAGAAAAAATACTCTGATCTTTCATTTAGAATGATTGATGATTTAATTATGACAGCAAAAAGATTTGATGTTTGGGTTGATGTTGATGGCGGGGTTGCCGTCATCTATACGTACAGACCACAGGATGAATACCCTGATCGTTTTGTAGTTGTCACCACGGGTAAAAATTGTGATTTCTTATTTGGCTCAGAATAAAAGAATATTATCTAGATTCTATATATAGGAGGAATAATCCATGAGTTTTTTCGGAGACCTTGGTGCATTGATTGACGAATATGCCGAGTCATTGCATGGTGATGAAAAAGATGACTTTGTCGAAAGTTTCCTTGAGGATCTTGAGGAAATTGGAGATGCAGGTGTCGTGGTAATGGATTCTGATGAAGAAAGAATCATTATGGCTAGAAATGAAGATGGTGAACTCATTCCTCTCCCATCTACATTCATTCTAACCGTTAATAAGGTTCTTGACTATGCGAAGGAAAACGATGATATATAAAAATAACCCAGTGTACTATGATTTAAGTACACTGGGTTATTTTTTGGAAAGGTGTTGGTGAAAAATGGCAAAACCTAAGTTGAATAAATTAATAGATGTAATGTATGCGAGGTTATCGAAGAAGAATATGGTAACACCTCAAATACGTGTATTATACAATGAAGTAAAAAATAACTATAAAGATATTCTATTGGATGAACTAGATGGAGTTTGCATGGAAGAAAATAAGAGGGAAAAAGTAATTCAAAATGCTTAAAGGATCAATAGAACTTTTCAGAGTCGGAGGAATGAAAGTTAAGTTTAATCTTGTGATAAGAAATGAAACTGCTTTCAAGAATTTAGCAAAAGCATACCAAGGGAAGCTAGTGGAGTTTTTCTCATACGGAAATGCAGAATATCTTAAGATATCACCAAAACCATATCTTACATTAGATATTTCTAATACAGCAGATAAGAATGATGAATGGGATCCAAATATGTCAGTGAATTTAAATAAATTTGCTATATTTGATTTCATTAAAAAGACTAGAGCTGTTATTTCCTCTATGAGTATTCCAGAGATGTATTTTAATCAGAATGGGATGCTGAGACTAAATGGAGAGCTAGCAAAAGCTCATTCCAAGATTGTGCCGACTCCAAATAAATCACTCTGTATTATTCCGGCAGTATTAGAAGATAAAGAAGATTCTTCTAACTACTATGAGGGAGTTGCATTCATGATAAATAGTATTGATAACTATTGTATTCTTCCTATAACAGAAGTAGAGTATCTTTGCTTTGAATTACAAAAGCTAGATTTATATCTACTATCTATGGAAGTGATTAATACTTATCTTCTAATGGGATATGGAAAGAATCTCCAGAAGATGAAAGTAAATGCAACATTTTCAGAGAAGAAACCGGAAATTCCAGAGACCACAAATCTTCCAAAAATTGAAACTCCATCTGCAATCCCAAATGACATATAAGGGTGAGGATATGAAGAACTTGAAGAAAATGATTATGACGGTAAATAAAATTACGTATACACAAAAAGATTTGGATGATGCAATCGCAGAATCAATTTATACGATTGGTTATACCAAGACTCTTATTGTGGCGATAGAAGAACTCGGTGAGCTCATTAATGTCATCTCAGATAATACCGAAAACAAATTAGATTATATCCATACCGTAGAAGAACTTACTGATGTTATTATCACACTAGAGTACTGTAAGCAAGCTGCTCATATGAAACCAGATGAGCTAGCTAAGACATATAAAATCCCTGAGAATAGACATAAGATTATGTACTATATCAACGTATTGTCGAGAACTCAGCAGAGTATCACGAAGTTTATTCGTCATGCAACAAGGTCTAGGCAATCATTAATTCAGAGTGTGATTATCACATATGCAGTAATTGATGATATGGTATCATTTTATAATATAGATAGACGTGATATAGAAAAAATGAAACAGCTAAAGATAAATCGATTAAGAGATAGATTAGACAATAGACAGTTATTTCAATAGACTATAAACAGTGGAGGTCAGCATGGAAAAGAATACAACTGTTATAAGTGCTTTTCCAGGTACAGGGAAAAGTTATATTCATAAGCATCAAAAAGAACTTAATATTACATGCATTGATTCAGATTCTAGTTATTTTCACTGGACTGTGAATACTCCTAGAACAAAGATTAAAAATCCAAATTTTCCAACCAATTACATTGATCACATTAAAGAAAACCTTGGAAAATATGATATTATTTTCATTAGTAGTCATGAAGATGTTAGAAGAGAGGTAGCAAAAGCTGGTATAGAATACATTGTAGTATACCCAACGGAATCTCTCAAGAATGAATATATCGGAAGATATTATAATCGAGGAAATAGCGATGATTTTATTAAGACATTAGATTACTTCTTTGATGAATGGGTTAAATCTTGTAGGAATGATAAGAATGCTAAAATACATGTAGAGCTAACACAGCATACAGAGTATTTATCTGACGTAATTTTCCGACTGAATTCACTCTATTCAGCCAAATGGGAAAAGACTAAACTAAGTTCTCTATATGGTACTACATGTAGAGAGAATTAAAATAAAATAAGTTGACTACTATACCTTAAGTAGTCAACTTATTTTTATTATAGGTGGTTATTTCATGAAACTATATCTTTTTTATATCCCGAGTATTTTTTTATGTAAAAATATAGCATATACAGTATCAGATGGAGATACAATAAAATCTGTTAATGGTGTGGAATACAAGTTATATGCTTTTACAACAGATAAAAAGAAGAGAGATAAATTTATAGAAGATAGAATAGATGATTTCATCTGTATCCCGAGGAATATAGAGAAAGAGGAATACGGTGATTTCAAGAAATCAAAACCAGATTATGAACTCATGTATATAAGATATAAGAATTATTCTTATAAGACTGAAATCTTATCCAATATGAATGAATACAACCATTGCAAGTATGGATGGTGTGAGATATTCAATGAAAAAGATATTCTATCATCTTTACCATATAATCTAGTAGAGGCTATAAATAATGAATATCAAGAGCATCTAGCTGTACTAGGATTAAATAGTCTAGTAATAGCATATGATGATGAACTATCATCTATGCTAATGAATGGTGACTATGAGTTTAATGATGATTGTGTATTTACTATACTAGACCAAGAATACCATGATAGCTCTGGTAGAATTGCTACAGTATCACTGAAACTCAAACCAAAAGAATATAATCTTTATATTCATGAATTCAAAAAATTATATAAATAAGGAAAGAGATTAAGTTCTCTTTCCTTATTTTTTTTCAATTAAGATTCAGGTGTAATCCCCATCAGGAGGTTAGCAAGACTATCGGATACTGAAACAATATCCTCTTCCTCAGCATCCATAGGACAATCCTCTACTAGTGGAACGGATGACTTCAGTGTCGTGAGGAATTGGCTTAAAAGGTTTGCATTCTCATTGACATATACATCATCAGCGGTATTCACAGGGAAGATACGGGAAGGCTCCCCTTGACTATCAACAGAATTTAGTTGAACATGACCGCCGTATTCACTAAGAAGCATTCTAAACACTCCTTTCTCTATAGATTAATCTAATGTCAAAGATATAAAAATGAATGGGGATAGGTATAAACCCACCCCCATTCATTCTAGGGTTTTACCCCATTGTTGTTTTAGATAAGACTAAAGATTAGTCAAGCAGCTGAGCCCACAGATCGTTCTCAGTCAGGTTCTCAGGCTGGGTGGCCTGAGCATAGAACTTACCAGAAGCATCCAGAGCAGCCTGCTGAGCCTCAGCGGCCTTAGCATCTACATAGGACTTCATGTTAGTGATAGTGATGGTACCAACAGTACCAGGCAGCTGACCATTGGCATCCAGGATCTTCTTATCAACGGAGCCAGCAGTGGTGCTGTCACCATTCAGAGTAGTGACACTACCCTCGACACCCTTGACACGAGCGGCCAGAGTACCAGCAACACTGTCATCACGCTCGTTGGTGATAGCAGCAGAAATCTGACCAGGAACATTGTTCTGAGCGGTGATAGCAGTACCAGCAGTCAGACCCAGGACGTTCTCCTTGGCAGCAGTGATATCGGCAGTAACATTGGCGCTCAGGGCATAAGGAGCCAGGTCAATGAAGCTACCCATCTCGACCCACTCAGTGCCATTCCAAGCATACTCAGCATCGAGTCTGGTGGTGCCGGAAGTGCCCTGATAACGAACCTGCCACACATCACCTTGAGACTGACCGGTAGAAGGTAGCTCGGAGGTATAATCCTTGGTGCCCTTGAAGTGGAAGCCACCGCTGATCTTGCCTTCCAGCTCGCTCTTGATACCATTCAGAGCAGCAACTACAGTGGTGTAGCTGGCGTCGATAGAGGTAGTGTCACCAACCTTGGTGTCGGTGTAACCCTGAGCATCAGCCAGAACCTTAGCCAGAGAACCAGCAACGGTAGGATCGACGTTGTTCAGAATAGCCAGAGCAGTCTCAGCATTCTTAACACGCTCACCCAGAGTGCCGGAAGCAGCAGCATCGTTCAGGATGGTGTCAGCAATATACTTCTTATAAGAACCAGCGGTGCTGGCATCGCCGTTCAGAGTCTCTAGATAAGACTTCAGGCTAACTTCGTCGCTGTCAGCGAAGACCATAGCCCAAGTGGTCTTAATCATTAGATCATATACGGTATTTTGAATCTTCTTCTTTAGAATAGCATTCTTAACAGAACCTGCCATTTTAAATCATTCCTTTCTAAATTTGATTTGGAGTAGTAGAAGATAGAATATTCGAATGGCTAGAAACCATTTTAATTTAGTGTTTTATATTTTTATCTCAGTTGTCATTAAATGTTTCAGGCACTGACAATTGTTGAGCCCAGATACATTTAAAGTTTGGCTTGTCTTTTGAAATGACAAATGGGATGACATTATTCTTTACAGAATAAGCTAGGTAGTCAGACAGTTCCCCAATAAGGTTTAGACGAACCTTAGATTCATCATCTTTTACGACAACAGTATCGACATCAGATACAAATGTTACTAAATCAATGCAAGATGCTTCAAGAGAAGTATTACCAAAGTTAATTTCATTAATAATCTCTTTTTCTTTATCGGATAGAGCAGACAGTGCAGTTGCAACTAGTACCATCTTTACGCTAACGATAGAAATCGTAGCATCTTCAGTAATAGTAACAGGGACAAAGGTTAATTCATTAAAGTTTACTTTTACAGTGACGTTACTAGTTGTTTCACCTTGCTTAATAGCAATAATGATAGTAACATCTTTTGCAGTTGTAGTATGCGTCTTCAGATAGATTTTCTTAGCAAGAGATACAATATTATTGGTCTCTTCATTACCATGGATTCTAAGATAGAATCCATCTTCATTCTTAGAAATGGGGAACTCTACGCCAAGATTTAAAGATTTTGTAACGGTAGATGTTAATTTAGCTACACCAGTAATATCAATTGTATTATATACAAGAAAATCTGTCGTATTCAGTTTCTGAAGCCAACGGGTACTATTCAGATTATCATATAGGCTAATTTTTGTATAATCAAAATCGTGACTGACAATTTGTCCATCATCACGTTTATAATATAGCCGACCATCTTGGCCTCGAATCAATACCTCGTCATTCTGAGCATCACTTTTATACTTCATGTCTAAAAGCGATACACCGTATCTAACAACTTCGGTGGCCATGCCTACAATCCTCCTCCCATTAAGTTACATTATAAAGGTAATTATCTTTACCAATACGAATTACTGTATCAGCATCAGGTCTGAGATTTGGCTTTAAGACAACTCTTCCATTTCTACAATATAGCTCATTAATAATTGGATACTCGGTTTCCAATGTATCAGAGTCAATAGTTAGAGTATTAGGCTTAAGGCCACCCGGCTCAATGACTGTATTGATAAGGAAAACATAGTGAGAGAATGTATCTTCAGATACATTACGGTATAGGTCACTCATATCCTCCTCTATATCAACACCATCTTCGTAATCTTTACGATATTGGTCATCGATAATCCACCTTACTACCTCCTCTTTCTCCTCAGAGGTAATAAAATCAAGAGACATAAAATCATCAAGGAAAGTATAAGACCTTATATTGAAACCAAAGAATTCCTCATCTCTATCTTTACTAAACACAAGGAGATTCTTTCTGGATTTCACATTGATAAGTTTAACTAGAGTTGGGGTGACAGCTTGAATATTTTCAGCACCAAGTTTTCTACCATTCAGATATACATCATAGTATTTTAAACTAAATGGCATAGATAACTTGTCTGCAAATGATACCATGTAGTTTTCTGGAATCTCATCTGCTTGATATTCAAGATTATAAGAGAATGGACTAATGTCGATAGATACCACATCACCCTTATTTAAAAATACATATGGGATGATGTATGTAGTATCTTCATTCTCCTGAGCAATCTTACAGGTTATATTATGAAGACGACCATTGATGAAGATTCTCATGTAAGAGCGTTCTCTCTTCCATGGAATTTCGCCATTGAAGAATTTAATTTTGAATAAGCCATCAGCCTGCAGATTTGCAGTCATTAAATAAGGAATCTTATTTAGGATGAAATAAATCGTGTTATGAAGTAGGTCATCATTAACACAGAATACTTTCATCTTATTCAGGAAGAGATATTGTGCACGAAGTAGCTGAGAGTTTCTCTCATTCATCTCTTCATGTTGGTCAGCAGCAACAATATCATCTGCAACATCACTAGAATCAAGTAGAATCTTACGAAGCTTATCACCTAGGATGATCTCTTCATCACCCTCTAGTAATTTAGCAGCCAGAGCATTCTCTACGTCAAGATCATACATTTTATCAACATCTAGTTCTTGAGACTCGATTTCAGTTGCATATTTAATAGAATCCTTCTGTAGATAAACTCTATTATATTCTGCTTCTGCTTTAAGATGATTAGCAAGCTCATCCTGAACATCAATATCATATACATAATATGGAGAGAGCCTGGATTCTACTGGGTCAGTAATAATTATTTCTTCTTCATGGTCTGGATCGAAAGATTCTTCAGCTTCTCCAACATGGTCGAGTAGATACTGATTAATCATCTCGATAACCTCAGAAGACAGATTGATATATTCCTCACCAGTCTCCGGGTCAATGTATAGTAAATCTTCTGTATAATTTGGAAGTACATAATCGTACTTTACACTATCCAAAATACTCTGTAGACTTACCTTTGTAGAATCGAGTAGGGCATACATTTTAAAGTTACTATTTGGAATTCTACCATACTCAGTATTTGTCGCAAAGAGGTCATATAGAGTTGGCTTAATATATTTCTTATCCGGGAATTCCAAAGTAACTGGTTCATCCTTCGATTCAAACACTACACTTTGTAGTAAGGTATAATCCTCAAATTTCTCTACTTCAATATATGAATTATCAGGAACGAGAGATACCGGAATATAAATAAAATCTACACCATTACTATGGTAAGCTTTAAAGTCCTGACAGAATAAACCATCAATAAAGAATCTCAGACTCAGTAGAGTATCTGTATCATTACCAAACCTAAACATATAATGTGGCTCAGTAAATACAACTGGAGTCATATCTGGCAGTTCTTCCTCAGTATTATACCGAATTCTCTCTGGTAAATCAATATCGTCAGTATAGAGATAATAATTGGATGCCGGTGCTTGCACATGAGAAGCATATCTTCTAAATGCATATGGATCTGCATTAATAAAATCCGACATCTTTTCAACCTTGTAGTCAAGGTCATAAGGTGAAAGAGTTTTAAAATATTCACCATGCGCATACTCATAATAGGGCTCACTATATGCAAAGAGTCTCAAGAAATAATCTTGAATCTTTTCATCTGAGTAAGTCTTATACAGTAATTCATTAACTGTATTCTCATAAGTAAGCCCAAGTCTACTCGCTAGATATCTATAGATATAATGGAACCAATTCTGGTACTTAAATTTATTCTCAGTCTCATAATAGAGATAATATCCTTTAAAATTATATGCAGACGGATTTAAATCCTCTGCATCTATTTCATATATATTCGGAAAGTGTACAACAACATCCCGATCATTTTGGAAGATTAATTCATTCGTAGATTTATTATGAGTAAAGACAAGTAAATTTTCTGGTGGAATTGGCATTTTATAATCAACCAATTCTTCTTTCTGCACTACAGCAATAGCACTCTTCTTACTATTATCAATTCTTGTCTGGATAGTCTTATATCCATCCAGTTCATATAGATAATCAAGACAGAGTACAAATACCTCAACTTCTCTGTTACTTGTGAAGATATTAGTAACAAAAGAATTTCCACTTAAATCAAGTTTGTTATCATCCGTAATCGTTCCTTCCACCATATTGGAAGAATACGTTTTCGTAGTACCCCTTAAGCAAACAAATACTGGACCACGTTTTTTAATCGTGGTCTTCACTACACTTAATGGTAGTTTATATTCATATTTGTTCATAATAGGATGATGCGTAACAAAATGATGAATCGTGCAATTTCTAAAGAAAGTAACTTCAATCTTATGATAAGATGAAGTTAGAGTATTGAGTGAATTTGCATGTGTGAACACAATGTCTGTATGACCATCCAATGACGGCTTAACAAGAATTGAAAAAATAGGCTTGCTATCTATGGTCACAAACGGCATGTAGTGAAACAAGTGAGTATTTGCAGTAATTGTGTCTAAATCGATATACTTATTATAGAAATCACTGTACTTATAGGGCTTTCTATCAACTTCATCAATGAAGTTTTTAGGCACGCTTACACAAATTTTTCCATCCTGGTTTGTATAGATGTCATCACTTGTTAGATTAAATCTACATACGTTGACATAACTTTCCTCTAATCCCATGAGGTAGTTGAATGAGTTTTCTAATACAGACCGAATCGTCATTTCAACTTCATGGAGATCGAAAGTATTATTTGTGAATGCATTTTCTACTAGAACTCTAGTAGAAGAACGCGTATTTTTTACAGCCATCTTTTCAGCTCCTTTCTTAAGAATTTGCTGAATCTTAAATTATCATATTGTTTTTAAGGATAAAAACAGACCTAACCGGATGTTAGGCCTGTTTTACTTTAGTTTTCCTCTTCTTTTTTCGAAGATTGTTCTCCAGCTTTTGCTGGTTTCCCTAGTGATTTCGTTCGAACAGATGCATATTTAGATACCATAATATCTAAGCTTTTTTCAATCTCTAGTACCTTATGATAGACTTCTTTATTGTACTGATCTGATTGGGAAACAAAGGACAGAATTTCAGCAAGTGTTTTTGAAATATATTCATAATTATCATCGATATGAACGAGATCTTCACCCAATTTTTTAATGTCGTTCTCATGCACTTCAACACGGGTATGTGTTGAATTCACTGTGAGATTAATATCTTTAAGCAATGATGTCATCTCTTGCAGCTGTGATATTTGACTTGTCTGAACTTCTGTTACTAGGGTGAACATTTGATTGTTTTGGTTAATGCTAGCTTCTCTTTCTTTTTGTAGCATTCCAAGTTCAGCATCGCTCTTCTTTCTCAAAGCATCGGAATATTTTGAGAAAAATCGGAATAATAGAATTATGACGAGAGCACTGAATACAATCATAAATCCATAATCGTTGATAAACTCACCGACATTTCCTGCGTGTTCAACTACATTCACCGTTTCTTCACCACCTATCTCTCACCTTTCTTCTCAACCTTGCTTTCCTAGTTTATATATAATTGGCGAAAATGGGGATTTTTCGTTAAATTATATATTATTACTTTGTAATTAAAAAAGAGGATCTTTTCTGAGATTAGATAATATTTTCAGAAAAACACCATCTTAACAAGTACGATTAGGAGGATTTACTATGGAAAATGATAATGAACAAATGAACACTGGATTTGAATTTCATGGAGAAATACGCTTTCCATACTATCTGATGACAATAACGAAAAAATTTAAAAACAGAGAAGATGCCATCTCCTACCGAGATGAATTATCAAAGAAAATCAAGGAAGCAATTTCAAAAAAGACTGAGTATATTGAGATAGAGAATAATATCATTATTGTAAGTAAAATAGATTATATTCAGCTATCTATTGTACAAGGAACCAATGAATCTTCAGATCCAAATTATTTAGTCAAGGGGGAATCTATGTGAAAATTCCAAGTGAGGTAGTCGAAATAAAAGACAGTAAAGAATTGAAAAAACATGTATCACCACTGTATATTATTAATGACTATATGAAATCCTCCGAAGATTACTTAGTCTTCCAAGAGAAAATTTATAATATCATTAAAGGATGTTTCGAACACAAGGACTGTAGAGAATATCCAATTAAGTTTAAATTTTATCTGAAAGACAAAGAAACCCATACTTTACAATTAAGACATTTTGTTGTAAATGTATTTGCCTGGTACCCATTCATTAATCTCTATGGAGTATCAGGTGTACTTGATTCTTCTTTCATTATAGATTGTGAAAATGAAATCCCTCATATCACGAACTATGTAAATGAGAAGATTATTGAAGTCTTAAGAGATTACTCTATTAAGAATACAATTGTAAACCGTTCTGTTTCTGAAGTATTGTATAATCTGCGTAGAATATCTATCGATTTTTCTACTATCATGAATCTTACAATTTCTTCAGAAACCTTTTTAAATCTATATAAAGAAAATCCAAGAATGCATACTATCATGGAAACTAAGTTTCCTCTTGATATGCAACCTGCAGATATTGAACATGAGCTAAATGCTCTAATGGATGAAGAAGTCCAAATATTGAAAGGAATCAAAGATAACCCAGTAGGTATAATTCTAAGAGCTGCCACAGGAATCAAGACAAAGCAGCTTTCTGAGTTCACCATTAATATGGGTTTAAAGCCTGATTTGTCAGGTGTTACTATTCCTCTTCCCATAAATAGTAACACAATGATTAGAGGCATTGATAGACCTAGTAGTCACTATATTGATAGTTTGGGCGCGAGGAAGAGCCTAATAATGAACAAAAAAGTGATGGGAAAAGCGGGTTGACAAAGTAGCTCGCGCAAAACCCCTTTAACTTCTGGAAACTTTCGTAGGTATTAACTACTCTAAAAAGTAATAAAGTTAATAATAGAAACAACCAGAAACTAATCATCTTAATTATGTATTATAATAATGAAATATCTATATTGGAGGTTTTCATTATGAAATACATAGATAAAATATGTGATGCACAATTCATCAAAAAACGAATAGATATCTATAGAGATCCACAGGATCGAAAATGGACACCATTCTATTACAACGGTAAACCGACTGTATACCATATTTCAAATTATGGAGATTTTTATAATTTGAAATACGACAGATTTTGTGTCAAAAGATTGGATACGACTAGGCATGTTCTTGTTAATATCTATATAGATGGGGATATCTATGTAGTACGAGCCAACCGAGCTGTTATGCTGTCATTTCATCCAATCAATAACCCAGAAAAATATGTCGTAAATCACCTAGATGGTGATCCAACCAATGATTTTGAAGATAATCTGGAATGGACAACCCAATATGGGAACAAGATTCATGCATTAACGAATGGGTTAATTGACACAAACACTGAGACGGTTGTATTGAGAAACCAGATGTTAAAAGAAAAAAGCGATCGTGAGAGTAATGTGCATAATCTTTTAATTTCTGGATTTACACCAGATGCTGTCCATAAACTCACCGGAATTAATAAGAAAATCATATCGAGAATAAATAATGGAAATTCGTCATCTCATTATACAGAGCATGATATAAGACTTGTTGGAAAATTATTATGTGAAGGGCATACCCAGAAGGAGGTATCCAGATTGACTGGTGTATCATTTCGTGAAATACGCCGGTTGATTGACGGGGAGTCATGGTCTTATATATTTGATGAGTACAGAGATAGAATTCCAGCCAACAAACGAGTTTCTGAAATAGAAAAAGACGAATTCTTGAAATTACTATTAGAAGGAAAATCGTTTAAAGAAATTATACAAATTCTCGGTCTTGAAAACAACCGGAGAAGTCGATATATTTATGAATGTGCACGCGAAATTTTAAAAAAGATGAATTAGCTCAACGACTATCGAAAGACACTGATTATAGTGAATCGAGTAGAGTACAACTCATATAGAGTTGGAAACGAGGGGCACTTATTATAAGTGAAGATATAGTCTGGCTTTACAGAGATGTGAAGAATAAGTGTATTTCGGGAAGATAACCCTATTGTTGGCAAGGACATTGTCTTTGTCTAACGAAGTATCCGATTGTGATACAAAACATCTTGTGGATATTAATATTACATCCAAGAAGATGCTAGATAAGTATAATGGTAGATATTATAAACTCGATAATGATAGAAATCTGTACTTACTCAACAGTAAGAGGGACTCTCATCTAATCGGGAAAACTTTACACTTTAGATCTCCTATCACATGTACTTGCGGAGATACTGTATGCCATAAGTGTTTTGGAACTACATCTCTTCTTAACTTAGATATCTCTGATGGTGTCAGTGGATTCGAAGTTGAAGAGGTAACCAAAGTGGTTAGAACATTGATCACTAAAAACTCTTTTAATTGCTGGAAACTCTTATTACAAGATAATCAGCAGCTAAGATTATCATTAGGATAATAAAGTCCAACGACTAACGAAAGAATATCTATATTATAGATATAATCGAGTAGAGTACATCTATATTATATAGGTGAAAATGGAGAGCAGTTATTATAACTGAAGATATAGTCTGTCTATTATAGAAATATAATAGGTTAAACGAACCAGATGATATTATCAACGAAGCACTTGCTTACTACAGTATCTGAAAAGATTGTGTTTAATGGAGACTTTTATAAGTTCTTTAATTTGTATGCTGGAGAGATTAATCCTATTCTGAATAATCCAGATATTAAGGATTTGGATGATTGGGCTGTTTGGATTAATCCCAATAGTATTCAGAAGTCTGAAGAACTTGATGACGATTCTTCTTTCAATACTTATATTACTGGAAAATTCTATATCCAGAATTTAGTGACGAAAGAATATATTGAAATTTTTACAGATGAAGATAGAGAGATGTATCTCACAGAAGATTGCCTCGACCTTATGAAGAAAGGAAAAGGATATATTAAGTTTAAAGATATGAGTGAAGATACAACTCTCTTTGAATTAGTGATTATGAATAATGAGCTTACTAAACCTCTGTATACACTGATGAGTCTACTGAATACAGTAGATAAGGAAAATCCGAATCGGTCTTATTCTGAAATGGCTCAGAAGTTTACAGAGCTATTACTGGAAGCTCACATTGATGCAATGGCTATCTCTGGTGAGATTATTATCAATAGATTAATTAGAAAAGATCCTGATACAGATTTTGAGAGACCTGATTTCTCTCAAGATGAACTGGAACCATATCAGATTTATACCATTCTGAGAGCACTCTCTAATAATAAATCTGCACTAATCGGGTTGGCTAGCCAGGATATTAAGAAACAGATTCTCTCTGATGATCTTGTTACGAAGAAGACTGGGCATTCTTATATTGACCCATTCTTTAAGAAGAAGACATCAACCAAACGTCTTACTGATATCCGTGAACATCTGAGAGCAACTAGAAAGAAGTAAGATATTTTAATGATATATTATCTATAGGAATCTAAACATGTAAGGAGGTACCATATCATGGTAAACACACCTGAAGGCCAGTTCAATACTTACGAGGACGCTATCAACTTCTGTAAAGCTCTGCTGAATCTGGCAGATCTTGAAGTTGATAGGGCTCGGAATTGTGAGGAAATTCTTCGTACTCTCAATTCTACCAACATCACGATCAAGACAGATGCCGGTGAGTGTCACATCCACAGCTCCAGAACGGATGATGATGCTCTTGCAGCAGTGGAGCACATCCGCTGTGCGGTTGAAGCTATCCGGAATCGTAGGATGTCTTCTGCTGCCAGTATCATTGACCGTGTGAGGAAATGCCAGAAAGTCATTAAAAATGAAATGAAATAATCACAGCACATAAAAGAAGACCTGAGAATTCTCAGGTCTTCTTTTTTATTGTAAAATTTCAACATACATATTTCCGGTAACCATAGTAGATTCATTTACGGGAGAATCTTTTACAGAAATTAGATATGTATTGGGATCGATGGAGGGATCTTCCATCTCAGAGTTCTCGGGATAAATATTAAAGTCATCATAGTTCCGGAGAGTAAGTCTCACTCTCTTGATGGGATCGGTTATACAATGTTCATATACAATTCTACCATTGATTAGTAGTCTTCTGATTACATCAACCCGAAGCCAGGTAGGATGAAGCATTGGTCCAGAAACCCCACCAAATTCATGCAGTATGCCGGAACTTTGGATGGTAACATATTTACGTAGCTTTCTTGCCATAATATATCATCCTTTCATACAAAAAGTGTGGATAGGAATTTAATTTATAAAATTGTAATAAAAAGCTTATGTTGTAAAAAGTATAGAGCGGATAAATTATCCGCTCTATACATTAATTCTTAAATACATTTGCATCAAAAGGATCAAACTCTGTTTGTAATTTATCTTTATCTTCTCTTTCTACTACATTTCTCTGTCCACGCTTACCAGTCCTACCATCATTAAATGCTTCAAACTGTGTAGAAAGAGACATAAGAGAAACAGATGCCGGTTTATCTGTATCATCAATTAGTTTAATGGTATTTCCTTCTTCATAAGGATGGTTGAAATAATCTAGACGTTTTAACTTCTCATCATCCTCAGAAGATCTATAACGTCTTTTTAGTAGTTTAAATGTCAAGAATACTTTACCAGTATCTATTTGAACTTCCTGGTTTATAATAATTACAACGTCACTATTTTCTATGCTTCATTTATCAACCTACTATATTTCTATAATAGTCAGACTATATCTTCAATCATAATGATTGCTCCCCATTTCCACTATAACTATAGTGTACTCTACTCGATTATATCTATAATATAGATATTCTTTCGTTAGTCGTTGAACCTTGTTATTATGATAATAACCTTGGCTGCTGATTGACTTACTTATATCATTATTACTTTTAAAAGTAGATATAAGCTATTAAGTATTTCCAGCAATTAAAGGAGTTTCGGGAGACCATAGTTCTTTTACCATGTCTTTATATTTTTTCCCTGAAAGAATTTCTCTCACAGTTTTATAACGACTTTTTCTCATTTGTTTACTAAGGCCAGGCCATATTTCATTCACAATATCTCTATATCCTTTCCCGGCTTTTGCTAATTGGATAATTAATTTGAGATTTGTTGTTATAACCTGCTGTTTAGCAGTTGGATTTGGATATGGAATAATATTATAAGCTGCAGAAATATCAGTATGAATTTTTCCTGTCTTTATTGCTGAAAGATATTTAGCATTATTGAATGTATAATCAAATCCAGTCATTTCTAATATTTCTTTATAACTCTTTCTTTGTTCAAGTAGCTTACAAAAAGTGTGGAGTAAGCTTTCAGTCACCTCTATGGATTTATGCTCTTTAACGATCATGTCACCATCGTCGCGACTTCTCTGGGTATTTTCACCAATTGTAAGCCATTGCAGATTTTTATAATTATTATTCAATCCATTATTATCCATATGGTCGATGACAATATTTTTTACACCCTTATATCTTTTCGGAACTTTTACAAAGAAAGTAGCAACCAGTTGATGTACCAACACCCATGCAACCTCACCATTCAACTGTTTTAGTGCGACTGCATAATATGGATGATCCATTTTATTTGCTATCTTCTGATGTCTTTCTTTTTTCGTAATCTTGTCTCTGACCTTACCATCATTTGAAACTTCGTATGTGTCGTCTACTGTGTTTTTGAAGTTATTAATTGTCTTCCATCTTCTTTTAAATTCTTTCTTTTGACCTACATTGTCGGACATGTTATAGTCACCTCATTTTAATATTTGATTATCAAAATGTGAGGTGTCTGAAAAAATATTAGACACAATTCCTAAACTCAAGGAATTCCTTGGATTCGCGTATCTCCCAAGACCCCGCAATACCATCTCGGCCTACTAAACGAGTGACATCTTCTTTTTTATTTTGAATAGCAGCATCTACTACACTAGCTGCCGTTCTGTTTAGCTGCTGGGCTGTTATTACAGGTATATCTAATTTTTTGGCCAGTGTCTTTAATTCATTCGTAATATTTTTAAGTTCTTCTTTTTCGTTATCACCTCTTTCAGAGGGGCGGATTCTTTTCATATAATCTAATATAAGAGCTATTACTTCAGAACCATCATCATAAAGGTCTTTTATGATACCATATAGATCATTTGTATCTATGCTTCTATTCGGATAGTATTTGATTACAATATCTATTGGATTTTTATCTGTGAGAGTCATCTCACCATTCTCTTTTAGTTTTCTTATAACTTGTTTGGTTGTATAATTTCTGATATCATCTGATGAGACTCTCATATTGAATATACGTTCAACTGTCTCATCAATGTCGTTCTCCATGGTGATGATTAATACAGTTGGTATTTTTCTGGGGTCTTTTGCTGTAACCTCTGTATTATATTTCTTAATATCAAGTGCGGCTTTCAACAACATTTGGCTCTTACCACCACCAGGGAATGCTAGAAATGTATAGAGTCTTTTAGACTGATATCCTGGAGATAAAAATGTATTAAGCATCTTTATACCTGTGATAAAAACTCTATTCTTATCTTTTAATTTTTCTACTGCATCAGATACCACATTCTCAAAATATTCATCTCTTAGAGAGAATGTCATGTCAGAAGTTAGACTATTTGTATTTCTCTTAAGATTGATGACAGAGGATGCAATATCATATAAATCTTCACTAACTGATTTATATGTCTTAAAATCTCCGTCATCTATTTTATCAAGAATCTCTTGATAAGTTTCTTTTAGAGTTATAGTATAACCATATTCAAGTCTATCATCAATAGCCTTGATAAGAAACTTAATTTCATCATGGGATAATTTTAATTTTTCTATCCCATCTACTACAGCATCTGTCAGTGCTGTGGAATCTGGGTCTTCTTTGCAATACATCTTTACTGCAATATCATTATCCATACCTTGGATTAATTTTGCTTCCAGACTTTTCTTAATGACCCATATTCTAGATTTAGATTCTTCATCTTTATCGTAGACTGAATAATCTAGAATATTAAAAAGTTTGTATGTGTTACTTAAAGATTTGCGTGTTCTTAGTACACTATCCTTATAGATGAATGCTAGGATAGAATCTAACATATTCAAATCCATCTTTAATTTTATTTTCTTTAGTTTTATATTATTTAGACTAGGAATTTCTCTGTTAATGTCTTGAACCATAAGAATTCCTCCATTTTTATTTTTTTATTTTAAGTCTATTAAAAAATCTGTTTTTTGTCTCATAGAAATTGATTTGTGATTGTATAAACCAGTAAAATAATAAAGAAACTTTTATATAATTAAACCATAAGGAGTGATTTACATGCTATACGCAGAAATTTACAACAGCGTAATGGAGAGTTCCCTCTCTAGAAGAGATAAGCTCTCTCTATTAGATATGATTAATGAAAAGCTCTATGAAATTGAAGATAGAAGTTTCCTAGAGTCTGTTACTCAAAACAAGTTAGATATCTATAACGAGTATGCTATGGGTACTATTACAGAGAGCCAGAAAGATGAGCTACTACAGCTTGTTGAGGAAAAGGTAATCAAGCGTCCCATGGAGAGTCTTCTGAAGAAGCTTGAGGATATCCGTGATAGTAAGCCCGATGTTGTTTATGACAAAGACGTAAAGAGCTGGGTTGATGCTAACTATGATGATATTGCTAAAGCAAGCGATGTTATCATGAAGCATAAGAGCAGAGATGACTTTACCAAGGCTGATATTGCTATTATGCTTGCTGCTCTAGCAATTCTCTGTACCTCTCCATTCCTAACTCTAGTTCCTGGTGCTCTTGGTGCTGGTTTAGCTCTGGGTGCAATTGTAATTTCTTCTATTGTATATTGCGTAACCATCGTGATTGCTGGCCTGAGATCTAGAGATTATGAAGAGGCTTCTGATGTACTAACCAGCATGAAAGGCTATGTAAGCAGAATCGATACTTCCAAGCTATCCGATGAGCAGAAGAAGAAGGTTAAATCTATCGCTGGCAGAATTGATGATGTCATCGAAAAGAACAAAAGCTCTCTGCAGAAAGCTCAAGTTGATGCTATTAACAACATTGCTGTCGCAACTGCGACACGTTAAATTTCAAGAATTATAAAATATAGATGATAACGATACACGGGTACTATAATTGTGTATCGTTATCATCTTTTTATCACCCCAGACATATTTTTGGGTTTAAAAATCAATATAATTAATTATTTAAATAGTTTTTCAGTTCACTTTAAAATTGAAAAAATCCTATTACAAACAAGAAAAAATTGTAAAAATATTTGATTTGAGACATTTTGTTAATTACTTTTTAGAAAGGATGTTTCATATGAATATTACTCTATATAGTAGTGGATGCCCTAAATGCATCGTCCTAGAAAAGAAACTGAATAGCCTCGGCGTAGACTATTCTTTGAATAATGATCTAGATGCTATGATTAGCAAAGGTTTTGCTCAAGTCCCCGTATTAGAAGTCGATGGTGAAAGCTACGATTTCGTAGAGGCAAATAATCTAATCAACAACGGAGGTCTTAATGCATGAATATCCCGATTAAAGTCGATAGAGACTTTGAACTAAACATGAAACATCTCGCCAGAAAGTATGGTGAGGATTTTGAGTTATTAAACGGCTTTCATGAAAGTCAGATAAACTTTTCCGATTTTATTGATGGTTTTATTGATAAAAATGTAGCAGATGTTACAATCGATGCAAATGCTAATGCAAGTCATAAAGATGTAAAATCTCTACAGAGTGAGAAAACAAAATCCCATGATAAACTATTTGGGTTTAGTAAAATCTTTTATGAGTTAAAAAAGTGGTATGGTTTAAGAACTGCAAGAAAATGGTTAATTACCGAATATAATGGTGGTTTCTATCTACATGATGCTGCCAGTAGTACATTTACACCATACTCCTATAAAGGTTCTGAAACCATTCTGGTCAAGTACAAAGATTCCAATCCCCTACTAATAAACTTTAGTGACCTATATGATCTGGTTGAAGAAGAACCTGTATTACTAAATAAAGAACATAAAGCGTATTGCAAATATACAGATGATCTTATTGTAAGAGATTCTGAAGGTTGGGTTAAAGTTTCTAGAGTAATCAAGAAACCCAGAACTAACAGATTCCATTTTGTTAAAACCGAAAATGGTTTAACCGAAATCGTTACAGACAATCATCCTCTTATTACAAAGACAAGAGGAGATGTTATTGCAGCAAGGGCACTTGAAAATGAAGACATCCTGACAACTTATGCTCCAGATACCGATTTTGGAAATAATACAGAAGTATTCGTTGTGAATCATTATTCAGTCAATTATGATTTTGGTTGGATTACTGGTCTTATTCTTTCTGAAAAAGGTTCATCTGATGAAAACCTTATCACAATTACAAATAAGAATGGTTTAGACTTAAATAGAGTAAGGGGTACTCTAGGAAAGCTCTCTGTAGTATATAACACCAGTGAAGATAATAGTTCTGTCCTGGTACGTGATACTACATTCTGTCATTTAATCTATGATAACTTTATTGTCAAAGGAACCGCTTATGATAAACATTTAAATCCTGATATTCTGAAATATAATAAGGATTTTATAAATGGTTTATTAGCAGGTCTCAGACATGATAACAATGATGACAACGAAGAGATTCATGTAGATATTGAATCTAGAAACCTTGTAGAGCAAGTATCACATCTAGCTCGGATGCTCGGTTATAGTACCTATGAGCAGAATCCCTCTATTTACTTTAAGCTGCATGCTGTTTCAGAGCATCGCTATGTTTATCATCTAACGATCAATAAGTTTAATGAGCAAACTTATTCTGATAGTGTGCTGAAAACAAATGTTGAGCTTTCTGATATCTATGAAGTAGACGAATATGTCTATGATATTACAACAGAGACTGGGCATTTCATTTGTAATGGAATTCTATCCCACAACTGTTATGCATATGATTTAACTAAACTTGCCGAAGAAGGATTATTCTTCCTTCATAATTATAATAACCAACCGCCAAGACATCTTACCACATTCTTGGATGATGTTATTGAATACATCAGCTTTATGAGTAATAGAAGTTCTGGTGCAGTCGGCATCCCCAATGTATTAATTTGGACATATTATTTCTGGAAAAAAGATTGCGAAAATGGTTACTATATCAAAAACCCTGATTATTATATCAGGCAATGCTTCCAGAAATTTATCTATAGACTAAATCAACCGTTCATGCGTAGATCTTGCGCCTATACACAGTGATGTATATAGCACAAACCTCTCTAATTGCTGGGAACTGTTATCGTAACACAATCAGCAGCCAAGTTCATTATAAGAATGAAAAGGTTCAACGACTAACGAAAAGCTACTTAATATAGTAGAACTGAGTAGAGTACACTATAGTTATAGTGGAAGTGAGAGGCATCTCATTAAGAGATGGAGATATAGTCTAATCTCCATAGAGATATGGAGTTAATGTAAATGATAGATCAAAGTGCATTTGTTAATGTAAGTATTTTTGATAGAAACTACACAGAAGCATTATTTGGTGGTGTTGAATTCCCCGATGGTTCTTTCATGATTGATAATGTGGAAGAATTTATTGAACACCAAAAAGTATTCATGGAAGTAGTTTCTCAGATTAGATCTGAGAATATGTTTACCTTCCCCGTTCTGACATATAGTCTGCTATATAAAGATGATAAGTTCATCGATGAAAGCTTTGCTCGTTGGTGCTCCGATCATAACGTCGACTGGAATGATAGTAACTTCTTTATTTCTGGAGATGTGACCACCTTGAGTAACTGCTGCTTCGACGGAAGCCAGAAAGTTGAAGTCGTTGTTGATGGTGAACCGAGAGTATTGTCTTTAGCAGAACTGTATATACTGTCTGAATCTTCTCACAATTTCAATTACATGGTTAAATCTTGGTCTAATGATTATGATATGGGTAAAATTATTAAGCTACCAAGGAGAAAACTGTATAAGATTGCATTGGAAGATGGTAGTGAAATTATAGCTACTGACAATCATCTATTCCCCATATTTGAAAACACTGATGGTGAGTTCCAATATACTGGAGATAAACAGGTACATGACTTGTCCATCTATGATTGTCTAATAAAACATACAGATTCCGGAGATACTCTATGCAGAATTACCTCCATTGAAAATTATAAGAGTCAGGACGAATATGTGTACTGTTTCGAAATGGAGAATACTGATAAACCATATTTCGTTCTTGCGAATAATATTGTAACCCACAACTGTAGACTCCTGAGCGACACAAGTAAATTGAATGCTTTTATCAATTCTATTGGTGGTACTGCATTGAGTATCGGTAGTGTTAAAGTCAATACAATCAATTTACAACGGATTGCTTATGAAGCTAAGGGTGACCAGGAACTTTATCTGAAGATTCTCCGTAAGAGAACTAAGCTTTGTTGCAAGGTTCTTGATGTAGTACGTCATATTATTAAACGTAATATTGAAAAAGGACTCCTACCTAACTATTGTGATGGTGGAGTTGAGATGGATAAGCAATATTGTACCGTTGGTATCTTAGGTCTATTTGAAGTAATTGAATACTTCGGATTGACTTATACCGATGAATTTGGATATGTTTATTATACAGATGAAGGTATTGAATTTGCATCTAAGATTTTCGAAGTCTTAAATGATGTAAAGGATAACTTTTTTTCTTCTATCCTGAATTCCGATGGTACTCCTGTGGAGCCTTATTCTTTCAATATTGAATCTGTTCCTGCTGAAAGAGCAGCTGTTATTCTCTGTCAGAAAGATAATCGTCTGTATGAGAAGAATGATAAATTTATCTATTCCAATCAGTGGGTTCCTCTTTCTGCTAAGTGTACAATTCAAGAAAAACTGAGACTAAGTTCTATTTTGGACAATAAGTGCTCTGGTGGTGCTATTGCACATATTAATCTTGAATCCAACTTTCCCAATACTGATACTGCATGGGATATGCTGAAATATATTGCCAAATCTGGTGTAATCTATTTCGCATTCAATACCAGAATCAATGAGTGTAAGAATCACCATGGATTTGTTGGTACTGATATTTGTCCTGTATGTGGAGAACCCGTGTTTGATACCTACCAGAGAATCGTTGGTTACTTAGTGCCAACTCGTTCTTATTCTAAGGATAGATTCAAAGAATTCAATACCCGCAGATGGTATAATTATGCATCTGAATTGAGGGATCTATAATGCGAGTAAAGAATGTAGTTGATGAAGATTTCGTAAATTATAAAAAACCTTCCATGTTTATCGGTACAATTCAGTGTATCGGAAAATGTTGTATAGAGCAAAATGTCTCTTTTGATATTTGTCAGAATCATGAATGGAGAAGTTCTAAAACTATCCTAGTAGATGATAAGAAAATTATCGAGAGATATTTAAATAACCCCATTACAAAAGCAATTATCTTCGGTGGTCTTGAACCATTCGAGCAATTCGATGAAATCTCTTCATTTATTCGTAGATTTCGTGTAGAGAACGGCTGTGACGATGACATTGTAATCTACACAGGTTATAATAAATCTGAGATTGAGGATAAAATTGCTACTCTATCACAGTATAAGAATATTATAGTTAAATTTGGTAGGTACTTAATAAATAATAAGAAAAGATATGATGAGGTTCTTGGAATTGAACTAGCATCTGAGAACCAATATGCTGAAAGATTATAATATCCATCAAGGATAACAAAAAGAGGTGGAGTTTCTTAACTCCACCTCTTATTATTGAAAGGGGTTCAACATGAAAAAAGTAGCAAGATTTGAAAAAGTATCCAAAGAAAATTATGATAAGATTATTTCGAAACTAGCCCAAGAAGGTCGGCTTATCAGGTACTCGGACGGAAGACTAAACTTTGTAGACTATGACAATATTACACTACCCCATAGAAAGACTGAGGGTTCTGCTGGATATGATTTCTACATTACAGAAGATATTAACCTGAATCCAGGAGAAGATATTGTCATTCCAACCTTCATTCGTTGTTATATTATCCCAGGCTGGGATTTAGGAATTTATCCTAGGTCTGGTTTAGGATTCAAATATAGAATGAGGCTTGCTAATACAGTTGGCATTATCGATTCTGATTATTATTTTACAGAATCTGATGGAATGAATAATGAAGGCCATATTATGATTAAAATTGTAAACGAAGGAAACTCTAAAATTGAATTAAAGATTGGTGATAGATTCTGCCAAGGTATTTTCAGTGAATATGGTATTACTATAGATGATGAAAATATAGGTAAAGAGGTTAGGTCTGGTGGACTTGGTTCTACCGGTCTATAATTAAAAAAAGAAGAGATAGAATTATCTATCTCTTCTTTTTTTATCACTTAATTAGTTTCACATACTCTAGAAGAATCTGAGACTGCTCATGTGTCAGTTTTCCTTCCAGCTCTCCTTCGAAAATCATGACTTTGAATTTATCTCTTAGGATATCTGCATCCATTCCATAAGCACTTTCAATATAAACTTTCTTCATCTTTTCATTGAAATCCATGACTGCAATTGGATTCATTGTCTCAATAAAAAGAGAACCAGTCGCGAAATCTACATAGGAAGGATCGATAAATCCAAACTTGAAGTTTTCTTTTGGAGTATATTTGTAAGTCTTAGTATCTTCCAGACCTGCTTTGGTTGGTTTAATTTCTTTTCCTAATGTAAAGAAAATACGAGGTGAAGGATACATATACTTACCAACAGTCTTAGAACGGAATGCTGGCTTTAATTCAGGAAGATTCTTCTGTGGAGATACATGCATCAGGCATGTTCCATTTGGAATCATTACCTTCTGCTTTCCCTTAGAATATCTTATAGCAATTTTATCTTTTCCTTCTTCTTTACTAAATGCAACAGATTCAATGATAATATCGGATGTTGGTAACCCAACAGATTTTGCAAGAACATTGAAATTCATCTTATATTCAGGATATGAGATTTTCTCTTGCTTAACTTTCTCATAGGATTTCTGTAGCTTTTTTAGTTCCTTGTCATTTGGGTATTTTACTGCCCATTTTTTAGTGAACTTAGATGCAACGTCATTCCATCTTTTTTTTATCTCGTGCAGATCGATTTTATCTCTGATGAATTTACCGATAGCAGCACGGATAGATTCGAAATAGATGTTGTCGTCATCAACTGGAATTAAACCTAATTTAGTACAATAATTCTCTAATGTATATTCAGAGTCCAGCTTTTCGAGTAACGTAGTCTTCTCCAACTCTGTAATTTCTCCAGCATCAAATTTTTCATAAATATGAAGCTTTACGTCACTATAGCTCATAAACAACCCTCCCATAATCAATATAATTATAGCATTGTTTTTTGATAGAAACTATAAAAAATAGAAGAGCGAATATTCGCTCTTCTATTTATCATTTATCATAGAGCAATTGCGATAGCAATTAGAACACCAACGGTAAGGATAATGTGTTTACACATAAAATTTATAACTTTTTTAAGTGCCTGAGACAAACTAGTGCAAACAGAACCGATGAAAGAATTTTGCAGACGAAAGATTTTTAAATTCTGCTTATTGTAATTCACAAAGGAATTCTCAATATCGATTTTTCTATAAAATCTTTCAAGTGCTTTGATAGACTTGGAACCCTCTTCCTCAACCATCTTTAAATTCTTCTGTCTATTATTAACTTCTTTTTCGGATAAATCTATTGCACTATTAATTGTCACAGAGAGTTTCCACTGTTCTTCGTCAGAGAGCTTATAATTGAAGTCAGCAAGTTTATTTAACATACTGACTCTCCAGTTTTCGTACTCATCAACAGTTTTAAATTCTCTATTTAAACCTTTGATTAACTCAGATGTGTATCTATTGATAAAGTCTGTGTAGTATTCTTTGTATTTTTTAATATCAAAATAATTTACTTTTTTAGTCAGAGCTTTGGATTTTTTCTTCGCCATAATATCTTTGAGTTCTTCAAGTTTTTTATTCAGCTGATGCTGTTGAACCTTTATTTCTAGATACATTCTGGCTTTATCAAAGAAATTCTTTATAGCAGTAAGAATTTTAGCCATTGCTGCCAAGGCTTTTTCTTTCAGATTATCTAAAGAAGACTCCATGATAGCAATATTAGTAGAATTCTCCAGAGCTGTGAAATAAAACATGTCTGAATTATACTCTAGACTATTTTCAAATTGGAGACCTGCTAGATCCAGTGCTTTCTCTTCAACTAGAAAATCCATATCTGATCACCTCCATTATTAATCACGGTATTATTATCCAAGACAGCCCTCACTCTAGGACAATGATATTAATGGATTGTCATATTATTTTCGGTTAGACTTATAAATAATTGGACTTTTACAGAACTAGAGGTGATTATAGTGGATACTATTGATGTAAAATTCTACTATACAAACTATGGTTGTATGGGTCATGTCGGTAATAATAAATATAGACTATTTTCCACAGTATCAGAATACTATGAATGGATAAAAGATAATGGAGATTGATTTTCATATCAATCTCCATTTTTTTATTAATATATTATTTCTTAGAATAAATAAAAAGGAGGATGTACACATGAGAAATCGTAGTATAAACCAGGCAATCAGCGACCTTCAAATGAGATGTAGGATATATAAAATATCCACAGCAGTCCTGGCGATTTTGTTAATATGTGTAGCCGGAATTTCTATCGTCTTAAAACACGAGGCAAGCGAAATGAGCAAGAAGTACAATGAACTGCATTGGGCATATGATGATATGCGTGCTCAATACGATGAGTTCCTGATTCAGGATGAGACAAGAGACCCTAACCAATTACATAGTGGTGCTGAAAAATTTAGTGAGGTTCCTCTCGAACCTGCAGTTGTTCAGTACATATACGATTCAGCCGTAACAAATGGGTTTAAACCGGAGATAATATTTGCTATGGCTGAGAAAGAATCGCAATTTGACCCATCGGTGACTTCCAGGACCGGAGACTATGGACTCTTCCAGATAAACCGGTGTAACTTTACAGATATCGCTAATCATTTTGGGATTTCTGTACAGGATGTTAAAAACAAGATATATGAACCTGTATTTTCCTGTGATTGCTCTATGTACATCTTAAATAAATTTGTGGATGTATATGATTGTGATGACTATAATACACTGCTCATGTATTACAATATGGGTCCCGGAAATGCGAAGGAACTAATTTCGAAAGGTACAATGTCGACAGACTACACCCAAGACATTATTCAGATTGCCACATCTAAATGGAATTTGGACAGTCTCAATATCTAAAACAATAAAGACTCCTCGGTTTCTGAGGAGTCTTTTTTTCTTTGAGAAACATTGCTATAATTAGCATAATAGAAAGGAGCGTGAATGGACTATGGATTTTTGCCAGATGGAAAATCTTGAATGCCAGATTGCGTTAGAAAAATATAATAATGATGCCATGGTAGCTCTGAGCAATTTCGATCTGTTTTTATCTGAAACCAGATATATGCCAGAATCTACAGTTTCTGCAGTATATGAGGGTAAGGTTTATGATATTGCAGCAAAAATTGTTTATGCGATTGAAAATGCTATAAAAGCAATCGCTGAATTTGCTGGAAAATTAAAAGATAAAGTTCTTGCCGAATTTGGTAGTAAAGAAACAAAAGAGAAACTGGATGCTGCCAAAGAAACTGTTAGTAAAAATAAAGAAGTCAGTAAGAAACAGGTTGACATGTATATCGACGAAGAGAACCGTAAGTTACTCGACGACTACATTCAGTCTATGGCTAAATTAGAGAGACAGCTGATGAATATTAAAGTTGGTGCTATGGTCGGAAAGCCTGGTACTAAAAATAATCTACATGTCATTGAAGCAAATGAGATTATTCATAAGATGGATGAATTAAACCACAAGTACGATTCTGAATTCTTACAAAAAAACGATAAGATTATTAAGATGGCTGCAGAAGATGCCATCAGATTTAATGAGAAGCAACTCAACAATATTAAGGTAGATTATGCTGCAGTCGAGAAAGGCTGTAAGGAAATTCTCAATACTTTTAAGAAGGATGCTAAAGGTTGCGATGTTCCAATCAAGTTAAACATCATTCAAAGGATGTCCAATGCAATTGGGACTAGAGTTCGTAAATTCTTACACAATCATACTAAGTTTATGCATTCTAACCTGAAATCTATTCTTACAGGCGTTGCTATCGGTATCGCAGTAAAGAAAGGCGGAGATGCTGTCGTTAAGAATGTTAAAGCATCTCCAGAAGCAATGAAGCATGTTTCTGATATTGCTAAAAAAGCAACTGATAAATTACCAAAAAATGTTGCCCAACATGTTGGACCTATTGTGCAAGCTGCGGTAGGTGCCGATAAAGCATAAAAATAGAGAGTACAAGGAAATTCCTTGTACTCTCTTTTATATTACTTATCAAATAGGCCAGCCTTATCAAGAACAACAAATGTTCTCACCATATCCAGAGACAGATCAAGGTCGGCTGGACGACCGCTTTCATCTACTTTACCCGTACCAGTACCATTGACCACTTTACGGTCAACAAGCTTGGTAATAGTTGCTTTAGCATAATCGGGAAGCTCTGCAATCTTATTGTACCTCACTTCTACTTCCTCCTTTTCTCTTGGCTTAACTACTTCTTCTTCACTGAAAGCCACATATTTTTTATTTGTAGTCAGGAACATACCATTGGAAAGTTTATAAAATTCCTTATCACTTGTGATTCCAACTACTGTAGATTTAGTACCCTTACCATAAGTAGTAACTGCAGGTGCACTATAATCAGGTGTATTTCTGACATTCACATTGCCATCATAGGTGATAATTGCAGTACCATTTAGAGCACTGACTGTAACAGGCTTTGGATCTGCAGGAATTACACCATTCATAGCAGCAGCTACATCTTTACGGAAACCATTCATTGTGTAACCGGTACCAAGTTGAGTCCACAGATGCTCTGGGTCACCGTGGTTAGATGCAACACCTCTAGCATGTCCTTCTTTATGACTCAGAATAACACCATCACCCAGAGGGTTCAGATTAAACTTCTTGCACAGATATGCAAAGAGTTCAACTGCAGATTTATAAGTTCTAGCTACACAAGCTTTAGCATGAGCCATATCAGTTACTTTAACAGTAGCACCGCCTACATATTTAATGGAACTGGGCTCACACATTTCAACACCAATGTGAGTATTATTTGCACTACCCTTACTACCAGAAGCACAGTGCCAGCCACGGTGATCCCATGGAAGAGTCTGGAATACTTCACCAGTATTTGCGTCAATGAAACCATGGACACAAGCACGACTATAGGAAGATTTATTCCACATATTAATGAATACACTCGCATTTGGTTGAGCTACGCCGACGGAGTGGAGCATTAAACCCTTAACAGGTCTCAGTTTACGTCCAGCTTTATAGCATGGGTTATTATATAGAATAGATTCTGTTAATTTCATATAATTACCTCCATTCAAATTCGGAATGTTTGTAAAACGATATTTTCTCGTCTGACCCCACAATCTTTGTCTTTGAGATTATAATTTACTGTCATCTTATCAACTAGATAAGAGTAATTTTTTAAGATACTTCTATAATATTCAATAGAAGTATCTTTTGTGTGGTCATTATCTGCAAATATATTTATCGTAATATTTGAGCCTACAAAGCCCATACCAAATAAATGCTTTATAATTGAGTTATAATACTTTCCACATACGGCGATATTTAAGATATTGTCAGAGTTATACCCCAAATTATTGCATATTGAGATACAATCCATGACTCCCTCAGATAAGTTAATAATAATTTCATCTGAAGAATATAAATCCACTTCAGATGAAATTGAATAAAAAATTTTCTGTCCAATCGATTCTTTTGTGATTGGGTATTTATACCAACGGATCTCAGAAGAATCTGTAATATCTCTAAACAAGATATGAGAATTATTTGTGGAAAGAAATCCTATGTAATTTCTTTCTACCATTCTAGCCATTCCTGGCTTACATGTGACACTATCAATATCATTCAAAAATAGGAACTCTTTCAATGACGTGATTACTTTCATTTTCTTCAATTCTTCATCAGAGAAAGATAAACCTAATCTATTTTCTATATAACGAATTTTATCTCTATTATAATTATCTGGTAATTTATATTCAAAATATTTATCTTCTACTGTAACAGAGTTTGCTGTTATCTTATCAGAAGTTCTATTCAGATTTTGCATATTCTCTTTAAATTCAGATCCTGCAATACCTAATGCTTCTAAATCATCATATGTCATAATTCCTTGTGCTGGGCATTTAAAGCAATTATACACAATAGGAAAATTATCATCTGGATTAATTCTAATATAAAAATGCCCAGTATTTATATTCTTTGAAGAATCTCCACAGAATGGACATCTCGTTCTTATTTCTACTTTAGATACTTGCTGAAGAAAAACATCTCTGTTTTTTAATTCGTTTATCACTTGTAATTTAAAATCGTGGTTGTTCATTCGATCACCTCCGATTAATTTAAGTTTATGTATTTTCTAATATTTGTATCTATTTCTATTGATATATTATATTAGAAAATAAGAGAGACACTAGGAATTGCGGTCCTAGTATCTCTTAAAATACAAGTAGTCCAAAATAAGGAGGTGAATCCTTACGTCATGGTAGACAAAAACTCTGAGTGGTATCTCAGGAATGCTCTCCTGTTAGCCGCATACAAGGCTTTCAATGGAGACAAGGAGTTACCCATTACTAGAACTTGGGCTGAGATGATCCAAGATTACGATAAAACCGTTGCAACGGGTACGCTGTAACTACTTGCATTAACTTTTTGTTTCATGCGTGATAAAAAATAAGATTCCACATTTTCATGGAATCTTATTTTTTCTTTTTTATTTCTTATTCTTCTTAAGAATCTTCATCTTCAGTTTACTTTCTGTATTATCAATAAACCACTGATGACAATTAAAATCTCCACCAATTCTTTTATAATGACCTTTTTCATCCATCACAAAAGAATTCTTTGTATCCATCTTAAATACAGAAATAATCTGTTTCAGTTTCTTTACTGCCTGATTATCATTTACACGAATCAGAATCTCTACACGTCTATCCAAATTTCTTGTCAATAAATCTGCAGATGAAATATAATACTCCGTTGCTCCACCATTTCTAAAATAATAGATTCTTGAATGCTCTAAGAATCTTCCTACAATAGATTTCACATAAAGATTCTTCGTTGGTACGATTGAACAGATTCCTCTTGAGATAATATAAACTTCAACACCCTTACTAGCGGCTTCATATAGTTTATTTATCATCTCTTCATCATTAATTGAATTTAACTTAAGGAATATTTCTGCTTTCTTACCATTCTTAGCATGCTCAATCTCTCTATTAATATTTCGAATCAGTTTCCTTCTTAAACTTACCGGAGCATAGAAAACTTTCTGCAAATTTTCATCTGGAGTTGACATTCCTGATAGAATATTAAAGATATGAAGTAAGTCAGAGCCTACCTTTTGTTTTGCGGTGAAATATGAAATATCGGTATATGCCTTTGCTGTTTTCTCATTATAATTTCCTGTACCTATATGAGAATATATAACGACTTTTCCTTTTTCTCTTCTCACTACAATACACATCTTTCCATGCGTCTTTAAATATTCCATACCAAGAACTACATTTACTCCAGCTTTCTTTAATTTTTCTATCAATGAGATATTTCTCTGCTCATCGAATCGTGCTTTAATCTCAATAAGAACTGTAACACTTTTTCCTCTTTTTGCTGCCATACACAATGCATTTACAATCGGAGAATTCTCTGAAGAAACTCTATATAATGTCTGCTTGATTGATAATACATTAGAATCTATCGCAGCATGCTCGATGAATTTTACAACTGTGTCATATGAATCATATGGATGATGTAGAAGAATATCTTCTTTCTTCAATATATTGAATAATGAATGTGTCTCTTCCACAACTTCATAATGAGATGGTTCAAAACTCTTATACGAATATTTATCTTCTGGTAACAAAACCTGATCCATGAATCTTGTATAATCAAGAATCTTTGCATCCGAATAAATATTATCAGAATCAATATCAAATACAGATGACAAAATCTTTTGAAGTCGTTTCGGAGTATCTTCAGATATGATTAAGAATACTGGATTTGCCATATCTCTTTTCTCAATCGTATCAATCATTCTATCCAATAAGAATTTAGATTGGTCATGATCCAAAATTACACTTGCATCCTTAATCACTCTAAAATACCCAGATGAAACGATTTCCTTATTGATGAATAACTCTCCAAGGAATTGCAGAATTACATCTTCAATCATGATTACTTTCTTACCAATGATAATCATTTCATTCAGATTTCTATCAATTGGTACAATCACAAGATTTTCAACATTTCCCTGTTTTACAGTTACCACAATACAATTTTGTCCAGAATAGAAATTCGGAAGCTCATTTGTTGCACCGATAAATATCGGAGTGAGTAATGGAAATATTTCTCTCCGAAAGAACACACTCAGTTTCTCATATTCTTTCTTATTTAAATTCTTTACTCTACATATCTCCACACCATTCTTTTTTAATTCTTCTTTCAATGAAGAATATGTCGCATACTGAAGTCTTAAACTATCTTTAATTCCCCTCAGTATTTTCTTTACTGGTTCATTCTTATCTTGGAGTGCTCCTGCATATCTTACTGCAATGAACTCATCCAGATTATTACAAGTTATTCCTAAGAATTTCAGTCTCTCATTTAATGGCACCTCTTTGTTATTCGCACAATATAAAACCCGTTTATTAAACTCCAACCATGAAAGTTCTCTATTGATAAACTTTCCTTTTGGTTTTTGTTCCTTTGTTTTTGCTGTATAACTATCAAGATCCAGTTTCATAGTATTTTCTCCCCAATCATATTTTTAATCCCATTCGTTACTCAGAATTTATATACAATCGATTCCAGTCATCATTCTTCCCTCCAAATATTTTATTCTGTATAGAATTCAGAATATCTGTCAATTTGTTATTTGCTTCTTTATTCTCTTGCTCTGTTGCATATTCTATAAATAATGGTGATACCCATTCTTCTGAAATATGGTCATCCACAAATTCACAACAGACACATTTACAATTCTTGATTAATTGATCTGATGTATTTAATACCAGTGCAGGATACTTATAAATATCTCTGTTATAATATTTCTGTAACTCACGGGTATATTTTACATGGTCACCTACCTTAAATGGATGTGGAAACGTGATGAAAGAATCTTCTGGTAATAAGATTCCATTATTTATAATATATTCTGCACATGCATTTTCTTTATCATCATGAATTCTTTGAATTTCATTCAATCTCTCCTCCTTCGGAATGAAATAACAACTCCATATTCCTTTGATTAAATCATCGTCACTGAGTTTAAAACTAATTTTATTCCAATAGTCAAGAACATCTTTTGAAATTATTTTAAAGAAATCCATTCTAACACATTTCCTTTCTTTTTCTTATATAATATATATTTTAATTAAGAAACAAAAAATAAAGAGAGATACATATTGCATCTCTCTTTATTTTTCATTCCTCAACAAGTCTATTAGTGTCAGAAGAATATCGAATCTGTCCAATTAACGGATTTTGAGTATCAGTACCATTATCGGTTACTGTAATTTCATATGTGGCTCCAAGAAGTTCAAACCACATATTGAAATTATTAATACTCATCTTTGTCTTTCCGATTAAAGCAGATTTCATATTCGTTAGCCCATATTTCTCAGGAAGCTTATGCTTCAGTCTATTAATATCAATTTTCTTAGATATAATGAGTTGTTTCACAATCTTCTTGAGTGGGTCATCAGTTTCATTTATTGTGGGAATAAAAACTGTCGTTGCAGCATTCATGTCTGCAAGAGCCTCAGCATTATACAATACTTCATGCTCTTTGGTCGTATTTAGAATAGTAGGCATAGATAAATCATATAGGTATGCATCTCTAAATACTTCTGCAACTTGCGGAGCATTCACATCTTTTAAAGTATACGTTCCATCATCTTTTACATAAATTACAGGTGTATCATCGTGTACTGGTGGTTTATCTTTTGAGCAAATATAAATCTTACCAGTAGGCTCATCAATGTACCCTTTGTTATCAATGTAGGTATCGACTTGTCCAATATACCCAAGTATAGAATATGTCCTATCTCCTCTAAAAGGTAGATAGAGTGGAAAATTCCGATGCTCCATAAAATACCTCCGGTGTACAATTAATCTTTGTAATCACAAATAATAAGATTCACAGGGTCCTTCAGAATTTCTCCGAAATACGTCATGAGAAATTCTCTTAATGTGTTAATGAATGCATATTCATCAGCTTTCCCAGTAAACTGAAAACGATTGATGAGAATAGTGCTAATCGGTTTACTTTCTTCCAGAAGATGTTTAATGAGTGTCAGAACAGATACCCTCAGAGCTTCTGAGATAGTTTTACCGTTCGTGCTCTCTTTCACAATCAGTGCGAATTTATTTGGAAAATCGCTATTGATTAAAAAGTCACCACACTCACGCTCTGCAGGAGCATTGAATCGAGAGATGAGAAAAATCTGAATGATGTTTTCATCACTGGATAAAATCTCTTTTTCAGTTCCTCGTGTTCTCATTACTACTAATTCTGCCATGGTATAATTCCTCCTTAGTTGGTATATGGGTATAATATATAACTTAGATGCTCTCGCATTTTTTGACTACTCTGCATTCATCCACATTATAAAAATACATAGAATATGGAGGATCTGGAACGACAACCCCATCCTCTTCGGAAATAAAAAAACATTTTCCAAGCTGGTAATCTGTATTCCTCTTTGCAACATACATCATACCAGGTTTAAGAAATCTTCCATCTATATTTCTAAATACAGTCAGTCGTTTTCCATCTAGTTCAAGTTCAAATGTATCTTTTGCTTTCTTTCCAGTGATATCATGAGATACAAGTTTTCTTAAACAAGCTTCACAGAGATCAATTTCTCTCAAATCAGGTTTTTTAGAATGGATAAGAGAAAATATATCATATTTCCTATGGCATAAATCACACGTTTCCGTGTATCTCCACCATTCTCCATCACCAATAACAGCACCGTGTAGGTCAACCTTCTCCAGATTGGTTTTCATTCACCTCACACTCCTTGCAAATAATACTCTTCACTTCATCTGTCTTGTATATGTAGGTGTGCATGGAATTTACTTCTTTTTCAATCTTTCTGACAGTACCTAGTAAGTCCTCTAAAGACTTTACTGCAGATTTATTCTGTTTATACCAATTTGAAATTGGGTTCGTAATATCTACAATATTCTTATCAACTCTTCGTCTTTTTCTCGTTTTCGTTAATAATGAAGCGAGTTTACTTTTTTGAGCAGCATTTGCATTGCTTAATTCCAAGGTGTGCAAGATATCTTGTGTCAGATTGTCACAATCCTTCCAATCATCTCTAGCGGCACTATTTGTGCGAGTTGCATGTTTCAAAAAACTCAAAAAATTAGAAATCTCTGTACTATAAACGATATCTTCTCCTTTTGAGATAATTTCCATTATACATGACTCCTTTATACCAATAAGAGGGTGGTGAAAACCATCCACCCTCTTATTTTGATTTTTTAATCTTCTTCATCATCATCTTTTTCTTTATTATTTTTCATTCCGAATGGAAATTTAAATTCAATTAGCTCTACCTTATCAGATGCATAGATAACTAGGACAGGAAATACTCCGCCATTCTCATATGACATCTGAGTGGTAATCTGCTGAATATATAATTTTTCTAAAATATCTTCTTTCAGATTTCCAATCTCTGTTCCTACATATGTCTGCCAATTACCATTATTGACAGACACATGAGTGATAACTGCAGTATTTTGGCCAATCGTCAAAAATACATCTAGATACTTTAAAATGTTTCTTTTCACGGTTCATCATCACTCCGTTCAAATGTGTTTTTGAATAATATTCTAAAGAGGAATAAGAGATTAATTGTACTCAAGCTACATTTCTCTCCATTCTCTTCAATCTTCATACATTCAACTGTGGATAGATAATTTATGGAATCAGAATACTTACTCTTTAATTTAAGTTTAGAAAAGTCTTTTTGGATTCTCTCTATTTCAGAATCCATATTGGATGCTTCTAAATGCAATCTAGCATATTCACGTGGGGTCATTAGAATATTCACATATTCAGTTAAAGATGTATTGAGAGGCATCTCAGAAAGCATGATTGACCGATGGATATTTACAAACATCGAAAACTCAAGTTCGTCCATTTCAATTTTCCGTACATTGAAACAGTCTGAATTTCTTTCTTGGAGAAATCGACTTTTGTATTCCTTGTTTACTGTAAATGCATATGGAGTTCTTTCGTTTACTAGAAAGAATAGCCATACTTTCACATCATCTAGTTTCATATATCCAACCTTCCGGAATTCATCAGCTCACGATACCTCTCCTTATCGAAAACATCATCTCCCTTTCCTTTTCTTAACTTCTTAATCAACTTTTTTACAGTTTTTACTGCATCATCATATTCATCTTTTGTGATTCCTTCAATGATGACATAGCTATCGATGATATTAAGATAATTCTCAAGATTATCTGCCATAGCCTTCATTAATTTCTTATCGTATTCCATTCGTAAATCCTCCCTTGGAATTAAAAATAATGTCTCAAAGACTATAAAAATATAGTATATAATTTTAAACAAAGGGTAATATAGGACGGTAGCACAAAACTACCGTCCTATATCACACAAATACAAAAAATGAGGAAAACGAATGAACCGGCTAATATAGGTTACTTTCCAGACAGCTTATGAGCAATCTTGGAAAGAATACCAGACTTACTCTTCTTAGCACGATCGATGTAACCCAGAACCTTCTTACGGGCAGGAGACTCATACTTCTTACGAAGCTTAGCCTCGATGATTCTCTTCATCTTCTCCAGCCACTCCAGCTTACGATACAGAGGATCCTTCTTCTCACGTGCAACAGCGCGGACAGCAACTTCGAACAGCTGTGCCCTCTTAGCATTCTTGTCGAAGCGAACGATTGTACGCTCAGTCAGGAAACCTTCAGCAACAGCAATGTCAATGTCCAGTCCTTCAACAAATTCCTTCATATCGCACTCATCCAGCTCGCTATTCAGTAGAATAGGAGTTGCTACAGTGTTAATGACATCGTCTACTCTCTTAGACTCATCAGGAGTCAGTTCAGCATCCTTAGGCTCGACAGGAGCATCAGCTTCAGGAGCAGGATCAATTACAGGGGGTACAGGCTCAACCGGAGTTGGAGAAGGAACCTTCTCAGGATCAACACCAGGAACAACTGGCTCATCTCCACATTCAGTACCGCAATCTACGCCTTCATTGATATTAGCATCCCTACACAGCTCGGCAGGAATTGGATTTTTCATTAGCTCTTCAAAACTCATGTTATAACACCCTTTCTGTACAGAAATTATATTTTAATTACATTTTACTCGAATAGACTCTGTAATTATTATTTATTGTAATGTTTTACTTACAGAATTTAAACATTATTTAGAGATTTACGTTTTATTAATTTTAAAAATGAAAGGGTGATATAATGAGTAAAAAGACCGTAGATTTAGATGTTGCTATAGAAACAAGCGGTTTCATAGATCTATGGAAAAAACAAATGGAAGAATCTTTATTACACATAAACCCTGATTTAGATAAAGATATAATTGATGAAGTTTTAAATGAAGAGATAAAAGAAAAAATGCAACTTCCAGAAGTAGTTCTCGATAACAACTTTACTGGAGAAACTAGAGATACAAATCTATTATCTGTACTAGATTGGGTTATAGATAGAAAACCATTAATTGCAGGTAATGGAACTTTTTATAAAAATCAACATGAAGCTATTAATCCAATCGCAGCAATGCTGGATGGCTTCTTAAAAGAAAGAAAAGCTTTAAAGAAAAAGATGTTTGCAATAGATGACCCTGAATCCGATGTATATAAAGATTTGGATAGAGGTCAGCAGAATCAGAAGATACTTTGTAACTCCTAAACCATAATGGGAGAATGTATAGTAATATACATTAAAAACTCCTTTAATTGCTGGAAACTATTATTACAATACAATCAGCAGCCAAGTGTATTATTATAATACAAAGGTTCAACGACTAACGAAAGATACCTATATGGTAAATCGAGTAGAGTACACTCATGAAGTGGAAATGGGGAGCCCCTATTATAGGGTGAAGATATAGTCTAATAGATATGATTATGGTGCCAGTGGAATGCCAAAGTCGGCATTCTTCAGTAAGTGGTCAGGCCCGTCAACGACTGGAACAGCACAATCTGTCATTAGTACGACAGAAACTTTCTTTGAAGCATTCTTAGTAGATAACTATAAATTCATCGATATTAATGAGTGTTTCTTTTATATGAATTCTGTTATTTCTCAGGATTATGAGATTAAAAAGTGGATTATTCCTGTCAGTGCTGAGGATGTATTCCTCAGAGTCAAAGGAATGTTTTATGATGACGTATATGATGATTCATATGAGAGATTACTCATGGGTTATATTATTAATCTATCAGATGATGATAGAGCTAAAATATTTTATAAAAATAATATCATTGAATTTACCAGAAGACACAAAAACATTTTAAAACTATATGATGAGTTATTCTCATCTGTAAGAAATTTGGATTATATTAAGACTGCAGATGAAATTCCATCTGAGTTTTATGATAAGTTTAGTAGCACACCAGATAATAAGAAAGTAAAGGCTTATAATAATTTTGTAAATAACCAATACTTTATGGATCCAAACTCTCCACCAGATACTATTAAGGAGATTCTAGAGAAACTAAATAAATACTATATGACATATGTATACATGCCATATATGAGTTTTGATAGAATCCATAGATTAAAATATTTCCAGAGAAAGACTGTCTGTATTGTAGATACAGATAGTAATATATTGGCTTTAGACCAATGGGTGGATTTCTGTAGAAATGAAGTCCTCCAAGGTATGTATGGAAGAGATGATGAACACAATAAGTTCATCATTATTAATACCCTTACATATTTTATTACATCAGCCGTATCAGATATTCTCGATCAGTATGGTAAGCATTCCAATATTCCAGAAGAATTCCGTGGAAGATTTGGAATGAAAAATGAGTTAAGTATAAGCTCATATAAAACTCCTTTAATTGCTGGAAACTGTTATCGTAACACAATCAGCAGCCAAGTATACTATTATAGTATAAAGGTTCAACGACTATCAAAAGACACTAGTTATAGTGAATCGAGTAGAGTACATATGTATGGAAATGAGGAGCCTCTATTATAGAGTGAAGATATAGTCTGATCTTCATAGAAATATGAAGAATAACAAAAAATGTTTACTTCGACCATCTGATAATTGGTAAGAAAAAGAAACGGTATATCTCTTCTATAAAATTAAGAGAAGGGAATTTAATGAACCCATACAAATCAGACGTTAAAGGGTTTGAATTCAGAAAAGCCACTACTTCTGAAGAAGCTAAGTCAATTTTTGATGGGATAGTGAAAAAACATATACTGGAAAGCGATGTACCAAATATCTCTGGAATATTATATGATTTAAGAGAGTTTGAAAACAAGATTAGACATTCTATCCAAGAAGGTGAAAGAACTTATTTACCTCTTGGTAATGCAAAAGACTTAAGTGCGTATAAAGACCCATATTCACAGCAGGGTGTAAGAGGTTCCATTGCATGGAATCTTATTTACCCTGATAATCAAATCTCCTTCCCCTCTAAGGTGAGTATATTGAAATTGAATATATTCTCCCCAGAGGATATAGAAGATTTGAGAAATGTGGATACCAGAATTTATAACACCATCATGCAAGAAATTTTTGGTTCACCAATTAAAGAAATTGCTAGTAAGGGTTTACAAGTAATAGCCATTCCAAGTAATTCTAGAATTCCAGAATGGTGTCAACCTTATATTGACTACAACACAGTAATTAATAACATCATTAGCCAGTTTAAAGGCGTTTTGGATGTTTTTGGTATAAACTGTCCTGAAGTTGGTAAACAAATTAAATCTGTAAATAGAAAGACTAAAAAATTTTCAAATGTAGTTAGATTTTAATGGGTGAAGATGAGTATGGTCATTTTTCCATACTCATCTTTACATTATAGAAACTGGAAGAATAATAAGAAAAGGAGAACTCGCAATGAACATGAATGAATATGATTATCGACCAAATGAAATCGAGTCTGATCAATTTCTATCTGAAGTGTCTATTAACCTTCTAAAAGAAAATATTAAAGCACAATTTGAAGATCCCCTAGAGTATAGAAAGAAGGATCACATTACGCCATTTATTGCAAGATATCAATGGTGTAAAGATAATGTAAACGTATATGAAGATGAAGAAATGGAGGATATTGTTGACCTCCGTGATGAATTTTATAATTTCCTACAGGTCATGTTTAAAAACTACCTGAATATTGGAATTCCAAACTTTAGTGATTTTGGCGAAGAGCAACAAGATGATTTAATTCACTACACATATAGATTTTTCATCATGAATATCAAGAAGAATTTTACTTGTCTCATGATGAATTATATTAATAAGAATAGAGAATCCTATGAGATTGATGAAGATAGAAGAAAGGATGTAACATCACTATCCTTCAAGCGTGAAGTTACAGATCCGATTGATGTATATATTCTTTCCAATCTTCATAGTATTATTGAAGATATTATGGCTGAAGAAATTTCGGTCGATGACTTTTTTGAAAACTGTGATGACGAGAATTGTTTAGAGACACAATTTGTATCTGGAGCATATGATAGATTTGAGATCGTTGGCAATTTCGTGAATGCATACAAAGAAATGATAGATTCCGATTTTATTGCTGAGATAGAATCTAAGATTCGAAATAAGATTCTCAAGAAGTATAAAAAGAAATAAATCGGATTACAGTTTCTTAACGAATTTATTTTTAGGGGGTAACTTACTATGTTTAACAATTCCGGAAATAATAGTAACAACAAGAACGTGAACACAAAAATTAGAACTCTGTACGGTGAAACAGCTTGTTTACAATTAGCGTATTGGAATGAAAATATCTCGATTAAAGTGAATCCGCTGCAGAGTGTCAACGCCGAAGGAATGAGACAATACGATTATTCAAGACGTGCTAGCACTGCATTATCTACAGATAAGTGTGCTGCACTAGCTGCAAAGATTGAAGAAGTTATCTTCCCTGCTATTCAACAGGTAAAGAAAGATAAGAAACTTGATAATCCTGTTAATACTGGATTACATGTTGGAAATAAAGGTTCCGCTATTTTTGTCGAATATAAGAACGATGATAATGATGTTCCGTCTCTTTATCTCACAGTCTATACTAACATTGGCCAGGATGGGAAAGCTCCAAAAGATGGGGTCTATTCGTATAAGTTCTCTAAAGTTGACACGATAGATAACTACGATCCCGAAACGGGAACTGGGACAGATGATTCTGTAGATGCTGAGTTTATGTTTTTCTATGAGAAAATTAAGAATATTACAGATATTTCTGGTGCCGCTGCACATTCTATTAACGTAGATATGGATAGTAAGACGAATACTGGAAATCGGAGTAATAACAATAATAATTTCTCAAATAATAACAATAACACCTCTTCAAATTATTCTGCTCCAGTAAATGACTTTAATATGGATGGCGGACTCCCATTCTAAATAAACAAAAAAGAATACTGGATGTGAAGTTTATCACATCCAGTATTCACTCTATTATAGAAAGGAGTGTCGTTGATTCGTGGAAAATACAATTTTTTATAATGCCGATTATATTGTGGTTGAGTATATTGATTTAATTAAAAGCCCGTACTTACTTTTATTAGACCAGATAAGAAAAAATCCTAAAATAAATGAAATCATGAATATTGACGAAATTGATTTCTTATCTGATGATGGTTTATATGAGTGGTATAGGAATAGAAAGCATCAAAATTTTTTCATTGACCTAAATAGATATCCAGATCAAATTAGTGAGGAGAGTTTAAATAAACTATTAGAAGACCAGATAGGATTATCTGAGTATTTCTATAAAAAAGCAGTTCTTCTTCCACTTGGCGGTGCTTTAAAAGTTATGAAGCGTCAAGGAATTGCTGGAGAGATTATTATATATTTCCCTCATCATAATGATTTTGCTAAGGCTGATTTGGAAGATAAATTAGATGAAAAATTTAACTTCATGGATAATTTTGATGAAATTCTTGATATGACGAAAGAAAATTCTACTTATTTTCTTTCTAATATAGATTTAATTAATAAAATGAAAGAAAAGAATTATCTACAATTCTCATCAATTACACTTCCTATAGATTATAGATATAATAAGAAAAATATGGATGAATTTAAAATTGATTTAGAGGCATTATATAAAGAGTATCCATTTAAACTAACATACATGAGAGCATGTACATTTGCTAAACCAAAGGAGTAATGTAACAATGGAATTTAAAAAAGACGAAGTATCCAAGACTTATATCGAGAGTCAATTATCTGATCCACCCCATATTAATGTAATTGATAAAGAGACTTTCAATCAGCGTATTCAAGAAGTATTTTCTATTCTACATGACACCCTGAAGAGGAGTTTTGGTCCTGGTGGAGCTGGTACATTCGTTTCTGTATATCCTAGCTATTATAACACAAAAGATGGTTTTAACATTATGAAGAATATCGGCTGGGATGTAAAACTAGACCAGATTATCTCTGATATGGTTATGAGTGTTTGTAGTCGGATGAACTTCACAGTTGGTGATGGTACTACGACTGCAGTCATTGCAACCGAGAGTATTTACAATAGTTATATGAATAATAGGGATTTCTTTAAGAAACATCACATTCTTCCAAGAGAAATTCTAAAAAGACTTGATATCTGGAAAGAAAAGATTCTGAAAGGAATTGATGATTCTTCTGTCTCTATTCGAAGTGATGACCCTGATGTTCTGAAAGAGAATATCAAGAAGGTTGTATCTATCTCCTCTAATAATAATGAAGAGATTACAAATATGATTTCTGACCTATATGGCCAGCTCATGTATCCTGCAATCTCCTGCGGAATCTCTAAGGATGGTACAATGAAATCCTCCATTGTAAGAGGATACAAGATTGATGTAAGTCTTACTGATAAGCTCTATATCAATAATGATAATAAGACTGCTTTCATTAATGGCGCAGATGTTATCATGTTTGACCATAGAGTAACTAAGGATACCTATCAGAAGATTGTATCTCCACTAAACGAGAGCTGTCGTTCTCGTGGAAGAAAGCTAGTCTGTATTGCTCCATATTATGATGAGACTGCACTAAATGGAGTGATTCGCAGTGAGCTAACAAAGGAATACAATAAGACGAAGGATATTAATCTAGTTCTAACTGTCTGTAAGAAAGCCACTGGTGATAATAAAATCCTACTGGATGATTTAGCTATGCTTCTTCATACGACTCTCATTTCTTCCTCCATGGAAACTGACATTATCGAGAAGATTGATAAGTCTGGAAATACTGGGAATACTATCTATGAATATTTTGATATTGACAACAGAGAAATCCCTGATATTTCTGTTGCAGTGAAGGTCTCCGAGGGACACCTCGCATTAGCAAATTATAAGAAAGACTTACAAGATATCTTTGGTGAAGAGTGGAAGAATGAGTGCATTCGTGTTGGTTATTGCGATGAAGCTGACATTGGTTTAAACCAGTCTACATTCTCTGGATTCTACTATGATGAAGAAATCTATAAGAACTATCTAGCTATTGCAACCGATGAATATAATGCAATCAGAAAAAAGTGTGAGACGATTGGTTCTTTCAGTTTTGAACTCGTAGCAAAACAGAAAAGATTATATTCTCTCAGACTGAATACTGGTCTCATTGAAGTTGGTGCAAGTAGTGAGCTATCTCAAGGTTATCTGAAAGATACCGTAGACGATGCTGTAAAGGCAGCCGCCTCTGCGTATAATAATGGTATCGTTCTTGGTTGTAATCTTTCTCTCATTGGTATTATTACAAACTTCTTAGATAATGCTGAGGATGAGATTGATAAAGCTCTTCTATCTATTCTCTATCAGGGATTTACAGATGTCTATCGCGCAGTTCTCTCTAATGTATTTGATGACTTCACAATTGACTTTGAAGATTATCCTGTGAATGATGAAGAGATTAAGAATGTCTATGATAATTTCGTAGAAGAATTCGAAGAGAAGTCTGGTTATTACAACTCTTTCACTGAGGAAGAGTTTAATAAGATATTTACAAATAACTTATGTAGCACTTGTTATGATTTAATTATTTACAAATCTCTTATGGAACAAAAAGTATTCGATTTAACCACTGGTGATTTTTCTGACTCTGTTATCAATAGTGCAGAAACAGATAAGGAGATTCTCCAAGCTACAATTGATTTGCTTGCATTACTAATCACGGGTAACCAGATTGTACTGCAATAAAATCAATTTAAAGGAAGGTGAAATATTTAAATATGGAACAACTTAAAATATCACACCAAACTTTAAAAGAATTTATTGAAAGCCCTTTTGGGAATCCAGATAATCAAAAACGTCTTCAATATGAAGACAGATATCAAAAGTATAAAAGAAATAATAAAATCCGTGTAGAAGCTACACTGGAAATTGATAAGAACTATTTTATTCATTTAAAAGTCCCTTCTGAATCTCAGAAGGGAACGACTGTCTACTATGATGTGGTAGTTCAGTTCTTCACAACAAATAGTGATGTTGAAAAAGAGCTGAATCTGAGAAATTACTATGTGCAATTTTTCTCGAATAGTCCTGGCTTTGTATATCAATATGCAACTCTTTATAGAATCGAAGGATATCTGATTGAGACTCTTACAGATAAATTTACTCCAGGTGCATTAGAGATTCTCCCTGATAAAGCGAATAAAGATTATAAGCTCTACTATGACTCAACGATCTATTATGCTTGTAGATATCTACAAGATAATCGAATGGTTATCTTAGGAAAGCTTAACTTTAAAATCTTTAAACGTAAAACAACAGAGAATTTCTTTAAAGATATTCAGTCTTTCGAATATGTCAATCTGGATAGAGACATCTCTAAACTCGAACAAGGTATCCGTGAAGAGATTGCAAAAGATACTGCCCTGAGTAAAAAAGATGAATTAAAATTAGAAAAGAACAAGCAAATTGGTCTGGATATTCGAAAAAAGAAAGAAGCAAGAATGAGTACATTCAAGGATCCGTCAGCTGAAACCAAAATAATTAAAGCTGGTAGGTCTACCAAGAATCGCTCCATTAAAGTGATAAGGCCTAAACCAAAGAAAGGTCATAGGTAAAAAGTCATATTTTTATAAAGTTATATATTATAAATATGATATGAGTTTAGGCTCAAATCTTGTAGGAGGTAGCAGCACGATATGGTTACAACACCAAAAATTAGAAAAAGCAAAATCGTCACGTGGAAACCTAAACCAAAAGATTGCTTAGTTCATTCTGATGGGAAGTTATTTTATGTAGACTTTGATAGGATTTTTGGTATACCGAAACTTGGAAATTATAACAGATTTTATATTAAAAAGAGTTCTTATGAGAAGCAACTGGATGTCATTGTGCGCTACATCAATTTCTTTATGAAGTTCTATGATCCAGAGCATGAAATGGCAACCAACTATTTGAAAATTAAATTTACTATTGATAAGCAGAAAAGATTTACTGCTGATAACCCTGACGAATTGATTGATTTAATCTATGAGATATTTTTCTCAGATTCTATTATCCAAAAGATAAACCAATTGGTAGAAGATAACTACCTGGATGATATTGAATCATCTGAAGAGTTTAAGAAATATATTAACAAGGAAAAGAAACATTTAGAAAGTCTTGAGTTTACGAATAAGCACATCAAGATTCTATTAAGAATATCATTCGGTATGAAATGTATATCCCCGCTCATGCTACATTATGTATTCTTAAATAATATCAAAATTGAAAAAGATAGTGATTTAATCTACAACTTCTATAGAAGACTTTTTGACATATTTACTGATGGTGTTCAGCTTTACAATAAGCTGTTCGTGTACGTTAGCTTAGGCGCACACTAAAAACTCCTCTAATTGCGGGAACGAATTCACAATTCATAACTACTAAACTTTATATAAGTGGCAATGGGTAACTCCAAAGGTACAGTAATAAGGTTATGAATGAATCAATCCGCAGCCAAGTTCATTATAAGAATGAAAAGGTTCAACGACTAACGAAAGACAGTTTATACTGAATCGAGTAGAGTACACTAAATAATAGTGGAAATGGGGAGCCCTTATCATAATAGGGTGAAGATATAGTCTGTTTTAACTGAAATGCAAAGCTAAAGTTCTTGAGAGTAAATCTCATAATAACCCAATATTTGACCAAAGAGACATATTGGGTGTTGATGAATACACAGTAATCAATCAGTTTCTAAGGAAAGTCTTAATATCAGAAAATATTGTAAAGTATAAGTTCAATGAGCACTATGACCCGAAGACTAAAAAGTTCAAAGAAAACGTAATTGGGTTCGTGTTGAGCTCAATCAAAACCTCTTTAATTGCTGGAAACTATCATTAAGATACAATCAGCAGCCAAGTTCATTATAAGAATGAAAAGGTTCAACGACTATCCAACGGATGTATTTAATAAATACATTAACAAGTAGAGTACGACTCATAACGAGTTGGAAGTGAGAGGCAGTTATTATAACTGAAGATATAGTCTAAAACGTAATATAGTCAACAAGACAATCAACTCAGGTTGTCACAAAACTCCTTTAATTGCTGGGAACTATCATTAAGATACAATCAGCAGCCAATATACTAATATTCACACACAACACAAAGGCGGTAAAATGGGAAAGAAAATATCAAAAGTAAAATCTATACAGTCACTGGTTACTGGAGTTGAAAAGGCAAAACCTATTTACATAAACGGTGAACGTAGCGACTATTTAATTAGTCCATATGGTTATGTGATTAGTCATAACAGAAAAAAGAAACCAGTGATTTTGAAAAATCATGTTACCGAAAATGGATATAATGTAGTGTGTTTATACCACAATGATAAAAAATATTGGAGGTATATACACAGATTAGTTGCATCTACATTCATAGAAATTCCTGAAAAATACAGGAAAATGGGATTGACTGAAAATGATTTAGAGGTCAATCACAAGATTGGTACTTTCTCTGGAAAATCTATGAATACTGTCGATAACTTGGAGTGGGCAACATCCTCAGATAATAAGATTCATGCATATAAAGAGAATCTTATGAGGAAAGGTGAAGACAGCGCTGTTTCAAAATATACCAACGAACAAATTGAAATGGTATGCAAGTTATTGGAAGAAAATAAACTCGGTAATAGAGAAATATGGAAAAAGACAGCTGTATCGGTAACCACAATTCAAACTATATTGGCGAAAAAACAGTGGACCCATATTTCTAAAAAATATGATTTTTCAAATCATAAAAAACGACATATTTTATATCCACCGGAAGTTAAATTAGAAGCAATTGAGATGCTCAAAAATTCAGACCTAAGTTTCAAGGATATTGGAGATATACTTGGAATGACACGAAATGCGGTTTGGTTTATAAATGAGCAACACAAAATTCGTGACAAATGATATAGTGTGTGAAAAGTATAAGGTTCAACGACTAGGGAAAGGATACTCATCTATGAGTATAACCGAGTAGGCTCAATTATAGAGCGAAATGTAGGTTGAAATAAACCGAAGTGGGGAGCACTTATAATAAGTGAAGATATAGTCTAATCATGAAAATGATTGCTTAAAATACCAACTGATGTACTTTTTGCGAGAGCAATACTCGAAAAATTTAACCGAAGTAACTTCTGCAAAAAATGCGGATGGGCTGTCTGGTATGGATAAGATGGAGATGAACCTTCAGAAATTGGATGAAGGTTTAATTATATTTGCAGAAGTAGATATTAAAATGGAACTTGAGAGAATAATGAGGGATAACGATTTCGACATAAGCGATGAAGAAATTGATTACTACGTTAGAAACCATAATCCTTCCCCATTACAAGTACAACTTGTATATTCTTACTGGGGAAAGTACTTTGGTTCCGGTCGTAGCACAACTTTGATTAATAGAAGAGAGTACATCATACTCCTTTTGATTTTAAAGAAGAAGCTTTTACTACAAGCAGGATATAACAGTAATGAAGAATTCGCAGAAGACACTAAGCTTCCCTATCTATTAACCGGGAATGTAAAAGATAAAATTAATACTAGACTTATCCGTAATAATAAATATGTATCTAAGTTAGATGAGAGTGATATCTTTAGAGATTTAAAAACTAATAAATATCATAATTTAAACATCATTCGTCCAGATTATTTACTTTCTTTAATGAGCCAAGTTATAAATACGACGTTCACATATGTAGTTTATGAAGACGATAGTCTTCTTGGTAAGGAAATTGAATTCAATGAAGATAAGATTAGTGATGAGCTAGCTTTCTTCTTGCATATGATATAATCCAAATAAGAGTGGGAGGAGTAATATTCTCCCACTCTTATCAAAAATAGGAGGACTACGAAATGAAAACCGATTTTGAAAGATATGATTCTCAACAGATTTATCTCCTGAAGGATGGTACGTTTGTTTATATTTCTGATGTTGATCCAGTTACCAGAATTAAAAATGATGATAAATCCAGAATGGTAAGCTGCAGAATTGGACATTTTTATAAAAAAGGAAGTAACTTCAGTGGACCATATAACATCACACTAGAAGACCAGAATTCTGGTCCAATGGTGACAATTGATTTATCTAAAATTAAACGCTTTACAATTCAAGAACTCAAAGCAAAAGAATTGTCGTATATCGGAAAACCGAGCGATGAAAAACAAAAAATTATAAACAGACTAACCCAAGAATATACAGATTCTATCGGGTGGTGATATAAAAAGGAAAGGTGAGTGACTCCATATGCGAGACATAAATATTATGATACGAAGAGTCCGAGAAGTTACAGTCCAAGGGAAAAAAGGTTTTTTAGTGGAAGGAAAGCTTGAAAAAGATTTGAAAGATGCTGAAAAACTAAAATCCAAAGGATTCTATGTATATGGAGTCAGAACAAACGCAGGTCTCCCTTGGGCATTAGAGGATAGTATGGTAGTCCATAATCATTATGGATATATCGTACTCCGGGAACCTGTAGTTTTTAGAGAACGTAAAAATCCTATTGATGAAGTCTGCTCTAAATACTATACATTAAATAACCAGTATTCTAAGATTTCTGATAAAAAACGTACGATTAATTTAGTTAATCCAAAGAATTTCTAAACCATGTATACGATTAATAATAAAAACTTCATAGCATATTATACAGACCCCTATAAGGAAGATTGTATTGCAGCTTTCTTCAAACAGCATAATTTCATGTCTGAAGAAACTGCAAAAGTTTCCCTGAAACAGATAGGATGTCATGTTAAAATATTGCTAGAAGTTGGAAATGGAAATCATCAGAGAGATTTTGATGAAATCCGTATTGTATCTAAAGACAATCTAGAAATCATAAAATTTACTGGTATATATGAGCAGATGCATTTAGGGTTTGGTAGAATGGAAATTCCATTTGATTTAAACAGTGATTTAGTTAAAAAATTAGTAGAGTTAAACCTAATTAAGATAAATAAAGGTTGTGCCAAGTAATTTTGGCACAACCTTTTGTATATAAAGGAGGAGGAGAATATGAATACCAAATTTATTGTATGGATATGCATATGTCTTTTTCTTGTTTCTCTAATCATTATTCTTGAATATAAGAAAAGAAAAAAGAAAAATAAAATTGAAGTAATGGAATACGAATACTATCGTGTACTTATGAAGATATTAGGAAAACTTTTAATATCCAAAGATAAAAGTATTGCCTTAGATAGTATATCTGTACAAAGAACGATTCCTATAGATAATATTGTAAGAGATTTAAATGAATTTCCTCTGATACACTGTGTATTTGATTCTATCACACGTTCTATTGTATTAGATACAAATGAAACAAAGAAAGCATTTGCTAAATTCATGGAAAATGTAGAAGAGAATCGAAAATGATTCTCTTCTACATTATTTGGTGCACCTGGAGGAACTCGAATCCACGACCAATGCATTAAAAGTGCACTGCTCTACCAGCTGAGCTACAGGTGCATATTATTGAGCTAATTAATTGTGTCTACCAATATAAAAAAATAAACAATAAACCGATTTTTAATGATATATTATTGAAATATAAAAACATTTAAGGGAGGAAGACTTATATGAGTGAAGTGATTTTTGTAAGAAACTTTTTATGGAAGGAATTTGTTTATGTAGTAGATAGAATTGGGACCAACCTACCACTAAGGATGCAAGATCAAAATATCAGAGCATATGTATGTGGGGCACCAATCATAATGTCATCAACATGTTTTTACTTTATACCACTTCTTATTGACAAGAAAGACCGTAGCAAACTTAATGAAGTTATGAAGAATTACAAGAAGAGATTCATGTTCGATAACACCATCGATAAGTATGATGATATTCATGACAAGGTATCTATGATTGTAGACGAATCCAGAGAATATAAAAAGAAATATAAATTATTTGAGAAGGTAAAGAGAGGCATCATATTCTACTTTACTATCATAAGAAATGTATTCCGTTATAATATTGCCATTTAACACTGTAAACCTCCAAAATTCACTTATGTAATATATTAGTGAACGAAGAAAAGCACTATAGCAGTGTTTATATTATAATAACGGAGGAATGACAAATGAAAACCAAAACGTACATAGACCCCGAGACTAAGGAGGTCATTACGATCCTCCCTCCTGCAGGAAGGGAGGAAATGATGGAGGCTAGCTGCGAGCCTCTAGTGGACTGGTGGAATCTGTCACCGTCCAAGAGAGCCCGACTCTCGTGGGAACGTCGAAAGGAGGTCCCGTCTATATGGGAGCTCAGTGAGGAGGCGTATTATCGCTCTCACTGAGCTTTACATGAGGGGTGCTGAAACAAGCACCCCTCTTTTTTTATTTTATTTTTATCTTAATATAGTTAGCAAGACGATTAATATCGTCTTCTTTATTTTTTGTATCTATAATGTCTACTGGATACATATTAAACATGTTATTGTGCGTAATAAGGAATACTTGTTCACAATCAATCATATCTATGTATTTCTCCAGGATCATAATAAATTTCTCTCTATTTACTGTATCCAGTGTACTATCTATCTCATCCAGTAATAAGATATTATACCTAGATATAGACTGATAAATTAGAGAGAATGACAATGCAAGAGATATGAAACTTCTTTCTCCTTGTGATGCATAACAAACATCCTTAATCTTTGTCTCTTTTGTCACATAAGGAATTTTAAATTCATCTGCTGTAATATTAAAATCCTCAATGAATAATTCACCTTCATAAATTATATCCAGGAGTTCATTTGTAATCTCTTGGATATTCTTTAAGTATACTTGAATATATAATAGAGGAATTCCTTCTTTAGAAGAAAGACTCCTCTTTACTAATTCCATTTCATCATAGGTAGAATTGTATCCAATAAGTTCTTTATTAAAAGATTCAAAGGATTTGATTCTATAATCATTATCATTATAATCTTTCTTTAGTTTATTTAGCTTATAGGTAGACTGAAAGATATCTTGGTCAATAGAGGATTTTTCATATAATCTCTGTCCTAGAATAACATAAGACTTATTTAATTCATCTACCTCAGCATCAATACTATCTTTTTTATCTATAGACTCTTTTAATTCTTCCAGGGATTCAATCTTTAATTTCAAATCAGAGATTGATTTTGTTGTGGTATTAATAGACGCTGTAACAGAAGAATTCTCTTCTAGTATTTCATCAATTTCTTTCTGAATATCTTGAATTCTATTTTTAAAGTATTCAGTATTACCAATAGAAGATTTCACTAATTTTAGTTTATCTTTTAATTCTCCTAGCTTTGCTAAATCTGCTTCCTGAAGCTCATATTCTGTTACTCTACTTAATTCATCATATAAGACTTCTTTATCATATAGAGATTTTAAATTCTCTATTCTATCAAAGATAGTCTTTACAGTAAATAGATTTTTTATATTATCGGGAAGTTTATCAAGAAGAGACTTTTTAGATTTGATATAGTCTAAAATAGTATTGATATTCTGGTTTGCCATTTTAGTATACATGACAAATGTCTCATCTTCCACGACTGTATCTGGAACTTCAGTTGCTAAGTCATAAATTTCATCATAGAATTTCATGACATCACATTTATATGGAGTTTTACAGTCTGGTTTTGGAATCTTATTATTCTTAGTTAATTGTGTAAATACAGCTTCACACATAGCCTGAAGTTTATTTCTACTAATCTTATCAGAATTATTTTTGACATAATCATGAATATTAGATTTAGAGAGAATAAATGAGATAGCTTTCTTAATTGGTTCTTTTCCAAACTCATATGTAGTATACAAGATATCATTGCACTTATCTAATAAGACAATTAATTCTTCCAAGTCTTTCTTTGTATAGTTATATGATACCCCAGTAAGTCTACTCTCCTTATTTCTCAATTCAATCTGCTCTTTTAATTTCTTAATTACATCTTCTAATTCCTTTACTTCAGAAGAGTTTTCAACTCTATATAACTCTTTCTCAATATCTTCCTTCTCTGCTATCAGTTTATCATATCTATTTAATGAATATTCTCTTTTCTCTATATAAGAAGATAGATTAGATTCAAATACAGCTAGTTCCGTTTTCAGTTCCTGAATTCTATCTGTACAATCTTGTGATGTAATAGATTCATCACTCTTCTTAGATAATACTTTAATAATCTTAGCTTGCTCTCTAAGACTTTCATCTAGCTTTTCTTTCAATACTGACGGGGAATCATATTTTTCAATCTCATAATTGATAATACTCATTTTATTATTTAATTGAGATATATAGGATTCTCCTTTTTCTATCTCTTCTTTTAATTCATCCTGTTCTTTCTTTAATTCATCTAAATCAGAGATAGAGAGTTTTTCAATTTTGTCTACTAGATGAGAAATGATAGATTTTACACTTCTCATCTTCTCACTGACTTTTTTATAGAATTTTAAGTATATATCAACTTCATCTAGAATCTTTCCCATAAAAGCTTTTCGCTCAGTTGTTTTATGGTCAATGAAGTTTGTTACATTACTACCTAATCTTACTAGCTTTAAATAATCTTCTTCTATGTCTAATTCATTCTTTACGATTTCTTTAAAAGACCTTACATTTCCATTTGGATTAAGCTCTTCTCCATTTTTCTCAATATAGGATTTAGTTGTATGGGTTTCTTTAGAATGAGTATAATAATGCTTGATGATATACTTATTATCATAACTCTGATAATGAATCTCTTTATACCCATCTTCTCCAATTATTACCAATGGATTATCACTTCTTACATCCAAATTACCATTAGAAGCAAATGGATGTAAGCAACTTAAAATACTAGTTTTACCTGATCCATTCTTTCCTGTGATTAGACATATTTTATTTTTCATATCAGAGAAGTCAATCTCGATTTCTCTTGTTTTTAATGCTGTATGTATATTAGAAAAATTCTTTAGTTTAAAATATGTAATCTTCACAATATCACTCCTGTATAGTTAATTGTGTTATGAATAAGTTTTTTCATATATTATTATTGATTTCCAAGTCTTATAACGTAAACAGTTAGTTAAACAATGTATATTGCATACCTGACTTGCATAAATTGAGCAGCATCGTTGGTATATGGGGCAGTATTTTAGTTCGTGAATCTATTCCTTCGTTTTTTATTTTTTCTGTTGACCTCCTAAATTTGTTGTGTATATAGATTATAGCGGGGTATGTAATCGCTGCTCAATTTGAATACAATGCATCGTCACGGTGCTGTAGATATGAAGTGGTAATGAGATGGGGACTCATTACCACTTCAATTTGTGCTTTTAAGCTTAATTTTTAATGATATATTATATATGTGCAATCTAATAAAAATAAATGATTGCAATATACACATAAAGGAGAATTAATTATGTTACACGTTAGACCGGAGAATAAACTCGCTTCAAACTTTGTCGAGTACATTCTCGACTTCGGCAGACAGGTCGAAGCTTGCATCCGAGCGGAAGTTCCCTTCACTGTTGTTGATGACAACGGTAACGAGTTGTACCATTGTATTCCAGTAAGAGACTCTCTCCCGGCCGCTGATGATGATTCTGACGGCGACCCCATACCACTGGGTGTAGAAATCGGACTCTTCTAGTCAACCGTAAACTTACATAAAATATCAATATATTATACTAGTAAATAAAAGGAGGTGAAATCATATATGGGTTTCCGTATATGATTCGGGTTTGTGCATGTCCCGCCCAAGATCATGCACCCCTGCTGCGATTCCTGGCGTCAACTGATGGCCACAGTTGAAAGGCAGCAAATCACCATGCGGTAAGGAGACCGCGGCAGGGTAAAAAAAGATCGGGGGCCTGAAATCGACCCCCTCTTTTTTTCTTTTTTTATTGTAGTTTATAGATATCCTTAATAAGGTTATTGATGTATTCAACATTCAACATGATTAATATTTTATATGTGAAGTATGTGTCACAATTTATGAAATTGATTCTATAATTATCTAAGTCAACTGTATAATCTTTTCCGTACTGTAATAACTTTCCTTGCTTTCTTACTCTTAGTTTGAAAAATTCCATGAGAGGAATTCCACGTTCTCTATGGAATTTAATTGTACTTCTGATACTATCATTAAAGAGACTGCCTATATCAACAGAGTCATTCTTATCTTCCAGTCTACAAGATGGGGAAGCATATAGTTTCCACCCCATTGGAAGATCAATATCTTCTTGTGTTAGTACATCGGTAAAGATTGGGATAATTCTACTATCCTCTGTATCAACTGTAATAACAGCATAGTCTTTAATCTTATCAGAGAATAAGTAATAGAAACCGGTAGAATAAAATTCACATCTTACAGAGAAAGATATCTGGTATCTATCTGTTACTTGTCCAACCTTTTCACCATCATCTGTACTAAAATTAGTAATGGTTGTATCAATATTTACTGGATAGTATCTATAAAATTCCTCTGTTCCAGAACTACCTTGTAGTTTATAGGTAATAGGATATTGAGAATTTCCGTTCATATAACGAAGGAATTGTTTAATACTACCATCTTCATCATATAGTGGGAATCCACTAAATAGAGATATCTTCTTTAGTAACTCTAAATGTAAATAACTCTCAAGACAAGTCTTTAAGAAAAATGGTTTCTCAATAGCTACTGCATTTTGGAAATAGGATGCCCAGTTTATTTGCTGAATCAGTGTATTGAATATCAGAATAACATCAAAATTCATTACACTTCTATTTAACTGATATTTTACAGCAACCTTAGTTCTATTATCTTGGAAGAAATCTTGGAGGTTTGTATCACCATGTTGCATATATAGATTATTTTGTCTTTCTACTAATGGAGTTCCATTTAAAAATCTATTATTATCATTCCAATCAATTCTAGGTCTAATCACAAACATTGGAGGAGATTTCTTTAAGAATTCTTTTGGTGTACTCCTCATTTGTTGATGAGCTATCTTAGAATTTACATGAATCGTTTTGAATAGATTCTCTGGAAATAAATTCAGTAACCAGTTTTCGATAAATGCAGTGACATTTCCGAATGTATGTGCAGCAGAGCATTGGCACTGGATAAAATGTACCGGATGCCCATAGATTCTTTCATATGCCTCAATAGGAGAAATGTTTTCATACAACGGACGCTTTTTCTCATAAAATTCCCTATCCGTATATATACAGGACATGCACTCATCTCCTTTCGTGTTATTCAAGCTTAAGATATTGTTTCATAGGGGAATTTCTATCATTTTTTAATTAATATATTATATCTGTATACCAAAGAAAGGAGTGTAAAATTCATGAACGGTAATCTTGTAACGATGTCTTTCAACTGCATCAAGTATCTATTCCTAATCTGCATTTATATCGGATTGATATCCCTATTCATCGAGGACGTTAGAACGTACGCGTCTATTACTCTCGGCGCCATCACTAGTCTATTTAAATGAGGAGGATTAAAAACTATGGGTAAGAAAGCAGAAAAACGAGCACAGCTTAGAGAAGAGCAAAAAATTATCGTTGCTCTGAAGAAAGAAGAGAGAAGACAAGCAAAGCTTGACCGGCATGAAGGATACAATGTAACCAACAAGGTATTCATGTCGAATAAGTTCTTACGGAATCTTTATCAGGAGAAGAAGAACGATATGATTATCGGTGGAGCACATGAAAGATTCTGTAAGTATATCTGTGTTGGTATCGGGCTTCCTGAGGTTACTCCTTCGCAGGAACAGTGTCAGCAGATTGATACTATACTGAAGAAACACAATATGACCTCTATATTCTCTGATTTCGTCAGAGATAAGCAGGGTGATACTAATGTGAATATGAGAATTCTGAATGGATTCTATCTTATTCTCCTTGGTGGTAATTGGAATATTACCAAGGATTCTCATCCCGGGATTCAGCGACTCATCAGGGTTCAGAAGATTGGTAAGCATGACTTCGAACGGTGGATTTCCACTGCAGTAAATAAGACTTTCCCGAAAGAAGTTCTGGATGAACTCATGTTGGTTTTCAAGACTGAGAGAGAACTTCAAGTAGAGAAGATGAAGTACAGAAATCCTACTGTTCTGAATAAGTCCCCTATCGCAATTCAGGCTTATTGCCAGAAGAATAATCTTGAATATGTGAATATCAGGACGAAGTTCGATACCTACCGTATTAATGCGAAAGACCTTTTCAAAGGAGGTCCATTTGAGAATGTTGGACTGAGTCATCTTAAGAATGTGGATGATGATGGTACCATAATTCTCTAAGAAAAAAAGAAAAGAAGATAAGTGAATTTCACTTATCTTCTTTTTTTATTACATTAGCATATCCTCCACATCAATCTGGGAAGATTTAATATTAGATACATGGAATTTTTTCATACCCATCTTAAGAAGGGTAGTAGCAGGTTTAGAACATCCTAATCCGATATTTAAAATACCTAGTTTATAATTCATCTCACCTGCACAGATATTACAAATCTTATCTCCTTTACAGTACATAGGAGTTCTCAGTTTTACTTTCTTTCCCATATACTTAGGCATTACCTCAGGAGTTAAACAGACGTACTTATTACCCTCTACAATATATCTGAATTCAAAATCTCTGGCCGTTTTATTTGTAATCATAACTTCAATTGTCTTTGGAGAATGACAATCAGAACCATGCTCATCTAATACCTCAGATTGCATGGATGCAAGTAATTGCTTTGAGAGATAGCCAGCTTCTTGAGTTGGTGTTGATACATCAGACTATATCTTCAATCATAATGATTGCCTACTATTTCGGTTTATTTCAACCTACATTTCGCTCTATAATTGAGCCTACTCGGTTATACTCATTTACGAGTATCCTTTCCCTAGTCGTTGAACCCTACTCTTATAATAAGAGCATTAGCTGCTGATTGCATCTTAATGATGGTTTCCAGCAATTTAGTAGGTTTAATGTCAGCACTCATTCTACCGACAGCTTTCATATAATCCCGAGTTTCATCGGGCACAGACTATATCTTCATCTTGTGATAAGATGGGTGGCGCTACGGAATGAAGAATTTCGCTTCAATCCTCTTTTGTATATGAATACAATGTTAGTCGTTACACCTTCTTTTTATTATAAAAAGCTTGGCACGGTATTGCCTTATCCTGTAATAGGATTTAGGTTCTCTTACCACCTTATACTTTACGTATTAGTTGACCGTTAGCCTATAATAATATAGACACCTGATATGTATCAGTTCACCACCAGTTCATATAATATTTCTATTATATGCCCCAAGCTTACTTTTAGGGTAGTCACCTGCAATGACAGCATTACCAAAAGAATGAATATCTTCTTTTCTAATACCATCCATGAAGGAAGATTGGACTATCTCAAATTTACCGGTACTGTTATTCATTGTAGCACCTTTGAAGAGATTCATATTTTTGTAGTTACCGTAGTTACCACGAGCTTCAGAATCATATAGGTCTAGACCTGGGTCTCCCTTTAATTCATCTTTCGCCATTTTCATTAATTCTTTTTCGATTCTCTCAGATGTTACAATGTCTCCATCCTTTAGTTCTTTATCATATTTTTTGAATAGCTCTGCTTTTTTCTTCTGGACAGATGCTGGGGTTTTAATTGTATTCATAGTAAAGGAAGCACATATGACAGGATGTAATTGCATACCAAGATTATCTCTATAATCCACATAGTCATAAAATTGGTCTACTGTCATCCTATCTTCTACTAGTGCTTTTGCTAGCAATGCTTCATTCTTTTGTCCAGCACCTTTTGTAAGAGGTTCATTTACATATCCTAGTATATCTTGTAGACCAATTCGTTCTACGATATACTTATTGTAAATAAACCTTCCCACTGTAGTATTTGTCTTTTCTTTTACGAAATACTCTCCAGGATTTAATACCATCTCATCGGTTGTATTGAATTTACTCGTAGGTTTATTTTTTATAGCAGTTTTTGGATCCACAGTATCTCCAAATAAATCAACCAACGTGGAGAATGTTAAATCATCTGGTGTTAAAGACAATAAGTATTTCTTTTGAGCTTCAGTTATCATAGCCATTTCATCAATCTAACCTCCTATCCAGTACTTACTTTATTATTATGTTTTTTAGCTGTTTTTACATATATACAGAGAATTTTTGCTTATATACTATACAAGTGCATAGAAAGAGAAGGTGATGAAAATGTTTCATAAGGTTGAGAGGTGAGCATATATGGTGTCGTAGTCCATATATGCTCACACAAAACTCATACTACTAGAAATCAGGTGATAAGGATGTCAATGACTGAACTACGAGAGCTCATCTCAGTTTACCGCAATACTTTACAACGGTATGGGGTCAAGGACTCTGACGTATTTACCCTCGCTCAGAAAGACCCACGCTGGATTCCGGTGCTACAGATGAGAAACGCTATAGCTCTTAACATGCCATCAGTATGTTAAACTATGGTGAATCCAAAAAAGTAATACAAGGTAAATGAGATGCAACCTAATTATCTAGTATTACATTCTTGTTATAGATAAAATTTAATATAAAAATAATTATATACTATATACTTGAAAATAATTTATGGAGGTATGTAACCATGAAAAATAAACTTCAGAGATATTTCAAAATCAAGAATGTGACTTCAGTATGCGGTGGCTGCATCGTAGCAAGAGCGGTAACAAACAATACAGACTCTGTTGCAAAGGGTCTGGTTGCTGGTACTGCAGCTGGCGTCGGTTTCTCTTTAATCGGAGGAGCCATCCTGGTTAGAAAAACTGATAAAATCATGGAAAAGGATGGATATACAAAAGTCGGTGATAGTCAATATGAAAAGGTTATCCGTGTGGATTTCAAAGGGTAATAAAAAAAGAAGGTGCTGAAATATGCACCTTCTTTTTTCTTAATAAAAAGCATGACCACCAACCAATGAAAGAAAGGAAAATTTATATGCATGGGTTTATCAACATAATAAAACCAAAACAAGACAATCATGCTTTTTAAAACTAGAAATAAATGAATTGTGTAATCTACATATTATCCAGAAGAAAACATTTGGCTATAGCTTACGCTGTTGATTTATCGAGAGTGCCGCTCTAGATAGAATAGACATTGCAAAAGACGTAGTGACCCCGAACGATCTATACACAGAAAAAATCATAAAGGCCACAAATCTTTCCCTGCACAGCAGAAGCTATCATCTATATGATCCACAATGGGACATGAGATGCCAAATTACGATAAATACTAATTGCAGAGGTGTATCGCAATAAATTTTGTTCTCTTACTTCTGGGTACCAAATAGTATAATCCAGAAAGAAATTGAATTAATATGATGACTCTTTGTCAATGATTACAGTCTTCAATGGATATACTGCCGATTATCTCAACTCTCTCAGTATCCTCTCTCTTGTAAATCTGTATTCAATGTCATACTAATTCAGATAGAATAAAATGAGTACAATTCATCTTTCTAGTATTACATTTTTGTTAGGACCTCTATAAAATAATATTTTTTATCTATCATATAGGTAATAAAAAGAAAAACTATTAAGCTTCTTCATTTAATGTCTTCTTAGTCATAAGTCCCTTAGTGACTAGGTCAGTATTTAGACCCATTCCTAAGAAATAAACATCACAAGTAGACAGAGTGGTTTTATTTGCTGGGTCAGAATCCATATCATCTAAAGACACAAATCCCTTATTACTAATAGCGGAATACATCTGTTGTTTCATAACAGGGTCATCTGCTCTTGGTCCATTTAGTTCCTTTAGTACATTCTCCATACCAAGGGATACTAATAGAGAGTTTTCGAGGTCAGATTCACGACCATTCTTATCAGCACCAGTAACCTGACCAGTAAGAGAAGATCTTGTATCAATAGATGTAGAAAGACCATTCTTTTTTGCCAGAATCTGCTGTGTACGTTTTACATGACAGTACCCAACAGGAACTCTCTCTTTTGTTACAATTGTTTTATTCTTATCCATTGTATAGTGGGGGAATGCTACTTTTTCAAATAGAGGAACTCCTAGTACCTTAGCAGCTTTCTCAATATCTTCAATTCTCAAATCAACTTCATAGTCACAGATATTTAGAATCAGATACTGATTTTCGTCAGCAAAGAATTCTCTAAAGAATTTATCAAATTCCTTGTCTGTCATGGAAGCAAACATCTTCTTATATTTTTCAGTATTAGCCCCGGTTTTATCTAAAGCGGAAAATGTATCATATACTACTTTTTCCATCTTTTCTCTTTTCAATGGAGTAATCATTCAATAACCTCCTATCTGAAAGTTTACTTTATTATTATGTTTTTTAGCTGTTTTTACATATATACAGAGAATTTTTAGTGATATATTATATTAGTAAGATAATAGAAGGTAGTAAATGAGAACCAAGAGTGTGAGTCTTGGTTCTCATTCTACTAGAGGAATCTCCTTGCATGAGGATACACGTGCACTTACTCTGAAAAGAGCCATGCAAGAGATTACAATGAGAGGAAGTGAAAAACGTGGATCTGTATAGATTAATTCTCAGATCAGCCGCGGATGGTTTTTACAACCACCGTGGTGAAGAATTTACTCTTCACAAATTAAACGATGAGTACAATTCTTCTAAGTCTGATGAAAAGTCTAAGAAGACTAAATAAACAGACTTTAAGCATACAGCAACTGTTTAATCCATTCCTCATTAAACAGTTGTTAGGTCTTTAATAATAAATAAAGCTCTAGATTTTCTAGAGCTTTATTTTTTTATCCGTATTTTCTTTTTTTTAGATTATGTATCATATAAGTAAGAATAAAAAGAAAGGTAGATGGAGATAATATCAAGAGTCTAGCTTATCTATTGGAGGTAATATTATGTATAATAAGACTACTAAGGAATACATCCTCAACACCCTCGCAGGAATCGGTGTCGGGAGTATCACCGAGATTGCTGTCCGGAAGATCTCCGGCAGTAAAAACATCAGCTCCGTGATAGGTGGTATCACTGCTGGCACCACCACCTGGATCCTCAACGGTACAGATTCCCGCGATATCAAGCGGGCGATCTACGATTTCCGCATGAAGATTCGGGATCCGGAATGGGTTGGTAACTAATCCATCCCATTCTAAAAAGAGGCCCTGGGAGAAAATCTCGGGACCTTCTTTTTTTTCTTATTTTAAGCCCAAAATTAATTATATACTATATCCATAGAAAATAAGGAGGTGAGTATATGAATAGTCAGTTATCCAGTCTATCTTTATATCAATTAGTCGATGTACTCAAACTATGGAACAAAATTCTCTCCAGGACACTAAAAGAAAATCCGAATGCCAAGAATAGCATTCGGATTCTCCGGAAGAAAATACAAGAGACTGAAACTTGTATTATCAATATGTTATTAGAGGAGGGAACATACAAAAAGATCAAGGATATGAGATTATAAATAAGGAGGTTGAAATGAAGTTTATATTATTCATTGATAGATTCATAATTAAGCTGAATGTTGCCATGATTAAAAGATGGCTTAGGAAACACGCGTAAAGTACATATATAAAGTGATATATTATAATGGTGAAATTAAAAAAGAACTGGATGGAGATAATATCAAGAGTCCAGTATCTTATTAATGGAGGCAACAAATGAAGAACAGTATCAAGGCTATCGTCAAAAGCATCAACTTTTCCAGAGAAGTGAGGGCTTATAATAAGTACCTCAAACTCAACGTGGCTCGGAAGGCAGCCGAGGGTGGGGGCAACAAGCTCTTCCACACCCTCGATAATATCCGCCGCCAGTGCGGATTCGTCAAGTGAAAGGAGGCAAAAACATCATGTTCAAACGCATCAACCCCATCTCCCTGGCCAAAAATATGGCTGTCGAGGGTGTTAGTGTGGGCGCAGGCATGGCCATTGGCGTCTACACAACAAACCACGACCCACTTAACTTGGGGGATCGCGAGAACCAGCAGATTGCTGGGGCGATCTCCGGTGGCGCGGCGTATGCCCTCACCAAGGGCATCATTACGGGAGTCACCGCGGCTCCCCGTAAGATTAAGAAAGCCGCGGTAAGCCGGCGCGCCAAGAAGATGGCCGCTGGCGATTGAAAGGAGGCCCCTGGATAATTCTGGGGGCTTCTTTTTTTCTTATTTTTTAATGATATATTATAAAGGTAACCAAAAATAAAAAAGGAGGACATAATCATGTTCAAAACTCTCATTTCTGCAACTACCGCCCTGGCCGCCGGTGCTCTCGGCTATAAAATTGCCGAGAAGACCAAGCATGAAAAAAGTGCTCCTCTTGTTGGAGCAGTTGTGAGTGCTATCACTTACAATGCTGTATCCGATACATTGAAGGAGGATAAGGAGGAAACTGCTGAAGAGATTCCGTTGGATCCCATGGCCGACTTCGTGGATCTTGAGGAAGAAGAACCCCAGGAAGCAACTACCCCCGACGAAACTGTCACTGATGAAGTGATGAATGAAGAGGAGATTGAAACTCCGGTAGATGAGCCTGTGAATGAGGAACCTGAAGTGCAGGTTGAAGATTCCTATCCCGATGAGGATATGGATGCACCTTATGATGAACCTTCAGAGGAAGCTACCGAAGAAGAGCCTTCTCCGATTGAGAATCGTGAGGCGTTTGTAAACAAGTTCATCGAAGCTGCTGAGAAAGGAGAGGATGCTGTACAGCAATTCATTGAAGCCTTAGACACGGAGGACTCTGGAATCGCAGATTCCCTTCCTGCATTTCAGAATGAAGAAACAAGTGATACTGATGATAAAGCACCTGAAGAGAGTGCAGAAGGGTAATATAAAATATGGCCAGGGGATTTCTCTGGCCATATTTTTTTATTATTATTTTACATTTCTTTAATAATTAATACAGAAAGGAGATAGTGAAATGGCTGTTTCTACAAAAGTATTACTCCTTAGTAGTTCTGATATGTCTCTTTACGGAACCGGCCTACGCGCAATCAGAGAATTATCTTCAAAGATGATTGATATTAGTGAATTTGCAGATGCCGGTGCCCTTGGTGATAGTAGCTCTGCTACAAATGCTACAAATGTAGTTAAAGAAGATAAAGTCTATAGAATTGCGAAGTCTTTCTTTGACCTTGATAATAATCTTAGAATCCTTCTTGCCACTGAAGAATTTCTTCCTAGTCATAAATTAAACTAAAATAAAATAAGGTGTGAGATAATATTCTCACACCTTATTTATTAATTGTATTTTTGAATGGAAAGGACAAAGTATAAGAAAATACCTTTTGTATAATCTACTCTGGTAGCAAGTCTATTAAACTTACCATAGATACCAGAATCAACACCCCATTTATCTAATGTTGTTTTTACATTGGTAATATTCTTATCTTTGGAATTTGTTTTCTTAAATAATGCTATAGCAAAAGATAAGAACTGCTTACTATTAATTTCAGCAAATGTATGTTTTCCATCATAGAGATAGAGGAAAAGAATACTCTCAATGAAAGAATACATAATAGAGGAATTCTTCTCTACTGCAATCTTAGTTAAGTAGTTCCTCAATTCTATCTTAGAGACATTGGCAGCATTTGCTGCAAAGTCACACAGCTTTAAATCTATACCATTTGTAATCATGGCTAGAACGATTTTATTCGTTACACTTTCAACCTTATTGGTATCATTCTCATTATCTACAATAACAGCATCATCATAAGAATCTACCTGAGTATATACAGAAAGACCTTTCTTATGATTCTCATAATAGTTATTGGATATCTTTCTCATAAGAGAGTTCTGGTCATTTCTAATTCTCTGAATGAATCTGATGATTTCACCATCATTACCATTAAAGAAATCTTTTTCATGGAACTTCCAAGAACCCTGAATAGAATACGCTAGCATACCAAAAATATGGTTTGTTTTCTTAATGATGAATCTCTGAGATAGATTATCAATGGTATAATGCATGACACCTGGGTTTACTTCATATTTAAAATACTTACTAAAGATGGATGGATAGAATGCTAAAGCTGTGATAATCAGAGCATTATTTAATTGCTTTGGATCTTTATTGATTGTGAAGTATCTGATAACGCAATAGAATAGAATATACTGTGGGTTATTCTTTAGGAATAACCAGTTTGCATTACTATTTGCTTTATTTACCATCTCAAGTACCATTTTTCTTATTTCATTATCCGATGTTTCAAATAAGTCATAATAGTCTTGTTTGTCATTATTGGTAAATGGAATTAGATACATTGGACCAATGGTAGTAAGCTTACTACTATTTCTATTCACAAATTGCTCAACTAGAATAGAAAATTTTCTCTTTCCATCTGGTGTATTTAAAACTTTCTCTACTTTAGGATATAAATTATCTCGAATGATAGTAGTATCTGTGGATGCTTCATATAGAGCATCTTCAGATAATAATTTATCAAAAGTTTTCTCCGTGAAAACTAACATACACTCACATCCTTTTTACAAAGAAATTCTTAATAAAATGTCCAATCATAGGAAAAAATAAAATGATATATTATACACATGAAATTTATACAAAGGAGGATAGTCATGGATATTACTAAGATCGAAGATAATACCAAAAAAGAAGACGATCGTAAATATCCGGAAGTTCAAAGATTTAGAAAGGGTGATGTGTTTTTCGTATATGAGCAGCCCTGGATTAGTGGGCAGAAAATCAATGGGAATAGTCATACAATGGCAAAGACTCGTCCATATGTAGTTGTCTCAGGTGATTCTGTGCTCAAATCCAATCCACCAATTCTCCAGATGGTTCCTATTACATCTTCTGTGGATTTAAGCAGAATGGACGATGTTATCTATAAGGATTCTTATGGAAAATTTAGCAGGGTTGTAACAAACCAAATTTTCACGATTGATGTAAATGACATTCGTCAGTATCTCTATCATCTGAATGATGAAATCATACTAGACATAGACAGAAGTATTGCATCCGGTCTCGGTATTGCTGATGCTATCGTGAAAATTGCATTTGAAGCAGCTGCATTGGAGGACAAGATCAAGAAAGCGAAGGCATCTGCTGTTGAGTTCATAGAAGAGCAGAGGAAGACTACTGAAACAAAAACTAAAAAGGTTACTAAACCTAAAGAAAAAACTGAGAAAATAACAGAGGGGGAGATAGAAGAAATTATTGAGGAAGTAGCCAGTGGCAATAAAGAAAATGCCACAGGGTCTGAAAAGAAAGTAGAAGATGAAGCAAAGGAGGATGATACACAAATCATCAGTGAGGAAGATCTTAAAAAAGAACCTACTCATGATGAACCTGAAACAAAACCAAAACGCCGTACAGGGCGTGCACCAACTGAAGAAAGTTGGTCTATGGAAACAATCACAGAGTTCATGAAAGCTTATAATAGTGAACTCCTGAGTAACACTGAAGTCGGTGAGATGTTTAGGATCAGTGGAGCTACTGTTCCTCGTGTCTACAAGAGACTTCTGAAGCAATGCTGTACCTGAAATGAGATATAATAGAGGTGGAGAATTTCTCCACCTCTATTTTTTATAAAGTTTGCAAAATTAATCGAAGCTTATCTTCTTTTAATATTTGAATCTCTTTGCATTTCTTTTTTAGATATGATAATTTATTCTTGTATTGTCTTTCACAAGATGAGAAAGATAAGTCGATTAAATCGAAGAAATAGGTATCTTTATCTGGTGCATATTCTCTTAATCTTCCAGCTAACTGGTTTGCAGTAATATCAGAACTAAATGGTTCCAGATTAATGATACATCTTAAATTTTTTATATTAACACCAGTACCACAAGATTTTATTGTGGAACAGATAATATCAGCATTTTGTTTTACATCTTCATTGTGTTGTTTTGTATTTCTTGAATTTATGGTAGATATAAATAAATCCTCAGTATCCATATTATCTTTAATCTCTTCTTCTAAATAAAAAGTGTCATCTATTCTAGGAGTAGTGACAAGTATCTTTCCTTCATAATGCATAGCTAAATTTAGTACATCCAAGAATATGCGAAGCTGTTTTCTTTCTGAATCATCGTGAAGAGCATACTTTGAAAATCCTAATACAGAGAATCCATATCTACTGGATGCCATAGCTAATTGATTTGCATTCGGGGAGCTTCTATATAGCACTGGAACATAGATAATATGCTTCCTTTTTTCTTCGTAGTTTTTTGTCTGTTCTCCGAATTTATATACAGAAGAAAATGCTTTTTTAAATAAGTATCCCTCCTGGGTATCACTTCTTCCAAAATTCGCTGTAAGATAAAATGTCTTCATTGTGTTGGAAAAGAAATCTACTCGTAAAACATTCTTAAATGCTAAATGAGCTTCATCAAAAACTTTTATTCCAACTTCTATCTTCTTAAAGAATCTCCTTACAGCTTCCCATCCATGAAGTCTAGCATAACTAGATAGAGACTGATGATTAACGAAATAATAGTACCCCTTAGGATATCTTTCTTTCATAATCTTTTCAATTACTTCACTTCCATCTATGTTAATTAACATATCTTCTGATACTGTAGTCTTGGTTAAGAATTCTTGTATCCACTGATTCTTTATTTTATCCTGGTGTGTGATAATAATTGCTTTCATACCAAGATTTATTATAGCATGAATCGTAGCATACGTTTTTCCATCTCCAGTATCAAGAATGAGGGCTTGTTGAGAAGAAGACCTAGTATTTTTAAAATCTCCATCGGATGATAAGAATTCAATTGATTCAGTCTGAATTCTATCTCTTGGAGGAAATAGCATTTTAACACCTCTTACATGTTTCATTTTATCAGGTTTCGTCATAATAAAAGGTGTGGAATTAAATATATTCTCCAGTAGGAATGAACTAATTCCTCTTGGTATATACAAAATATTATTTGATACATAGTATCCAATTGGTTCATATCTATATTCAGCATCTATCCAAATGGATAGTAATCTTTCAATTCTTTCAGATTCTCCAGGAGTGTAAGGAGAAATCTCAATATGTGTATGATATATCCTAATTTGTTTCTCTTCTGAATAATATAGTTTCTGCATCTTACCACTTCCTTTCATATCCATAAAAAACTGTTTTTGCGAATATAAAGATAAAAAAAGAAGGTTCCGACTATATGCCGGAACCTTCTGAGAAACTGAATTCAACCCTGTCCATCGTGGACATGAGGGAGTGTGCATCACATGAAAACTTGTTGTAAAAACCTTCACAATCAAGTTTTTCCTCGATACACTTCTTCAATTCCAGACCAAGATTGTACCACTCACCTCTTACATGGTCTCCATATGGGGATTCATCAATGGTAGATTCCAAACGAGCGTAGGCTTCGCAGACATCTAAAGCCCCCTGTTTATTTTTCCACCAGTCGAATCTTAAATACCACCCATTTGGTGCTGGAGAGAGATCTGGATCCCACTCGCCAAACCAATCCCAGATCTCTGAAATAACATCATTGATTCTGGCATTGATGATTTTGTGATACTTGATGTACTCTTCCATATAAAACCTCCTCACCCTTTAAAACGATCAATTCATGGTTATGCTGAAATCATGAGTATCAAGTTTTTCAGCAATAGATAGAAAAGCTGCAACGTCTATATCCATGATAACAGGTTTATCACTTTTACAGAACGCAATTTCTTCTCTTTTCCTATTGAGGAAATCTGGAGAAATATACATCCACTCTTGCTTATGAGCATCTTCGTACACACATATAACTTTCAATTTCGCATTTTTTCTGGTCTTTCTCATACCACGAATAGCGCTATCATCATCTTCATCCAAAAGAATTGGAGCGGTTTTTTCGCTTGGCCTAGTTATAGCAAACTTGAGAGAGATGTCGTCTTGATATAAAATATGATATTCAGTCCGTACATCATCTATAATGTCATCTCTGGTGTTACAATCCGTAACAATTAAATCGGACTCGTCGATTATGACTTTTCCTTCCTTTATTTTCTGAAGAGCCTCGAGGGCTCTTTTGGTAGTTAATGGCCAAATCCCAGTATTAAGATGCGTACGATGCATAATAAGATTCCCATTCTCATCACATGGGTTTTGCGGATTGAATACAAGATAGGACTTACATATGCCAATTAGATACAGTCGAGCGGACCCCCATTCAGTTTCGTCCTCTTTGTATATTTCGGATATAGTCATTGTAAGAGGATTATCAACGAATTTCTCACATAAATCTTCTAATGGCAATGCCAAGGATATGTGCCCGAAGTATGGATTTTTAACGTACAAATCCTCAATTTGAATGAAGTACGTACCATTTACCAGGCCATCTAGATTGAAACCATTGTAATCCCATTCAGTGTCTCGCATAACACTCAGCCTTTCTTCAGAACAACCAATCATGGTTGAAAACGAATTTCCCTTCAGAAATCTTATCGATTGCCTCAAAGACAGTTTCCAGTGGAGAATAGAATGGCTCCCCTGGTATGAGAATAAGATTCCCATTCTCATCATAGAGATTCTCAGAATCCATAGTCCATTCACTGTTTATGCACTCTTCATCGTCAAGATCCCATGGTTCGCCATCCATCTCCACTTCAACGAGTTGGGCCGTAGGAAACATATCACGAAGTGTGATATTTGAAAAGCCCGATACTGGGGATGTCTGAATATTTGCTATTCTTATGAAACCGATAGGGCAGCTCTTCTGCGGATAGATATATAAATCTTGGTTTGCCATTGACTTAACATCAATGTCATCAGGCTCATCCACTGGGTGCATGTCAATTTCAAAATTAAATAACATGATTATTCTCCTTTCGGTTCATATGTTTTTACAGCCCAAAGTGAGAGATCTGATAGAATCCGGAGAGTATCATTACGGTCTAAACCCATGTCGGCTTCCATCTTCTCTATACGACCCCTCATGTCGTACTTCAGACTCTCCACAAGGGATTTCTTATCCCTTATGAACATCTTGTCCGATATGGTGGTCTTCCCATCCCAAAATTCTACAAAGATAGTAGAACCTGACGACGGAATAATCTTATAGATAGTTTTGTTATCCGGCCTAACCCCGGCAAGCTGGGCAAGTCGTCCTTGGAGAATCTGACCCATGATACCACTATCATCCTTCAGCTGGTTTTCAGTTCTGTCGCGGTAGTCATCGAAAGTGAGAGCTGCAGTCTCATATGGAAAGCATACTACTCTTGTTCTGTCTCGATCAATGATCTTGTTAAGATCTTCAAAAGTATACATGTTTACATACCTCCATATATAAGTTTATACAACGGAATAATATATCATTAAAATATCTTACTCCGTTGTATATTTATTGGTTTTATAACAGACAGTCTATCTTATCAGAAGAATTATCATTCATAATATATGCTAGAAATCTCATCGCAATAATTCCAACCGCTAATTCATCGTCTTCATTTACATCTACCCACTGAGAATAAATCTTTGGATCTGCATATATAAAGAATCTGAATAATTCTGGAGTGGAATACTTTTTCTTACTCTTTAAGATTTCATATCCTAACTCACTAATCATCTCCCTGGTTTCTCTTGTCTTATAAAACTTATAATTGTCATTATAAGTTATTTTACCTTTCACCTTCGGATCATTGGTTGACACCATATAAGCGAGTTTCAATATACTATTCATAGTTCTAGCTTGCTCTGGAATGAACAACCGATTCATTCTATCACTTACAATTCTCACTTGCTCATGATAGTTTGAAATCTTCTTAAATGTCTTCGTATGGTTATCCTTATTGATATTGAGAAGAATCATTAAGGTCTGGAAATACAGCAAATCATCTTCAAAAGATTCGCCAGAAAGTACCTTTGTCACAAAGTCCATAGTTCTCTTTGAGATATACTTTGCATAATCCAACTTAGATTCATACTCAATAAACTCTCCATCATCGTTATACTCATAAGAGAGTTCCGACAATACTGCGAGATTCTTTATAACCCATGCAATCACATAAGTTATGAATCTCATAACAAATTTATCTGTCTCAATATCAGCCTCCTCATTATCAAACCATTTTGATTTATTCATGAACTTCTCATCGATTGCAATTGCTTTTACTTCTTTTCCATAAATACTATTTTTCTCTACATACTTCTTCATCTTCATTTCATTAATCTGAAACAGAATACTGGATAATGCATACCGATACTTTTCAACCTTCTTCCTAAACTTGAAATCAGTATCGACTGTTTCTCCCGGATGCTTCAAACGAACTCCAGATTCTTTATCCAGTTCATTTACATTTTGTCTCAGTTCTTCCTTCTTTCTTTTTTCTGCTGTATTATTGAAATGAATCTTATCTTTCGTAAGAGTCTGAATAACTTTTTCTCCAGATTCTTTTCTTTCTATTTCAACCATATCGACCTCACCTCTTGCTGTTTTCTCGACCTTTACCAGTTCATTCACAATTGAACTGATTGAAATGAATAACCAATCACAAAGTTTCTTATAAACAACATCACCATATTTCGTGCAATGATTATTTAACTCAAGAAACATGGTATTCTTATTGATACTGAAATTCTTCAGTAGCTTATAATAATTCTTTGTGATTTCATATGCACTCTCATTTTGTAATACATGTGATGCTAAATACTTTTGATATCGTAAGATATCTTTTCCACACTTATCGATTATTTTAAGAAAATCTGGTAACGGATTCTCTTCCTGGATTTCTTCCAGATCATCATCCCTTATTCCATGGGAACTTAATAACTTCGAGAAAGTCTCATCCTCCAATTCATACACAAATAAAGATTCAAACAGATCATCCAACGTGTCACTTAATACAGACAAATATGGATATCCTTCCATTGGGAGTTCCAAGTCTAAAATATTATATAAGATATATAAGGGATCCAATAATGCTTCTTTAACCATAGTATATTCCATGTGTTTCACCTCTAATTTAGTTTCTGTTACATGTATAATATATGATTAAAAAACTCAAGGAAATTCACATGTTGATAATTATCTATAGTTGAAAACATTATTATAATTCAAAAGAATTTACTCACTTATGAATATATAAAGAAAGGACGTGAATTTATTCATGTTTGCTGGACTAAAATCTATTCGTAGAGAACGTGCTGAACTAGAAAGAGCACGTGTTATGATTACTTCTATGATGGAGAGCTCCGAGATTCAGGACACCTTCGATGCTATCGAGACTGGTGACTTTTTCGAAGGGGTTACCGCAGAAGAAATCGAAGATATGATTGATAAAATTCCCGAGACTGACCTAGAGGATGAGCAAGTAGACAAAATCCTAGGGTCTGAGGAGAATTTAACGATTGACCAGATTCTGGGTATCGAAGATGATGGTACAGTCGAGATTGATGTATAATGGAGGTTAATAGAAAATGCCAAAGACTGAAGAGCCTAAGAAGCTAATCGTAGTGGAGTCCCCTGGTGCTATTACTGAACTAGGTGGAATCTCCGGCCCCGTACTAAATCCTTGCTATGTATCAATTCCTCTTATTAATCGTATGATTAATAAACATCGTGCTGTTTATGAGGTAAACCCCAATGATTATTCTGAGCGTGTTCGGCTTAGCCTGAAGAACCTCAGAACAAAAAATTTTAAGGGTTCCTCTAATGACACAGCACCTTCTTCTACTACCCTAGCTGTAGTAAAAAATGCAATGGAAAATAACAATTCTTCTGAACCTGCCAATGAGTCTACCTCTAGTAGACCCGTAAGTGATTTCACAAAAATGTAAAAAATAAGGAGTTACACAAAATCGTGTAACTCCTTATTTTCTGTTTTTTTAAATTATATAATCATAAATTCATATTCGCATATACTTCTCCTTTTTATCTAAAGATGAGCACTTTCCAGGATTATTCTGAGATCACGGTGGATTCTGTATCCATAGGTATTACCTCCTTTCCTATTGATACAGAAGCCATGTCTTTGTTTCCTTGGCTTCTACACATATAATATATTTATAAAAATTATCTATGTGCGGAAGCCGGTGCTTTTGTTAAAACATACATAGTCTGGTCACATTCTAGACCGCATTCACGAGTATTCTTTCCATTTGGACCTAAGAAGAAAGATTTGGAATTCATCAGCTTTTCACATTCTTCATTACCTTCTAGAGTCCATATAATCTTACCAGTAATCTGGTCACCATCATAGTCTCCGTCCATACCAGCCAGATAACTGTTGGAGAATCTGGTGGTATCGATAAAGTTATTAGCGACAGCAGATTTACTGAGTTTTAAATCAATATATGGATACCATTTATATATTACACCGTTTACTTCCATTGGAATTGTAGTCCGTGTAGAAGCAACCCGGATTCTAGAGATAAATATACCAAAGTTATCTAAGATAGGATATCTAGTAACCATGATATGTTTATCTTTAGTAATTTCATTTGCTGCAATGAATAACAAATCTGTCCATGTCATATATCTATTGACAAGACCAGATTTTTCTGCATTTACATTTGGATTCATTCCTCTAAACACTAGATATCTTGGTTTATTATCTGTAGTGGGGACAGGAATTAAATCATATCTACTAGAGGGGTCTTTTATAAATTTATCGATGGCTTTCTTAATAAATGTATCATTATAGAAAGCTTCTGGATTCTTTAATTGAACTAGAGTTTCTTCTGGATTATCTGGTGTAATATCCCATTTTACGTACTGCTGCTCCATTAACTCTCTTTCAAAGAAGTTTCTTAGCCAAGCAACCATAAATGGATAACACTCTGTGCATATCTGAGTAATTGGAACTGCAGAATACCTCATACTGACCATATTATCTTTCGGGTCATCTTGATTATACACAGGACCAGAAATGACTGTACGTACACAATAGTCTACGTTCTTACCCATTAGGTATTTTCTTAATAGACCAGATTTTTTATCTAGCTTATCTTTGAAATAATTATAAATATCTACTAGAGTATTCTGGATATTATAATTTGTACTATGGAATGAGATATCAAACATATCTCTATCCTTTAGTAGTGCAGCCATTCTGATTAGCTTTATATAGAATTGGTCAAGTTCTGGAACTTCACCACCACCAGCTTGAGAAGAATTAATATCACGATAGAATGCAGGAATTACAATCTCTTTGGAAATCCAAACTTCTTTTTTCTTGGATTTTCCAATCAGATTTGTACGTTCCGAAGACATTCCAGCGTTTCCTTCCCACTTAATCTTACTCCAGTTATCATATAAGAAATCAATACCAGTTTGTCCTTTGGGGTCTTTTACTAAATGGCCTTCCTTATCAATACTATAATATTCTTCACCATTGATAATCTTATCAATATTTCTAAAGACACGTTTAATTATCTTATAGATATGAGGAGTAAAGAAGTGACCATTTAAGTTAATATATGCAAAAGTCTCTTTTCTACTTTTTATACTAACACCAAAAATTTCATTAGAAACTAAACCATTAGGATTTGGAATTCCCCCTCTTTCAAAAAGAACTGGGGATGTAACTTCCTGGAGATGGTTCAGCTCAATGAATTCATCAACATCGAAAAGATTTATTCTCACAAAACTCACTTCCTTCTTTAATTAAATAACTAGAAGTTTACTTTATTATTATGTTTTTTAGCTGTTTTTACATATATACAGAGAATTTTTAGTGATATACTATACCAGTAAGATATTAGAGGGTAGTAAACAAGAGCTAAGACCGCCATCTTAGCTCTTGTTCTACTAGAGGAATCTCCTTGCATGAGGATAACCACTACACTTACTCTGAAAAGAGCCATGCAAGAGATTAATGAGAGGAAGTGAAAAACATGGATTTTTGTCAAATCATGCTAAAATCTGCGGCTGATTGTTTTTGTAATCATCGTGGAGAAAAGTTCACTCTTCAGCAACTAGCTGATAAGTATAACTCAGATAAAAACAAGTCTGATGAAAAGACAAAGGAGTCAAAGTAATCAGGCACAAACTAACAGCAACTGTTTAATCCATTCCTCATTAAACAGTTGTTGTATCATTAATATTTAATTATAAAAGGGAGGGCTAAGCCCTCCCTATAATCCTTTTTTGTCTGTATAGCGAGTTTTTTCAATTATGTATTATATAGGTAAGAAAAAATAAAAAGGAGGCATATGGCATGAAAAAAGAACCTAAGAAGGATCTGAATCCAAAACAGAATGACTCCCGGAAACAGGAGTACCTAGAGAGATGCAAAAAAGCTATGGAAACTTTTAAGGATCTTTATATCAAAGATATTAAAGATCCGCTTGAAGAATGAAAGTGATATAAAAATAAGGGGACAGAAATAATTCTGTCCCCTTATTTAATCTTCAACAAGTGTTAGTGAAATATACATATTTTTTTTCGAGAGTTTTATTTCTCCCTCATATTCACTCTTCTTCATAGAAGATTCTAATTCTTTTTTTATACTACTGAGATTTTTCGATGTATCAAAACTTAGCACAACGTCCAAACTTGATGGTGAATTGAATTCGTATTTAATCTTGGAAATCATCTCAGAGTATTCTCGTACAAGCCTATAGAATCTAACGAATTTTCTATATTGAAGAGAAATGATTTGCTCAAATACATCAAAATCATTGGATGATAGTGTATTTAAGTATTCTATCATGTCTTTCTTCATTTATTCAAACTCCTATTAAAAATATTAATAGGAATAAAAAATTCATTAATTTCCACCACTGATATTATAAACCTGATGCACGCAGTCGTTGCTGAATGGCATCAAAATCATTAGAATTTTTGTTATTTTCAGCTTCTCGTTTTTGTTCATCGAGAATCTGTTTTACTCGGGCATCTCTCAGAGCCAGCATTTCGCTATAGGTCATCTCCCTCATGAATTCATGATAACGGAGTTCACCTTTGAATAGAGCAAGCATCTCATTTATAATACTGACATGTTGCTGATATCTATTTCTTCGCTCATCAGGCTCTGATACTTCCGAAAAACCAGTTCATTAATGTTAATAGGAATCCTCTCTGTTTTAGTCCCACAGTGTGGGCAAGTAATATTAGTAAGCTCAAAAGTAACGGCATATGCTTCCGTATACTTCTGAAGTAGTGTGGTAATGATACGAATATCTTCAGGCTTAGCCATGTAGAGAACACGAATCATATCTTCGAAATCTTCATACTGAACGTATTCATCACCATCTGGTACATAAACACTACGAATCAATGCAAGCATGCTGGAATTGGCAAACAGAATACCATTAACGTCATCAGGATGTTCATTGGCAAACTTGTCAGTGATAACACCATTCTGGACTAGTGTATATAGGAATTCATATGCAGATGCAACACCAATCTCAACAATGAACTTGGACATAGGTAGTACATACCGACGATGCATATTGGTGGGAGACTCATTGAAAATTCTCTGATAATCCTCAGGCTTAGCATTGACAATTTCATTCATCGTATTGATGAACTTGGAATTGGTCTTGTCAAATCTGAGCAGGGATGCAGGTCTAAACCGATGGTTGAAACCACGACGGCATCTTGGGTTATTACAGGTAAGAGCAATCTCATCAACTTCAGGATAAGTTGCTACAACAAGACCGAACATAGCAAGGTCCATGTCAAGATAAGAGAACTTCTTCAGGAAGTCATCAAAATCTTCAAACTCACCACAGCTCGGATTCTTCATCTTATTATAGATGACAGTGAATCTCTTACGCATCTGTTCAAAAGTAATGGACTCATCACCAGTAACGATGATATCACCCATTTCACCATATGTCATTCCACACATATCTGCCTTAAAGCGAGATGCAGGGAATATCATAGGCATCTTAGTACCAGCAAATTCATATTCCTTGACAGAGTCAACGAAAGATTTTACTGGCTTCTTAACCTTAATGGACTTTAGCTCAACTTCTTCAACCTCGGTTAAGACAATCTGCTTTGCATTGACAATCTTTTCTCTTTCTTCATCAGTAAATGCAAAGTCTCCACCTAAACCAGTCTTATCGATTAGAACCTGAATGGTCTGCTGATCCTCTTCACTTAGCTGATTCTCAGGCTCGGTCTCTTCAGTTTCCTCGAACTGGCTATCATCCAGAGTAGCATTACCACCCTCTACGACTCCAGATTCAATTTCTTCATCAGTGAGTAGACGAATATTGGGATTATCAACATTCTCACCTACGTCACCATTGATACTAACATTCTCGAGGTTATCCATTAACTGAACCATCTCTTCGGGGGAGGATGGTGGACGAGTGACGACAGTCTTCTTGGCAGCTTCAATTAGCTTGTCTTGCTCAGCCATATAAGCTGCAACTTCTTCTTCAGCGTCAGATTCATTCTTACTCTTAATTTCCTTGGGTGCATTCTTCTCAGCAAGCACCTTATTATCTACAACCATTCCTTGCGGACGGCTTTCTTTTTCCTCCTTCATCTTCTGGAGGGGACTCTTCTCTTCTTCTACAGTTTCTTCTTCGTTAGTTTCGCGTGCGGCTTTCAGTAGCGAAGTAATATCGATACTTTCATCGCGGCCTGGTTCAATACCCTTGGACTTATCTACAGTAGCGTTCATCTCTTCGGACATTGTGTTATCTTCCTTTCTTAAGTATTTTAAATAAACTCATCATGGTAAGTGTAGTTATAGGTAATAGCACCTTCACTATTTTGAGTAATAGCAATTGCTAAATTTTCGCGTATATTTTTAACGATTACAGGAAGTACGATAATAAGTAATGGTTTCTTCTCGTAGCTAGACTTAATGACATCCAGAGTACCATCATCTGCATATTGTCTAAGTTCGCTACACTGAGCTACAATCTCGGCCTTTAGCCGAGTTTCATCAATCTCATCCCAAAAGGAATAAATTCTTTCTTGGATGTTTAAACCTAAATTTGGCATGGATGGAAAGAATCCAGGTTTACCAAAAAGAATGTTTAAGATTGCATGAGCAACCGTTTCACTCTCATTTGTATATTTAGGTTTATTAAAATTATTTACTCCAAATGAAGGTTCTGAGTGCACCAATGTATCATCACCTCTATTCGACATAAACATTAATCAATTGTATTTATATTAGTTTTATATTTTCTCGCTATAAAAACAATGCTATAATACTTAACACGACTATTTTTATGGTTTGGGGGAATTCATGTGAAAACAATAAAGTGTAATTTCTGTGATGCTCGGTTTCAAGATGCAAACCAAATCATTGAGCACCTTGAACGGAAACATCCAGATATGATTCCAAAGGATATGTCTGCTGGCCAATATTGGTATTTTTTAAAGACTGGTAAGGAGAATGGCAGTTGTGTAATTTGTCATAAGCCAACAGAATGGAACCCTAAGACGAATAAATATAAGAGGTTTTGTAATAACCCTAAATGTAAAGAAACTTATATTAAGACATTCCAAAATAGAATGATAGGAAAATATGGAAAAGTAACTCTATTAAATGACCCAGAGCAACAGAAGAAGATGCTTTCACATAGAAAAATTAGTAATGAATATGTCTGGTCTGATAGAGTGCATAAGACATTGTATACTGGCACATATGAATTATCTTTTTTGGAATTCTTGGATAAAATTATGGATTTCGATCCCGATGATGTGATTGCACCATCTCCTCACACTTACACATATATTTATGAGGGTACACCTCATTTTTATATTCCAGATTTCTTCATACCATCTCTAAATCTTGAGATTGAGATTAAAGATGGTGGAGATAATATGAATCAACATCCAAAGATTCAAGCTGTGGATAAAGTAAAAGAAAAACTAAAAGATGAAGTAATGGCATCCAATAGTAAGAATTTCAATTATCTTAAAATTGTAAATAAAGATAATAAAATTTTCTTTAAGTATCTAGAAAAAGCAAAAGAGAATTTTATAACCGGTCAAGATAAACCTATTGTAATGCTATAATAGGAGGAATCAGATTTATGGATAAGGAAATTATTTATACTCTATCACCTGGCAATAAGCTCAAGCTGATTAATTATATGGAAGGACTTCCATATGATGTAAAGAATTTTCTAAAAGGAAGGATTAATGATAAAGAATTTGATCCATCCTTATTCCGTGGAGAAACTAGAGTTCTTCATAATCTAACTACAATCTCTAGATACATGGATAAAAAACATGTAAAATACACAAATAATCCAAATGAATCTTTTTATCAAGCAGAGTACTGTAAGGTACTGGCTAAAATAACTGATAAACGTCTTCCTGTAAATAACTTTATAAGACAACGTCTTGTTAAACTCCTTGATATGGATTTCTATGATAATGATACTCTGATTGCAACTGAGCTTGCTATTGTGGATATTATATCTGAGATGAAAAAAGAATATATGCATTTAACATCTCCAGATTCTGAGACAATATCTTATTCTATTATCCCAGAGATAGCTCAATTAATCAATGTAGATATCATGGGGTATAAATACAAGAGTTATGACTTCTACAATTACATTCTCTATTCCAATTATTTAGACTTAGGAGAAAAAGATTATAATCATATGTATAATCTTTATTCTATGATAAATAATGTGATGAGTTCTGATGATGGAGCGATTACAGTAAATGATTTATCCATCCTACTATATATTTATTTCAATGATATTGGAATGAATAAAGTGATCGATAAGTATCATTTGCTTGATAGATTTGAGATGGGCTTAAGATATCTTAACCATTCTGATTCGTTTATTGCAGATGTACACGATCATGTTATGAAAATGGCAGACAATGGACTAAATATAAAGGTTATGGATTTAAGTAAAACTCTAATCAATCAAGATAAAATTCAAAACCTACTTAACACTCCAGATAAAGCTAATACTTCAAATCAAACAACTCCTGATATCATGGCAACTGGTGGATATATTTTCACTTTCAAGAATATAAACTCCTTTGATGCCGAAGAGATTAACCAATTAGCAATTAAGCTAAGAGGGATTCCAAAGAATGAAATCACTCATTTCATGAATGGAATTGATTTGAGGTACATCACATTTGAATTATCTGAGAACGACTATGGTCATCTTAAGAATATTGATAATCTCCAGATTGGTACTATATATGATGAGCTAGAGAAAACTCTAAAGTATATAGCATACTATGACGGAAAATTCTATCTACTATTCAAAGATAGATTCAATTCCAGAACAGTTTATGGAATCTCTGTTGACAAAATTTTCAATGGTGGAAATGAGCTCGCAAGAAACATTCTTACAGTTGAAGAAAGTAAGCAATATTATTACTCCTTCATTCATGAATATTAAAACTATTAATAAGAACTATTCACCATGAATAGTTCTTATTAATTTATATATTATTAATGAGTATAATAAAAATAAAGAGGATGATTAAATGGAAGACTTTTTAACTGTATGGAGCATGCAGCCAAAAGAAGTAATTGACGAAATTAGTCATCACGGTGTTTATATTTGTGATCCGCATAAAATTGAAAGAGATTTTGGAAGCGAGAACGATTCTTTTAAACCCGCATATGACTGGCTTGTTCATAAGATGGAAATGATGATTGGAAATAAACCAGAGAATGTGCAATATCCTGTATGGGCATGGTATGCTTCGGACTGGAAAAATAAACGTCCTGATTTAAGAAAAAATCATTATGCTTTGCCCGGAACTACTATGTACTGTATTGAATGTAATATACCAGTACGAGATGTTGTATTACATGATTATAGTGAGTGGCATTGTGTATTAAATAAGTTTCCAAGCTTACTGGCAAACAGTGAAGAAGAATATGATAAGCTCTATGATGAATATCAAGCTATGAGCCAAGCAGAGCAGAATAATTTAATGGTGAAGTCTTGGGAGAATATTTTTAATATTACTCCATTCCAGAATAATTTTAGAGAAAATGGTAGATTCGTTCAGGCAACTTTCTGGGAACTTCGTGACGAATATATACAAAGTATTAAACGATTCAAGGCTAGGTGACTAAAAAAGTATATCACCCAATACAAAGACTTAAATCTAGTAATAGATTATATATTATATCTTAGTATATAAAGAGTCGAAGCTGTCGGTGACGGTATGGCTCTTTATAAATAAACAAGTGAAAGGAATATCACTATGTCTAAAAAGCAAAGAGATAGCCAGGAAAACTGGCTCAAGCCTGAGAATGCTCCAAAAGCAAGGGCTTGGATGAAAGAAGTAGTGTCCGATGCGAAATGGACAACTACAACAAAAGAAGCAGAAGGCTTCTTACAGTATCTCATGGACTGCATTATTAAACAGATGCAGGACGAAGAGAATGAGCTGGCAAAGAAGGAAAACAGAGAGCCTGAAGAGATTCCTCCTGTTAATGTCCAGCTGTCTTCCCATAGGGTTGGGAAGAGATTTATTCCGTTAGTTGCAATTTTCGACACCACATGCCTTAAGAATCGTAGTAGAAGGAGAAACAGTAAAGAACTGGATATCTTCAATCCGGAGACTCGTTCTAGAGGTGCTCGGCTGAAGGCTCCTATCTACAAGTATGTAGTAAAACCGTTCATGTATACTCAAAAAGACATGAATGCGTTTTTCCAGAGAGATGCTGCAAGAGCACTTGGTCTGGAACCGGGTCAAGCAAGTATGCTCAAGCAGTATAGAGAACCGAAGATTCAAAAGTTCAATAAAGGACATGACGAATATGTCACACTCATGATTGATCCAATCCGTCTGTTCTCTGCTATGGCAGCTCAGACTAAAATGGTCAGAGGCGACAAGGATGCCAATCAGAAGTTCGAGACAATCATCTATACGGATTCTGTTGAAAGAATTCATAGTGGTAACTGGAAGTATGTGTGTACCACTAAGAATATCAGAAATAAGAATAAGAAGAATAAGAAGTACGAGGATCAAATCTACAACGAGATGGAGCGTAGAATGAGAGGTAGATAAGATCCCCATTAGTAGGATGTCGGTTTATCTGGCATCCTACTAATTTTTTTATTATAAAACTTTTTCATAATAGGAATGGAAAGGTGGTCTAATTATATGGCGTATACTGGAACAAATCCTTTTTCGGTTAGTTTTACTGCCATGAAATTGCGTTATCATGATTATGATAATTCAATTGAAAGTTTAAATTTTCTAAATCCCACTGATAAGGTTAATGTCTTTATTAACTTTGAATCAGTTTTGAATAATCTAAGTATGATGCGTGACATTGACACGAAATTATTACTAGAAAGAAAGTTTCCAACTATTTTCGAATCTGAGATGATTAACCTCTGTGCTCATTATAAAAAATTCTTTAGGGGAAATGGATTAGACACAAAGGTGTTTTTATATTATACGGATTTATCTTCCCCGGATTTTATTAATTATAAATACAATGATGAGTATCGGAGTTATTATATAAATAAGTATTTACAGAATCCAAAATTCCAATTACTCGGTAATAAACTCTTGGATGTAATCATTCCAAGAGTCCAAAAAATCTCCGAATTCATTCCGAATGTATATTTTATCAATGCTCCAAGAATAGATGGTTCCTTAGTACCATTTATTATTTCTAAAGAATATCCAGATTCTAAGAATTTCATTATCTCTACAGATAAGTACGACACACAGTATCTTCTATATAGAGACAAATTCTGTGTTCATTATATCAAGAGATCTAGTTCTGGAAGTGGAGTATTCTGTAATTTTGAAAAATACATTTCCGATTTATTCAAAGAGAACTATGAAGAAAATAATGAATCTTCTTTATTCTTAAATCCATCATTCTATTCTTTACTACTATCATCTTTAGGGGATAAACCAAGATCCTTGGAACCACTAAAGGGGATTGGAGTAAAAACTGTAATGAAATATTTATCTTCTGGGATCAGCAATGGACTATTCACAAAACAATCTGGATCCATTGATATGATTCTGAAAACATTCCCAGAAGACCAAGAAGAAAGAGCAAATGAGAATTTTCATTGCTTCAATATTGAAAAACAATATTCAGACCTAACACAAAAGGAGATATTCCAGATAACGAATCAGATTGTAGATAGGTCTGATTTTACATCCCTCATTCAATTAAATAACGAAGATTATAGAGATTATCCGTTAATGCTTCCTGAATTAACTTCTTAAGGAGGGGTACAATGCAAACAAACGGTTCTAAACTTTTAAAAGAAGAAGATAGACTATGTGAGTATAGATATCAAATCACAGAGTTTTATGTTTTAATTAATGGGGAGAAAGATGAACTTCCAGTAGAGAGAATCTCAAGTTTTAAAATCGAGCATTATTTTGAAGAAGCATTATTTCCTATCTTCAAGATTAGCTTGGTGATGGAACAGAGTAGATACTATAAAATGATGCAGAACAAGAAAGATGTAAAGTTCAAAGTAAGAATTCAAGAATTTTACACAATCAATGATACAGAAGAGAGTTCTATGTTAAGAGATGTCATCAATGATACTTTTGTATTCTTTCCAGACGATGATGATAGTAACTACGATATCGATGTTAAGAAGGATGATGAAAGTCAACAGCCGGATGATACAAATAAACTAGAAGCTCTTGAGAACGAAGTTGATTTATTTTTATTCAAAGAAATGGTTACATCCTTAAGAGGTAAATGTAACTATATTCTGCAAAATGTAAACCTATCTACTGCTGTAACATATATGCTATATAAAGGTGGAGCAAAGAACGTATTAATGTCCCCATTTGAGAATAATGATATTTATAACGAATTAGTTCTTCCTCCACAGTCTTATGATAAGCAATTAATGTATTTAAATAACAACTTTGGATTCCATAAAGAAGGAAGCATTGTATATTTTGGATTATATCACTCATATATCTTAAATTGCAAAGCTGGGTGTACGGCATATGCTAAAAAAGAATGGCAAGACACTGTCATATATGTACTAGAGAGAACAAATAGTTCTTCTCAGTTGGAGGGTGCTATCATAAGAAAGGATGAAGAGAAATTCTATTTCTTATCCAATTCTGATACAATCTCCATTGAAAATACATTGGTAACACAAAATGTTACTGGTGGTGTTAATCCAAAAATTATCGATGTTCATGACAATGTGGTCAATACTAACGAGAGTGGAGCTAAGGATGTTAATTCTGAGAATGACGCCATTGTATTTAATACCACTTCAAATAAATTTATGCCATCTGCCACCACTGCTCAAATGAAAGCAAATGGCCTTGTCATATCGATGAAAATAGATAATGTGAATATGGATGCGTTTAATCCAAATAAAAGATTTTCGATTATATTTGAAAATCAGGCACACAATGATAAGTATAAAGGTATCTATAGAATTTCTACAGCACTTTATACATTTAATCATTCTGGTGCAGATTTTTCTTTAACTGCAATATTGACTTTCAAGAAAGTCGGATAAAATACTATGGGAAAGAGAATAAAATCTTTCCCATAGTATTTTTTTGTTATAGTAGATCGTCGATATTGAATTCAGAGGATGATTCAATAATGAGATTCATCCGTTCTTCAATTACCTTCTCATCAACTTCGGGTCCGTTCTCTACTTCAGCAGACTCATTTTTATTTTCTGCATTACTCTCAGGCTGAGGTTGCTCAGCATTCTTCTTAGGAGCTAGTTTACTTAGAACCTTGATGTAGTCAAGATACTTTTTCTCAATGATTGTGAGAATTGCTCCCATATATTCTCTTGCTACAGTAGTAATGACTGAAGAACTAGTAATCTTATCTTTCGTCTCTTTATCATTACCTGTATTGGTACCATTCTGCTGGACATTCTGAGTCTCTGCTTCAAATAGAACAGCTTCAGTAACATCATTATTTGCGGTTGTAGTACGAGATGCTTGAGCATGAGTCCCAAGAGTATTGATAATATCTTGCTGCTTCTTAGCCGCAGCATCCTTCAGTTTATCAAGCTCATTAGAGATTCTGTTATACATATCCTCATACTGCTCACAGAAGGTAATCATATTAGCAATCTTTGTCTTTGCATCATCACCAGAGTAGGCAGTCAGAGTTGTCTTATCAGTATTACCAAACGTCATATACTGACGAATTCTTCCATTCAGTGTAGTTTCATTACCAATCTTATCTGGGATATCCGGGAAGATATACTTCTCAGCACCAGCTCTAGATTTCAGATCCTGTGGAAGATTGCTTGGATTTAGTGTATTAATCTTATTAGACGCAGAGGAAATTTCTGCAAGAATCTTTTCAGAAGTGGCATTTTCATACTTTGCAATATTAATTGTAGTATTAGAGGTATCGAGATTATTTAGATCAGCTTTTACAGTCTGTAGCCATCTATTGTTTTTAGCTGTGAGTCCTCTAGACTTATCTCTGAATTTATCCAGAATATCATTGACCCACTTTTTAAATGTTTCTACTAGACTCTTAGTGACCTTAGTATCAGCTTTCTGAGGAGTGCTCTTCTCCTGAGCCTCTTTATGCTGAATCTGGGCATCAGTTTGTACAGTAGGAGCAGTACCGTTAGTATCAGCTTCTCCAACGTCTTCTAAGATTGCACCAGTTTCTTTTCTGATACGAAGCTTGTGATAATCATTTAGCATGGATTCGAATACCACACTCTGATATACGTCAAGCTCTTCATAAGCTTCTCTATAAGACTCTAGATCATAATCGAATGGGACGAATTCTTCTGGGTCAGCAGAAGGAATAATGTCTTCATCTTCGACTAGGTCGTTTAGTTCATCGAATCTAGAGAGAAGTTTCTTTGCAACAGCTAGTGCGTATTCTCTATAATTCTTCCAAGTCTTTTCAATGATATCTTGATACTCATTGAAAGAGCTGTCATCTAAATCATGATGATTGAATTCTAGAGAATCCTTTAGCTCTTCAATATATTTATTTACTTTACCAGCATTAGAAGAAATGATGGAAAGGTTTTTCTTGAAGCTGCAAATATCACTAAAGATAGCCATGCTTACAGAGCCATCATTATTAATATTTGTATTTTTCTGAGAAGTATAATACTCTACATTATCCAGAGAGATTAGGATATTACTATATCTAGAGACAAAACTGTCATCCAGATTGGATTTAGCCAATACATCATCCACAATAGCATTTGGATCCTTCATATTTACTTCAAAGATATGAAGGTTATTCATAATATCCATGAAGGATTTATTTACTGCTGCATATGGATATGTATCATATGGATATTTGGTAGTATCCACATCATCAGTATAATTTACTCTATAATTATACTTCTTAGAGATGATATTAGCCATCTGCATCTTCTTTTTATTGATAGCAGAATCAATATATGGAATTGCAACATTCATATCTCTATTTAGCATAGAAGTCAGAATGGTGCTATCATCCAGATCATCAATATCGTCGCCCTCAACACTCTCATGTAAAACATTTTCACCATCAGGGAAATAGTTTAAGAAAGTATTGTAGAGATTTGTATAAGACATCATATTATAGAAATAATACTTAGACTTCCGAATAATCATTGCTGTAAGATAAGCACACAGATTCATGTACTGACGCATAGCATTGTACTTGAAATAATTGAGAATACGAGCAACATTTGGAGATACTTTACCATCTGCTACTAGAGTCTCAAGTGTATTCAGAAGTACCTTAATATCGCCATAACTATTATTAATTCTACCCTTAGCATTCATAGCAATTACGACGAGTTCTTTCACACTCTGTCTATAACCGCGAATGAAAGGAATAATATTATTTACAATATATGTCTCATCAATCTTAACAACTGCTGGACTGTCCAGAACCATTAAGTCCTTTACGGTATTAGTATTAAGGGTAGTTTTCACCAGTTGTTTCTTTGTCTTTTCATAAAATTCACCAGAGACATACTTCTTACGAATATCAGATTCTTTAAAATCACCACTAATGATTTTCTTCATAGTGGCTTCAAAGTCAAGAGGAACATTTGCTAAATACTCAGGACGTATCTTTTCAATGTTCTCATATGGCTGAACATAAATGCTGATATTCTTGTCATCAATATATACACTATCATGAATCTTTGTAAAGAAATTATCTAAAGTCTCTGTATCAGCAGAAGCAGTATTTAAATATGTGATAGTCTTATCAATATATTTACAATACATTTCAGGAGAGACTATAGTTGGAGAAGGTAGCATAGAACCTTCCATCATAGAAGTTGAAGCCGACTGAAAGTTTTCAATATCAAAACTCATCAGTTCAACTCTATGTTCAAGAATAGATTGATTTAGTAAATCAATAATCTCATTCATACTGATTCACCTCCATTACGGATTATTTTTATTCTTGTTTTTATTATTCTTTTTAGAATCAGTTACGCTTAAGTATGCATCTCTTATTTCATCCAGAGTGTACTTGCCAGGCTCTTGTTCATTAACAGCTTTAACAACATCACCTAATTTTACATTAGATCTGTTAAGTCTTTTGAGAACAGCTTTGACAATACCTTCTGCATAAGCATCCTGTTTATCCTTAGCTTCCTGTTCACGTTTATTATCTAGCTTTTCTTTAACTTTAGCCTGACGCTCATGCTGACTTTCGTCATCGGCATGAACCAGCTTACCAGCTTTACTGTTAGCAATCTTATTTAGGAATTTAGCAAAAGCAGACTGGTTTGCAGCTCTTCTCTCACACTCTTTTGTGGTAACACCAACAACATTACCAAGAGCGTTCATGATAGCTTGGGCTTTGCTAACTTCTTTTTCACCGTAGTTACGATCGACTCTGTCTTTAAATTCCTCGCAAGTTTTGCTGAGATTCTGAAGAGCCTCCTTAGTACCAGCTGCACCCTTGTTGATAGCTGCACCAGCTTTTAAAAAACCAGCGGCAGTCGTTGCCACACCAAGAAATGGAGCTGCAGACTTAGTGAACGCGGCACAGCGAGCAGCAACTCTTTCCTTAAAGGTCTGATGGTCAATTGCATTCTTCTCCAGCATCTGGATAAGACCAGTGATATCTTTTTCAAATGGTGCAATGTCACGCACAGTGAACCATTCTTTATTGATACCCTTGACGATTTGCTCTTGAAGCTCGGGGTGATCTTTAATCATCTTATTGACAATCTCTTCGTCGGTTCTGATCTGCTTAGCGTTACCGAAGACTTTGTCCATTAGGCTCTTAATAAGACCAGTAATTTTAGAGATAATCTTCAGAATAGCATTGCCAATCTTAGCAAGAACACCTTCGCCTTCTTTCTCGAGGAGAACATCATAATCCTCAACATCTTCGAAATAATGACGCATCTCGAGGCTATGCTTCTTTATCTCAAAATCCGCGAATTGAGTATTCATGTCGTTCATAGTGGATTCTAAGCAGTTATACATATCATCAAAGAAACCGAATTCATTGATGTATGCTGCATTCGTAGATACCATTATTATCATCCTTTCTTAATTTTACTATAAGAAGAACTTATTATACTAATGTTTTTTCTAGGAAAATAAAGTGTATGAGAAACTCATACACTTTATTTCTTATTTTAATTGGATCCCGTTAAGAAATCCTTTAAATCTTTACCCTCACGTTTTGTCTTCTTAACTACTTTCTTTGCTTTAGTTTCGAATATTTTTGCTTTAACTGCAGTACCTGCCATATTCTTAGCCATCTTAGCAGCGTTCTTAGGTCCTCCGGCAGCATCTAATAAAAGTCCAGGATTTTTACGAGCACCCCTAAGGACAGAACCACTATCAACGATAGGCTTAGAAGGATTGTCATAGTTTGTAAAAGACATGAGATTAGTTATTTCTTTCTTAATAATGCTCTGTAAGTCCTGTTCTTTTCTATGAAGAACTTTACTTATGAGTCTATGAACTTTACCAGCATTAGCAAGCTTCTCAATCTTCTTTTCAAACTTAGCTGCTCTATGTTCACCGAGTTCTTTTTGAATAGCTTCCATAGAAATAATCTCTTTCTTAATGGCAGCATTAATAGCTTTTGCACATGTAGAATTTCTATCAGCAATTTCAAGTGCAGTTTTCATTGTAACAGATAGTGCAGCTCTGGTAGCAACAGAGCTTGCTTCATCACCAATACCTTTTAACTTTTGTTCCAGGGCATTGACAATTTCTTCGGCAAATTCAGCAGACGGACTTTCTTTCTTGGCTTCAGCTTCAAGTTTCTTTAAAGCTTCATCGTAAAGTTTTTCATGTTGACGAAAATCCGTAACAGTAACTCTTTTCTTTGCTAATTCAGGATTTTTATTAACTTCATCTACGAATTTATCATATCTCGCTTTTTCTTCTTTAGACATAAACATCAGCTTGATGCCATCAGAGATTCTTGCAAAAGCTTCCTTCAGCTTATCAATGATAACTTTGAATGCTTTTTGTAGAGATGCAATTGCTCCAGCTTTATGTTTTTCATTAGAATTAACTGCATCGATTGGTACTGCCGCTTTATCAGATTCAAGGAATACATCTGCTAGAGGAATATCAATAAAAGCATCTATGTGCATCTGAGCTTCTGTTAAATAATATAGAGCTTCATCCATGGGTTTCAACTCCTTTATTTTAGTATAAGAGATGAGTGAGTGATTTTATACACTCACTCATCTCCTGTGTTTATAGGTTTTCGAGCTCGGCCATTAATTGGTCAAATGCACTCTCTTTGATATCTTCTACAGGTTTAACAGTAGTCTGATTGCCCTCTAAACCTTTAGCGGTGTTCATAACATCTTTGAAGATATCAGCAAGGAGCTTGTCGTTGTTTGGCTTACCATCTAATGCAGCATCATCGGAAGGGCTGGGATCACTCTCACCGACGATCTTCTTATACAGAGTCTCGAAAGAATCTGTAGCACCCTCGGTCTTGCAATTGGTACCACACTCTGTGCCACACTCAGGACCGCATTCGGGGCCGCACTCATCTGGGTCATCACCAGGGATAGAAACATCCTGATTCAGACCAAGGTCGTTCATGATAGTAGACCAGGGATCATTGGCGACAGCATCGATGGGATCAGTGGGAACACCATCATCGTCACCATCTTCTTTGGCTACACCACTATTCTTCTCAATTTCCTTAACAGCATTATCGATGGACTTATCATCAGTGGAGCTGCCAGAGGAAGTGAAATCATCAGTGCTCTCCTTAGTCTCGGCACCCTTGGATGCGAAAGACTTAACGGAGCCCTTGATGGTGGAACCAATATTGCTCATGCAACGGATGAAGTCAGAAGTCTTTGTTCTGAAGAAGGATGCAATAAGACGACCAAGAGCCTGGATATTACGAGGATCTTTAGCCTCTGCAGCCATATCCTTCAGGTCCTTCATATGGGACACGGCTTCTTTCTGGTTCTTCTTCAGCACGCCAGCAGCATCTGCAGTCATGCTCTTAAGAACATCCAGAGCGGAAGAAATAGTAACAGGAACAGCCTTTGCAACGCCAATGACTTTCTCGTGAGCATCACGGAACCAAGTCTCGACATCGCTAATTTCGTCCATAGCAATCTCCTGGCCAGCCTTTAGCTTAGCCTTAATTTTAACTAGACGAGAGACCGCTTCATCACAAACCTTGGCCTCATCATTATAGTTCTCAACCAGAACCTTCTTACGGCCAAGTAGAGGAACCAGCTTAATCTTCTTCTCAATGTTAGAGATAACATCCTTGCTCTTGATATCAGTAGCAATTGCAATTACCTTCTCCTGAGTGTCATAGAAGAACTTCTGGATAGCATCAATAATCTTATCGATAGACTTACGAATATTATCTGCCATAGCACTAGCAGCAGCCTCATAATAATATGCAAGAGCATCCTCAGTGCCGTTTTCCTGCATAACTTTTAGTTCGGCCTCATGATAGTTAATGGCTAGAGTGCGATCTACTGCCTCAGTAAAGGAAGTGACACGCATCATCATTGTATCAAAATCGTTTGAAGCTTCGGCTAGATATTTATCCATTAACTCAAACATTTTATAATCAACTCCTATCCTTAAGAATAAAGATATTTATATTAATTAAGTGTTTTCCGACTTATTACGCATATTCTGCTTTCTAATTGCCTTAGCCTGAGTAACAGCGCCCTTATCGATTTCTTTATTGCGGCTAGCAATATTCTTATCGATTAGCTTCTGTTTCTTCTCTAGTCTTTTCAGCTTCTTAGAAAGATCTAAAACAGTTCTATCAAGTTTGGACTCGATATCGGCAATCTCAGTAGTCAGACGAACATATTCTTTTCTCTCAGAATCTGTCTTCTTATCCCCCAGCTTTGCAAGCTTATCTCTACGTTTTCTCATTTGAGTCATTTTACCAAGATGCTTACTGAAGAAACTACCTTTACCATTTTTATTTCGTAGAGCTTCGATTTCTTTTTTAGTGGTAGCAATCTCTCTGTTAGTCTTATCTCTTTCCTGGTGCAATTGAGGAAGCCGCATGAAGTTAATCTCACGATTCTCTTCGGAATTCTCAATCTTTTCTTCATCTTTACTATCGAGAGAAGATTTAACAGCAGAGGAGACAGCCTCACCAGCTTTTTTCATACCTCTACGAAGAACACTCTTTTCTTTCCGCTCTTCACGGTTTTTCTTTGCAATATCTTTATATTCTTGAGTGTTCATTTTAGGAACAGCTTTGATTATTTTATTAGCTTGAGCACCATAAGAACGGAGCTGACCAACAGCTTTCTTTAACCAGGACTGTTCCTCAGGATTCAGTTTTCCAGAATCAGTCACTTCTTGTGCTCTTCCAAGAGTTTTGTCAACTTCATCTGTGAACTCCTGTAGATTTTGCATGGTTGGAGTAATTGCTTTCTTTGCAATAACAGTTACTCCTAAAATTGCTCCAATAGCAGCTAGAGGTTTCATTGCAGATTTGTCACCATTCAGGAACTTGTTAATTAGACCATTGGTTTCTTTACCAGCATTCTCAAGTTTCTTCGGATCACAATCTACTTCAAGATTATCAGGGAGATTTTCTTCATCTACTTTTGTACCAGTAATAGCTTCTTTAATCTTTTTAAAGAAAGCTCTTACTGCAGAAATCATAGAAGATAGAAGTCCCTTGCTCTTTTCAGCAGTTTTTTCAACCTCTTCTTTAAATACAGTATAAATATCATCATATGTGGTAAATTCAGTCATGTATAAACACTCGAGGTCTGCCATTCTCTCAGCATGCTCAAACATGATTTGATCGAACTCAAGACCTAGTTTAAGGAATTTATTTTCAATGACTGACTCTACCACATCCAGATAGTCAACTTCCATTGAAATAATTTCCATAGTATCACCCCTTTATCAGAGATTGTCTACTAATTCAAGAAGCTCAGTCATATCTCCACGAGGGGAAGGATTCATGAAATCTTCAATGTTGAGAGAAGACTCACCAACATATTCAGCATCGTCATCCATGGCATGATAATCATACTCATAGAAAACATCCATAGCTAGGATGGGATCATAGCGAGTGGCTTCGTTGAATTTAATGTCACCCTTATGCTGCTGGACGTATGCCATCAGCGGACCCCACTTCTTAGCTCTATCAGGCATAGCCTTCTTCATATGATTACGAATCTTAGACAGCATGGATAGATCAATTACGATATCCTTTGTCTCGATGTCATCATCAATACCGAGATCTTTTCTATACTCGTTAGCATAGTTTCTCAGAGACTCAATTCTCTCATTACTCTCAGTCTTGGAGAGAACTTCACTCAGCTTCTCTTCACCAGCACTCTTGGCAGCCTCAGGCTTTCCATCTTTGGCCTCACCTTTATCAGAAGCAGCTTTATCATCAGTCTTGTCTTCTGCCTTGTCTTCAGACTTACCACCGAAGAGCTTGGCTTTAGCTTCATTGATCTTTGCATTCAGTGCCTGAACAGGAGCCTTGATAATAGACATAACAGTGGAGAGTTTTCCACTACTATCCTTTTCGCTGATCTTATCACCATCCGCTAGAGACTGGTTCAGGAACTCATTCGTTTCATTGGATACTTCAAGAATAGCATCCTTGGCTTCTTTGCGGGACATCTTGGTGGGCTTCAGAACCTTCTCTTTTAGAACGGTAGCAGCAGTAGCAGTTGCAGTAAGTGTGGTTCCCAGAATTACGAGATTCTTAGTCTGCTCAGACGTATCAACAACACCTTCAGAATTCGTAGGAACGAGGAACTGCTTAATAGCATTACGAGCATCTGCTAAGAATTTCTTTGCTGCTGCAGGGCTGAAGGGTAGATCAATGGAATCGTCAGGATTCTCAAGCTCAAGATTTTTGATATCCTTGGATCTGCCAAGAATCTTATTGATGATACCCTTGATGAAATTCTTGAATTTCTGCCAAATGCTCTGGGTCTCTTCCATATAGATATCCATTTCACGAGCATACATTGCAGTCAGATCACTTTCAGTGCACTCATTCACGAAACTATTTACTTCAATATCACTCATGCGAATTTCATGACGCATCTCAGCGATATTAAAAGCATGCTCTAATTTCAGAGCTTCACTATCGATCTGTGCAGATTCTTTAGCAATTGCTAATTCATCAGAGTTCATGTATTCATAAAGAAAAGTCATAATTTTCTACCTCGCTTTCTGGTCAAAACATCTGATACTCCGGAGTTTCTTTAGGAGGTGTTACAGGAGTTCTACTCTTTAAACTATCTTGAATATCCATATAGCAATTTAAGATAGTTTTCATACAGTAGTAAATATATTGTCTTACAGATCTTACATACACTGTAACTGCCTTAGAAACCACAGATTTATAAAGCTCGTCAGTTGAATTATATTTATTAACCAAATTAGAAATATTTGTTTTAAATACATTAAAATCGGAATTCGTATCAATAAGGACTTCAATATTCTTCATAGAAGAATTCAAATCCTCATCAATTGGAGGATTTTTATCTCCTCCAAAAATAGATAGTATAAACAGTTCATCACGCTCTCTAATTAGAGCAATATTATCAGATAATGTGTTTACGTTTACATTATCCGTATTCTTTAAGTCTGTCATCCGCAGCATATACTCAGTCATTCCAGCACTGTATTCTAGATACATATGCCTGGACTGTACTACATCAACGGATTTAATTTTATTATATGGGTATTTATTTGTCCTGATAGAATAATAGATATTCTTAATCTCGTCTTCTTTTCCAGTGAAAAAATTACGAATAATACCAGAATACGTGTTAAATTCACTTGTCACATATTCGGTAAACTTTTCAATTTCTTCATCAGAAAATTTTTTAGCAAAAGAATTGAATGAATTTTCCAATTCTTCTAGTGCAGCTGTAATATCCATTATTTTTTGATGCCTCCTTTCCGATTTTTTAGAAATTTATAAAAGAGTTATTGGAGAATCAGAAATCTCCTTTTTAATATTATCGATTGTCAGAAGCTTGTTATCACTCTGAAGACTAGCTTTACCACTATCAATAGACTTGATATGAGTTACACGGAGTTTCTCAGATAGACGAGAACACAGATTTTTAATCTTCTCCTGCTTCATCAGAATAGCAGCTTTCTTCTTCTCATTGAAATCACTATTTGCTTCGATGACAGTCTTATTCATTTCTAAAAAATAGGCTTGCTGTGCAAGACAATCGGAAACATTAGATTTGAGGTTATAGTAATGATAGACCAATTCACGAGTGATTGGTACAATAGCCAGGGCAACTACAATAATTGCAGTAAGGCCCACTAGTTCGACACCAGTAAAGTTATTCCTATCATTCTGAAGCATTGCTTCAAGGAACTTACCATACTGCATTGTCTTATTAATCTTATTGAACTTATTTAGCTGATTAATATAATAGGTATTTGCACGATATTTTGTATTCTTTAATGTAATTTCCATTGTCTTGGAGGTAGGCTTTTTCACATAGTCTACAAACTCATATAGTAGAGTAGAGACTGCCTGAATAATTGTATACACGAATGTGTTATACTCGAGCATTACATACTCATTCTTGAGTCTGAAGCCTTTTTGATAAATAGGTGCTAAAGTTCTCATATAAGAGATAGAATCCTTGATAATATTCGTATATTCAATCACACTTTCAGATTTAGAATCAGAAGCTAATTTTAGAATATTCTCAAGAACTTCAATCATATTCGTATATCCGACATATTCAACAATGTTTCCTCGAGACTGAGGAATATTGTCAAAATCAATATGACTCTTTGAAATCACAGAGTCATATAATTTTTCTAAGTATTTATTTCTTATAGGAGATTCAGCATCCTCTAATACCATTTGAATCTCACGCTGCTCTTTTAAAGATGCGTTTTCAGATTCTAATAGAACTTGTGTAGCAGAATACATTGGGTCAAAAAAGAAAAACATAACTCACAAACCTCCTTTCTTAGTTATCGACTAATCATTCTAGTAAGTTCTCTACCAATCTTATTGGAGCTTGCAGTAACTTCTCTCTCAAGAGTTTCCAGAGCATAAGTTTGGTAGCTGGTTTCACCATCATAGAGAATGTCGACAGTCCGAGTACCATCATCGACAATGATGAAGTTCATTAAGAAAAGAGAGTCCATGACTTTCTTAGCAAACCTTGGATCTCTTAGAGAATAACCATAGTTCTTCTGAATAGCATCAGCTTCATAAGAACTAATTACAATCGTAGAATTAGGAACGAATTGAGTACGAGACATGAATGCTGCCTGTGCTCTTGACTGTTCCTTCATTCTCTTTAAAGATAACCACCAAGGACTTGCACCTTTGGATCTATTTGCCACGTCAAGTTTAATGTCATTAATATTGAGAAGTAAATCTTTAACAAGAGACTTCTCACCAGTTGTCCAACGGATGAAATTAAAAAGCTTACCATTATTCTGTAGAGCATACTGAAGATTCAGAATCATCTCATTGGACTTAATGTTATGAAGAACTACCTTTACACCAACAACGAAATCCATGAACTGTACAAATTCATTTTCATCATTAATTGCCATAAGACGTACTTGCATTAGATAAGGCTGCATGTCATTAGATTTCTTAACATCATTGTCAGTCATCTGAGGAACACGAAGCTTATCATTATTCATCAGCTTAAACTGCTCTTTATTCATATCTGCAGCAGTATTAATCTGAGAATTTACTTTTGTCTTAAGGGCACCTAATTGTAAGTCATGGAGTTCATCTGTACTGAAATCCTCAGTAACAACTTTAGTTTTATAATGAGGACTGTTACTCACATTTGGAAATGGAGTAAAATCAATATCCTTCAGAGATAATTCAAGTTCTTCTCTATGGGACTCAAATACTTCACGATTGAATTTATCGGAGAAGTTAAACACAATCATTCTATCTTCTCTTTCATTAATATACGCTTGAGTTGTCCCATCATAGATTCTTTCCATTAATGCGTCATATTCTTCATCAGCTTCTAAAAAGTTTTCTTTATATAAGTCTTCATGTGTAGCTTCTAAACGCACATTCTTATGAAATCTCTTTAGGAACATACTTGGATTTTTATCTACAGAGATATCAATTGTGTTGTTTAGAGATAGGTATGTTTGCACGAAAGACGCATAAACTCTCTCCAGGGTTCTTGCAATCGTAGCTCCCATATCAATTGGAATAGCATCAGATACCAGACAGGGAAATTGCAGAGTACCATCCAGAGCTCCCCTGGCAAAGCTTTTATGCTTATACTGATCTTTTAATCCTTGTAGATCAGAGAGAGCCGTGGTCTTCCGGGAAACTGCTTTTGCAATACTGGCAATCTCATCGAAATAACCCATAGATTAATCATCCTTTCTATAGTATTATAAGTATCTTATGTTAAATTATATTATTGTTTTACTATGGGTTTTTATAACAATAACAATGTACCCATTCGTAAAGACTAGAAAAAATAAGGTGAAACCAAAGCTTCACCTTATTTTATTTTTCTTATAATTTAATTTTCGTGATACCCTTCTTTTTGTTTTTCTTCTTCTTTTTCTTTTTAGGCTTATCTTTATATTTTAATTTTTCTTTCTGTTTTGGAGATAATATCTCTCCATCCATACAGTCTTTCACAGATCTTGTCTTGCCATCAGAATACGTACCAAGAATAACTCTCTGGACATCTTTATTGGTTAATAACCCAATCAATGCCTCTGTAGTTATTTTTATGGCTTTCTTTTTTGACATAGATAATCATCCCTTCGTTTGTTTAATTCTTGTTTCAGAGGTTTTTAACTTCTAAGTGTATAATATATAAATATGTGCTATGCATATTAAATACTTTAAAAAACATTAATATAAGGATTTTTCTTCCTAAAAAGAGGTGATAATATGGCTACAAGTGTAAAAGTTGGTGATAAAGTAACTACGACTGCAGAGTATGATGTTCAGGGAACACACCTGGCATCTTTCGTGAGAACTACTACATATGATGTGATACAAGTCGGGTGGCATGGAAATCCAAACCATATTATTATTGGTTTGGGAAAAGCAGTCACTGCTGTTGTAGATATATCCACATTGACAAATCTGAGTGAAACTCCTCCAGAACCAGTTCCTAAAGATGAAATTCATTGGGAGATAGTTCAACCGGAACCTGAGGAGGTAGATCCTAATAAGCTCGCTCAAGATATTGCAAAAGGGTTAAAAGAGCAAGAATTTTCTTTTGGATATAAACCAATCAACGGTAGCGGCGTAATGTATCCAGACGGTAGTAGAGAAACTGCGTCTCTTGATTCAGAAAATAATCCAGAAGGTACATTCTCTCTTCAAAGAGCTATGATGCCACCTGAGGATTTAAGAAGATTAGATAGAAAAGACCCAACCTATGTACAGAACTCTCATGGATTTCCAAAAGTAAAAGAATTTGATTCTAGGCTTGGGTATTATAGATACAACTATGATATGAACTACGAAGCAGATGGTCTCGCTGATATGACTGCAGTCTGGAATGTTGCAAATATTGATGTAAGAAGTCCGAGAGAACTATATAGAAGATATGTGACCAAATACAATAAATACAAATTACAAAATCCAAATGATTTTCTTGCTAAGAGTTTCGGTCATATATTTTTTATACGTCCTGACTGTAATATCTTTGCTGAGAATTCTACAGTAGTAGATCCTAAGCTTCAGAGTAATCTTGAAAAGGCTGCTGATTTTTACTATGCTAAAAAACACAGTCCAGAATTACTCGAATCATTAACACAGCACAATACAAGATTCAATCATGAATTCTTACTTCTATTATCTAACAAAGCAGAGAGTTTTGATCTTTCTGATGAATATATCGATACTGATACTTACGGTTCGAGCCTTACTGGGTATAAAATCCCATATAGTAAGAGCGATAATGCAAGTAAGACTGCAAACTCGTTCTCTGTTTCATACAAAGATGATAACCTCTTACATATATACCATCTCCACAAACTTTGGTTAGCATATATGACAAGAGAATATCGTGGAAAAGTTCTTCCAAGATATGAATATATCTGTAATAAGATATTAGATTATCCAACCTGTGTTTACTATATTCTATGTGCACCAGATGGTGAAACGATTATCTTCTGGTCTAAATACTGGGGTGTATTTCCAAAGAATGCACCATCCTCACAGTACAGTTATACTGCTGGTAATGCTGGTGGTGTAAGTAACCCAGAATTGAAGGTTGAATATCAGTATGCATGGAAAGAAGACTTTAACCCATTGACATTAATTGAATTTAATAATCATAGTAATAAAAATCTTAGATACGTTAGTACGTATCAACCTGGAAAACTTGGGACTGGTTATACATGGGGAGGAGTTCCCTTTGTAGAGACTTATGCCAATCATGAACTGGAAATCCCATATACATTTAAACTTAGATTCCGTCCGAATACATAAATGGGAGGTGTCATATAATGCCAGGTGCTGTAACAACAGATGAAAATATTCTTGTAACAAGAGACTATACAGATAACTTTTCAGTTAAGAAAACTGCAATTGAAAAACTTGGTCCAAAATATTTTGAAGATTTAGATGATACTGGACTAAACGTAGGTGTCCTTGGTTTTACTCTTGAGCAGATTGCAAATATTACTGAGGACTCTTTTAATACAGCAGCAATTCTAGTGAATGAGGCTTTTCCAAATAAAGCTGTCATTCCGGAATCTATTTATTCTCATGCTGCAATATTCCAGCTTGATAATACTTTCACAACCTGTGGTGTTTGTAAATTCATCATGTTATTAGTACAGGAAGAAGTTCTAAGATATGGTGAAAAAGTTGGAAATAAGATTAGATTCTATATTGATAAAAATACAGTCTTCTCTGTAGAAGACATTCCATTTACTTTTGATTATACTATCCAGATAGAAGCTATGCAGAAACAGATTACTGGTTCTGAAGCTGAGTATAACTATTCAGCTAAATATGTACTGGATGGTGTAAATGCAGTATCTAATGTAAATGATCCATATCTAAAAATAAGAAAATTCCCCAATGGATTATTAGCAGTAACCTTCTCAGCTCATCAGGTAGAAAGAACTGAGATTATTGATACAATCACAAAGAATACTCGTGTAAACTATCCAGTCTTGACATATGATTTTTCTGATAGTCTTGCTGGATTTGATATCTATTATAAAGCTCCATCTGATAGTGATTGGGTGCAGTTACGTAAGAAAGTAAAATTCTCTCTACCAATTAAAGACCCATTCTGTTATTATCGGTTAAAAGATACCAATGTATTGGAAATTACTTTTACTACTCGTGAAGGTTATTTCCAACCAGAATTTAACTCTGATATCAGAATTGTGTTATATACAACGATTGGTAAAGCCGGAGAATTTGAAACTTATATCGGTAACCATGTAGAGATTATACCAAATTCTGAAACTTATGGTTACAATGATGAAATCACAATTTCTATAAAACCATCTAGTGACTGTACTGGTGCTAAAGAAAATTATTCTCTTGAAGCATTACAGGCTTTAACTGTTGAGGCATATTGCTCTGCAACAGAAATCTCCAATGAGAATGACCTCTCAACGTATTTCTATAATCATAAATATAGATATGATAATGAGATTTATGTCATTAAAAGACGAGATGATATTACAGAGCGTCTATACTCAGCATTCCTACTGATTAAAAATCAAGATTATATCTATCCAACCAATACTCTTAGTGTCAATCTCAAATATGATGACTTTGATACTGCAGAGGGTAAAATGTTGATTCTAAAGCCAGGTCATCTGTTTGTTTATGATGGAGAAAGTCTTGATACTGCAAAGATTCTAACTAGAATAGATGAAGAGGGAAAGAAAGTTCCTCTTATGGCATATAACGCTGAAGACTTAGAGGAAGCAGAAGCAAATAACCAATTTGTTTATACAAATCCTTTCCTAATCTCCATCAACACATATCCAAATGTCGTTGGTCTATATAGCACTCTTATTAATCAGAATGCTATACTAGATTTCATTAGTGCAAATGATACTCTCTTTACCCAGTTCATTGCATCTAATGTAACAATGACGAGAAGTTTAACTAAGAAACAAGCATATCATATGTCTCTAACGATTGCTCCTTCTTCTTCTCTGGAAAAGTTTATAACCACATTTGGTGGATATGAAGAGAATATGGCTAGAGTCATCGTAGGTCTCTGTAATTCTTCTAATGAAGAAGTTGGCTATATTGAACTATATCCAGAAGAATTAGATCCTGGAGATTCTTCCACAGTTAAATTTGGAAGAGACTTAGAGACAATTGATGATATTTCCAATATTGGTACAATTTCAATTACGAATGCTGTTAATATACAGACAGCTAGAGAATATGCTACTGTGCCAATTAAGGATGCACAAATTAATGTATACATTCTTTTTGAGGATGGCATTACAAGAACGAATATCTTCAGTCCACATTTTGAAGGAATGGAGTTTTTCACGATTGCTAATGTATATAGTAATAGAAATGATAAGCTCAATTTCGTCATTCCTATGAATATGATGAGAAGTACAGTTATATTTACAAATATGGGAACTGAAACTCTTCCTGTTGTAAATTGTAATCTATCTCTACTTCCAATGATTAAGGCTGATTTAATACAGGATGAAGATAACTTTGCTGTATTCATTGATAGATTTGGTAGAAACTATGAGGCATTGGATGAAAGTCTTCCTCTGCTTAGAAATAATACCAATCTAGACGTTAAATTTTATAATACCTATGGAAGAAGCATCAACTATTATATCGGGGATGATAATGAACTAATTGATAGAGTCAATCTAACAATTAAATTCCAAATCTCTCTCTATGATGGTGTTGATGACATAGAAGTAACGAAAAATGTAAGAGACTTCATTAAGTCTTATATTGAACAAGTAAACTCTTCTGGCACAAATGACCTTTATATCTCTAACCTAATTCGTGCTATTGAAAATAAATTCCCTGAGATTCATCACCAGAAATTCTTGGGAATTAATGAATATAGTACAGATTATCAGACTATCATGGTAAAAGAGTCCGATTTAAATAATCTGACAAAAGAGGAACGTAGAAAATACGTCCCAGAGATTTTGGTTGTTGAACCAGAGAATGTCCAACTCACAATGGTTATTAACTAAAAACAATTTATTAAGTTTAAGAAAGGAGCGGTGATTCATGAATACTGAATTAGATCAGCGCGAGTCTAAGGTTCTTGATTTTATCAACGCTAAGAATAAAGAGCTGAGCGCTGTTAATAGTCAGAATGCTTTAGATAATGATCCTGCACTTAAAATGAAGAAGCTAAATGATGAGTGCAAAAAAGGCACCTCCATCTGTATTGATACAATCCTAGGAAAGCTATATAAAGATGCTCTTCCATTTGATGACCCCAAGAAGAATTGCAGTGATGATGAAATGCGTGACGAAATTCACGATTACATTGCAAGACGTACTGGTGGTAAAAATTCTGAATACTATGTCAGAGAAGGTATTAAGCGTACCAACTCTAAAACTCTAAAGGAACTGCTAAATGTCTCTGAAAGCATCTCCTCTAATTTCTATAGAGAAAAGGTAAAGGATCTTGGTTCTATCCGTGTTAAGGATTTAAACTTCAATCCTAATATTAGCACTGATGATATGAATAAGATCACTCGGAAATTAGAGCTAGATGAAATCTCTGATATTATCATGAATAATGTCCAGACAGCATTAAAGAATGAAACTGATAAAGCAAACAGAGAGACTGAGTATTATAACAACATCGAAAATCAGCTAGCTGATAATCCCGAGGTTCAAGATGATTCCTCTATGGAATCTGCTCTGGAGAAGATGCGTGTAATCGGTCGTCCCACTGTATATCAGCCATCTTTAATGGAAGCAATTCTTTTAGGTAAGACAAAAACCATGAAAGAATCCGCTGGTAATGATATTATTTATGAGGCAATTGAAGAATATACTAAACTATCCATGTCTAAAGCACTCAAGCTTGAAAAGTTTGATTTAGCTTCTGTAAAGAAACTAGCAAATTCCTATCTATAAATTTTAAAGAGTATCTGGTTAATTCCGGATACTCTTTAAACTGTAATTTATCATGTTACAATTATTTATTTAATAATTATGGGGTGATATAAATGACTATGAATTGGAGTAACTCATCTACATATAGCTATGGTGGCGGTCTTAGTGAGTTTCAACTTCTTAGTATAATGAAATTACTAAATACTGCAACGACTGATCAGTTACGTACAATCAAGAATGCCTGTGAAGCTAAAATTAAAACTCAAACAAGTCCTTACTCATACACTAATCTATGATAATAAGGGTAGCTATTAATTTAGCTACCCTTATTTTATTTTTAACTGATATATTATAACCTTGAATCTATATAATATTATCGTGTTGCAAACCAAATAGATAATATTATAACTCAGGAAAGGTGCTGATCTATGATTGTGAAAAAGAGTTTTGATCCAAATCGTTTTTGTATAGACGATATACTGGATTACGTCAAGCGAAAAAAGAAAAAGCAGAAAAAGAAATCCGGAAAGAGTAAAAAATAATACCAGAAACTATAGTGTAAGGGTAAACATACCTTACAAGGCAAAAAATTAAATGTACAAAAGTACAATGGAGGTTATTACAATGACAAATATTCTAACCGTAGACGAAGTTCTGAATGAAATGAAGGCGTCCCATAAGAAGGACGGAAAGTTTAACTACAATAGATTCAACCGGAAGAATTTTGAAAAGCTGCTGAAGGCAATGCTCAACGACCCTAAATTCGAGACTGAGGTTGCCAAGACCAAGAAGGGTGAGCTTGACAGTGTTGAGAAGATTAAGGTCACCCAGGGATTCAGAAAGTTCTGCAAGAGAGTTCTGGAAAAGAGCGGCGTTGACAAGAACGAGTCCGAGAGAATTCTGACTAGTGAATTCACCTTTGACAATGTCGAGGGTCTGTATGAGTTCTTTGCTACTGCTATCTACCTCTATATCGAGCAGGGTAATAGATTTGATCTGATCCCCAAGAAGGATTTCAAGGGCTCCATTGCCATTAAGAATGTCGACAAGAGCACTAAGGTTACTAGTGCACACAGTCCTCAGACCCGTGAGTATCTGGGTGACTTCGAAGTCACTAAGGGCGCTCATAAGGTGCTCGCAGTTAAGTCCTCTTGTCCTTCTTACCTGAAGTCTCGTAAGAAGGTTAAGTAAATATAACACCTCATCTACCTTTCACACCAATTTCAGTAATTATCCAGTAGAGTTTTTCTACTGGATAATTACCCCTAAATAAGATGCAGATTCTGTCTGCATCTTATTTTTTCCTATAAATTTCTATAAAAAACATATGTTTAATACATTTATTATTATTTTATCCCATATCCTTTAAGAAAGGAGAAGGATCTATGCCTGATAATGATAAAAATAAAGTTAAAAAATCTACTTCTAATTTAAATTCTAAATGGCTGCAAAATACCATGAAGTCCTTAGGCGTTGCTAGTACAAAAGTCATTAGAGACTTAATGCCTGCAACATCAGAAACCGTAGGGACAGCTTCTAAGGTTACAGCCAACACAATTAAAGATATCAGAAGTAGTCGGGCAAGCTTACGTAGAGTACAGAATGCATTTAATCAGACTCCTATTGCAAAAACTGCACAGGATTTCTTCAAGAATGCTATCGAGGACATGAAATCCGGTGATTTCTACAAAGACCGTACGAGCACTGGAGATGATAGTGATCTATCATTTGGTGATCTCGACAACATGTTCGGAGATACTAGCATTGAAGGCGATGTAAATGTAGAGAATAATACTCATATTGAAAGCTCTGCGGCTACAGATGCTGTATTGGCTTCTATCAATAAACAAGTAGAATTCAATGTAAAAGCAGCAAAAGCCCAAACAGACACAATGATGTCACTTGGGTCTTCAATGATACTAAAGCATAATGAATTTAGCGGTAAGCTATTATCCGAAATCAGTTCTATCGGTGCGAATGTTGCTGCATTGGTTGAGTATCAGAATACCAACATGACGAAACTCATCGATGCATCCATTGGTTTCTTTGAACAAATGGTACCAAAAGAAGACGTTAGCTCAACTGATAGTTCAAAAGTAAACGCTGATAATATCTTCGGTTCTAATGGCGGATTAGATTTCGAAAATTACCTTCAGTATGTGAAGGGTAATATAGCAGATCTTAAGAATGGTAGTATGGCAGGATCAATGCTTTCGATGATACTCGAAAACAAAGATATGCTATTTACCAATCCTATGGGAATGGTTGCTGAAGGTCTGATAAAACAGGTAATACCTGCCGCAACTAAGACCGCTATGCAAAGACTGGATCAATCTGTGAAAGATTTCATTCCAGTCATGCTTGAAAGACTCGGTAATCTTGGGGCTGGAGACAACAGTATGTTTGGCTCGTTCCTCAGGAGTGTCGGTGGCATATTTGGTATCAAGAGAAACAGGACCACCGAGTTTGACTTTAGTAAAATTAAGAAAGGACCTGTTCCTTATAATGGTATGGCAAACCATACCATTGTGGAAATCATTCCAAAATATCTGAGAGAAAGTACGTCTTATCTGAAAGAAATTGCTACGTACTTTACTGGCAAGACTGAAGCTGAGATGAATCAAAATGCTCTTGGATTTGATTGGAGTAGTGGTCGATTTAAGACCATTGGTGATATGACTACTGAACTATATAACCAAATTGGTTCAGAGATTACAGGAGCATATCAGTCCAGTGATTTCCATAAGTATCTCATGTCCAGACGTGATTTACTCAATTCGGATGCAGATAAAGAGAATCTTGAATCAGCTCTTGGCGAACTAGAGCTAATAGCAGAACAACGCGGTACACTTAAAGTCGATGCTGAGAATTTCAATGCTGAAGTTGAAGATATGGTTGGTAATCTTCAATTGGCATCTGAAAATATCAAAGAATTCTTTAGAGCTGCGTTTGCAGATGCTAAGGAGAGAAGCGATGAAATGCTTGGTAATTTTATCGCTACTACTCAGAAAGCTAGTCGCCAAAGAAATGCTATGATAAAGAGCATGAACGAAGGTGCAGCCGAGAATGGTCTGTACCAAGTGAATGCTGCTCTTACTAAAGATAATATTGATGAAAAAACTCTTGAAATCTATAGACAGAAACATGGTTCTTCTGACGCTACTATATCTCCAGCAGGAGGTAGTGGTGGTGCAGGTGGCTCTGGTGGTGGAACTGGCAGTGGCGGACCTTCACCAAACCAAGGTGCGTTGCATGGAGCTCCACATCAGTCCAAAGCAGAACTAAAAGCCAAGTTTGCGGAACGTGCTGCTGATGATAGATCTTATGAACCTACTCCTAGTGGTGGGGGAATAAGAAATGAAATTGGCGATGCTGCGGCTAGACCAATGAATAGACTCTCCAGTGTATTGAATGCTATCATGGCAGGTAACTCTGACCAGGCATTCGATGAACTGATGAAGGGTGTCGGCAATATTTTCCGTAAAGCCGGAAATTATTTAACTACGAATTTCCTTGGACCAATTAAGAAAAGTCTTTTCGGTGAAAAGGATGACCAAGGATTCCTTCGTGGTGGTATTTTCGAAGGTGTTCAGAATAGATTGAAAGATGCTTCTTTTAGTCTAAGAAGAATTATTACAGGTAAAGGCTATGTAGATTCTACTGGTAAGGAATTTCCAGATGTTCCTGAAGAAGAAAAAGACAAGACTGTCGTAGGAAAACTGAGTAAGGCAGTAGATTTCTTCAAGAGCTCTATAAAAGAAAGATTATTTGGTGTTAAAAGTGAAGAAGGCGAAGAAGGTGAGGAGAAAGAGGGCATCGTCGGTAAATTCAGACGAGGCTTATCATCTGTATCATCTTCTTTATTACGAGGCCTTACTGGATGGAAACATGCCCTATTCGGAAAATCTGATGATGAAAATGAGGATGAAGAAGAACAGGGCAAAGTAATTTATGCTAAATTAAAAGAAAAAGCAAAAGAAATTGCACCCGATGCCATTGCTGGTAGTATTGGTGGTGGTATCTTAGGTCTTATGGTCGGTGGTCCAATTGGTGGCGCTTTATTAGGTTTTGCAGGAGGAATCCTGAAGAGATCTGATAGATTCCAAAATTGGCTATTCGGTGAAAAAGATGAAGATGGTGAACGTACCGGTGGATTTATTTCCAAGGGAGTACAAGATTACTTCAAAAAGAATGGTAAGTTCCTATCTGGTGGTGCAATTCTTGGTGGCCTCTCAGGTGCTATTACTGGTGGCGGCTTATTAGGTACACTAGTCGGTGGACCACTTGCCGGTGCTATCATGGGTATCGGTTCTTCCATGCTACTTAAGTCTGATGCATTCCAGAAATTCCTATTTGGTGATGCTGAGAATGGTCAGCTTGGTATTGTCTCTCATATTAAGAGATGGACTTCTAACATAGGTAGAAATAAGGAAACTGGAGACCCAGAAGCATCTAAAATGTTTGGAATGAGTGCTATCGGTGTTGGTACTGGTGGTATTCTAGGCATGCTAGTTGGTGGTCCAATCGTTGGTGCCATCGCTGGACTAGGAGCTTCAATTCTAGCACAACGGAATAACTTCAAAGAGTGGTTATTCGGTAGTGTAGATAAAGAGACTGGTGCTAAAAAAGAGGGTGTTCTTGGTAAATTCCGGAACATGCTCACTGTTACTGTACTCCATCCAATCAGAAATGGTCTTGCTGATATCGGTAGACGTACTAAAACTTGGGGTAAAGACATCCTAGGTAAAGCAGCTATTGTATTTGGTGATATCGGTGATGGTATTCGTAATACCGTTCATAAAATCACTGGTGCTTTTGGTACTGCTATCGGTGGAGTAGCAAAATCCATTAAAGAGAATTTCTTAGATAATATTATTGAGGGCGCCAGAAAAGTCTTTGAACCCCTAACAAATATCGTCACGATGCTTGGTAAGGGTGTTGCTGGTGCTGCAAGAACTATTATCGGATTCCCTGTAAATCTTCTTTATAAACTAACAAGCCCAATTGCTAAAGCTGTCTCCAAGGGTATTGGTACAGTATTTAGTATTGTGGGTAAAGCTGTTAGAATTGCTCTAGCACCTGTTGCTTTAATGATTAAGGGTGTTGGTGGAATTCTTAAGGTAGCAGGAAAAGTTGTTGCTGCGCCATTTAAACTAGTATCTGGTATATTCAATTTCTTCAATGAAAAAGTATCTGCTCTTGTTGTTCATGTTGGTGGATTCTTTAGTAAGCTAGGGGATGTGATCTATAAGAAGATTGACGATGTCCTACTTAGACCTATTAGAGAATTTGGTCAGCATATAAAAGATGCTGGTAAAGCAATTGTCGAAAGAATTACTCGTCCATTTAGATTGATGGGTAATTTCGTCAAGGGTATATTTAAAGGTATCGGGCATGAAATCTCTGAGAGTATTAAGCAATCTGTAAACCGGATGTTTAGTATTCTGAATCCTCTCAACTGGGTCAGAGCTTTAATGAAGGGTGGTAAATCCTTAATTGGATTACTTACCGGAAGAAAGCCTGGCGAGGATAACCAGCCCAAGAAAAAGAGTTGGCTGAGACAAATCTGGGATGATACTAAATATGGTTATCAGAAAGACTATTCTGGTGAGATGGTCTATGATGATGACGGTAATCCTATTAATACCACATTGTCTAGAAGCCAGCAGAGAAGAGCTCTTGAGAATAGAACTAGGATTGAGAAGAGAAAAGACAGAGAAAAGAAATTCGATGATCGTAACAGATTAAAGAATGAAAAATTAATCTATAAGTACACTAAGGGTCAAAGGACAGAAGATACAGAAGAGAATAGAAAACTCGCTGAGATGATGTCCGGTAAAGTTGGAGGAATCCAATGGAAGTCTGTTGACCCAATTAAGAAGATTGAAGAATCTCAGTTAAGTGAGACACAAAGTCTTCACAAGACCGTTAAATTAATTGCTAAATTCTTATCTGGTGGAAGAATCAAAACCGATGAAGAATTAAGCGAGACTGCCGAAAACATTGGCGCAAGTATGGCCAAAGTTGAAGGCAAAGCCAAAGATATTAAGACTGCTGCTCAACGCTCTGGTACATTTGATTCTAAAGATAGAATCAAAATGGCTGAGAGAGATCTTAATAAAGCTATCAAAGATCTCAATAAGCGCCATCAAGATATGGTGCAAGAAGCATTTGAGACAAAGGGCTGGAAAGCTGCATGGGATTTACAAGTAAAGCTCAGTAAAGTAGAAAAAGAAGAGCGTAAAAAGTACGAAGCAGAATACAAAGCAAAGTACGATAGCGCTATGGATGTTGTCGCTGATGGGCAGACAACATGGAATAAAGCTACTGATAGAGTTATTAAAAAATACTGGGATACTGAGGGCATGAATGTCCTTGGTAGACTTAAGGGAAGAAGTCGTAAGGGTCTGATCAATAGTGTCAAGAGACTTGGTCTCATGCCTAAAGATTGGAATCCAGGTGAAGAATCTCAAGATGCTACTCCAGACGAAGCTCCTGCTGAAGGTTATGCTACTGGTACTTCTAATGCAAGACGTGGTTTCCATATTCTTGGTGAGAATGGTCCAGAAGCTGGCTTTGGCGGCGTTTTCGGTAAAGGTAAGATTTTTGCATTAAATGGGCCACAAGTTAAATTCTTAACTGGTGGTGAACAGATAATTCCTAACGATAGAATTGAGGCTCCCTCAATTGATAAAGCATCACTCCTTGGTGAATTCTCTGAAAGTACTGATGCTGAAATTTCTAGAGTTTCTGATACTAGAAAACTTAGTATCGGTGAAAGACTTATCAGAGGTCTAAATGATATTAAGGCTTCTTATAATGAAGCCAAAGAAATTTATGGTGAAAACACTGACGACAACGAAGACGACAGTGATATGACCAATGTAGAGAGACTGAAGAAAATGCTTAAGAATGGCATCTTTGGTGTTCTTGGCATGATTCCTGGATTCAATCTATTGATGAATGCAGCGATATTCGGTAAGACTCTCGTTGGTGCTACTGGAGAAGTAATTGGTGCCGGTGTTGATAAAGTAAAAGGTGTTGCTACTGGTGTAGCAAATAGAGTCAGTACTGCAAGAAAAATTATTTCTGGAACTATAACAGGTTTCAGGAATAGACAAGATGCTCGTGATGGAGTACAGTACGACGATGAAGGTAATATAATTAGTACTCCCACAGAGGGTGAAGCTGCTTCTGCTGAGAATACTGATGCTAAACTTGCTCCTGTTACTGCGGGTGATAAACTTCGTGCTACACTTAATGCAAGAAGAGAAGCAATGGGTACAGTCAGTAGCTCTGGTGCTATCATTCGTGATGACCAGATGTATGCTGATCAACAAGCTGCTCAGGCTGCTGTAAGTGGAAGAACTGCTGAAGCTGAGAGAAAACGTAGAGAAGAAGAAGAACAAAAAGAACGTGAGAATGAGAGAGCCGATGCTACTCTTGCTGAGATCAAAGGTTTACATAAGACTGAGAAAGAACACAGTGGTATGTGGAATAGTATCTTCAGTAAGAAGGGCTTAATCACTGGCGGTCTTCTACTTCTTGGTCCACTACTGATGAACTTCTTAAAGAATGGCATTGGTGGTGCTATCATTAATATTGCAAATGCTATTAAAGACTTTGCTCAGGCAATCTGGGATAAAATCAAGCCATTTGTAGATAAAGTAATTCAATTCGGTAAAGATTTAGCAGTCAACCTCAAAGATCAATGGGATCAGACCGAAGCAGGTCATGAACGTGAAAACGGTGAAACCGTTGGAGAAAGAGCTTCTCAGAATCTAGAGAATCTCGCCAAAGGCCATTGGTTCTATGATGAGAATGGTGAAGTAACAAACCAAACTTCTCCAAGAGCTAAACTAGCTGCAAGGCTTGGTTTAAATTTCGCACTTAAACATCCAGTAATAACTGCAACCGCTAAAACAGCTGCCGATGATGTTGCAAAGCTTGGTGGTAAGGGTCTTAGCAAAGTGGGTGGAAAAGCTGCTCAGAAACTCGGACCTGGTACATTAGGCTTAAAAGCATTAGATAAAGCTGGAAGTGTGAAAAACCCACTTCTTAAGAAAGTTCTTGAGATGGTTGGTAAGTTCTTTACTACAATCTCTGATAAATTATTTAAATTCGCATCCTTTGGTAAGAAGTCAACTGCAATATTTAGTAAACTTTCTAAGAATGTAACAAAAGTTGTCACAGAGAGATGGGCTTCAATATCTTCTAAGGTCTCTCGTATTCTTGGCGTGAAAGCTGCAACTCTGAACCCAATCGGATTCATTGCCAATGCTGCATTCATTGGATTTAGTGCACTGAACGGTCTCAGCGGTACAGCTAAACTATTCCATGTCGATCAAGAAGCAGTTGATGGAAAGATGAAGATCATTTCCACAATTATGGGTGGCTTTAGTGGTACACTAATTGGTGCAATCATTGAAGTTATCTCTGCTTTAATGGCTGACGTTACTGGTGTTGATTTCCTGTCTGCTGTTGCTGTTGCTGCATATAACTTCCTTGCAGATGATGAAGAAGCAGCTGCATTGGATAGTGCTCAAACAGCATTTGATCAAGAGTATCAAAACTATAGACTAGATGAAATTGAGAAGCAGTATAATACCCAGAAAGCTGCCGGGTTAATCGGTGCGAATATGACGCTCGAAGAGTTCCAAGCAGCTACAGAATCTGGTGAAATTAAAGTTGATTATAAGAGCGAAGATAATTACAATACTGACGTTAATGCATCTCTATCCGATAAGTTCATGAAGGGCCTCGGTAAAGGTATTGGTGGCCTTAAGAACTTCTTCGGAGGAAAAGATACTATAAAATACGAGGACCAGAGTGGTAAGCAATATATCAAAAATGATAACGGTACTTACCAGGTTTATGATAAACTTGGAAATGACCTTGGTTATATTGCCGAAGATGCTGTCATGGCTATCGAAGGCCTCGTTGATAAATCTGAGCATAAAGCTAATATATTAAAACGTGCGGGTGCTGCTTTAACTAAAGCATTCATTCCAGACACTAAGATGGGCTACAGAGATCTGTCAGATGGTAGCTGGTATGATGGAAATGGCGACCATTATAGCGCATCCAATGAACTGATTGAAGCAAAAGCCCTAACTCCAGAAGAAATTGGTGCAATGGTTGCGAGCGGTGCTCTACAAGAAGAAACCATTATAACCAGAGAATCCGTCTTAACACTTATTGGCCATCCAATCAAGACGGCCAAAGAACTGGCACGCATTTTCGGTGTGCCAAGTGAAAGCATGGATAAATTTGGAGATTGGCTTAAAGATAAAGGTGGTAAAGTTGTAAAAGGAATTGGAAATATAATCGGTGGAGCAACCACTGGAATAACCAATTTCTTCAATACACATAAAGAAAAAGTATTCGTCGATCCAACCGATGGCACTTACTATACTGCTGATGGTAATCATTATAGTAGATCTGGTCTTCTACTAAGTGTAGATAAGCCGATATCTCAGGCTGAATTGAAAATTATGATTGATGAAGGCGCTCTATTACCAGCAGTAAAAGAGCTACCTCCAAACATTGATACAAAACTTTCGAATATTGGAATGAAGATGCGTGAAGCATGGAATTCTGGTCTCGAAAGAATGCAATATCTATGGGATCATAAGAAAGAAATTGCAACAGCTACACTTGAAAAAATAAAGACAGGTGGAGCTAACTTTGCAAAGAACTGGATTGCTACTTTCAGTGAGCATACCGAGAAGAGATGGCATTCCGTTGATGGTGGTTATTATCAGTCTAATGGTAGCGTCTTTAGCTACTACAACGATAATGGTGACCTATTACAAGATGGAATCAGTGCGGAGGAATTCGCAGAAATCTGTCAAAGCGGTTTAGTCACTGAAGAAGACTATGAAGAAGTTACCGTAAATTCCAGAGTAAGAGTCGCGGTTAAAGATCTCAGAGAAAAGATTGGTCATGCATACACTACGGTGATTGAGAGTGCCAAGAAATCATTTACTAAAATCGCTAATAGCCCAGTTGTAAAACTCATGGGCGAGATAGCAAAACATGGATTTTTCGGAACCCTTGGTGAACTAAAATCTAAAACCACCAAAATGGCATGGTGGGACGAGGAAGGGTGCTACTATGAGCAAATAGGTAATACCTGGACTAAATACAACATGCACGGTGATGTTGTTGAAGAGAATATCCCTGACGAAACAGTAAAATCTCTTCAGAAAACCGGTCATTTGACATGGTGTGAGAAGCAGGTTGACAATACTGCTCAGAGAGCCGTTAAGGATATTAAGAAGGCAGCATCGAATGCATGGAAGAAGTCTAAAGAAACTATTGTCAGTGCATGGAAAAAGTTTACCAACTGGATCACTGGTGGAAATAATGATGAAAAATCCGGAGGAAACGGTTCTGGTGGAGCTGGAAACGGAAAGTCCCTTGCTAGTATGATTGCTAATGCATCTAAACCTACTAAGCAACCTTTCGGCGGATCTGGTAATGGTAATGTTCCAGAGAGACTAAATGGTATTCCATATTATTCTCAAAATGACCCAAGATGGGCTAATAAGAGCTATAATATGATTGGTGGAAGAAGTGACGGTGCTACCATAGGTGACACAGGATGTGGTCCTGCGGCTATGTCCATGGTTGTCAACGATATGGAAAATAAACGTCCTACTCCAGCAGATATGGCTAATCTAGCTCAGAAAACTGGGGACAGAGATGAAACTGGAACCAATGCAAACTTCATTAAAAATAGTGCCAAGAGTTATGGTATTGACTCTTATCGTCAATTTTCACCAGACTCAGAAACCATTAAAAAAGGATTGTCCACAGGCAACCCAATGGTTCTACTCGGTCAAGGTGATAAGAATACACCATATACTCAAGTTGGTCACTATATCGTGGTTACTGGAATGGATAGTTCTGGTAATATCATTTATAACGACCCCAGAGGTGTTCAATACTCTGGTGTAATGGATGCAAATACTGTTCTGAATAGTACTCAGGCTGCATGGGCATTCAAAGATGCTACAGGTGGTAGAGGAAAGCTGTCTGATAGTGAAAAACCGAAGACAGATAGAATCATGATATCACCTAATAACGGATACGAAAAAACAGTTACTCCCGGCAATTACCTCAGATATAGTATGGATGGTGTTTATCATTCCCTCGGAGGTAAGGGTGTTGAGAATCCAACTGAAGAAGATCTGTACAAAAACGACTTAACCGCAGATAGCTTACTTGATGATGAATACGACACTCCGAAAGGACAGATGATAGCTCATGATACTACTAACACCGCCCTATATTCACCGACACCTGTGGGTGGACGAGGTGATGTTAATAGAATAAATGCAGCATCGATAGGTGGTAGAGGAACACCAGCAGAAGCTATCCAGGCATTGATGGGAGAGTATATCACAAGGCACTGGACACGAACCGACACTTCCGGTTATGGTGCATATAGATCGTCTTATGGTGGTAGATACCATGCCGGTATTGACCTCTGTTTTGCTTCCAATTCTTATACTGGTAGACCAATTAAATCATTTACTTCTGGTACAGTATATCTCACAAACAATAATGCTTCTGGACGTGGGTATTATATTATCATAAAAGATAATAATGGTTATTATCATTTCTATCAACATCTAAACAAATACCCAACTCTAAAAGCAGGTGCAACCGTAAAAATTGGCGATGTTGTTGGTGGTTACGGAAATAGTGGTGCATCCCACGGAAACCATCTTCACTATGAAGTAAGGCCACCATCTGCCGCGAATCAGCCAGGTGGTGTAACTGGTACAGACCCAGGGCACAAAGGATTTATTAGAAGTAAGAGTGAACTTGCAAGATATACTGTCAATCCATATACATACTTAAAACAATACATGAACGGAAAAATTGATCCATCTCAGCTTGGAACTATAGGATCTTCCGATGGGATTAGTCCTGGCTCTACAACAACAGGTGATGGTTCTACATCTGCTTATACGACCGCAACTCCATCTTATGATGGCGGGCTTATCACGCAATTGACATCTGCATTCGGTAATGTATCTAATGCGTTACTTGATGCTGCTGTTACAGGTGACCTTGACATTGACTGGAATGAGGTCCTTAAGAGGGGTGAAGCTGCTCAACAGGGCGCTGAACTTAATGCTTCCACTAGCTCTGGTTCTACTGACGTTCCATCTGTTTCCGGAAATCAAGGTTCACGAGAAGACAATGCAAAATATATTTATAAATTCTTAAAAGCTATTAATGTTCCAAATACTCATATAGCTGCAGTTCTGAGTAACTGGACAGCAGAATCTGGAATCGACCCAACCGGTGTTGAAACTATCTATTCACCCAAATATAAGATGTCTCAAGAGAAGCTAAATGCTATGAGCGATCCTAATGCATTCTCGCTGAATGTCATGTTCCCGAGATATGCTAGATCTGGTATTAAGCTTCATAAGAGTGCATATAAGGGCGACGATGGTAAATATTATCCTGGTGTCGGTCTTGGCGGATTTACTGGTCCTGCAGTTTCTGGACTGCTGAGAAAATCTCAAGAGATTGGTAAACCATGGTATGATCTGGAAACACAGCTAAGATACTTCAGTGACCCATCCGGCTCTGTATATACTCGTGGTAAATACGGTGGCCGTGATTGGATTAATAAGGTATTTATTCCTAAGAAGTTCTCAAGTCCGGCTGAAGGTGCCAAATGGTTCGAAAAGAACTGGGAAGGCACCACATTCAAGCAAGCTGAACATATGAGAACTGCACAAGAGTGGTATAACAAGATGTCTGGTTGGGATTCCGGTGCTGGATTTGGCATTGGTGGCAGAGGTTCTGGCACTAATGTTTCCACTGGTCCTGACAAACTAAATGGTATTCCATATTATTCTCAGAATGACCCAAGATGGGCTACTAATAGATATAAACTTCCAAATGGTGAAGACGATGGTTCTACTATGTCTAACTCTGGATGTGGTCCAACTGCTATGTCTATGGTTATTAATAGTATGAAGGGTGATACTTCTCCTGTTGGAATGGCTAAACTAGCTCAGGCTACTGGGGATAGAGATGAAACTGGAACCAACTGGAACTTCATTGACAAAGCTGCAAATGCTTATGGAATCGATTCCACGAGAGCTACTAATCCGTCCTCTGATGTAATTAAGGCTGGATTGGGTACAGGACATCCAATGATTCTCTCTGGATATGGTTCTGAAAGTGATTCTCCTTATACTGATGCTGGTCACTACATCGTAGCAACTGGTCTGAAAGGAAATCAATTAACTTACAATGATCCAAGAGGTAAAGCATACTCTGGATCCATGGATATTAATAAAGTCGCCGATAATACAAGTGCCGCATGGGCATTTGGGGGCGGATTCGGAGCAATGGTTAATAATATTATCAATAAGAGAAACCATCGTATGGGTGGTAGAGGTACAAATAGTAGCCTGGCTACTGTAAAGATCATGTCTCCGAATAAGAATATTGGTCGTAACCACGCAATTGATACAATTACAATCCACTGTATGGCCGGTAACCTTACTGCAAAAGCTTGTGGTGAACTATTTGCAAAATCCTCCAGAGGCGCAAGTAGTAACTACGGTGTTGATAGTGATGGTGTAATCGGTCTGTATGTAAATGAGTCCGATAGAAGCTGGTGTACATCTAACAGTGGAAATGATAATCGTGCTATCACGATTGAAGTTGCTAATACATCTAATCAGGAACCATTCCCAATTTCTGATAAAGCATATGATGCACTGGTTAAACTCTGTGCTGACATCTGTCACAGAAATAATATTCCTGAATTAAGATGGAAAGCAGATAAGAGTCTAATTGGACAAGTCGATAAACAAAACATGACAGTCCATAGATGGTTTGCAAACAAGAGCTGCCCCGGCGAGTGGCTATATAGTCACATGGGACAGATTGCTGATGATGTTAATAAACTACTTGGTAATGAAAGCCACTTTGCTTCTTATGATAGTGCAGGTGTCGCCGATGGTGCTTCTACATCTACGGACACTTCTGCTACTGTAAGTTCTACTGCAACTGCAGGTGGATATCAATCCTTCATTTCCAAGACAACATCTGCATTTACTAATATCAGTAATGCGCTTATGAAGGGTATGACAACTGGTGATCTAGATATAGATTGGGCAGGTGTCCTATCTGATGGTAAAGATAACAGTGGTGGTGTTGATGCGTCTGCCTCCACTTCTACAAGTGGTGGAACAACTCCGACCATAGGTAATTATGAAGAATCTGAAGAAGGAATGGCTAAAGGTGCCTATGACTGGATGAAACAACTCGGACTTCCTGATATGCATATCGCTGGTATGCTATCTAACTGGAACCACGAGAGTCACCTTGACCCAAGTGCAGTTGAAGGCGACTACTATTACTTCCCGGATGAATACTATAAGATAGGTCCTAAGAAGAAAGCTGCATTTGCTGATCTAAACTCTTACACAAAGAAAGTTATGAAACTCCACCATACTTCGTCTTCGTTCTATCAAGCAAAGACTTCTCAGGGCGGTGACAATAACTGGTATGCTGGTATCGGATTCCCGCAATTTACTGGTATTAATGCATATAAGCTAGTCAATTATGCAAACAGTATCGGTAAACCTTGGTATAGTCTAGAAACTCAGATGAGATACTTCACTGAGCCTGGTAAGTATTATGATGGCTTCAAAGAAGGTACGAATGCAATCGCGACTTGGAAGAGTCAGAATTTCAAGACACCTGAAGAAGCTGCTGCATACTATTATTCTCATTGGGAGATGCCGGGTAAGACAATAGACAATAACCATAGGAAAAATGCAAGTAGATGGTATAAGAAAGCCCAAGAATGGAGTAAAGGCGGTGGATCTGGTGAGGGTGCAACCTTACAAGATAAACGCTACATTATTCCTCAGGCTGAAAAGGAGCCTACTGTTGATAACAGTGTAACTCCTGCAAGTGTTAAAATTATTCCACACAATGAAAGAGGAATTCACGTTCCTCAGGCTGCATTGTATAATAATACAAATAACTTTGTTGCAGATAATACTGATGTAGTAGCAATTCTGAATAGAATGGCTTCTGCCATTGATAATATCAATGAAAACAGTAATAATCTGAGCAAACTTGATATGCTATCTGATATCAATTCTGGCATTTCTGAAGTAAGTGTAACCCAGATTAACGGTGGTTCAAAGAACGTCGTTACTACAACTGGAAAACAAACTCAGAATAGACCTGCATCTGGAACAATATCTAGATCAGAAGAAAAAGCTAGAAAGATAGCATTCGGAAGATAACAAACATAAATAGAGGTACTCAGTTTTGAGTACCTCTATTTATTTATACGATATTTTATCACGTTTAACAAATTGATAATGTATTGCAAAAAAGAAGGTGAAGTTATATATGGCTACAAGCGTAAAAGTAGGAGATAAGGTAACTTGTAACGCTCAAACCGACGTTACTGGTGTACACCTAGCAAATATAGTTCGTGATAACGCCTCTTGGGTTATACAAGTAGGATGGCGTGGTAATCCGAACAACATTGTTATTAGTTTAAATAATAAGCAAGCAACTGCTGTTGTAGATATATCTACTCTTACAAATTTAACTACACCAGAACCACTACCTGAAGATACTGCTACGGAAGCAGAATTAACTCCACCAGCAACTGTTGATGAGAATGCATATACATCTGAAGGTATTGAAGATGCTATGGCAGCTCTACTAGATGCTGCTAATGGTGATGATATTCTAAAATATAGTATGAAACTGTTTGGGATTCCTCATCAGTTTACACACTATTGTGATTATAGAGCTTATTCAGCACTACCTGCTAATAAGAGGTCTGACCCAAAACTAGTTGGTAGAAAGTTTATTGAAAACATTATGCTGGAAGCTCCTGTTATTACAATTATCCCAGGAAAACCTGTCTATATGCCTGCTTCTACTAAAAAATTCTCTGCATGGGCTATGGTACAAGCTGCAAATGGTAACGTAGCAGCTCTAGCTCAAAAACTAGATGAAGAGGAAATGAGACAGAAATTAAGATACTATGACTTTGAACAAGATTATTTCACCTATATGGAATATGTAAATATCATGTGTCAAGTAGGTGCAGCATTCCTAGATATTGGTGATTATGTCATTGATGGAACAGGAAAACCACTGAGAAAATATGACTGGAAAGATTATAGATGGAATAATGAAAGCTACAGACATGCTGGTGCAACCCTCGTTAAATCTGCAATAGGTGCTTTCGTCGATGCACTAATATCATTTGGTAAAAGTGTCGGAAGCGCGGTCGTGAATTTTATCACCGGTAATGAGACTGGAGGGACAGAAGACGATGGTTCTATCACAGCATTAAATGCTGGAGGAGAAGATAAAGATTTCATATCAACACTGGAAGATTTGCTTGCAAATGTGAACTATGTACAGTTCTATATAGATTCATCTTCAGGGGTTGGAGAAAGTGCAAATAACCAAACTACTCAATCTAAACTTGCTGGTGTTTTTGATGCCGGCAATGAATTATTGAAGGAAGTTGCATTCATTGCAAACTCTGGTGGTCTTGACTCTCAAGCATTACAAGACTCTCTTGTGAAACTCCCCGAAGCTCTGGCAGACCATCTAGCATCCTCTAAGCATGGTACCGCTGGCGGTATTCTACAAAGACTGTTGGAGAGCTCTAGTAGTGTTATTAAGGGTGAAAAGATGATTTTCCCTGAAATCTACATGAGTAGTTCTTATCAAAAGAATTATAGTATAACTGTTGACTTGAGAGCTCCAGATGGAAACAAGCTCAGTTATTATCTAAATATTCTAGTTCCACTATTTCATATTATGTGTTTAGCAATTCCGAAACAAGGTACTGCTAATACATATAGTGCACCATTCCTAGTAAGATGCTACTATCCAGGTGTTTTTTCTTGCAATCTTGGTATTGTAGAAAGTATCCAGATTGATAGACCTGGTAATGATACCTGGACGATTGATAACTTACCAAATGAAATGAAAGTTACAATTAATATTAAAGACCTATATAGTGATATGGCTATGTCTCCAAGAGGAGATGTGGCATTATTCTTATCCAATTCAAGCTTAATCGAATACATTGCAACAAACTGTGGAGTAAACTTAGTAACTCCACAATTAAGAAAGAGAGTCGAATTAATCCTTACTGCTGTAAAACAAGCATTTAGCTTTGAAGAAAATCTGGATGTTGTTTCCAACAAGATTTGGTCTGGATTAGATAATCTAATCGATTCTATCGTACGTCTATAAAAAGGAAGTATTATGAAGAAAATAGAAAATGATTATCTAGAGAAGTATGGGAGTATCCCTAAAGATGAAGATAAAAGATTCAAAGAATTATTGTATTCTCTGAATTTATCAAATAAAGCGAGATCTATGATTTTCCCAGAAATCAATAGAATACTAAATATGAAATGGAAGAGATTAGACTTTGTCATATATCTCGTTCCAAAACCTACTCCAAGACCAAGACATAATGGATTTCAACATATTTTTTATGTCAGTGGTGCAAAAGATAATAAAGACATATTTAGAAAATTCTATATTAAAAATGATTTACCTATGATTACTACTCCATGTAAATTCACATGCATTTCTTATCTCCCCATCCCAAATTCTATGAGCAATTTAGAAAAACTAATTGCAGAAATTGGATTAATACGCCCTATAGCGAAGCCTGACTGGGATAATATTGGAAAGACATATTCTGATATGATACAAGGAACTCTTTTATTGGATGATTCTCTTATTATAGAGGGAGTCTCAAAGAAATACTATTCAACGAAACCTAGAGTTGAAATTCATATAGAATACATGGAAGAATATGATTGTAAATTTAACGAAAAGAAAATAAGAAAGAAGGTTGAGGTAGATGAGTAAGGTTCATCAACTATTTGGTTATTTTGGTGATAAATATTACATGGTACCACATTGTAGCCATATTGTCATTCCTGAAAATATTGACTACACTGGAAAATCCATTCAGACTCAGCTAAGTGATTCTTATCCCGAAGCTGAAATTGATATGTATCATTATCACACTGATCTAGTTACAACCTGTAATGTAAAGCGGGTTGCTAACATGAAAGAGATGATAATCTCTGAAGAAATTAAGAATATTGATGCTATCAATACAAACTATGTATTTGGTATTGAATATGAATTATTCAATAAAGATGGTAAGCTACTTCGTTCTGGTACTTCTGAGACAGAAGCTCAATATTGCTCTGCACTCATTACAGATGATATCCTAGAAGGAAATGTAATGGAGTACAGAAAAGCCCTAGTTTTCGATGGGAGAATTGAGATTAATGTACCAGAAATTTCTCGTTATGGTATTCGGAATGCATGTGCTCAGCATCCATACATTATAAAAATTAAATCCATTTATGTAGCATCTGCATTAGGAGATGGAGCTATTATCACCGAGACTGGTTCTCAGGTAGATATTCCTGATGATTGTATTACGAATCATGATCATCATGCTTATAGCTCTAACTATAGATGCCATATGCATGATACTCTCTGTAATAGAAACTTTGCATCTTGTTTCCTAACCAATGCAAAAGTTGGTACTACTATGATTGATGCTACCGTACTTCCTATGAAGCTAGAAGTTCCCGAGGAAGTTCAGAGAGTTACTCTATGCACTATTCCCTGTAATGGTACTGATTATACAATCAAGATTAATAAGAAACTGAATCTGATTGTATTAAATCTAGAGGTTCTTCTAGATAACTTCAACTATGTCTATGATATTGAAGATATCAAAGAACTCCTAAAACTGAATGGTTCTGATGATGAGACTGATGGTAGCCAGGAATATAATCCAGATGATGCTATCCCAATTCATCCAGACCATCCAGATGCAAATAACACTAACACAGATAGTAGTACTGATACCACAAATAATACAGATACAACCGGAGATAATACTGGTGGGAATAATAACAATAGTTCTACAACCAATACTACTACAGACACTACTACGGATAATACTGCCAATACAGATAATAATGGTTAATTAATAAAAGAGAGTGATGGTATAATTCCATCACTCTCTTTATAAAACTTTATCTAAGAAAAAACACCTACTTAAAAAATCTTAAGCGAAAAGGGATGATGACTATGGCCACATTAAATGACAATTATAATGAGTCTAAGAAATACTCGCCAACCATTATGAACGACATTAAGGCTATACTAACAAAAAAGAAACTATCCTATGAAGAAAAATCAAATGGCTCTGAACTTATCATTTCTAATACAAAAAAGAAAAAAGAAGATATTTTGAAAATTTTAAAGAAAGAATTAGATATTCCTGATTCTGTAATTTCTATTTTAATTAAAATTGCTGAGGTAAATAATACAATTTACATTCGACAAAATACAAAATAAAAATAAGTCTAGTATGTATTCAACATACTAGACTTATTTATTGTCGATATGAATAGAATTAGGGAGCAATGATATAATCATACTCCGCCTGGCTGATTTTACCATTCTCAAGCATCTGCTGAAGCTTCTCCAGAGTAACTCTTGGAGGATTATTGTGATACAGACGACGCAGGCTCTCAACTAACATAGACATTATAGCAGGCCCTCCTCCATAAGATTTACGGTGTATTCATCAATAATATCGTTGTCGTGCTTAAAGCTGATAGCAGGAACAACGCTTTCACGTGTGGCAGTGACTAGATTATACTCTTCACGTGTGAAGGTGCGCTCTTCATATTCCCACATAAGGGTTTCTTCCTCTTCCTCACTCTGAGCAGGAACAGTGATTTCCTTAAAGTTTCTACGTTCATAAACAGTCGTAGGGCTGGAAGTCAGATCAAGAGCTTCGGGTTTATCATCATAACCACACTGGGCTACAGTCCATTGAGTCATAGCTATTCATTCCTTTCTATAATGAAGAGTCAATTATAGTTATAATTAATTGGACTCCCAATTAAGTATTTGTTGGAAAAACAAAATAAAAAGAAAAATAAAGTAACCTAGAGTCAAGAGGTTACTTTATTTTTATCTCTATATGGAATATTAATCATCCTCTTCTTCGATTAAAGGGTCTTTAGACCTACGGATATATTCATTTCTTACAATCTTTTTTAAATCCTTCAGTCTTACATGTGGTTTTAGTAATTTTGTATATAATCCCTTAGCATCAGACCAATATATGAAACCATAATAACTGAGCATAGAAGCTGCATCATGGAATGATATATTGTCTACTCCTTTTCTAATTAATCTATGGATTAATTTCATAATTCTCTTATATGTGGTTTTTCTTATTGTAAGTTTATCATGGTAGAATTTAAATCCTACGAAATCAATCGGTCTACCTTTTCTTTCTTGGGTTTTCTTATCAATATAATCAAATCTATAAACTTGCCAATTATATTTTAATTTAAGACCATAATCTTTATTTAGAACTTCTTCAATCTTCTTTTTCATCTTATGAAGTTCCTTCTTATTTGGCCCGAAAATCAACATATCCTGTTATACAGACTATATCTTCACCCTATAATAGGGGCTCCGCACTTCCACACAAGGTGTACTCTACTCGATTATATCTACAATATAGATATTCTTTCGTTAGTCGTTGAACTTTATTATCTTAATGATAATCTTAGCTGCTGATTGTATTCTAATAATAGTTCCCAGCAATTCACGGAGTTTATCATGGACAATATAGTTTATCCATGTAACGGAAATAATGCACAGCACCATACCTACCGGTACGCGCTGTGTTACATCCACAATCTACAAGTATTCTTTCTTTTATATAATGGTCTAATGGTTGTAAATAGAAATTTGCTAACCACTGAGATGTGTAAAATCCAATCGGTAGGCCTCTATCAGTTATATCTATCGTTCTAAATAGTAATTTTCTTATAGTCTCATCTTTTACAATATATCTTAATCTTTTCTTTAAAATTCTATGTGGAATAGAATCAAAGAAATTTCTAATATCCATCTGTAATACATACTTTGTATTTTTTGGGTCATTTTTAATTGCTTTTAGTATATGCTTTCTTAAATAATGGATCCCTCGACCAGGAATAGACGCACAAGAATATTTATACATTCCTTTTCGCAATTCTGGCATTATCATCCGAATTAATGCATGATGAATAATGTGTTCATCTTCAAAATTCGGTTTATATATTTTTCTTTCTTTATTTACACGGCGTCTATCTTTTATAATAATCGGCTCTCTTGGTTGTGGTTTAAAGCTATCTGTTAGAATCTGTAACTGAACATTACGAATTGTCTTAAGAAGCATATTGTCTTCTTGTTTAAATACATTTTCGAACTCAGTTCCAATGACTCTTTGTACCTCCGGTTTTTCTCGCTTATTTTTAGATGCATGCATAATATCTGCATATAGATTCTTTTCATCTACCATCTTAGCCATAAGCTCTTTATTTTCGAAATTATCTAGTAAAGAACGAATCAGAGACTTCAATTCTTTATCAGACATTTCATCTACCATTTGCCGCGTAATTTTTTGTTGGTTCACAATATCTACACCCTTCCATTAAGAATATGAGATATTTTTCATTTTTTGCACGAGAATCAATAAGTTCGCTGTTATAACTTGGTATAATTATAAGAGAAATCTAATAATCATACCTATCTTACCAAGTCCTCTCCTGTTGCATGATTTCAACTACAATAGACGTATTGCAACGTCCTGAGGTTTAGGAGGATAATAAGATTATCCCTTTGCTGATACACGTTGAATAATATAGTTTCCACTATATTAAGGCAGTTAATAGTAGAAACCTGAGGGTTCAATTAGGAGAAAAAATAGATTGTGATGCTGGAGGCAAGCACCCACATTCCATTCATGTGCATAAGTAACTGTTTGTGGATTTAACGCAAAAGCTCCCCAGTTGGATATTACCAATGATTCCATACTATCAAGTCTACCACCGCACATAAAATAACGATATGATCCAGAAATTTTCGAATTGGTAAAGTCACAATCATACAGGATTAAAGGCAAGCACCGACAGTCGAGACCGCATACGTAAGCCCTGGCCAGTCCACCCGAAATGCTCCATCATACCCGTGGTTAGTACCATAAGGGTAAGGTCTCCCTCCAAGCATAGCCAAAGCTATCGCAGCCTGCTGGGATGTCGCCCAGTCACAATCATATTAGATTACGAGGCAAGCACCCATCCATACCTCAGCTCCAATCAGCTGCCGCCCATACCAGAAAAAGCATCCAATCCGAGTAGGAGTCGTGCCCATATCATCCGCCCTACCTCCAACCAGCGAGTAATATAGATGCCTTTCGTCAAACGCCAGCTGATAACAATAGTCACAATCATAGGCAAGCACCTGTGTTGAATTGAGCAGCAAAGGTTGGGCTAAGCCAGAGATACAAACGAAACGCACCGATATATCGGTCTGCATCCGCCTTCGACCATTCACCAACCAGGGGATACGTTCTCACTTCACTGTCTACAGAACCCACGTCACAATCATATGAGATATTAGGCAAGCACCTTCTAATACATCAGTCCTTGAAGGAGCGTATCCAGCATCTAAACGAAATACTCCATTTCCCTCGTCATTCTTATCACGCACAGTAGCACCACCCACAAATAGATACCCAAATGTCACTACTGTTGTACGATAAAAGTAGTCACAATCATAGCTATAGGCAAGCACCTGTCATCGGGCGAGCTGACGCTGGAACCGTATCTGAGCCGATACTGAAGGCGCCAAAGTAGGTCCTCGCATCATACGTTTGTCCAAGGATCCTTCCACCACCAATATTAGGGTAATGAAGGTAAAGCCGAGTAATCCAGATTCTGTCACAATCATATGAGATACTAGGCAAGCACCGCCACTCCATGCCTGATTACCATTGGGTGCAGTACAATTCATCCGGAATGCACCCAGTCCACGGTTACTCCCCATAAAAACTGCGCCACCAACCCAAAACGAACCGAGCACTATAACTAAGAAGTCATCATAGTCACAATCATCAATATAAGGCAAGCACCCAAGTATCCACGAAATGAAGTCTGTGACGACACACCATCATTCCCAAATGCCCCAGTAAGCAAGTCATTATTGGCCCACCAACCTCCTACGGCAACTAATGCAGATGCTCCGATATTTTTCTCTTGCATCCAGTCACAATCATAGGCAAGCACCTCTTGGAGACATAACGCTATGGTTTCCAGGACTTCCAGTGAGATGCATGGAAAAAGCACCAACCATAGAATCTGGGTCATTGTAATAACTCACACCTGAACCAGCATCTACATATCCAAGTTCCTTGTTCGCCCAGGCCCCGTCACAATCATATGTATTTAGAGGCAAGCACCAAATGCATTTGAGGTATAGGTAGGTGCGGCGTCAGCATCCAGTCGGAAAGCTCCTATTTGAGGAATGTTATTGGTACCATCTTCACCAAACGCGCGCCCTCCAACAGCTACGGGATAGTAAAAGGTTTTTACTCTCTGAACGTGGTCACAATCATATGTAGTAAATACAGGCAAGCACCAAGATACCATATAGCCCCTTCATTAGAAGTCCAAAGGTGGTACCTGAAAGCACCGTCCCTTACCTGATCCTGATTATTTGCTCCGCCTACCATCGGAATATACACATTAACCAACCCAACTTGGCAGTCGTCACAATCATTGTGAAATAAAAGGCAAGCACCAACGGTACCGTTGGCATAAGCCAGCCCTGACAATTCTGCTAAGGTCGTGGCACCTAAAGGTGCCCCTGCTGTGCCCGCTCTCCCTGAGGTCGCTCCGGCAGCAATCAGATACAGTAATTGGTAATCAGCCTTGTACCAGTGGTCACAATCATATGTAGTAAATGCAGGCAAGCACCAGTCGACCATAATATCACACCATGGCTTTGTTCAAGTGATAAGCGTAGAGCTGCGATCGAATCCTGACCAGAATCCCTCAAACCTCCGCCAACACGAGCAACCGCCGGCCACCAAGCAAAATCTCTTGCCGGTATACCCACATAGTCACAATCAGTATAGGCAAGCACCTCGTGCCCAATCAATGTACCCATCTGGTGTAATATCCACACCAACTTCGAAGGCACCCACCCCATAATTTATCCATCGGATACCACCTCCACAATTGGTATAATTAACTCTACCCGAAGTCCCAGGATATATCCCGTCACAATCATGATCTGGAGGCAAGCACCATAATACCAAGCCTTACCATTTGCAACAACATTAGCGGCCATAGCCAACGCACCAAGAACACTATCCGGCTTCTCGTTACAAAAGGCACCACCACTAACAAAGCAAACTGAGTCACTCTCACAAAAGGATTTGTCGCAATCATAGGCAAGCACCATAGATATAAGTCGACCTTTGAGGATGCCAATCCTGTGCCATGCTGAAACACCCAACATTATTTGTACCACGGCTGACAAAATCCCCAACAGCGGAATACCGAACCTCTCCAGAACTATCAGCGCGGATATCATAAAGATGGTCACAATCATGATCTGGAGGCAAGCACCTAACAAGGTATCTGTACTCGAAGCCGAAGTATCCAAAGCAGCACAGAAAGCTCCTCCCTTTACACCGTCAGATTGGCGTGCACCATGAGACACCCAGCAATACAGCACGTTATTACTGGATTGATACCAGAAGTCACAATCAGAGGCAAGCACCAAAATTATAACCCGTCTTTTGAGGATGCCAATCCTGTGACATGCTGAAACAACCATCCGGACTTGTACCAGCGTGGCTATAATCCCCTACAGCAGAATACCGAACCTCTCCAGAACTCGCATTGCGGAGACCATAAAGAAGGTCACAATCATATGAGATACTAGGCAAGCACCCAACATAACGACTGAAGTGCTTTCCGACTTATATGAAAGACCTACCTGCAATGCACCTGGGTAAGTATATGTCATATGCCACGAACCGCCCACCATGGTGTAAGACAGAACCGCAATATCCACTACAGCTTGGTCACAATCAGAGGCAAGCACCAAGAACTTCTGACTGTCTTGAAATAAGTCTGGAAACAGATAGACGAAATGCACCAATCTGACCCCAGTAATCAAGTTCGGGACCTCCACCGACCAGCCCATATGCTTTAACACCCATTCCAGGGAAGTAATAGTCACAATCATATCCATATCGGAGGCAAGCACCAGACCATGCATAAGAGCTTCCAGCCATCGTATATAGCATGATGACAAACGCTCCCAACCTCGTATCATACTCTGTCAACCTCATATCCCCGCCAATCCAGGGATAATATAAACCTGTTTTAGAGTCACGGGAAGAGCCCAGGTCACAATCATATGTGAAGTTAGAGGCAAGCACCTCGCCCAGGAGCAAAATTAGTGGCAACATTCCCTATAGTGGCAGCCCAAGGCCCAAGAAGACCCACAGCCCCAGCCTCACTACTAATACCGACCACCACATATGCCAAACTATTAATACCGGCCCAAAGCCAGTCACAATCATTGTGATATAAAAGGCAAGCACCTGTCATATGGCGAGCAGATGATGGGCCTGCATCAAGACCAGTAACAAAAGTACCGACCATGCCTCCGTTCACTAACGCTCCTGACGTACCTAATCCTTGACCCCCTCCAATATTTGGCATGCGTAGTGATCCTAATCCAATCCACAGATAGTCACAATCATTGTTCATTGGAGGCAAGCACCAACGCTGTAATAAATTGAACCTTCGGCCACTTTAGCTGTCAACCTGAAACACCCAAGCGTACCTCCATATACACTATTATCACAAGATGCACCTACGTATGGATAGTAACGTCCATCAATTGACAAGCCAACATAGTCACAATCATAGGCAAGCACCAGTAGCTATCCGAACACCAGGATCCCGCATATCGACCCCAATCAGTAAAGCTCCCTCAAGTCCACTATCTTGGTACCCATTCCAAAACGAAACCATGCCTCCACAATTTGCGTAACAGAAGAGATCGGCACGAACCCATCCATAGTCACAATCGGAGGCAAGCACCAAAGCGTAAGTTACCATCTACCGCAGAAGCTGGAACATCAGGCTTCATACAGAAAGCTCCAATATAGCCACTTCCGTTATCACAATGGCCGCCTACCCTACCATAACCTACCATTATTCCACCAGTATATGCATTGTCACAATCATAGGCAAACACCTGGGTGAAGCTGATTGTAATCTGTTAAAGAGGAGGACCAGTCTGTTCTAATATGTAGCCCACCTATCTGGGGTGCCTTAGATGCGCCATGAGAATTATGACCACCAACCGCAGGATACCCAACCAGGCTAGCCGTAACCTCGTGATATAGCTCGTCACAATCATTATGCTTGCCATCGTGTATCAACCCCTAATAAATAGTTTAATAAGAGAGGCAAGCACCTCCATACCATTCGGTAGTCCCAGGATGCCAACCACCTAACCGAAAAGAACCGTTAATTTCCACTGCCTGGGTTCTATTGGTACCACCAACGGCTACCACCTTCCATTGATCCCTCAAAAGATCAGTCTGCCAGTCACAATCATATGTAGTCTTGAGGCAAGCACCAACGTACCATATGCCAGTAGATGCAGCATATGCTGTATGCAATGCGCCAATTTGTCCATCAGGGTGATCATCACCTCCGCCAGCTATCAGTGCGCGGTTACCGCCTGCCGACCCAGCTTTATTCCCATAGTCACAATCATATGTATTTAGAGGCAAGCACCAATGGTAGGGCCTTTATAAACACTAGCAGGATAGTCAATGCGAAACACTCCATTCGACAGCCCTTCACCCCCAGGTTCCCAAGCTCGACCACCGAACATTACCCCCGATACGTCAGCCCTCGTATACTCACCATGGCAAAAGTCACAATCATACAAATTACGAGGCAAGCACCTCTTCCCTTATCCATGTATGTAGGAAGTCGCCGAAATGTAAGGGTGAGTCCACCAACATAACCGATCTGTGATATTTGCTGACTACTGCCGACGCTGCAATAAGTCTGAAGGGTATCATCAAGATATGTATAGTCACAATCATAGGCAAGCACCACATGATGGACCCTCATACGAGAAACTAATGAGATATGAAAAAGTAATTGTACCTGCTCCCAAGTATTCTGCAGTCTGGTAGCACTGACCCCCAACTACTGCGAATGCGAACCGATCATCTACAATCCCAAACCCGTCACAATCATAGGCAAGCACCGACAGACCAAACCGCATACGTTACAGCCGTACGCACACTCATACAGAATGCACCGTCTTCGATTAACTCCATAGGTCCACCACCAACATGCCCACAACACAGCTGATCTCTGGACGAGCTCGCTCTCAGTGTGTCACAATCATATCTACATTCAAGGCAAGCACCTGGATACCAAGGTGTAGCAGGTCCAGCACCATGGTGCCCGTCCCATGTGAACGTACCCAGTGGAGAGCCACCATCAGCGGTAAAGCCAATCCGGCCTCCAACCCAGATAATATATAGACCCTCGTCACCCCATATGAAGTTATGGTCACAATCATAGGCAAGCACCAAACCACCACAATCCCCCCGACGCTGATATAGTTATACTCATGGAGAACGCTCCGATAGTCCCGCATTCTTCATTATCGCCTCCACCTACAATAGCCATCTTCAACTGATACCATGTTTTGAAATAATTGTCACAATCATATGTATTCGGAGGCAAGCACCCTTATACCATTGAGCTGTAAACTGAGCCCCATTGACACCGAAGCACCCAATACTACCAGAAGGACTTGAGGATACTCTCCCACCGAATATTAATCCTGCGTACTCAGCTTTTGGTATTTCTCCTGTATAGTCACAATCATGATCTTAAGGCAAGCACCCGAATACCAATATCCAACAAGTAATAAGCCCAAGTGGATAGTCAGGGAACCAACAGACCCCCGATCATCTCCAGCTCCCACCGTTGCCTGTCTCACCTGAGTCAATGATACTTTGAACTGGTCACAATCATGATCTGGAGGCAAGCACCTGCCTTCCAGGGATAAGTGTACCCAAACAAGTTTTCTAGGGCCAAGGCACCAAGGACACCGTACGTCTTCTCGTCGCAAAAACCACCAGCGCCTGCAACGTAAAGAGATTCCCTCACCCAATAGGATCTGTCACAATCAGTGGCAAGCACCGACAGACCAACTATACCAACCAGAAACAGAGTCGTATACGATAATAAATGCACCTCTACGCAAAGGATCGTCTGGAGAATCACTACTAA
>CAJOGN010000002.1 GCA_905234245.1 uncultured Lachnospiraceae bacterium
GGGGAGCTACTGTACTTCACACTCCCATCTCCGCTCCTGCCGATACCCCGATTTAACACTGCATCACAACCCACATAATAAATTATTCCATAAATCAATCGAAAATCGCTTGACATACTTGATTTATTTTGTTATAATGAGGATGGTGGAAGAGGGGCCTCTTATATATAACCTCTTGACACTGCTTCTGACTTCGTATATAATCAGTAAATAAAATCCAACGAAGGAGGTCTAACATGATCCTACAAACTAAATACTTTGATCTAGAAACAGACATGTTCTCATTCAAGAATCCAGAATCTATCAGACAACAACTAGAAGAACGATACTGCCGCTATTTCACTGATAAGCCATGCAACGAGACCATCACCTACAACGACCCATTTAAAATTCATCTAAAATACAAACGCATTGATGATTCTCTTAATATACACTTTGAATTTCCAACCGAAGAACTACTCTTCCCGGAGGTGGGGCGTATAGAGGGTTATAAAATAACCAACTCAGATTATTCTTGTCGTGGCTTCAAGTACGAACTAAACCATACTTATACCATAGAAGAAGATCCAGTCCTCTGTAAAAGAGGATTCCACTTCTGCAAAAAACTGATTGACTGCTTCAAATACTACCCCCCTGAGAGAATTACCTATGAAATATATAACCTAGATACTCACAAATATCTCAAAGTCAGAAGCAATGGTACTACTTATCAGTTGAGAGATAAATACTGTACCAATAACCTCACTATCTTAGAGGAATGCACTACAGAAGAAATTCTAGAAGCATTTAGCAAAGATATAGATTATCTACGCTGTTTCTATTTAAGACTCCAACTCCGTGGTGAAGTCTATGAATACCACGATGGTGTCTTCCATAAAGTCATCCCCGGAGAGAAGCTAAACAACCAACCAACTTGGACTTTCTATATTCCAGAGGAGGAATCAGATGATTCTAAAGACTAAATACTTTAACATAGAGACAGATTTGTTTTCATTTAGAGAACCAGAGTCTATCAGAAAACGAATAGAGAATCGTTTCAAAAACTGTTTCACCGACCAACCAAGCACCCACCTTGAATATACTAGTGGCTCAGTGAAAATCAGCTTTAATTATGAGCCAACCAAAGCTTACTTCGGTACACCATTTCCAATAGACCCAGAAGACCTCATCTTCTTAAACATAGGGTGTATGGAAGGTTACAAAATAATGGATGATGACTACACATGTCGTGGATTCCACTATGAACCTAATCATTCCTATTCTATAGATGAAAACATAATCCCATGTAGAAAAGGTTTCCACTTCTGTAGAAAGCTAACTGATTGCTTTAACTACTATCGTCCCACTGCACATAGTGACATGGCGTACAAAATTACATACGACCTTGATGTTTTTAAATTCTTCAATGTCAAGAGTAACGGGACTACTTACCAACTAGCAGACAAATGTTGTACCAACAATATCACCATCCTAGAAGAATGTTCCACAGAAGAAATTCTAGAGGCATTTAAAGAATGGATTAATGGAGAATGGCTAGACATAAACAATTTTAAAGTCAAACTCCGTGGTGGGCTATATTTATTCCATGATGGTATTTATAATATTATTCCTGATGGGGAATTAAATAAACAGCCAAATTGGTACGTTTATTTAAAGGAGGACTAATATGTCAAATACAGCACTAATCTTCTTTGCTCTTTGCATACATATTCTAGTTACTTCTACTCTACTCTGTCAGATACTAGATAACCTAAGAGACATCAAATATGTACTACATGATATAAGGAAAGGACTGGAAAATGCTCATTCAACTAAACATTCCACCTGAGTTTGAAGATGAATACAACAAAGACAGATTTAAAGAATCACTACAACGTCTAATCTTAGATGCCAATCTTCTCGCCGGAAACTATGAGAAAGAAACTGCTAGATTTCTAATAACTGCTTTACAAGATTCCAAGGAGGTCTAAATGGATAAGGATATCATCTCTCGTATCGAACCAGTTTATTTCGATGACGAGCCTAATTATTATGAAAAACCAGACTTCTATGCAACATCAGGTCGGTTTATTTGGAATACACTAAAAGAAGCCATTGCTCATGAAAAAGAGTTAATAACCAAGAATAACTTTATCAAGGAGGTTTAACATGACTATCAAACTAGCATCCAATATCACACCAAATGAAACCATAGATACTCTCATCAAGTCAGCTATCCTAAACTTCAGAATCAGAGATGAAGACTTCATGTGGGATAACACAAGATACTACTACGTCCGTATTCCTTATGATGATGACGAACTAATTATTGTATGTTCAACTAACCTTGACTACGAAGATGAACAAGTCCATGTTTATCTAAACCGTGCAGATACGTTTAAACTTATAGACTATGAACTGAATATTCCTGAAGAAGAAGGACTTAATTGTTATACTCTTTCAAATGGAGATTTTGTAGTTAACTTTAAATAAGAAGGATGACTAAAATGGATAAAGAACTGATTCTATCTCGTCTAGCAACGGCAGACCATATTTATGGTTATATGTACGGGCAACCATATATAAACACTGGTGTGGAGTATAAATGGGACAAGATAATTAAAATCAAAACATCAGACCTTATAATAGGTAAAAACTCTCTTGTCTATGTATGGGGATTTCCCGGGCCAGATGCTAATATCTATTATTTCTCAGACTACGGTATTACTTGGGCATTTAATCGTGACAAAATAAAATACATTACCTTAGAAGAATGGAGGAAAAGGATGAACCATCAAGAAGCACTAGCTGATTATCTCAAGTTCAAACAGAAAGTTATGCCAACTATAGAAGAGGATTCCACTCCTATCTCAGCTTATTTTACCGAACAAGAAAGAAACAAAATATCTGATATCTTCCAAGATCACTATCTCATTGGTATCAACGAGATAGCCGAGGAAGACGAAACTTGTAAAACACTCTTTCAGAAAGTAGGTATTCTATGATAAACAAAGAAGAACTTATTAAATATCTAGAAGAACAAATGAGAATCTATTGGGAAGAACCATTCGGCGGCATCTATACCGCCGAAGAAGCTGTAGAACTTATTAAACTATTTCCTGAAGACGAGGAGTAAACAATGAAGATAACATACGATCAAGCAAGCTATATAATGCACTATACAGAACCACATAAGTTTGAACACTACTTCTGTAACTATACTATAAAACCTTTAGAGGATGGTTATTTCATCTCCTGTGATATGAAATGGATTGTATTTATTCTACTCTACATTCCTATGCTAATAGTTGAATTAATCAACTGTCTGATATTCGAAGGAATCATTAATTACATCATGCCAACTAGAAATGTAATCTCATACTGCTCTTCCAAATATGATTACGCTACTGAGAGAATAGAAGAAGTTGTTCCTTGTTTTACTTGTGGCTATTATCATAAAGAAAATAACACTTGTAACATCAAGAAATGTTCAGGATACGGTATTGGATATGTTACTAAATCAGATCAATCTACTTGTACCCACTTTACAAAACAGGAATAATGATATATAATAAAGTACAAAATAATTTATTCTTTTTAATCAAAAAGATAACAAAATAATTAATTATTATTCTTTTTTATTTAAAAACAAAACAAAAAAGGAGAAAACATGAACAAACCTAGACTATCAAGTAGCCAACTAGCTGATATACTCCTCAGTCTCATTGGAGACATAGAACCAACCGGGGATACATTCATAGACCATGATCGCCTGTGTAATCTACTCAAGCTTCAAGAGACACTAGATATTCTCTTAGATGAAATGTATTATATCTGTCCCTACCGTGAAAAAACAGAATTCTCAATGCAGAGAAACGCGGATACCGCACTTGACTGGTTCGAGGAAAAGAGAGATTGGATGAATGATTTTCTTAGGAGAAGAAAATGAACATTTTAATTAAAGACATAGACCTCTCAGATGACAATACTATCTATATCAAGAAGATAGATGGTAAATACTACGCCAGACATTCTCATGTTATGGGATTCTCATCTGAGGTAGAGGAAGTAATCGATTGTAAAAACTGTAAACACGCATCTGAGTGCTGTAGTGATGTATGTATGATTTCTCATTGGAACAAAAAATATAAACCTATTACTTATTGTAGCGAAGGAGAACCAAATGAGTATTCTAGTTAAAGGTATAAACCCGCCGAGGGTATGTGATGACTGTCCTTTTGCTATTTCTGAATGGGACGAATTCGGTGGTTCTAATTCTTACGCATTCTGCACCGCTACTGATGAGTTTATAGGTAGAGGCTATGATAAAGATGTAGCCAGAGCGTTACTCAATAAACTCCCTAAATGCCCTATAGAACCTCTCCCACCTAATCTAATAGACGTAGATAAGTTCAAAGAAGGCTACCATATGGGCGATGACTGTTCTACTTGTAGTCAGAATACCAGATCCTGTGAGTATGACTATATCTACTCTAAGATGGATTTTTGTTCTTGGCTAGATAATGCCGAAAGAATAGGAGAAGATGAGGAGTAGCGTATGAAATTAGTAGATGTAGATGAATTAATTAACTCACTAACTGTCAACCAACTAGACTGCCCCGGTTGTCCCGAACCAGAGTTTCTACCTGAGTTAATAGAGATTCTAAAAGAAGCACCTGAAGCAGAACTTCCTATTCGAAGTACCAGATGGGAACGCAAGTGGGAAGATTGGAGACATCAGTTGTCTTGGCTTGAATGTAGTCATTGTCACGCAAGAACACTAGAACCTTATTACTATTGTCCTTATTGTGGTAGTTATAGCGGCGGGGAGGTATATGATGAATGAAATCGTGGAACAGAAATTAAAATATATCAACCAATATAAAGCAATCCAATTAATAAGAAATGAAATACTTTCAAAACCTATAAGTGATTTAGATAAAGGTTATGTGGATGGGTTGGATATGGCTATTTCAATATTAAGCAATGATACTCTCCTACCCACAAAGGATTATGATTCGTGGTTTCAAATAATATTACCACCAAAAGAAAAATACGAATACCACTACGACCACACTGATTGTATCTACTATAGTTCAAAAGAACGACATACATGCCCTTCTACTTGCGCTCAGTATAGAGATGGTTGGAATGATGCAATGCAGTACATATTCAGAGGTGGTGATGGTTATAGACCATATAGGAGAGATGAGAAATATGAAGAATGATTTGGTTAGCCGAGCATCTGCAATAGATATTGTTCGCTTTGAATGCGGAGAATGGAAAGGACTAGCAAAGACAATCATTAAAAGATTTGAGCAATTACCCTCTGCACAGTCTGAACGGAAGCGGGGAAAATGGGAAATGTTGCAAATGCCAATATCCCCGCCTGTATATAAATGTTCTGTATGTGGCTCACACGCATTGCAGTCAATGACTGGATGTCTTATGAATAGACATTATGAGGCAAATTTAACAAACTACTGTCCTAATTGCGGGAGTTATAACGGAGGCAAAAACTAATGATTACATTCAGACCACATAGAGGTTATTTGGATGATGCAATGCAGGAGAAAAAGACATTTGAGACATTACAAGAACTTGTGGAATATATTGTAACTGAACATAATGAGACAACTCCATGCTTTCAGATTTGTACAGATGACTTGAATATTGGTCTATATGGATATGATGGTGACCGCAGAGTTGGATGGAAGGATTTATTCATCATCTGTTTTGAATCCTATGATAGGATTAAAGATAAGGATGGATACAATAAATATTTTGGTGGAAAGCATTACAAACATCCATGTGGAGTAATAGGATTTTTTACAACAGCAGTGCCAGATGAAGTAGAGGATAAGAATGATGATTAACTGTGAATCATGCAAATACGCAAGTAAGTTTATTGATGGTCTTATCTTATGTAGAAGAACCAAGACATCCATAAGAGTTAACGCTACTGATTCTTGTAAACATGCCAAAGAAGAAACGAGGTAAGAATGAACTTTATATATCAGTTATTAATGTACTTAGGTGCAATAGTCGTATATGCACTTGTTGTAGGCTTACTAACATACTTTATTGCTTGGTTAAATATCAGAAGAGAACCCTATAGCTATGATGATGAAGAATATCTTATGATGGCAGTTGTAATACAGGCACTTATAGCTATGTTCTTTATGGCGTATATGATAGTTAGTATTTAAGGAGAAAATAATGAATGATATAAATGAGATGCCGCCGAAGTGTCAATACTGTCCTTATTGGGAAGTATGTGAGTATCCGTGGGTATGCCCAGATAGAGAGCAACTTGCAACTAACTTACAACCAACTTGCAACCAACTTGCAACTGATACCATCAGCAGAAAGGCGGCATTGAATGCGCTGAACAAATTGGATGTTAGTGATGGAGTCGGGATTAGTTCTGTTGCGTGTTGCTTACAGGAAGAAGCGATTCGCAGTATCGAGAACTTACCATCCACACAGCCAGAACCACACTGGATACCTTGCAGTGAGAGGTTGCCGGAGAATGGATATTGGCTATGGTCGGCAAAAGGCGGGGAAGTCCAAAAGGACTTTTATTGGGATGGACATTGGGAACAAGCGGAGAAGTATGGATATGATGTTGTGGCATGGTTGCCACTACCTAAGCCGTACAAGGAGGATGATTATGATTGATGTAGGAGCAGATTTACAGAGAGCATATGATGATGGATATGCTCATGGTATTGCCGATGCTATGCAATGGACTTCATGCAGTGAGCGGTTACCGGAACCAGATGAAAGGGTATTGGTATATACAGTAGCAAATGAGTATCATGTCTGGGATGCTATGCCACATCGTGGCGAGGGTTATGAATGGGAAGACGAAGAAGGTCTTTACCATAGTTTGTATGAAGTTGCAATGTGGTTACCATTACCAGAGCCTTACGCAGGGAGGAGACAGAATGACTAATGAATTAGCAATTAGAATCCTAACAGGAGATGTGTTAGGTACGACAGAACAAACACAAGAAGCCATTGAAATGGCAGTAAAAGCACTATCTAACACAAATGGAGAAACAATCTACAGACAGGATGCAATTGACCTTTTGCAGAAATGGTCTGATGGTTATAAATACATCGAAACTGAAACAGAATTAGCAATAAAGGACTTTCAACATTTGCCATCCGCACAGCAGTGGATTTCATGTAGCGAGAGATTGCCAGAACATCCAGAGAATGACGATTATTATCTGGTTACGATTCAGTGTGAACATTATGACGGTTGGGATGACTATGTGACAGGCTTCGCTGAATGGACTAAGCATGGATGGGACGAACTGAGTTGCTATATAGGGCAGATAAAGGTTGTTGCGTGGTTGCCTTTGCCGGAACCGTACAGAGGGAAGAAGCAGAATGGATGAACATGATATTTGGGCAATTTGGATGCTTTTTGCGGGAATATGCGTGGGGACAATGTTATGCAAAATGATCGAAATGATTTAATCAGTAGACAAATAGCAATTGAAGCAATTAAGGAAGACAAGATAGATTTAACAAATCCAAATGTAGTGGCGGTATTTAAAGCTACTGGGGATTTTGAAAAGGTGGAAACTCAAGTGATGACTTGCGATAGACATATTAAAATGCTCAAGGAACTGCCATCCGCACAGCCGGAACGGCAAAAGGGCGAGTGGATAGATTACACAGAAGACGGTTATGTTGAATGTCCGTTTTGTCACAACGCAACTAACTGCGACGGGAACAAGGATGAATTACATTTCTGCTTTTCGTGTGGTGCAGATATGCGGGAGGTGGATGGTGAATCTAATTGATAGAGAGGCATTAATGTTTAGCCTTGTTTTTTCTGATGGGACTGGGAACATCCCTTGTGGACAGATGAAAGCAATACTTGAAGTAGTAAAAGCACTACCACTCGCACAGCCAAAGATTGTCAGGTGTGCAGATTGTCAGAAATACATTGACTATAGATGTCGGGATGAACATGCTAACTTAAATGATTGGCGGCACGAAGACGATTATTGTAGTTTTGGTAAACGCCGGGAGGATGACTATGAGACTGATTGATGTGGATGCGCTGAATGATACCGTTGAAAAGTCCATTGCAAAATTCGGCGAGGTCTTTTCGGAAGACTTAATCACGGGTCTTAAGGCGTGTGTATATATTGCAATGCAACAGCCAACCATTGCACAGCCCGAAATCATCCACTGCCGGGATTGCAAACATTACTATTTTGCCGATAACAGAATCCCACAGGAACAGCGGTATGTTTGCGACATTGGTGGTGAGATTTGGCAACCAAATGACTATTGTAGTTATGGTGAACGGCGGGAGGAGTTAAATGAGAGTAAAGAGAGATCTTGACGGAATCTATCTGAGAATCGAGCGTGATGGGAAGTATCAAAGTTTATGCTTGTCGGATATGACTTTAAAAGAACTAGATGAGCATCTCAATCCAGAACGTGGGGAGTGGCTCAAAGGTGCTGTAATTCATTTAGCATTAACACTTCATGAGATTGGTGATCTATTTGATATTGTTGGAGGAACAAACGAATGAGAATAATGGATGGTTATCAGACAGAAAAATATGTAGAGTCACTGATGTCTACTGAGACAACTAATCCTCCTACTGAGAAAAACAATCCTCCTAAGATGGTAGGATGGATATGCCCTGTCTGCGGCAGAGGGTTATCACCTTTTACTACTATGTGTCCTTGTAAAGGTTGGAAAGGATGGGATACCGCATGCATGATTTAATTAGCAGAAAATGGCTTATGGAATGTATAGACGAAGGATGGATAAAGTTTGATAGTGAGAAAGACACAAATTTATATATCCATCTTGTGAGGGATATTGCACCATCCGCACAGCCATACACGGACGAAGAGGTCAAGAAGATTCAAGATCTTGAACAAGCACAGTTTTACAAAATCCATGATTTGGCTTATCAAGAAGGTAAGGCTGATGCTATGAGGTGGACTTCGTGTAGTGACAGACTTCCAGAATATGGAGAAGCAGTTCTTACGATTAATGAGGATGAGGATTACGAAGTTAATCATATCATAGATGAAGACACTGGTGAGTGGTTCTACGAAGGTGCTATTGCTTGGATGCCGCTCCCACCGTATAAGGAGGTAGAGTGATGGACAAAGCCATAAGTAAAGCAAGCGTTTGTGAAATCTTAGCAGACATGTACCCCACAGACGGGGAGAAAGTTATCTCTGTCGAGAGTATTGACGAGGCTTATGATAAAATTATAAAACTACCAACCATACAGAGTGAACAACATTGGATTCCGTGTAGTGTAAAAGTACCAGAAGTAATAGGTGATTATCTTACTACAACAATAGATAAGGGTGTCTACTGTGATCTTTGGAATGGTGTAAACTTTAACAGGACTGAGTTGGTAATAGCGTGGATGCCCATACCAGAACCTTATGAAGGAGATAGCGATGGAACATGTTGAGATGATAGTTGAGTATCTTACTGATGGGTCAGACTTCCAGTATTACGACAATCATGGAACAGTTATCCGCTGTAAGAATTGTAAACACTGGATGCCATATGACTGGATGTTTAGTGAAGTATGGAAATCAAATAATATAGAAGACTATCCAGAAGAAGAAATTGGATGTACCTATTGTGATATGAATATGTCTGCTAATGATTTTTGTAGTCGAGGAGAAAAGAAATGAACAAACCAATTACTAAACAAGAAGCACTTCAAGCCATAGAGGATATCTACGACAACTGCGAGGAAATAGTATTTCATCTCACACCAGAAGAGGACACGGGATATAGGATGCGTTCTGACTATGATAAGGTAAGAAACTTTATTACTAATATGCCGCAATATATTATTCGTTGTCAGGATTGTAAGTATGGTGATGGCCCCGCTCATAATGTTAGATGTTCTCAATTCTATGGTGCGGGTTGTTATAATGGTTTTTGTAATTGGGGTGAAAAGAAGTAAAAATAAGCACAAAATAATAAATTACTTGACATAATAATCATAAATGTGGTATAATATAGTATAAAATAATTATAAAGGAGTATGCTTATGAATCTACCACAAGCAACAGTTAATCTACGCTCCGATGGAGTAATGGCATCTGTAGTCTTCGGCTCACCGGGGGATTTCCAAGTAACTACTATCATGGCTTACTATGACTACGACATCCAGTCTTGGTGTGATTGGGACTTGTCCAAAGAGAATGGTAAGCCAGTCCTCGTTGAGAAGATTACAGATGAATTTATTCAACGGGTTATTGATTGGGAAACTGTTAATACGGATTCATACAAGATGTATGATGGATTCTACTCTTTTGAGGTGAGTGAACAATGATTAAGGAATGGCTGAGGCAGACTAAGGACTACGCTAATAAGATAGCTAGACCAGACCTTATCTGTAATGATGGTTTCTCAATGTCGGTACAAGCGAGTACGTTTACATTTTGTGAACCTCTATCTGATGTAGCAGACAGTTACTCTAAGGTCTGTGTCTCATCTCCTAGCGAAGCTGAACCATTACTTGAACCTTATGGAGTAGAAAATAAAAGTGGAACTATTATCTACCGTTATGTGCCAGTTGAAATTGTAGACAAAATAATTTCTAAGCATAATGGTATAAAAGCGGACATTGGATAAAACCGTACATTAAATGTCCACCCTTTGGAGATTGTGAAATGATTAACGAATGGATAAGAGAACATAGATTTAACAGTTGGTTAACCAGGCGTCTTATCTGCAAAGATGGATTTGAGATGTCTGTTCAGGCAAGCAATGTACACTACTGTTCTCCGAGAATTGATAATGCTACTTACAGCGAGATTGAAGTTGGTTATCCTTCTGTTATTGAAGAGGAACTACTTGACTACGCAGAGGACAGATTAAGACCTACTAAGACGGTTTATGGTTATGTGCCTGTTGAGTTAGTAGAAAAGATAATCAATAAACACGGGGGTATTGCAGATGATTAATGCCTGTTTACTGGTAAGTAAGACTACCTATGAAGTATGGAATATCTACTGTGATAATGAGTCCAGAGATGAGATTGTAACTTATTGTTTCGACAGGATAACCAATAAGGAATTACCACATAAGAGTAATTGCCCTCATGGGGAAAGCTATTCACTCTCTCCTACTGACAATGGTTATCACTTTACATGGTGGAGGAATGAATGATGAAACCAATAATTAACCCGTGGCTGTTTTATTTAACAGATGTACTCAGTGGTATAAAGTGGCTACTTGTTGTGTTCTTTGCTGTTGCTTTATTTGTATACTTATTTGGTCTTTGTATATATCTTTTAGATATGCAAGAATTACCTGATTGGCATAAACTGAAGAATATAGTGTTTCTTGTTATTCCAATTATAATTGGTCTTCTGATTCCAGAAGAGAAAACAGTTTATAAAATGCTTATTGCTTCTTACACTACTCCAAACAACATAGAGTATGTTAAGGAGACTGGCAAGGATTTAGTGGACTATATTATTGAGAAAGCGAATGAACTAGAAAGGGTACAGTATGAAAAAAATTCCAAGTGATTTAACAACTGACCATATGAATGTCATTATTTCTATTACATCTGAAGATGGAGTTATTGGCAAAGTAGTTCTGCCAGTTAACGAATTGTTAGATAATAATTTTCTTCAAATACCATTAGGTGCTTATATTGGTGAACTGCTTAGTTCAAACGAAGATATGTATACACCTTGGAATGAAGTATTTGAAGCACACGAAGAAGGAGATATTTATTATGGAGGATTACAGTAATTTTAGACTGCGCTACTCTCTCACTGACGAGAATGGCAATGAACTGAGACATGTGACTTTTCAGCCGCCGTGGAAACCTTATCAGAAAGCTATGATTAAAGCTATGCTTGAACCGCCGAAGGAGGCTGAAGATGAGAGACATTAGTTTTAAAGGCAGGAACAATAAGGGTATCTGGTGGCATGGTTCTTTAGTTGGTATAGAATGTATTGTTGACAAAGATGGTGAACGCCATGAGGTAGATGCAGATACCGTTTCTGAATTTACTGGAGAGTCAGATGTATACCGTGACCCTGTGTACGAAAATGATATTGTATGGTTTGAAACTATTCATGGTGGAGACTTATATAAAGGCATTGTCTATTATGAGGATGGTTCTTTTAAGGTAGATATCTGTAATAACCGTGGTATCTCTACTAACGAGGAGAACTTCTTCTTCCATGAAGTTATTATCAATGAAAAGATTTGTAGTTGTTTTGATATTAAGTAGAAAATAATCAGAGGTAATTATGTATATAGAAACAGTTCCAAAACATTTTGTAGAAGCTACGGAATTAGAGTTTGATATATTCCGTACTCTTCATCTAGGTCTTAGTTATTGTAACCTGACATCTCAGACATTAAGTATTCATGATGATGGTCTTGTCGCTAGAGATTATCCATATACTATGTCGGCTTGGTATGACTATGGTTTGGATATAGGTTTTATCTGTGAAAACATTAACGAGTTTAAGAAGGGGTTAAGGTATGTCGAAGATGATAGCAAACGCAGAAATCACTGTTGGAAATGATGGCAATTGGTATGTTTATATTAACGGTAATGAGGTTAACTGCTCTTCTGCTACTCTTTGGTTAGATAAAGGTGGAGTACCGCAGTTAGATATTACTGTTCCTGTAGATAAGTTCACATTCTGCGATCATGTTGTAGTAGATGTTGTGGAGGATGATTTAAAGTAATGGATGATTGGGATGATATCTGCTATGAATGTGGCGGCTATGGTGATGATTATTATTACGATGAGGAATTAGATGAACTGGTTTGCCGTTGTGATACTTGTTGTTTCAATCATTGGGGAGATGACACATGAAGTGGTATTACCATAACAATAAGAAAAACAGAAAGAAACTAAAGAAGAAGAAATTGATTAATAAGAAACTTTGTAAGAAGTATCCGTGGCTTATCCCTCGTGACTGGCGTGGTAAGAAGTATAAGGACTATGACTACTCTTATCATACTCTTGATGATGTAAAAGGTTGGTGGAAGTGCTTTGGTGAGATGATGTGTGAGGAGTTGCTAGTTGCACTAAAGAAAGTACATCATGTTAATGATTTTCATATTCTTGAGTATAAAGAAAAGTATGGCGAGATGGTTCTTATAACTACTTATTTTAATGAAGAGATAACTAGAATCATCAGTAAATATGAACTAATCTCAGGACATGTATGTATCTTCTGTGGCAAGCCTGATGTAGCGCAGACCACTAGAGTATGGATAGAACCTCTTTGTGAGAAGTGTTGGGGTAGATTCCCATATGTAGATAACAAGACATATGAAGAGGATACCGATTATGAGAATAGAATGATTCCAGATACTTTACGGTGGCGTACTTGGTCTAATGGTGTGGTTGAACATTCTATGGATATATCAGATACAGTACAGAAGATAAGGAGTAGATATGCACAACACCTAAAAAAATCGGAGGGTTAGCAAAATGACACATGATGAATTAAAGATGGAGCAGATGATTGAGGATTCAGTAATGAGTCCTCTTCAGTCTGTTTTAAAGAAAGCAAAGGTGGATAAACCATCTAAGGAAGTTAGAAAGTTAAGACGGTTTGAGTGTATCTGGGATGAAGATAAACCAAGCACTATCTATGTTCCAGATGAAATACACAAATTAATCCCACCGGGGTTTGTGGTAGTTATGCCGAAAGGGGAACTGTAATGCAATTAGGAAACAGAGATATTGAGTCACTTAGTAAAGGGGAACTTGTAGCTATCTTATCTGCTATCATTCAGCTTTGTTTGGACTGGGCAGAAATTAAGTACAGTACACTTGGCAGAAAGATAGTTGATGTTCTGAAAGATAGCCAATTGATTAATTACAATGATGTAAATTAAGGAGGAGGTGAATCATGGTACAGCTTGGATTCTTTTGTGGTGGGTTTGTGGTTGGAGCATTTGTAGTTGTTCTAATCTCAGTAATGCTATGTGAATAAAGGTAGGTATTTGAATGTCAGAATATGGTGTAAAAATAAGGAACTATCAAGCGGGGAGCATTTTTGAATACAATAATGGCGTAAGAGAAGCCTATGACTTTAAAGATGCAATGCTTACAAACAGCTTATTCAGCTATTTTCTGAGAGACCACGGCATGTATGTATCTAGTGGCGGTTCAACAAGAGATATTGTAGGTATTAACTTTGACTATGGTGGTCAGTCTTATGAGAATCAGGTCAAGCGGATGAAGAAGCTTATCAAGGAGACTGAGGAGTCAGAGAAGCTTTCAGATGAACGTAAGACATATCTGATTGAGAAGTATAATGAGATACTTGAGACTGTCCATAAGAATAAGGATAAATATGTAAAGCGCAACGCTCAGAGGATTCGGGAAGACTTCTATGAGAATGGCGTGGACATTTATTATAACTCTTATCACGAAGGTGAAGCACCTGAGAGAATACATTATAAGATGTTGTATAGGACTCCCGGCAAAGGTAAGAAAGGTTCTTGTATGTTCATCAGAGAAGAACTTTATGACATTGCTAGAGAGTATCTGTATATGGGTATTAAGTTGCCGGAGGAGAATGCTCCTATTGTAGAGATTGGTGCTTACTCTTCCTTAGTAACAAGTACGATTGTGGGAACTGTTGAGATTGACCCTAGAAGGATTTTGGTATTAAAGGATGTGGATTCCTTCTTCAAGACAAATGTAGTGTCTGTTGAGGTAGATGAAAACAAGCAGTGTGTAGCTAAACACATTGATAATTATACACTAAAGAATACTTTGTTTGACGGACAGGCATTGATTGATTTGAGTATATTTCCTGAGTGGGGTAATGGATATATTCTTCTGAGACAGCACTTTACCAAGTGTGCGGCGTTTGCTACAGATATTCAGTTATTCTTTAGAGACTACTTTGGTGATAAGTACGAGACTGCTGAACTAACTGATATGTGGGGTAACAAGATACTAGCGAAGGATGTGTTACTGATAACTACGGATAATGCCATCAAGTGGAACAAGTTTGATGTCTCATTTGATTATTGGTGTGAATGGGTTAATAAGGGACATAACTTATTTGGTATTGTTAAGACTGCTCATCCTAGCAAGCTTGGGGATGTTCAGCGTATGAGTTATCAGATGGTTAATGCTCTTAATATAGACACGATGAACGAAGTCATGGATAAGAGTTTTGAATATGTAAATGAACTCAACTATGACATGGATGCTTATCTTGATTACTTGGAGCGTAATGCGAACTTTGCTAATGATTACGAGGTAATAGTTGCTATAGTGAAGCATAATCCAGACTTTGTTAACAGTGATTGGTTTCTTAGAAGAAAGTCTAAAATAATCAATCAGTATGTTAAGAAACTTAGAGCGGGTAAGCTGATACAGAATGCAGACAATTGCACAGTTGTACTTTCGCCGATAGCAATGTTGTATCATGCAGTTGGCGATGATGTAGAAAAAGATGATGTGTTTGAAAGTAAGCCTAATTGTATTCAATGTTATTCGGCTAGGTTCGATGACGGGCGGTTGTTAGGTGTTTTCAGGAGTCCCTTCAACAGTGAACGAAACTTGTGTTGTCTTGAAAACCACTACGATGACAGGATGACAAAATATTTTAGGCTAGGAAAATATTGTATTGCAATTAATGGATTACATACAGATATACAAGATCGGAACAATGGGTAAAATCTTGCTCAGTTGAACGGTGACGTTCTTCTAAAATAACACGGTGAAAACGGTAAAGGCTAAGTGGTATATGACTATAAAGGAGTGATATATCATAGAAGAAATATGGAAAGACATTCCCGGATGGGAAGGATTCTATCAATGTAGCAATCTAGGAAATGTGAGAAGTTTGGATAGGGTTGATTCTACCAATAGAAATTTAAAAGGTAAAATATTGCAAGGCAGAATTGACGAGTGCGGTTTAAGAGTTTATCAATTTAATAATGGTGGCGGGAAATCTGCAATTTATTACCAGTCTACTCTTGTTAAGGCAGTTTTTCATCCATTTGTCGAAGATTTAGATGGTGAAGAATGGCGAGAGGTTAAAGATTATCCTGAATATAAAGTAAGTAATTATGGCAGAGTGAAAAGGGATAAGAAAATTGGTAAGTATGGAGATTTACATTACGAAATATTAATAAAGCAACAATTAAATCAAAAGGGTTATTACAGTATATCGTTAAGTAAGGATGGAAAAATAAAGAAAAGACTTGTCCATGTGTTAGTTGCTGAAGTATTTGTTGAGAACCCAGATCCTATTCATAAAAAAGAAGTAGACCATATTGATACCAATCCAATAAATAATAATGTTACAAATCTTAGATGGTGTACAAGAAAAGAAAATCAGAACAACCCACTAACAAGAAAGCACAACAGTGAAAGTAAAACTGGTGTACCACAACCCGAACGAAAAAAGAGAATTGAAGTTTTTAAGGATGGTGTAAGTTGTGGGATTTATGACAGTGGCAAAGATTTAGAGGCCAAGAGTCTTGCTGATTTTGGTACAGTTTTAAATAGGTCTAATGTTTGTACAGTTCTTAAAGGAAGACGTGAGCATTGTAAAGGATATACATTTAAATATGTCTAATTAAGCACAAAATAATACCATAAGCTAATACCGTGCTAAGTCATTGAAAGTCAGTAAAAGTAAATGAAAAGTGTAACGACTAACTAGTGAGGATGACAACCAATAATCTAGACACGAGTGCCGTGCATCTCAATGAGATGAAGAGATAGTCTGAACTCATAGGAAACTATGAGAACTACAGGATAAAGAGCCTGTAGGGTAACATAATTGTGGATCAGGACTCCGATAGTCTTTATGTAACAGATAATAAGGCAATCGCAGAACATGCTCAGTATTGTTACGAGCATTATCATACAATTGTAAACAATATTCCAAAAGAATCAAATCACTATGACAGTAACCTAAAGACATTTGCTAGGGTAGATAATAAGTTCTCAGGTTCACGCAGAACTATAGGCGAGTCAAGTAATCTTGCGCAGATATGCCTCTCCTATGCTCAATCATGGCCCGAAGAGAAAAAGTACGATGACTACTGTTCTATCCTTTCTGTATTGGCTTAAATGCTTGGGCCAGTTCTACAGAAATGTAGTTCTAAAAATACTCAGTGAATTCATGGAAAGCTAAGTGAAGTAATTCATATGCTAATCATGATCTAAGCTTGCGAATACCAATAAGTAGCAAGAAAGAGCAGAGACTAACAGGTGACTAGGTAAAAGAATAATCCCGACACGAGTGCTGAGTACCTAAACGTAAAGTCGTAGGTAATGATATAGTCCGAACATTTGGGAAACCAAATGAAGCTATGGATAAAGAGCCGTAGCGATAACACCAAAGCAAGCAAGTATCGACAGCCTCAAGCGCACTTTCTCAGTTGATATAGCGGCAGAAATTGACCGCATCAAGGAAGACATGCATATAGACAAACATGGGTATCCTGCTTTTTGGTCGTTAATCAGACCGGGGTTTAACAAGGATAAGATTAATCCTGATATCAAGTGTCCCATGAACTGTCTTACTAACTTTAATCCGAGGAAGACTCATAGGATACAAGTAGCCACTCCTATCAGTGAATATCTATCTATCTATCCGACTGATGCTGATATTAAGTTGTGTAAGAAGGTAGAAGAACTGATTAACAAATATAACATCAATCTGTTTTCTAGAAGCATAGAGTCTTTAAACTATAATGATTCAGATTACTTCTACTTGATAACAGCATTTGATGACATGGTAGCTGACATCCAGAAGATGACACTTGGCGAAAAGTACATTGGTCTCTTCTCATGGTTGTTGAATAAAGTATTTTCAAAAGACCTAGAGAAAGAAATTGATTCTGAGAAGTTCAGCAACCAACTACAGACCAACAAGTCTGTGCTACTCAAGACACTTTATAATGTTAACAAGGATGTTTTCCTAAAGTGTTTTGAGAAAAACATGACGGAAAAGCCCTAAGTCTACTAATGAATGTAACATGTCGTTTCATTCACAAAATAATTTGATTTAAAAAGGAGAAACATTATGGTATCTAAGAATGACATTGTTAGCTATGTTTACGACAATTGTGAGAAGACTGAGGCAGGAAAGCCTGTTGTAACCAAGAAGGTTCTTGAAGCTATCTACCCGCTTTTCTTTGAAGCAATCGGTACTGCTCTTGCAGAGGGTGAGGAAGTTCGTATTCCGGGATTTGCTACGTTTAAGCCTGTTCTTAAGGCAGAGCGTCAGGCAACTAATCTTCAGACTATGGAGAAGATGATTGTTCCGGCACACTACTCTCCGAAGTGTAAGTTTAGTAAGGATATTACCGAGGCTGTAAAAGCAATTGAGATCTAAATAAAATCCAAATAAATGGGGGTAGGGGGAGAATTCTTCCTATCCCCTTTTTAGTTCGGTCTTTTAGTCCAGTTGGTAGAACGGCAGACTGTTAATCTGTATGTCATAGGTTCGAGTCCTATAAAGACCGCTACTTGGCTGACCGCCAAAATACATAACGAATCAAGGAGGAACCATATGGTTCTAATCAACAAACAAGAAATGGAATATCTCAAGAAGCACGGTGCTAGATGGGAGAAGGAACTCCATCGGACATACAGCAAGAATCATAAATACTATCTTACTGAAGTACCTAGATATCTTGCCATGTTAGATGAGTTTAGAAAAACTCATACTCTGTTTACCAGAGAGGGATAATGCCTATGAAATTCTATGATACAAATGCACTGCTTAATCTTGGGGAGAAAGCATTTTCTGAAAAGTTCGCTATAGCGGATATCACGCTAAGAGAACTTGAATCTATTAAAACCAATAGAAATAAAGACGAGGAAGTTAAACACAAAGCTAGGAAGATATCTCGTCTTCTAGATGAGCATTACGATCTAGTGAAGGTAATCCGTGTAAGCAATGAGGACTATGATTATCCCGATGAAGGAATTATCACAGCCGCAAATAATGTATACCAAAATAATATCAATAACTTCTCGTTTGTTACAGATGATATTTGTTGTAAGTTATTAGCTAGGAATGTATACAATCTTCCCGTAGAAGGTACAGATTTCAAAGAGTCTATATACAAAGGATACAAGTATATAGATGGCAATACAGAGCAAATCAACGAACTCATGTCTTCTGAGGATTTCATATCTTCTTTTGTTCAGAATGAATATCTGATTATCCATAACAAAGATGACAATACAAACAAGGAAATGAGATTCTTTGATGGAGAGTTTCTTCCTCTTAAGTTACCGCCGAGTAAATATATCAAAGGGAAGAATTCACTACAAAGATGTGCATTGGACTTACTAAACAATCCTGATATTACAGTAGCTTCTATTATGGGTGGTTACGGGTCAGGCAAGACTTTTATAGCAATGAAGATGGCTTTATACCATGTTCAAGAAAAAGGTAATCATGCACATATTCTTGGAGTAAGAACGCCGGAGGGTGAAGGTAAAGAGGTAGGTTATCTGCCGGGTCAGCTAGAAAATAAGATTGACAATTTCTTTACCCCTCTCATGCAACAGCTTGACGGTGGTGAGTTTGAATTAGAGAGTCTCAAACAAAGAGGTGTACTTGATTGTAATATTCCTTTCTATCTGAAGGGAACAACATATAACGATACTATTATGCTCTGCGATGAAGCAGAGGATTTAACAGAGAAAGAAATAAAACTGATTGGCACACGTTTAGGAAGTAACAGTAAGGTTTACTTCTCAGGAGACTACAAACAGTCTGTTGTAAATAGCTCCAAGGAAAATGCCCTTGTCAGAATGTGCAATGAGTTCAAGGGACAAAATAATTTTGGATGTATTTATCTAAGCGAAGATGTTCGTAGTACAACGAGTAAGATGTTTGCCAACTTGTTTAATGGAGTGCGTGATGATTAATGGCGAAAAAGGTAACACTCACAAGTGAACAAAAACATTATATAGAGATTAGTTATAAACTAGGTATCAGTATTAGCCAAGTATCAAAAGATTTAAATCTTGGATACGGTATTGTAAACAGTTATTTGATTGATAATGATTTTAAAGTCGTTAAGCATGACAAAATGAGTCCAGATAAATATAAGAAGATTGTAGAACTTATTAAAGATGGGCATCACTTGACAGAGATTGTGAGGATGACAGTATCTGAGCCAAAAACCGTTAAATTAATAGCCAAGGAAAACAATCTTACTTTACAAGAATTTACAATGCCTAGAGATCTATGCAATAAAGATTTTGATGACAATTATTTTGAAAAGATAGATACTGAAGCAAAAGCATATTTTCTTGGACTGATATATACGGATGGTTGTGTAAGAATACATAATGGTGGCTACTTTCTTGCATTACAATTACAAATCAGTGATAAACCAATTATTGAGAAACTTGCTAAAGAATTAAAATGTGGCAATTCAGTTAGAGAAAGAAAAACAAATGGTGTATTTAATGGTACTGGTGTCGCAGAATTTGAATCATGTAATTCCAAAAAACTATTTGATGATTTAGCAAGATTTGATATCGTACCTGATAAAACACACAATAGTATAACAATAAAGAATATAAAGGAATTAGTTCCCAAACACCTAATAAAACATTTTATTCGTGGGGTCATTGATGGTGATGGTAGTATAGCGCATACATATCATCAAAGTAAAGGAATAATGATTTATCAAAATTCTATGCAATTTTGTGAAGATATGCAGGATCTCATTGCTTATGCTATGGACGATTATACTCTTCATGGAGTATGTACTAGTAGACCAGTAAATATGTTTGTTCTACGGTACAGAAGAATTAATGAAGCAATCAAACTCTTGAAGTTTTTATATGAAGATGCAACAGTTTATATACAAAGAAAATATGATGTTGCTTCTGAATACTTTAATTATGAACCGGGGCCACAAGCGAAGGTGGCTTCTTGAATTTTTTAGCAGAAAATAATTATGTGAATTACTATAAGGAGGTTTACTATGGCTTATGAACCGACTCAATGGCGTAGTGGTGATACGATTACGTCTGAAAGATTAAATAAAATGGAACAAGGAATTGCGGGTAGTGGAAGTGGTGAGTTCTATGCACTGCATACCACAGTGACTGAAACTACCGTTGGGAGTGACAATATTCCGACTACTACATTTCCTAATGTTGAACTCAGAGAAGATGGACTTCCGATGTGGTTGATTGTAGATAATGCAAGTAATGATGGTGGTACTACAACATATACAAGGGTCGGATTTTTAGAAAGTTATAATAATGAAATTTTCGGGTATGACAATGGTCTAAACGTAAATCGCTCAACTGGTGAAGTTGAATTAGGAGACTCACCATCTACTGGTGGGAAGGCGTAAGACCTTATAAGGAATAAAAAAGGAGAACCATGATATACTTTGACAATTCTGCCACTACTCCAATCAGCGAGGAAGTAGCTAACGCAGTAATATCAGGAATGCTTTCTTATGGAAACCCTTCCTCTAGATATGAAGCGGCTAGTAAAAGTAAGTATCTTATCTCTTCTGCCAGAGAATATGTTTCTCAGTTACTCAACTGTAAACCCGAAGAAATATATTTCACATCTTGTGGAACTGAATCAGATAACCTTGGCATGATTGGTTATTGCATGGCAAACAAAGATAAAGGTAAACACATCATTACTACCCAAGTAGAACACAGTGCTGTTCTAAACACTTGTAAGTATCTTGAAGAACAAGGGTTTGAGGTAACCTATCTTGATGTGAATCGTAAAGGTATGATTGATGTGGACGAATATAAACAGGCATTTAGAGAAGATACTCTTCTAGTGTCTATCATGGCGGCAAATAACGAACTAGGAACTGTATTTCCTATTAAGAAACTTGCTCGTATTGCCCACGAACACAATGTAGTATTCTTCTCTGACTGTGTTCAGTACACCCCTCACTTTAAGACGGATGTACAAGAACTAGGAATAGATATGCTATCACTCTCAGGACATAAGTTCTTTGCTCCAAAGGGTGTAGGTATCTTTTTCAAACGTGAAGGAATTAACATTCTCCCAATAATGCATGGTGGTCATCAAGAAAATAATCTACGCCCCGGCACGGAGAATGTACCTTATATATTTGCAATTGGAATCGCCGCTTATCAGTTAAATGAACACTATGATGAGTGGGGTTCTCAAGAGAAGGAACTTGGACAGTATTTTAGAGAACAGCTTATGAAAGAAGACTTTGGTACACTAATGAATCTTAATGGTTACATCAAAGACAATGTACCGGGGATTATTAATGTTCGTTTCAGAGGTGTTGAAGGAAGAATGCTTCAGACTATGTTAGCTGAACATGGAGTATGTTGTTCTGTAGGAAGTGCTTGTTCAAGTGGAGAACAGAAACCTTCTCATGTTCTGAAAGCACTTAAGCTATCAGACAAACAGGCGAATGAATCTATTCGCTTCTCGTTGAATTATCTCAATACAAAAGAAGAGATAGACGAGACTATAAAAATATTAAAGAGTTGTATATCTATGCTCTTAATGAATGAATAAGGAGATTTACTATATGGATGTAATTGATCTGAAAGAAGCTATATTTGGAGATGATGTATTCCCCTCTCCCGCTATGTATCAGTATTACAAGAATCTGAAGAATAATACCATTGTTATCAATTCTGATATTGATGATTCTATCCTTGAGTCTGCTATTCTTCCACTTATGCAGATGGATGCAGACCCAGAGGTTAAGGAGATTAAGGTTATTATTCTTACTTGTGGTGGTGATATCTATAGTGGATTTGCATTTGTATCCGCACTTGAAAGATGTACTACACCTATTACTATTCAGCTAGTTGGAATTGCCGCTTCTATGGGAACTCTTATTGCTATGGCTAAGAGTCCGTATATTACAGTAGTGTGTGATTCTTTTACTGTAGGACTGATTCATAGTGGTTCTACCTATCTGGAAGGTAATGTTAACTCAGTAAAGGATACATTCAAGTTCTCAGAGAAGTATGAGAAGAAGATTAAAGACTATATGCTCTCTCATACTAAGATTGATGAAGACCTCTATGACAAGATTGAACGTCAGGAGTATTGGATTGATGCTGATGAGATGCTTGAACTTGGAATTGTGGATAAAATAATTTAAGGAGAATACATATGATTACATTTAAAAAGACTAACAAGCTTTCAGCGAAGCTTAAGAATATTACTGTACAGGATGGTCAGTTTGTCAATGAAGATGGTGAGATTCTTGACCTTGCCGCCCTGTTTGAAGAAGCCTTTGGTTCTGTACCGTTTAACCTTGCGGTAGATAATACAATTGAATCATCAGAGGATATTGGCGAATAAGGGGGTGTTGCCGTTGGATTTTCAAAGACTCCCCAATGAAACAGATGAACAATTATTTCTAAGAGTTTGTAGTTGTAAGGATTCTATTGGAAGTTGGTCTAAGGTAGCCGAGGTGCTTAATGGCTTACTGAACAACAACTTTGATGAATCTACTTACCGCAAGAGATATAAAGAATTTAATAGAATTGATGAGGCTGTACTTAATGCACAGAACAATGCTTTTGACTTTGATAGAAAGCATGAGGTTCTTCTTGATGATATCAGGAAAGAGCGTATTAAACTACAGACTGTTAATGCTGAGAGAAGACGTATTGACCGTGCAGAAGCAAGACAGGAACTGTTCTATGAACAAGTAGGGCAATATGTTAAGACTGTAGATCCACCCGTGTTTAAGGAACTACAGACTGAGAATAGTAAGACAGAATATCTACTCTGTTTATCTGATATTCATTACAATGCTGATTTCAAATCTATTAATAATATCTACTCTCCTGCTATCGCTGTAGAGAGATTTTCCAAAATTATAGAGTATGTTAAGAATTTCACAGAGGAGAAACATATCCGCAAGATTAAGATTCTTGAACTTGGTGATACTGTTCAAGGAATGATTCATCTTAACGACTTGCGGATTAATGACTCTTCTTTTGTAAAGTCTATTGTAGATGCAAGCAGACTTATCGCAGGATTCTTAAATGAATTGTCACAGTATGTACGAGTAGATTATTATCATGTTCCTACGTCTAACCATTCTCAGATTAGAGCGTTTAATGCAAAGCGTAGTGAACTCCCATCTGAAGATGTTGAGTATATCATTGGTCATTATATTCATGACTTACTGGTTACAAATCCTAGAGTGACCGTGACTCTTGCTGATGAAGGAAGAGATTATATATCATTCAATATGGGTGACCAAGTTGTGTATGGTCTTCATGGACATACCGTTAAAAACATAGATAGCATTATGGCGGAGATTTCCGCTATTACTACAGACCTCCCAGACTTTGTATTTATGGGGCATTATCATTCTCAGAAGGAAATTACTGTTAGTGAAATTCACGGCGGTGATTATTCTTATGACACTGAGGTGATAGTTTGTCCTAGCTTTGTAGGTAGCGATCCTTACGCAGATAGTCTATGGAAAGGTTCTACTGCGGCTGTTAATATCTATGGAATCAATGACAAACATGGTCATGTAGAAACATATAAGATTGTTCTTAATTAAACATTTCTGAGCGTTCTGCTCATTTAGGAGAGTGGTCTACTCTCCTATTAAGCTTCTTTGGTGTATTCAGGAACACGACACATTTGTAGTGTGTAATGGTAGGAGCAAAGCCTACAAGAAGCTTTTTCTACTTGTATACAGTATACAAGTAAATAGGATTACAAGGAGGAATTGTGATGGCAACTTTAATTCAGCCATTAAATGATAACGTCCTCGCAAAGCGTAAACTGACTGAAGTAAAAGATGATTACAAGAAGCTACGCACTGATTATCTGAAGCTAGTTGATAATAATGTAATCATTTGTCCTTTCTGTGGTGAAGCACAGACTACTAAGGCTTATTACAGAGATGACTCATATGCCATTGGAGTATTCCCAGAATGCAAGCGTTGTATTCAGAGAGAGGTTGAACAGAGGGTGAATGATACAGACCCACCTAATGAAACTGTTGAATCCGCTCAACGAATGTTACAGAGAATGAACCTTCCATACATAGATTCTTTATATAAGAGTCTTAAGAATGACTTAGCAAATGGTGTTAGAGAAAGAGATAGCGTCTATGTATTTGGTGCTTATCTCACACCTATTAAAAGTCTTCCTCAGTATAAGGGTAAGACATGGAAGAATTCAGAATTTGGTACTGAAGACAACGCACAGCATATTCAAGTAGAACATCCAAGACCTGAGTCTTATGACTTCTTCGGTAGAAACTACACAGAGGATGAGATACTGTTTTTACAAAAGCAATATGATGACTGGCTTGCTAGATATTCATGTGAGACAAAAGCACAAGAAGTGTTGTTCTTACAGATTTGCTACAAGCAGTTAGAGATTAATAAATTACAGAAAGCAGGAAGAGATACATCTAAGGCGGTAAAGGATTTACAAGACCTTATGGGTTCTCTGAATGTTAAACCTTCCCAGTCTAATAGTGATGCTCTGACAGAAGCATTAACATTTGGACAACTAATTGCTAAATGGGAAGAAGAAGATCCAATCCCGGAGCCGGAAGAAGATTTTAAGGATGTTGACCATATAGGTAAGTACATTGATGTATTCTTTAAAGGTCATCTGTCTAAGATGATGGGATTAAAGAATGGATTTAGTTCACTATATGATAAGTTCATGTCTAAGTATACAGTAAAGCGTCAGACCATTGAGGATGAAGCTGAATCAGAAGCATTGTTTGAACATATCTTTGGTAAGGTGAAGGATGGTGATTCCGATGGCTGATGATAAGCTTACAATGGAACAGCTTGAGGAACGTAAAACTCAAAAGACAATGCGTACTGTAGCTAGACGAGCATCTTACTATAGGGAGAATCCTCATAGATTTGCAGAAGTATTGGGGTTTCATCTAAAACTATTCCAGAAGATACTTATATATGCAATGATGCATTATGACTTCTTCATGTTTATAGCCGCAAGAAGTACGGGTAAACAAAATTTAGAAACAAAAATAATGAAAATAGAAAATAATTTGCCCACTTAACCAGTAATGGTTTTGATAAATAGTGCGGAATTAAGCGGGGAACTCCTTCAATTAATTGGACAACCCGAACCGAAGGTTACACTAAGTGTAGTCAGGGGCAACGCATAGGAAGTGAAAAGATATAATCTTCCCACGAGGCCGCACCATCCTATTGGATGAAAAGATATGCTGAACTGTGTTCAATGATAAAGGCACAGAATCATGGGATAAAAAGCCTATGAGATAACAATTTGAAGACCTTCTTAACAGCTATGTTCTGTGTAATAAGATGTATTCTTTATCCGGGTACAAAAATTGTCGTGTGTTCGGGTACACTAAAACAGGCTAATGAGGTACTCCTAAAGATTCAAGATGAATTAATGAAGATGTCTCCTCTTCTATGCTCTGAAATACAAGAAATAAAAATAGGTAATGAACCAATATGTCGGTTTAAGAATGACTCATGGATTAAGACTAGAACATCAACACAGAATGCTCGTGGTGCTAGAGCAAACCTTATTGTAGTAGACGAGTTTAGACTTGTTGATGAAAAGGTTCTTAATGAAGTTATTAGACGATTCCTTGGTAATGAACGTCATCCTAAGTATCTTGATAAGAGAAAGTATCAGCATATGCAGGAACGTAACAAAGAAATCTACATGTCTTCTGCTTATTTCCAATCTACTTGGGCATATAAAAAGGCTCAGTCTTATACAGTAAGTTTCTTTGATGATAAGAGAAAATACTTTATCTGTGGACTCCCATATCAATTACTGATATTAGAAAACCTTCGTTCAAGAGCGCAGACTGAAGATGAGATTAACGAACCAGACTTTGATGAAATCTCATGGCTTATGGAGATGGAATGTATCTGGTGGTCAGACACTGAGAATGGTTTATTCTCTCATGAAGCATTTACTAAACGAAGGAAAATACAACACGCATTTCTACCATTGGAACTTTACAATGATAAGAATCCTGTCCCTAAAGTAAAAGGCAATGACAAACGTATTCTATCGGTTGACGTTGCGCTTATGAGATCTAGGGCAAGAAAGAAGAACGATGCCGCCGCTCTGTTTATTAATGACTTAATTCAGACGGATGACACATCGTATAAATCAAATTTTGTCTACTGTGATACCTTTGAGGGTATGACTACAGATGATCTTGGACTGACTATCATGAAATGGTTCTACAAGTACAAGTGTACTGACATTGTATTCGATGGTAGTGGTGTTGGTATTTCGGTATTCGACTTTATTTGTAAAGACCAATATGACCCTGAGACAGGAGAAACTTATACTGCTCTTAATGCTATCAACAACGAAGATTTCTCAACGAGATGTAAAGTTAAGGATGCTAATAAGGTAGTTTGGATCGTCAATGGTAGTGCGGCTTTTAACAATGATATTTGTCTAATGCTCCGCTCTGGTATTGAAAATAATAAGATTAATTATCTTATTGGAGAGATGGAGGCAGATGAAGTTCTGTCCAAGGAAAAATTCTACACTAAACTTACACCACTGCAACAGGCAATGGTAAAGAAACCGTATATTAATACTACTCTTGCTTCTTATGAGTTGGTAAAGCTTAGAGGTGAGATAGTTAATAATAAATTAAAAGTAAGAGAAGTTAGTGGTATGAGAAAGGATATGTATACATCAATGGCATATAACTATTGGTGTGCATGTCAGCTTGAATATAAACTCAGACCGCAGACTCAAGACACTCAGACTTTAGTTCAAAAGCTTACCATTAGGAAAGCGAGATATTAAGGAGGTGCATATGGCACAACCAAACACTAAGGTGTCAAAAGCACCTAAACAGCCGACTTCCACAGAAATGCGGAATTGGTATATGAATCATAAAAGTGAAATTGAAGAATTCGCCGACATGAAGACGAGTTTTACAAAGGCAATGGAACCGCTTAAGAAGCTTGTAGATGTAACCAAGAGAACAACTAAGACTATTACGGTATTTGACCGTGAGAGACTTAGAGCTTTTCTTCAGAACATTACATCAAATGAGGTTAACCTTCGTGCGCTGAGTTGGTTCTTATATTATCAGTCTCAGCCTTATAGAAGACTGATTAACTATCATGCTAATGCATTTTGTCTGTACGCAAGAAGTGTAATCCCCACTTCCAGTCTGACAAAAGCCAATAAGAAGAATAAGGTATTAAAGTCTTACAATGATACAATTGATGTTCTTGACCGTATGCATCTTCAGTATGAGATGTTTAAGATGTTTGTCATCGCATGGGTACAGGATGTGGCTTATGGTTGTATCTATTATGATGAAGTAGGCATGTTTATTCTCCCACTTCCTGCTGATATTTGTAGAATTGATACTATTTATCAGACTTCTGACTTTGGATTTGCAGTAGATATGTCTTACTTCCGAAGCAGAGAAAATCTTGTAGAGATGTGGGGAGAGCCTTGGGTGTCCATGAAAAAGCTGTATGACCAAGACAATCAAAATAATCGTTGGGTTCATATGCCTGATGAGTATGCTGTTTGTGTAAAGGTTAATGCAGATGATTATGAAGTTCCTGTTCCACCCTATGCGGGTATGTTTGAGGATTTGATTGGTCTTAAAGACTTAGTTGGTCTTCAGCCTATTGCGGATAAGCAAGAAATTTATAAGCTTGTTTGGATGAAAATGGAGACATTGAACAATAAGCTTATTAATGACTGGGCAGTTGATCCTGAGATTTATATTGCTTATTTCAATCGTCTGCTTAATGAAGCACTGCCCGACTATATTGCGGGAGCGTTAGTCCCCGGTGACTTACAACAGATATCTTTCCAACAGGATAATCAGACTACTGAAACAACTAAGATTGCCAATACAACTAAGACATTATTCAACACGGCGGGTGGAGCGCAGATTCTAAACTCTGCTACGCTTAATAATACGGTTGCTATTAAGGCAAGTATCATTTCTGATCAGGAATATACCATTTCTTCTCTTCTTCCTCAAACAGAGGGATTTGTTAATAGATTCCTATCTTATTATGTCACCACTCCTTCTAAGGTGAAATTCTTCCCCATTACTGCATATACGAAAGATGAATATAGAGAATCTCTTGAAAAGATGCTTAACTATGGACTGCCAGTAGCAGATGCAATCATGAGTCTGTATGGATATGATCCAAAGGATGTCCAGATGTTGGCTTATCTTCAGAATGAAGTATTTGATTATCCGAATACATTTAAACCTCTTCAGACAAGTTCTACTCAATCTTCCAATGAACCCGGTGGACAGGAGAAACCTGATAGTGAAATTTCTGATGACGGTCTTAAATCAAGAGAGAAAAAGGCAAACTCGTAAGGGGGGTGAATGCCAATGAATTTTATTATGACCAAGGATATTGATGTAGCCAACAATCTTAGAAAGATTGGGTTTATGGAAGTACCATCTACTGGCGAACAATTCTTATTTAGTTATAATCAAGCACTTTTCACCTCCGAGGTTTTAGATAAAGATTGGTACAACAAAATTGTACTTACTAATCATTTTATACTGTAGAAGGAGGTGAACTATGAAGAAGACTTTAACAATTGATGACTTAATAAAATTCTGTGAACAACAGAACTTTGAAAAATTCAATTCTAACGAAAGTGGATATAAAATCTGTGTCCAAGTACCTTCTACATTTTCTGTCGAATCAGACAACCAACTCCCAGAAGGAATTACAAAGCTTAAAGTAAAGATTCTGCATACAGATAAGAATCGCAACGGTAGTTTTGTATCTAAGGAATCTGCTGAAGAAGCAATGAAGAATACCTTTGAATGTGTTCCTATCCTCGCCGCTATTCATCAACTTAGTGATGGGTCTTATGACTTTGCAGGACATGAGATTGACATTGTTGAGAATGATAAGGGTCAGGCAGAGGTTGAATATATTGAAAAGCAAGTAGGTTCATTTACTCATGATGCACCTTGGTTTGAATATGATGAGGAAAATGATAAGGAATATGTTTGCGCTTATGCGGGTATTCCGAATGAATACACTAGGACAGTAGATATTCTTAATGATAAAGATAAGAAGACTTGGGTAAGTTCAGAACTTTCTATTAATAAGTTCTCATGGAATGCCAAGGAAAAATATCTTGTTTTAGATGAATGGTATCTCTCAGGTTGTACTCTTCTTGGAACCACTATGGATGACAATGAAGACGAAGTACAACCGGGGATGATTGGTGCTGAAGCTAGTATTGTAGATTTTAGCGCAGAAAATAATTCCATTCTTAATAAAGTAGTTGAGAGCAATGCTCTTGATGATAAAAATATGGGCAATCAAGTCCAGAAAGGAGGGGAAAAGCCGATGAATAAGTTTGAAGAACTTCTTGAAAAGTACGGCAAGACCGCAGAGGATATTACCTTTGACTATGAAGGTCTTACTGACGAAGAACTTGAAGCAAAGTTTGCGGCTGAGTTTGACGAAGGTGATGATACCTCCGAAGGACTTGATGATGCCGCTAATGAAACTGAAGAGTTTGAAGAAGAAGTTGCCGAAGAGGAAATCGTTGAAGAGGAATCTGAGCCTGTAGTTGCTACAGAGTATTCAGTAAACTTCTCTGACGGTAGTGTAAAGACCTTTGGTCTTACTCTTGATGAAATGCAGTTTGCTCTTTACAACCTTGTCAATGATACTTATTCCGAAGCAGATAATGCTTGGTACAACGTCATTGTTGATGTTGATGATAATAAGGTTGTCATGAACGACTGGTGGAATGGCAATGCTTACAGACAGTCATTTGAGAGAGTAGATGATAAATTTGCTCTTGTTGGTGAGCGTGTTGCTGTTCATAGCATTTGGGTAACTGACGAGGAAGAGGCATCTCTTAATTCTATGAAGTCCAACTATTCGGAGATGGAGACTGAACTGAATAGCTATAAGGAAAAGGAACTGAATGAAAGCAAGGATGCTCTGCTTAATTCCGAGTCCTACTCTTCTATTGTTGATACTGAAGAGTATCAGGCAATTGTTTCTGAGGATAACAAAGAAGCATTTGCCGCTATGAGTGCCAAGGAACTTGAGGATAGTCTTGATAAGATTATGCTTCAGTATGCCAAGGCGGGTAAGCTTTCTTTCGCATCTAAGACTGAAAGCAAGAATCCGTCTGTTAAAGGAATTAGTCTTCCTGTAAAGACCCCCGCAAAGCGTGGGCGTTACGGTGGACTGGTATAAAATAATTATTAATAAAATTTTCTAAATTTGAAAGGGGTAAACAACTATGGCTGTTAAATACACAATTGGTGGCCCGTATGCAGTATGTTTCCCGACCAAGATTCGCTCTGGTAATTGCGGTCATGTACTTAATCTGACCCTTCAGCAGGATCTTGAGAACGGAACTATTCGCTCTGCGGGTGATTGGATCGAACTTGATAACTATAAGGATGCCGCACCTGCTTCTGGTAATGGTGCCGCTGTATTTCAGGGAGTAATCCGTGGAAAGTCTGCAAGAGGTAACTGGTATGTAGAGGTTACTGCTGATACTACTGACCTTCTTGTATATCAGGAGCCTGTTATCGCAGAGTCCAACTATGGCAAGAAGTGGGTATCTGAGAAGAATTGGATCAACGAACAGGGTGATGTTGTTCGTGCTTACACTCTGTGCAAGTATGACATCTTCGAGGTATCCGCAGAGGCATTCTCTGGTACTCCCGCCGCAAAGAAGACTGTTACTGCTAACGCCGCAGGCAAGCTTGTTGTTGGCAATTAAATCTAAGGAAAGGAGGTAAAAGCTAATGGTTAAGACATTTTCTCAGAATGTAATGAATGTATTCGCACAGCATGACACTACCTATGATGAGTTCAAGAATCTTATGTTTGATTATGTCAACGGCGAGGAGATTGTTGGCTCTGATGGTCATGTACTGTCTAAGAGAGAGACTAATGAAAAGATTATGACTGTCCTTTACTCCGTCCTTGGACTTGAGAAGGGATTCTCCAAGAGAGATCTTCGTAGAGCAATGCGTGATCATGGTCACGAGTTCTACGATGTTATTGAAGAGGTTATTGACCTCGCAGTAACGAAGGGTTTTGAGAACTCTGAGTTCTTCAACCAGTTCGTTGAGTATAAGAACATTAAGAGAGGAGATCGTCAGGAGTTCTGGTCTGATAAGGATGCTCTGCTTGCAGTTACCAAGGTATCTGGTAACCATCATGATGTATCCCTTCAGAGACTGCCGGAGGGTTCTCCGATTACTGTTCCGACTTCCGTATATATGTGCGGTGTTGGTGCTGATATTGACCGTCTTCTGACTGGTCAGGAAGACTTCAGCAGACTTATTGATGCTGTAGCTAAGTCCTATGTACAGAAGGTACAGGGTGATATCTACGCTGAAGTTATGAAAGCTGATTCTGTTCCGACTGCTCTTAAGAGTTCTGGTGATCTTGTAAAGGCTACTTTTGATCAGCTTCTTGAGGACGTAAGTGCCGCTAACGGCAACGCCGCTGTTAAGATTTTCGGTACTCGTGCCGCCCTTGCAAAGATTACTGCTCTTGCAAGTGTTGATTGGGCAACTGATTCTATGAAGGAAGATGTTTCTCGTTTCGGCAGACTTGGTATGTATGAGGGTGCTACCCTTGTTGAGATTCCGCAGAGATTTGCTCCCGATGTTGACTTTGGTGTTGCACAGGCTAACCTTGCAAGACTGATGGATAACAAGAAGCTTCTCATTGTTGCGGGTGATGACAAGTTTGTTAAGTTCGTAGATGTAGGCGAGACTGAGATTTACGAAGTAACCGAGAAGGGTAAGGGTAGCGGACGTATTGATGACATCCGTGAGTATACTTGCCAGAGAGAGATGGGTATTGCTACTCAGATTGGTGCTTATCACGGTCTGTGGACTCTCTCTTAATTAAATAAAAAGATTATAAGGAGAAATCAAAATGGCTGTTAAAGGTGTTAAGAAGGTAGCAACGAAGACTACCACTCCGGCTGAGAAGCCAGTTGTTGAGAATATCTCAGTGGCAAAAGAAGTGGTAAAGCCGAAGGAGAAGAAAGTCTTTCAGCAGAACGATGGTGTTATGACTACATCCATTACTACTGGAACTCTGATTATGATTGGTATTAAGACAGGTATTATTTATACTTGGGCTGACTATGGCGATCAGACTGAGGTGGAATATGCCGACCTTGTTGCGGCAGTTCGTTCCAGTAAGGATCAAGTTTATAAACCGTATTTCATTATTGATGATGAAGATTTCCTAGAGAATTATCCGAATGTATCTAAGATTTATGAGAACATTCCTGATAGTCTTGAGGAAGTCTTCAGTCTTTCTAATGATAAGTTCAAGAAAGTCATTTCTACTCTTCCTGAAGGAGCAAGAGAATCTCTTAAGTCTATGGCGGCTAAGTTTATCCAGAGTGGAGAACTTGACAGCGTAGCTAAGATTCGTGCTATGGATGAGACTTTTGGCTGTGAACTTTCGTTGCTAACTGAGTAATATAAGAATGGAGGTATGGTATGTCCTCCGTTGGATATGATGAAATTGTAGGGCGTATGTTTGTAAGGATGAGGGCATACGATTTCCTTAATATGGATGACGAGAGCATTACAGAAAAACTGACCCAATGGATGCACTCTGCTGTTTTTAAACCATATGTTAGAAGATTATTTGACAGCATCGTTCTTGACGATGACTTTGAGGATATTTCATATACCATGCACTATACCATAGATGCTGATGCTGATAGAGAGTTCGTCATTGAGGTACTCTCTATTGGTGTCTGCCGTGCGTGGTTAGAGGAAAAGATATTGGATATTACCAATATCAAACAACTCTTCTCTGACAAGAATTCTAAATGGTATTCTCAGGCGGCTCATCTTAATGAGTTACAAGCACTGTATTCTAGTCTTGATGCGGAGCAGAAAAGACTAATCAGTGATAGAAATTCAATGAGTAATAGATATATAGAGGAGTACAGACTATGAAAACTCTATATGGACATTTTGATGATGAGCAACTGGAGCAATACAAGGTTTACTTACATAAACAGCTATTTTGGTTATTACTATATAAAGACCCAAATACTTGCGAGAACTTTGGTAAGAAGGGATTGGATTTTGACCTATTCTTTAATAGGTTAATGAGCAAGTTAGATGGATTTAATGAGATACTTTTGTATCCAGATATAATGGTCAGTATAATGTCTATTCTTCAAGCGGCTTATAATGAGACACTGAAGGAAGACTTTAATTATAAAGAGTATAGGTCACTTGTCCTTGAGGCTCATTCGCTCTTAGATAAATTGAAATGGGGTGATGCCCATGCTTGATCTAGTTAAGAATTATAAAGAAAGTTTGAAGTCTGACGGAACTGTAATTGGTGATATCAGACGGAATACTGCGAATGAACTGATAAATTATACTTTTACAGAAGACCCTGACTATAAAATGGTTAGGATTCTTAAACAAGATGGTTGGCATTTAGAAGATGCTAAGTATCAATACCATGTTACACAGTCTATTTCTTCAAATGCGGTTGACTGGTATTTGCAGTTTAGACCGGGGGTACACTATCCTATTGGTACTTATGTATTGATTCCTGATGACGATGAGACTATGCCTAGAACATTTGATGAGGAAAAGCATTTCTTTGAAATGTCTAGAAAGCAAGCTATTTCTGATGGTAGACATAGCAGATTATGGTTCATCGTAGACAGGAATTATGCCACCCATTTTGTTAGATATAATATTGTACGTTGTAATTGGAATTTTAAATGGATTCATGATGGCGTTGTTAGACATGCGTATGGGGCAATTAGGAACGCCAATTCTTATACAAGCGAAATTTTGCTCTTTACAATGGCGAAAGCCGTGTATTGCATTCTCTCTAATATGCTTGAACACCCTGAGAGCCAAATAAACCACAGCGTAGAGATGAAATATGCTCAAGTGCGAAGGTAGAAAATATATTTGGATTGGGCAATGAGCAGAGAAGATTCGAATAGAGTCACTCTCAACGACTATGACTGAAACGTCAGTAAGGGCAAGTGCCTTGAAACGAGAGAGTCCTTCCTCGCAATGAGATGGACTGAGATATAGTCTGTACTTTAGTGAAAGCTAAAGAAAATTATTTTAGGAAAACTTAACAACGAAAATAATGAAGCCAGACAGCGGATAGCTACCGTTTCTTTTGTACCCTAATACAAAAGATTATGGCTTCTTTATTATACACAATTTTAGGGGATGGTGTATATGAAGTATAGTGAATTAGTTGCAAGTCAAAATGAAATAATCAATGAATATAATAATATTAGTGTTGATGATTTATTAGCCAAATATGATTGTAATATTGCTACGTTATATAAAATAGTTGAGCCTTGTTTAAGATACAAAATAAATGATGTGTCAAATGATGACTTTGATACCATTATTTGTGTTTCAAGAAAATACAAGAACACTATTGAAACCGCAATACGAACAGGATTTACACATCAAATAGTTTCAGATATTTATCTGAACTATCGTGAAAAGAATTATGCTTCTATGAAGAAATACGCAATAGATGAATCATATTTTGATGTAATAGACACACAAGATAAAGCATATATATTAGGATTGTTATATTCCGATGGTAATGTGTGTCTTAAAAAATCGTGCTTTAATTTATCTCTTCAAGAGTCCGATAGAGATATTTTAAATGAAATTAACAAATGTTTCAAAACAAATAAACCTTTATTGTTTACAGACCAAAGCAATCGGAAAAGCGAAAAGAATTATCAATACTGTAACATGCTGACACTACAAATTAACAACATGCATATGATTAGGAAACTAATAGGATATGGTGTGTTAGAAAATAAAAGTCTCCTTCTTGAATTTCCATATTGGATGAAAGAAGAACTCTATCCTCACTTCATCAGAGGCTATTTTGATGGTGATGGTAGCTTTTGTTCTAGAATTGCCGGAGGATATGGAAGAAGAGATTTAATAACTTTTACATCCACAGAAGTGTTTTGCAAAGCATTAAGGACAGTTTTAAAATACATTGTTGGTATACCCGGTGGTAATATATATGATGCTTCTTGCCATAATGGAATTACAAAAGTATTGTCTATATCAGGTTACTATCAAACAAAAGTATTATTAGACTGGATATATAGTGATGCTAATCTGTATTTAAAGCGTAAGCATGATTTATATTTAGAAAAATTTTATTCCTAAAATAAATCTTATTAGAAATAACGAATCTAATAAGTAACACAATAGGGACGGTGGGATGACGAAATGTCAAGCGCATTAAATGATTTGACTGGTATGTGGATTCCTGATTTACATTATGTCTACGGTGACAATCTAAAAGCCCTTGGATTGGATGATAACCGTACTCTTGATTATGAAACACGGTTAATGATTACCAATAACTACTTAGCACCGAGAGTATTCGAGGTAACTAAGATTATTGATGTCAGTAACTCCGGCGTAATCAAGTATAGTATCAAACAAGATGAGGTAGATGAGACCAGAGATAATATAGAACTTGGAATCTGTGATTACTATACCAAGACAGGCGAACTTCAAGTTAAACCACCAGAAGAGAATACGAATCCAGAAACATATATTGGTTCTATTAAAGAAATGATGCTAGTGGACGATGAACTGACTGAGAATCCCGATGGAACTGGCAAACTCAAGATTGGTGTTGCTAGTTACTTCAAGGGTGAGTTCTCGTCTGAATTTGTTGATCCTGAATGGCATATTGAATTAGTAGGCGATAATTATACCGATGAAGAACGTAAATATTATTCTAGACTGATTAAGATAAATGAATTTGATCATAGTATTATATCAGTTAAACCGGGTAAGGCTTCAAGTCTTAAAGGTAAACAATTTAAACTTGTGGTTAGTGATATCAACGGAAACTATTATGCCACATATGATTTAGAAGTGGAGGCATAATATGAAGAGAGATTTAGCTAACATTACACGAGATTTAGAGAATACAAAGAACAATGATATCATTCGTAAGAAAGCTATTGTTCAAAAGATATTTGAGGAAGACCCGGATTTATGGGAATTATTAGGTACTAAACCTAAGATGCCCAAGAATAAATTTGCCGATCCAGATAATCCTACTGAAGAGGAATTACAAAAGCGGAAAGAAATTGAAGAATACAATGAGAGAATAACACATAAACAGATACTGCCATATCTGAAGCTTATTGGTATTCAGAAGGAAGTATTAAACTTCATTGCATTCGACTTAGAGGACAGAGGTGTTTCATTTAATCCTGCGCTCAAAGAGCAACAACTCACAGTAATGTGTCTTGTACATGAGAATGATGTGGATACTGAATATGGAATTTGTAGACAAGATTTACTTGCCTATGTTGTAAAAGACCTTCTGTCATGGACAAATAGTTTGGGCAAACAATTGCAATGTACTAAAGATTATCAAGATATTATTGATTTTAAGTATTATGCAAGAATATTGCACTTTACTATTACCGAGCCAAATACACAAGGATACATGGGAAGGAATAATTCATATGACAGATTTAAAGTATGAGTTTGACCCTCTCCAGATGTACTTTGGTGAACCTTATGTTATTCCAAGTGAAGTTGCGAATGATATAACGATTTACGAGCCTACTATAGGCGATATCCTGACATTTGGTGAAAGAAAGTTCTATTCCGCTTTAAATGTTTTTGTAACGAATCCTACTTCAAACAGAGTTATGCTCTGGGATAATGGATTGGATTGGAATAAATTATCTGATTATGATTTATTCTTATTATTATACAAATCACTAAAAGACGGTGTTGCAAGACTCTTATTTGGTGACATTGATTTTACCAAATTTGAGTTATGTAAGACCGTATCTGAAGATAAAGAATCTTTCATTCTATATAATCAAGAACAGAATTATGTAATTGATGAGAAAGTCTATAATACCATGTCTGCTTATCTAAGAACTATGTTCAACATATTTCCTAAAGTAGAAAAAGCGAAGGGTAAAACAACTAAAGAATGGATTATCATGGAAGAACGTGAAAAGTTAAACAAGGATAAGGACAAAGATTATAAATCTAATCTTCTGCCCCTTATTTCTGCTTGTGTTAATCATCCGGGATTCAAGTATAAGACAAGCGAGTTAAAGGAAGTTCATATAATGGAATTTATGGACTCAGTTCAAAGACTCCAAGTATATGAATCTACTACCGCTCTTCTGCAAGGTAGATTTAGTGGAATGATAGATACTTCAAAGATAGACGATAAAGAATTCAACTTTATGCGTGACATATATACAAAATAAATTGAAAGGAGAATAAAGCTATGGCTTTTAAATTAGATGATCTGATTATCGACAGAATCCAGTACGGCGTAGCCGAGGATTTCAGCGGTAATCTTCTTTATACCCTGACTCAGCTTAATAATGCCACAATCAATATCACTGCTACTTCTCGTGATATTAATGATGCTCGTGGTACTCTGGTTAAGAGATTTTGGGATGGTAAGACTGGTGAATTCACCGCTACCAACGCTATGCTTAATCTGAACGTACTTGGCGAGGCTTCTGGTGAGGGTAAGAAACTTGCTACTGAGGAGTCCCCGATTACCATGCCGAAGATTATCACTGTTCAGGCGGGTACTACTGCTACTCTGAAGGATTTCCAGACTGGTACTGTTAAGGTTTATGGTCTTGGTACTAACGGTACTATGCTTGATGAGTACACTGCTTCCTCTGGCAATGCAGATGAGACTCACTACGGTCTGACTTCCGCAGGAGTTCTTACACCGCCGACCGACTCTAAGGTTTCTCAGTACATTGTTAAGTACAACAGAAGCGTTAAGTCTGGCGTTATGATTGCTAACAATGCAGATAAGTTCCCCAGAACTGTTAAGCTGACCCTTAAGGCTCTTGCCGTTAACAAATCAGCGGCATAACAATGCGAATTGTTATGAGAAAACCATGTGAATTCATGGAAAATCTGAATAAAATAATTGCAGAGATTTATTCAGACAACCATGAGCCAAGCCTATTTTATAGGAAGGTGCAACGACTATCGAAAAGACATATTAGAAGAAATATCTAATACTGGAACTGAGTAGAGTACACTCAAGCGAGTGGAAGTGCATGGGTTCTTCAAAACGGTAACAGAATTGAAGAACGTGATATAGTCTAATCTCTATAGTAATATAGAGCGTTTTATAACGATTATCATAATAGCGAATGATAATAAATATATATGAGATCCTTGCTCTGCGGACACCCTTCAGGCTATCTACATCGTACTGCCGTCATTCCAAGTATCCCCGGAGGTTGAAATCAACATCGGTTCTGATACTCAGGAACTGAACTACAATGGTGCGCTTCAGGTAGACTACTGCTCTACCAACAAGGCTCTGTACTACATCTATGTAGCAGAGGATGACGCTGAAGAGTAATTAAATACTCTATCTATAAAGGATAGGCGGGGTTCGATTCCCCGTCTATCTATTTTTTAATTTTACAAGGAAAGGAATGAACACCAATGCTAGTGAAGAATAATAGAAAATGTATTAACTGCGGCAAGGTGTACACATATTGCGAAGGTTGTGCTGAGTTTGCACATATGCCCAATTGGATGGCGGGTTTTCATGACGAGAACTGTAAAAACATCTTTATGACTTGTGCTGACTTCAATGGCGGCATTATGGATAAGAATACCGCTAAGACAATCCTGTCAACTTGTGACTTGTCTAATAAGGCAAACTTCCACTCCTCTGTCCAGAAGAATCTGGAGATCATCTTTGGTGTTGACGAAGAGGTTAAGGAAGAGCCTGTTGAAGAGAAGGAACCAAAGAAGGTTCAACGTATTTCAAGGAAGAAGTGATTCTTCCATGCACAGTGATTTTTGATTAGGGGAATATAGCCTTGTTACTGTGCTATGTTCCCCTTTTTCTGTTTTTAGGAGTAAAAAAGGATGAAAAATGAATCTAATCTTCGCCCTAGACCATATTATGTAAACGAAGTGGTCAGAATAGTAAACCCTAAACAGATGAGATTCTATGTTTCCAAGGGGATATACCCAATAGATATGTATGTCAGTGAAGACGATTGGGATAATCAAATAGTTGTTTATATCTTCCTAAGAGAGGAGACACAGGATTTATATCAGAAATGGATTAATCATGATTTAGGGTGATGACATGAGTAGAAGTAAATATAATGTAGATTCCAACACTGCCAACAGAACTTGTGACGGTGTTATTTTTGACTCTAGACAAGAGATGCTGTACTACCGTGACGTTCTTAAACCACTTGTAGATTCCGGCGATGTAACCGAATACGAACTTCAGAAGAAATATGTATTACAGCCGGGGTTTGTACATGATGGCAAGAAGATACTTCCAATTACTTACATTGCTGATTTTTGGATGAGGTTTAAAGACGGTCATGAAAAGGTAGTTGAGGTTAAGGGGTTTGCCGATCAAAAAGCACCAATTAAGAGAAAGATGTTTTATTACGTTTATCCTGACATTGAACTTGTATGGATGAAGTATGTAGTAAAGTTTGGCGGTTGGATTACCGATGAAGAATATAAGGTAATGAAACGCAAGGAGAAAAAGGAGAAAGCCGTATGAGAATTGATGAATTAGCTAAAGAGATTGCTAGTGCTAAAACAGAAAGTCAGAAGACTGGAATTATAAAGAAGCATGTAGTTAAAGACTACTGCCCTATTGGAATGAAGTATGCAGTGCTTAGAGATATGCAAGAGAAATCTGTAGTTGAGGATAATAATGGTACAAAATATCTTGAGATGACTCTTCATAGAATTAATTACACTCTTGCTATTGTAATTCTGTATACAGACCTTGATTTACTGCTTAAGGAAGATGGTACTGTAGATGCATTTGGTTCTTATGATGTACTCATGTCAACACAGATTATGGGTTATCTGCTTAACCTTATTGGCGAAGTTGAGTACGCAGAACTTGAGTGTATTAACAAATCTCTGATGGATACATTTGATATGAAGAATAATTCCTTTAAATCTTTCATGGCAGACATCATGCAGAATATGGGTGTGATTATTGGTACTCTTGCTAATGATGGATTTAGTGAGTTTGGAAAGATTGTTGAAGATGAAAGCAAGATGAAGAAGTTCAGAAAAGAACTGGATTCATTCTTAAATAAATATACTGACAACGGTAAGGTTATCAAACCGAAGAAGTAACATTAACCCCTCCTAGTGAGGGATATTCTTTTATTAGGAGGGATTGCCTATGGCGGGTGTGATAGATAAGACTGACATTGAAGCCGATATCAAAAAATTTGTAGAAATATATTGTAAAACTGGTGCAAAAATAGCCGGGGAAGAATTTGAGAAAAGAGCAAAGAAAGCTATTCAAGCTTTTTATAACGATCATTCTCCCAGTTGGTATCATAGAACTGGAAACATGCAACATTCTTTTAAAAAATATTACCATAATAATTCTGATATTATATATGGTGGTGTTCGGATAGGTACTGAAGACATGGGGTCATATGGCTATGCATATAAATTCGGTGGTTGGCATAAAGTCCCCGGCCCATATTATCCATACGGACAAAATAATCCGTCAAGTATTGTTGAAGGTGTTTGGAGGCATGGTGACAGAGTAACAGCAAAAGAATCTGAAGAACCATTAGAAGTATTAAAAAGAACGACTATACATAATCACCAACTCATTACATCAATCAAAAAAAGAGCCATGCAAGCCGCCTGTTCTGCGGGTTATAGCGTAATTCAACCGTATATGAATTAACCGAGGAGGTGATGAAACAGAATGGGAACAACTATTGATATTGTTCAAATAGGTTTTAAACTAAAAGACAATTCTAAAGCGATAAGTAGTAAGGTCTTTGCTGACCTACAGAGACTACATGAATTAGGGCAAATCAAGTTAGATATTGATGACAAAGGTGTTCAAAGTAAACTAGCCAACATTGCCCGAATGTTAGATAATCAACTTTACAGAGTGGACTTAGGTAGTATTTCCGCTGATTTCTTGAAAGGATTAGGAGATGTGTCTAAGACAGCAGAGCAACAGTCTGCTTCACTCCAAAAGTTCCATGATCAACTTGTTGCTATCTCATCTCTTCCTACTGACCAATTAGACAGACTTGCTAATATGCAAGCGGTTGATTGGAATAAGGTATTTCATATTAATACGGATGACATTGAGAGACAACGTGAACAAATTAAGCAATATGTAACAACCGAAGAAGAAGCAGTAAATAAATTAAAAGAATTACAGCAACAAGAACAACAGCTTAAAGCACAGAAACAAGCTAATCCTTCTTTGGATGTTGATAAAGCTTTACAGAAGAATTACGAAGAACAGATCAAGTATATTGAGCGTATCAAGGCACTAAAAGCAGATGTACAGAATTTTGACATAGAGGCTTATGCCAAGGGAAAGGGATTCTCTCTTATTCCGCAGGATACAATCAATAAAGTTCAGGAAGTAAATTCTCAACTTAAGGAGACAGTACAACTTATTAGAGATATTGGAAGTACAAAGGTAGCTTCTGATATTGGTACTGATACTCTTAAGTCTGGAATTATTCGTCAAAGAGTTGGTAGTCAGGTAGATAATTTCTTGGCTACTCATAGTGGACAGGGTGGAAGTAATAACCTTGGTGCAGATACTCAGGCACTTAAGGGTTCTATGGATGCTCTTAAAGGGAGTATTGATAATTTACAAAAATCAGTAGACGCACAAGGACAGGCATTAAATAATAGCATTACGAATCTGAATACAACTACTGGTAATGTCACTACTTCAGTTGATAATGCTACACAGGCAATTAATCAAATACCCGCTAGTATAAATACATTAAACACATCTATTTCTACTCTTGCTACTGAACTCCATAACTATAACGGGAATAACAATAACAATAATAATAACAACAATAACAACAATAATAATAACAATAATAATAACCGTAGACCAAATAATAACAATAATCCCCCGCCGCCCGGTGGAGGTGGAAATGGTGGTGGAAATAGGCAACCGCCAAATAATCCCGGTGGTAATCAACAACCCCTTCCTGCCGCATTACAGCAATATCTTGATAGCTTAAGAGAAGAAATAAATCTTCAAAATCAGTTGATGGCAATTACTGACAATAGGCAACGTGCAGAAACACAAATGTATCTCAATGCCGCTCGTAGATCGAGAATGAGAAACGAGCGAGTTGTTATGAGAAACATAAGACCGAATGGGAGTGCCGCACCAAGATATACTGATGAAGAATTGGCTCGTGCTGAATTTGGCGTTACTTCTATAGCCTATACATCTCGTCTTGCAGGATATGCCAATAGAGCGCAAACACTATATGATAATTCTGGTAATAAGACAAATGAATATAGGCAAAGTCTACAGGAAATTGTTAATTTAGTTAATCAACTTAATAGAATGGGGCCGTATGATGCTTTTACGGCACAAGATATTAATGATGCAGAGCAACTAGAGCAAAGGATACAACAGATTTTTAATCTGTTAACAAACTCAAATAATAAAGATAGATTTGAATTAGTACCAATGAAACGCCTTGAGGCTATGAGGGCTAATTTTGAGAAGTTCGTAAGCAATAATTCAAATGGGCAAGAAATGTTTGGTGCTGATATAGAAAATATCAGGAACCAATTTGAAGCCTTAATGAATAATCCCGGCACAGCTTCTAGAGAGGCGGTTGACGCTTTAAGTACCTCTATCTCAAGATTGAATACAGAGATGATTAGAGCCGGAAAGACTGGCAAATCATTCTGGGATTCATTTAAGAGTAGAATGACCAACCTTGGAACGTATATTGGTTCGTTCATGTCATTCTATAGGGTTATTAGTATTGTTAAAGAAACAGCCGCAACTGTTGTTGATTTAAACTCTAAGTTAGTTGAACTTTCTAAAGTATCTAATACAAGCATTGGTGACCTTGAAAGACAGTTCAATGAATTTAGAGAAATATCAGTAGATGTAGGTGGTACTATCTCAGACACAATTCAAGCTACGGCTGATTGGTCTAGAAATGGTCTGTCTCTTCCTGACGCAAAAGAACTCGCAAGAGTTGCTCAAATCTATAAAAACATTGGTGATGGTATTGACATCAATCAAGCCAATGAATCTCTAATTTCTACTATGAGAGGCTTCAATATCGAAGCGAAGGATTCGTTAAAAATAATTGACGCTATAAATGAGGTTTAGCGGCCCTCTTATCCAAAATCAGAAATATGGATAGGATGCGAAAATCCCAAACTGCTGGGACACCCTAAAGCTAACTAGCCTGATAATATTGGGAGTCGAAAGACAGAAATAAGTAGTTAGATGGTATATGGTGAGAAAAAGCGTATTAATACGTCCTAAGTACCGTAACAATGGGCAATCAGCAACCAAGTCCACATATGTGGAAAGGCTCACAGACTTTAAGGGATGGTGCGTTTCTGAATATACCGCACAGATAGAAAGTCGAGCATCTGCGAAAGTAGATGTGTCATATTTGAAGTAATATGAATTGGCTAGGAGTAAAATATGAAAAAATACGATGTACACACAACAAGAAATATTACACTTGAACAATGGTGTAAAGATAATAATGTATTAGATGTTCTTGAAAGATGGGATTACGAATTAAATGATAAGAAACCATCTGAGATTGTTAATTTATGGCAAGGTAAATATTGGTTTAAATGTCAAGATGGAAAACATGAAAGTCAATTACATTACATTGGAAATATAATTAGAATAGGATATGTTCCCAAATGTTTTAAATGCAGAAGTTTTGGATGTTGGTGTGAAGAAAATAACAGAAAGGATTTATTGAACAGATGGGATTATGAACTGAATAATAAATCTCCTTATGAAGTCTTTTTTACAACTACTGATAAGTATTATATGAAATGTCCAAAAGGCATACATCCAAGTGAGTTAAAGAACATTGGGAATATGATAAAACAATATGGTAGTTCTAGATGTGATGGGTGTTATTCCATAGGTCAATATGGGATTGACAATATTGATAAAGACTTTATACAAAAGTATTGGTCACAAAATAATACTGAAGACCCAATGCTGATTAATAGAAATTCAAAAAAAAAGGTTTTGATGAAGTGCGTAGAAAATCCAGAACATGGGGAATACCCAATTTCTTGTGCCAATTTCTATAAAGGGAAAAGATGCCCATATTGCTCTAAAAAGAAAATGTTTATTAAAGATTCTTTGGGATATCAGTTTCCACAGATATTTGATATATGGGTAGAAAATAAAAGAACTCCATATGATGTTTATCCACAATCAAATATATTTGTATATTTAAAATGTGAAAAACATGGACAATATAGAACAAAACTTACAAGTGCATATCAAAGAGGATTTAAATGTCCGAAGTGCATGCGTGAGTTACATGAGTCAAAACTTCAACGTAAAGTTAATGAATATTTATGTAGTTTGTATGACACAGTAAATCATGAATTTGAATGTAATATTATAGCAACAAATCCCAAAACCAATTATAAATTGCCATATGATAATGAAATACCAGAAATCAAATTAATAATAGAAGTTAATGGGGGACAGCATTATAAAGCTAGTTCCTATTTTTATGGTGAAAATCAAGAAGAAGCCAATGAAAAATTTAAACAACGCCAAGAACTTGATAAGTTAAAAATGGAATATGCATTAAATCAAGGATATGAATTTCTTGTAATTCCGTATTGGGCAGATGATAAAAAAGAAACATGGAAAATGCTAATCGATGATAAAATAAATTCAATTACTCACCCCTAGCCAAATGAGTATAGAATTGTGCTAACACACAACCCATCGATAGTGGAGGTATTGGAGAAGCCCTCAAGCGTTCAGCCGCATCGTTTCAAGCGGCAAACACAGATTTAAATGAAGCAATCGCCTTAATCACGGCGGCAAATGCCGTAACCCAAAATCCGAGTAAGGTTGGTGTCTAAAGATTGCCAACATTAAAAGTAGCTATATCGGTTAATAACCAGAGATGGTCAAGACCGAGCAAAGACTTGTGAAAACAAGAATGCGTAGAGACTGTAATGGTTTGTATGGCAACATACAGACCTTCGCTACTCTCCTACCAATTTGTAGGATGAAGATCCAGTCCGAACCCACACTATAATCTAACAATGAAATGTGGGAGTATGCCAGAAATGACATACCGCTATGTTCAAAACATAGTCATAAAGTAACAGAATGAACATGTGGAAGACGGTTTCGGCTAGAATAAGAGGTGCGGACGTAGAGTGAACTTTTAGCTCCCCTATTTGGTGACAAATAGGTAAACAGACAGCTTAAAACGGAGAAACCCCAGAGATGGGCAACACCGTGGGTAAGACTGAGAAACCAGATCCTGTAACGATCACAGAAGTATGAGCAATCATACCTCATATGCTGTCCAACTCTATGAGTTGAAGATATGATCTGAACTGCAAATATAATCTAATAATGAAATTGCAGAGATAGGCAGAAATGACCTATCCTTTATTGTATTTAACAATAAAAGTAACAAATCTGTAAAAGAAATGGGTGAAGATACCGAAGGAATGGTAGAATCATCCGCAAAACTCCGTGACCTCGTAAAAGGAATGACTGGGTTTGATATCATGGAAGATGAACAAACCTTCAAGTCAATCTACGAAATCATTGTTGGTATTGGAGAGAAATGGAAAGACCTTTCAGATATCCAACAAGCTAGTCTTCTTGAAAAATTAGCGGGTAAAACACAAGCTAACACACTTGCTTCTGCCCTCAACAACATAGACATCCTTAAAGAAGCATATGAATCAGCAGAAGAATCTGCGGGTTCAGCTTTACAAGAACAAGAAAGATTTGAAGAAGGACTTCAATATCATCTTAACCAATTTAATATTGCAAGAGAAGCACTCTCTCACAATATTATGGATTCCGAATTAGTAAAATTCTTTGTAGACCTTGGTACTATTGGAGTAAAAGCTATTGATGCTGTTACTCAAGCAGTAGGTGGTTTATCAGTTGCTATATCGGGATTAATGCTTGCAAGAGGTTTAGCAAGTGGACAAGGAATACTGTCCTTATTTAATAGTCTTGGAAGTGTATTAAGTGAATTGGTATTTGTGAACGGTTCTATAGCCCTTGAATCAGCGGGACTTACCACAATGGCAGATGGCTTATTAGGAATTGGTGCGGCAGTTCCTCACGTTGCTATGGCTGTTGCCGCTATCACTGCTTTATCAGCCGTACTTACAGCAGTATATAAAAAGTATGACGATTCCGTTCATAAATATGAGAAGTCTTCTCAAGCGTTAGATAAAGCGACATCTTCTCTTACTGAAAAGAAAAACGAGATAGATGACTTAAATAGTAAATATGAAGATTTACAGAAACAGATAGAAACCTTAAATTCTCTTGATGGAGCGAAGCTTGCAAGAGATGGTGAAAAAGAACGTCTAGAAGCTGAAAGTAAGGAACTTCAGAGACAAATTACACTCAAAGAAGCGGCGGCTAAACTGGATGCCGCTGAAGCTTATAATGCAAGTAAGGAGGTCTTTGATAGTACCGTACAAGGCCATGACAGTTTTGATGTATCTGCCGTAAGAGCGGGAATGACAAGAAGCGAATATCTACATTCTATAGGACTAGAATCTTCTGCTTCTCCTCGTTTAAATATCAAAGATGCCATTCCTGCGGAGTTTAAGTATTATCAAGCACTTCTTGAACAGAGAAAGCAAATCGAGGAAGACATTGACAAGCTTTCAACAGATGAAGATGGCAAGCATAATTCAGAAAAAGCTAAAGAAAACTCAGATGAAATTAATGAGTTAAATAAGCAAATACAACAGAATGAACAGGCTACTACTGCTTCTAAACAATCCATTATTGAATGGTCTAATTCATTACAAGAAGCCGCAGAAAGTATCAAGACATACGAAGAGTACGGTTATATTCTTACGGATGATGATAGAGCGACAATACAATTAGCACAAAGCACCAGAGAACAAGTTGATGCCATGCTTGAATCCGAACAAGCTACTGGTGGTGCGGCTGATGCTCAAGGTAAACTGGCTAATTCTATTATAAAAACATCTGAGCAGATGACCAAACAGAAAGCCAAGATAGACCAACTGTTAGCTGATTATAAAGAAATCCAACAGTTATCTCTAGGCTCTGATGGTGTTGATGTTGAACTTGATGATGAACAACTTAAGAAGTATGGTGCGGCTCTTGAGTATGTAAATGGTGTATATCAGCTTAATCAGGAAAAGCTTCTTGAACTTGCTAATCAGAGAAATCAAACTGAAATAGATAGTTTGAATAATCTTAAGAAACAAGCTAGTCTGCAATATCTTCAGAATATCCAAGATATAGAAAGATATAATGAACTTCTTGCAGAAGGACAGAAGACACTTGAAAATGGTGACAGTATTGAAAGCCACATTGCTAATTTAAAGAATGATAATGCGGCTCTTTTACAGCAAACTGATATATATAGTTATTATATTAATCAACTTGAAAATGTTACCAGTGCATATCAAAGATGGCTTAATGTCTCCGGGCAAGAAGTTGATAGTGAAAGATTCACAGGTGTACAAGATGCGTCAAAATCTGCTCTTGATATTATTAAGAGCGGTAAAGTAGGAACAGAGAAATATCAAGTTGCACTTGATTTCTTAATTCCTGATGGCGTTGACCGTGAAGATGCAGACGCTGTTAAGAAATACATCAATAAGAATATTACCCCATACTTTACTGAAGATGAAACTGGAATCAAGAAATTCCTTAAAGAAGCAAGCAGTGAAGCAAAGGGTATCTTCTCGTATGACAGTAAAAGTGGTGAATATACCTTAAATGAGGGTATGACAACAGAAGAGATCATGAAACGTATGGGATGGTCTGAAGATGTTGTCCGTGCCATGTTTGATCAACTTAAGGTATATGGTGCAGATTTTGAGTGGGATGTTGAGGGTCTTCATACAACAGAAGAACAGTTAATGCATACTGAATCCGAACTTGAGAAACTCAATCAAGAGAAGGAAAAGTATAATAATGAAGAATTCTCTGAAGAAAATGAAAAGAAGATAGAAGAACTCAACGAAAAAATCGAAGAGGCAACCAAACATTCTAAAGAATTACGAGATGAACTCAAGCAATCCACTGTTGAGAAAATTGATAAAAAGATTGAAGAAAATGGTGGACTACAAACACTTTGGGGAGAAACAAAAAATTCAGGAAAAGATCCAAAGCAGATTAGTCAAGAACTTGTCAAAATGCTTGATATCAGCAGTCCTATTGAATTACAACTCTATACTGAGGACGCTGAGGAAAAGGTTAGAAATCTCCAAACAGAGATTCAAAAATTATATGAACAGCTTGGTAAAGGATCAATCACCCAAGAAGAGTTTAATACTAAGTTAGGTGAAAAGACTGCCGACCTTGAGACGAAAGAAATGACCTTAGAGTTGCTTCAGCAAGTTATTCTTGAGGATGCGGGAATTACTACTGAGGAAACTGTAAAAGGTATTAGCAGTACCCTTGATACTGTGAAGGGGCTTCTTGATAATATTTATGGCGTATTGTCAAAAGATAATCCCGGTGATAATGGTCAACAGCAAGATAATAACGGGAACAAGCCTCCCGCCGCAGAACAAAAGACTCCTGCTGAAGCTAGAGGAAGCAGTGGTCGTGACGGCAATCGACATCAAGGTGGTTCTCAACGTCCATTACCTGACATCGAGCAGAAGGTAAAGGTTGATACATCTGAAGCGGATAAAAATCTAGCGGCAACTAAGCAACAAGCAAATGAGACAAAAGGTGCTATTCAAGATATTGACAGAATGAATCCATATGTTAATATTAATGGCAATTTTGATAGCATAAGAAGTCAAGCTACTAATTTATATAATTACATCAAAGGTTTATTTAGTGGTGCTTTTGGTGCTACACGAGACTATACTGGTGATACAAAACTTGGTGGACGAAGCGGTAGAGCCAAAGGTAATGCTTTTGCTCGTGGCAATGATATTGTTGGAGAACAAGGCAGAGAACTTGTTGTAGATCCAAACAGAGGTATTTGGTATACGGTAGGTGACTCTGGCACAGAGATGATAGATCTTCCGAAGGATGCCATTGTCTACTCTCATAACCAGACAGAGGCACTCCTTAAGAGCGGTGTAACCACCAGAGGAAAGTCAAGAGGACGTTCATTTGCTGAAGGGACAAAATACTCTCCTACCCCAGAGGAAATGAAGAAATACATCTGGGGCAACATTGACTTACAGCATAGACAACCTTATTTCTATACCGATGAAGATGGTTGGGATCATGTAAACACCGTACTAGGAGCGCACAAGTTTTCCAGAGGTTTACATTTTGCATTAGCCGGACTTGCTCAAGGAGATGAAGTATATCAAATAGATGATGGTGCTTTACAATGGTATGCAGACCAGTTAACAGCACAGTCATTAGACCCAGATACTATTCTTAGTCTTGATAAGCAAGGATTTACAGATGACGCAGGAAACTGGTTACATGACCTTGTTGCTTATGTAGGTACGAATGCCGAAGAAGCCGAGCGTATCTCACAAATAATGCATGTTATCTCTGATGAGTATGAACGGTCTATTGGCACTTATGCTAGAGGTAATGCATTTGCTAACGGTACTCTCGTAGGTGAACGTGGACGAGAGTTAGTTGTTGATCCTAATACCGGCAGATGGTATACAGTTGGTGATTATGGAAGTGAGATGATTAATCTTCCTAAAGATGCCATTGTATACAATCATCAGCAAACAGAAGATCTTCTGAAGAATGGACATACAGGAAGAGGACATTCTACTGGTGCTTCATTTGCTGAAGGTAATGCTTATGTACATGTGAAGGGCATTGACGCTAATAGTGCTGATGGTGTAAAGGGTAATCGTGGTTTTAGATTCCAAGGTGGTGCGTCAGTTGGTGCTTCGAAAGCCGCCGCCAATGCCGCTAAATCCGCAGAGAAAGCCGCTAAAGGTGCTAAAGATGCCGCTGATGAAGCTAAGACAACCATCGACTGGATTGACCGTGCAATTGAGTATCAAACTCGTGAAATCAAGAAGTGGAAGGACATCGTAGACGATGAATACGAACCATACGAAAACCGATTTGATGCTCTTGACCAATATACTGAACAACTCATTGACCAACAAGAAGTCCTCTATCAAGCTATTGAACGTAGAAATGAGAAGTTTGAAGAGGATGCTCAGAAGCTAAGAGATGCTATTGGTGAAGAAAAAGCTGAAGTTATTCTTGAACGTGTAGTAAAGGGTGACGTAGACCCACTAGAATGGCTTGAGAAATTTGAAGATGAATTCGGTAAAGAGAATGCTGAAAAATACTACAAGATGGTAGTAGAACTTCAGACAGACCAAAAGAATATCGAATCCGCTGACGATGCCTATAGAGATAATATCAAAGAGCAACGAGAAGCAGAGCAAGAACGATATAAGATGCGTTTGAATATCATCAAGGCCGAGAAAGAAAATCTTGATTACGAGATGGATGTTCTTCAACATAACCTTGATATGAAGGATATTCTTGGCAAGATGGTAGTTGAGCAAGATTATCAAGACATGATAGACCAGTCAGAGGAGATTGCCTCTAATCTTCGTGAGCAACTAGAAGTTCTTGAAGAGCAAGCAGATAGTCTTGACCCGACATCAGAAGCTTATGCTAGTGTTCAGTCAGATATTCATTCCATAAAGAAAGATCTTCTTGAATGCGAGAAGAATCAAGCTGAGTGGAATGACAAGATCATGAGACTTCCTATTGAACGTCTTGATAAATACATCGGTATGCTTGAGAATATCAAGAAGGATCTTCAAAACTGGATATCTGAACGTGATACTCTTAACATAGAAACTCTTGGACAAACCATGTCTGCTCAGTTCAGCAACCTTAAAGATATAGCTAAAGCTTATCAAGACCAAGAACAGAAATGGTTTAAGCTTAGAGCAAACTATGAATGGGGTTCTGATAAATACGAAGAAGCTACCAATGAAATACAGAATTGTCAGGATAGTATCTCTTCTATTGTTCAGGAAATGGAAGAACTTACTGCACAGTTCCTCAAACTTCCCATTGATAAGATTTCTAAAATCAATGATAAACTTCAGAATATCAACTCTGCTGAACAGAGAGTTCTTGATGACTATGATACTGCTCTCTCCGCTGTACTGTCTAAGTTTGACCAACTCATTGATAAGCGTAATGATGAGATAGATATTCTCAACAAGCGTTATGATGAGATGATTAAACCTTATCAAGACCAACTTGACCTTCTGAATGAACAGAATGAAGCCAAGCAGATGCAATACAACATTGACAAGGCTCAGTACGATCTTGATAAAGCTAGACAACAGAAGAATGTTCAAGTAGTTCGTAACGGACGTATTGAGTATGATTCTGATATAGATGCTCTTAAATCCGCTCAAGACAATCTCAACAATGCTAAACATGATAAGGCGGTTTATGACCTTCAACAGCAGATTGATGCTCTTGAAAAAGAACGTGATGCTAAGATTGAACCGCTTGAGAAAGAAATAGATAAACTAGAAGATGCTCGTAATCGTTGGCAGACGTTTGAAGACGAGAGAACCTTTGAGAAAGAAGCCGCTGAAGCAGTTAGACTGTTAGGTGCCAATTGGGAAAAGGCTATTGAAGGAACTATTACCAATCCTCATTCTGATGATAGAGAGTATGATATCTTCTCTAAGAGACATATTGAATTAGACCGTGAAATCACTGCAACCGAAAAGCAGATGGAAATGAACGATAAGATGATGGATCTCATGACTCGTTATTCCGATGCTTATATGAGTGGCGAGATGACTCTTGATGAGTTAAAGTCTCAGTACGCTAAACTCTTTGCTGACTATCAGAGTGGTGGTGGTTTAGTATCTCAAGAAGCTTTAGCCGCAGAGTTGGCATTTAATAAAGCCAAAGACATGGCTGATGCTCTTGCTAAGAACAACATTGCTACAACAGAACAGTATAAACTATTTGGTGACACAAAACGTCTTGATGAAATTGGCAGTTATACGGAAACGTATAAAGGTCTTCAGAAGACTTGGGATCAAATGGCGGCTGATATTAAGGCTCAGACCGAAGAACTTAAGAGACTCTACGAACTTGCTGAACAAATAGCGGGACAGAGAAAAAGTTCTGGTGGTAGTCGTAGAGGTGGTGGAGATTCTGATGGCGGTGGTGGTGAATGGTCTAAGAATCCTACTGGCTATGGAGCGCACACTAAATACAATGATTCAGATCATACAGTTTATGTAGATTCTGGTAAAGAAACATCTGTATCGGCGAATAGTGTTGAAGTCCATGCCGAAAAGATGGATACTTCTCATGCCGCAACAGGCCCCGCTAGTGACCGTTCTGTTAAAACATCAGGTAAAGGCCCCGCTAGTGAGGCATTTGCTGATGGTCTTGCCAAAGGAATGGTTGGTGGATTAAATCCTTCTGAGAAGTTCAAGAAACTTCAAGCTATGGGACTTAAAGCACTTGAGCCTGATGAAATTCCCGCATTCCTCCATGTTGGTGAGGGTGTTGTAAACTCTATTCAGCAAGGAAATATTCTCAAATCAGTAGCTAGTGCGTTTAACGCAGGAGTTATGTCTTCTATCCCAACAGATGCCGTGAAGTCTGTTGAGAATAACTATACCTTTGATTGCCAGTTTGGTGACTTCATTCTTCCGAATGTTGAGGATACCAATGGCTTTGCAAACGCTATGAAGAACAACTTTGAGTCTATTATGAATCAACAGTTTTCTAAGATATTCTAAAATATTAGGGAGGGGATGGAGATAATCTGTCCTCTCCTATTCTGATATATGGAGGTGAACGATGAGCAAGCTTGGAGATTTGCAGATTGTTCAAGACATCACAAAAACAATTCTAAATCAAGTCAAAAAGGCTATAGATAAAGCACCTTTTGATAAAACATTTACTGCGACAATTGCTCAAGAGATCTCCTCAAGACAATATACAGTATTCTATGCGGGTAAATTTATTAATGTCTATTCTGTTAACAAATGTAATGTTGGAGATGTGGTCAGAGTATGCGCTCCGCAGAATGATTGGACACAATGCTTTGTAGTTATAAACAGCGGTCACTAAGGAGGTGAGACAGATTGCAAGCGCAGATTATTAGCATAAAAACATTTGATGCTAACAAAGGTACTACCATTTCATTTGACTGGGCGGGTAGTTCCATTTCTAAGATTAGATGTATTATCAAAACAAACGATTCCTCTGAAGAGGTTTATAACGAAATATATGAAAGCAGTTCTGTTATCTTTGCTCCTTATACATATAAAATTCCTTCTAGTTCTAGTTCAGGACTTGAAAATGGTAAGAACTACAATGCCTTTATTCAAGTATACATTGATAAGACGAAGGAATGGTCTGATATTCAGTCATTAGGAACTGCATTTAAATGTATTGCTACTCCCTCATTTGAATTCTCAGATATCAGTAGCATTATTACCAACTCTAATCAGACTTTCTATCTTAACTATAATTCCAATAAATCTACTGGCGAACAGTTAAGAAGTTATGTCATTAACATATATGATGCATCCAATAAGATTATAGATACATCGGGTACTCGTTATTACACCCCTCCTGTTGAGGAAGAGGAAGAAGAAACTGTAGAGCCGGAAGAACCAACTCCTACTGAACCTACTGACCCAGAAGAAGGTGGTGATGATTCTGGCGGTGAAGGTGATGATGAAGGTGGTGGTGATACACCTACTCCAGAACCTACGCCAGTAATTCCTACTCCTATTAATGTAGAGTTAGTTTATCAGGCTAGTGGTTTTACAAGTGGTGTAACTTATCACATTCAAGCATTTGCTGAAACTGTAAGTGGTATGTCTCTTTCTACTTCAGTACATCAGTTTACACTTGAAACACCTAAAGGTGATGAATTCTACATCCTAGATGCTACTAATATTGCCTGTCAAGGCGGTATTCAATTAGAGACATATATTGCGATTGTAGATGCTTTCTTTGAAAAACATGATGGCAGATATATAGTTGACAACGATGGTAACGCTATCATGATGTCTACGAGAAATAATACTCTCTCCTATCGTGAGGGATTTAAACTCAGTGGTGATTTTACTATTTCTATGATTGCCGCTGATATAGATCAGAATGAAAATATTCTTACTCTGTCAGATAAACAGTTTGATAGAGATGATGATACATTTACAGACCCAAAGCTAATCGTTAAACTCTTCTACATCTGTGGGAAGATTGGTACGCCCGAACCAGTAGGTGTATTTGAACTTCAAGTAATAGAGGATGGAGTCAAGACTGTATATTTCAGCAATCAGATTCCCGCCGCTATTCCAGAGGATTTAATCAGAGTTAATATAGTAAGAAGCCATTATAAAGATGATGGTGCTTTGTGGAATCTTGCCGCTCATGTTATTACAAGCGATGACCGTATTTATGCTAGACATCAGGAACTGAATGTACTTACTCACAATGCTCTTGGTAAGTATACTCACAGAGAGATTCAGCTTGGTTATCCGCTTGATTATGAAGAATACGATAGGGGGTGAATAGCATGTTCTTTAGTTGGTCATTTGCTTCAGATGGAAGTAGCTATACGGAACTTGGTGGGCATGGGACTACGGTAAACTATGTAGAAATCAAAGATGTCATCGTAGACGAATTCTATGCTTGTCATGGTTCTACTCTCATGATTCCCAATGAAGAGAAGGTAATGACTCAGTATGATCTTGAATCTTATCATACACCTAATGATGTATATTGGGGCAGAGATACTGCTATTCACGCTCAGTTTAATGGTGATGCTTTTGGTGGAAATATTAAGATTAAGCCAGAGGAAGTTAAGTCAATTAAGATTAAGAGAAGACGTAAGGGAGACTTTGCTTGGCAGACATTCTATATGAGAGATGTAGACCTTAATGAGCAAGATCCTTTCAATGTCTTTATGATGGATTATCTTGAGCCTAGTGAAACGGATATTGAATACACCTACTCATTTAGTAAATATGTAATTGATGAGGAAGGAAATAATACTGGCGTTATTGATGTAGATGCTGTTGTACAGGACGTAAGGTCTGAATTTGATAACTACTTCATTATTGGTGCTGAGATTGATGATGATAATGAAGTACACAATACCGTATATCAGGCTATGGCAAATGCTAATACAATTCCTAACTACAACAGAGCAAGTAATACTATTGTCTCGCCGGGTAGCAAGTACCCATATATCGTTAATAATGGTATCGCCAAGTATTACAGTGGAACATTCTCAGCGGTATTCTTCCATATTGAGGATTGCTGTCGGATTGAGGAAGAGGATTCGTACAAGCTGAGAAATCAGATAGATGAGTTCTTAACAGATGGTAATGTAAAGATTCTGAAGAAGTTCAACGGAGATATCTGGATGATAAATGTTGTAGGAGATATCAAGCGTAATGATGAAGGTCATTGGAATTATATTTCTCAGTCCTTTGATTGGGCAGAGGCGGGTAATGTAAGAAGTATTACTGACCTATATGACAATGCCTTTATCAATACAGATATAGATAGAGAGTAGGTGGTTTTATGAGCGTATGGTATAAACCATCTGAGACAGAAGTAAAGACGGTACTACAACATTCAAAGGATATCTATATTAAGGTAGAACTATTAAACCGTGACCTTACTCTTCAGGATACTCTTGAGGGTAATATGATAAATGATAGTTTTACTATTGATTCAGAATCTAAGCAGAGGAGAACATACTCATGTGATATGTATGTCTCTGATGCTACATTCCTAGTTGGTGAAGATAAGAAGATTTGGATAGATAAATATATAAGAGTTTATTATGGAATAAAGAACAGCCGTATAAGAGATGTAGTGTGGTGGGTTATTGGTACGTTCACATACCTTAATGCAAATTATAAATACTCAGGGACAGACAATACTCTCTCACTCTCTTGTGCGGATATGATGGCTAACTTTGATGGTACTAAGAATGGTCAGATTACTGTAACAAGAGATACTGACTTTGCTACCATAGAAACGTATAACGCTACTACTGGATATAAATTCTTAATTCCGGCGGGTACTCCTATTAAGCAAGCTGTTATATCATTACTTACTAATGCTAAGATTACTGAATATCAGATAGAGGATTATCCTGAAGGTAGAGATGTTATTCCTTATGATTTGGAATACACTAATTCTCTTACCTACAATGATGTATGGAATGATATCTGTGAACTCTATCCCGGTTGGGAATACTACTTTGATGAAATGGGTAAGTTTATTTGGAGAAGGATTCCTACTGGTGGTAGTGGTGCGGATAATGAAAGAATCATGATGACCAATGAGTTAATAGATAAACTGTATGTTGATGAGAGTGTGTCTGATAACTTTACTGGAATCTATAATGTTACTGAGGTTTGGGGTAAAACATTAGACCTAGATGCTCAAGGTGATAGATATGCCAGTTCAAGTTCATATAACGCAAGTAACAATACTTATACAGTTACCATAGACCTTATTCCAAAACATCTTGATGGAAAGTATGATAAGATTGAATACTTCTTTGATAATTTAGATAAGATAGCTGTAAACATCTCAGCTAAGAATGTTGCAGATAAACCTAAATTGGTAATCAAAGGTAATGTTAAAGGTGAGAACAATCAGACTGTAGCTACTACTACTCTCCCATCAATGGATATGATTAATGATGATGGTTCTTATGTCAAAGCTAATACATTTCTAAAAGGCAATATCTCCAATTCTATCTATGTCTTTACTTACAGACAAAATTATGGAACTCAATTACAGAATGTCTTATATCTTAATGGTCAGACTCAATGTTTTGGACGGTACGAGGAAACATCTGAGGATTGTCCTTTCAGTACGACTAGATTAGGATATCAGATTGTAAATAGAAAGAACTATGAAAAACTATGGTCAGATGACTTATGTTGGAATCAGGCTGAGTATGATACATATCAGACAACTCAGATGCAGGAGACTGTAGAGTTGACTACAGTTATCATACCTTGGATTGATGTATCTCAGAAGGTATCTTATATCATGCAACAAGCAGAAGATCGTGAAGCAAGACTTGCTAGTGGTACAGATATTCCTGAGTATATTATCAAGTCTATCTCATGGAGTTCATTTGATGGAACTATGAGAATTGTAATGTATAGGTTCAGACCTAGTTTGGAGTTTGTTAAATATAATAATAAATAAAAGGGAGGATGTTTATGTCAACAACATATCCTGATTATCCGCATACACATTTCCCCGATGAACTAACCGATGAAGCGAGAGGATATAAACAAGATGTAAAGGATGTGCAGACAGCACAGCTTATCCAAGAATATCAGACTCAATTCACGTTAGGTAATACTGGCAAGTGTCATGACATTCTAGTTGCTAATCCTGAACTACAGGAAATGATGTGGAAAGCAGATGATTACAACTGGATTAGAGACGCTATTATGGCTCTTGAGAGGTTCTATAAAGAAGATGTAACCGCTACTATGGAGCAGATGGCGGCTACTAAGGCGGGATTTAGAGATGACATTCAGCCGGGACAGTCGGGTGATAGGTATAACGGATATTCTATTAATAAAATCAATTCTCTGTTTGAAGAACTCAGACAGGAATATAGAGTAGATCTTACTGCTTCTGCTTGGGAAGGGACAGGGCCATTCTCTCAGACGGTAACTAATATTCCCGGACTAAGAGCAGACAGAAGTTATGAGAGGTTCTCTGCCCTTACTGGAACGGAAGAGGTAGCTAATCAGAAAGCTTATATGAAAGCTATGGGATTTATTACTGGTGGTGAAACTAGTGATAATTCTGTTACTATCTATGCTTATAAGAAGCCTGATATCTCATTTAGCATTATTCTGAGGGAGGCGTAATTATGGGTAAAGTTTTAATTACTGGCGGTGGTGGTGCGGGTGGCATGTCAGATGATATGACTGCCGCTAATGGTGTTACCGCTGACCTTGTTCCGAAGGGACAAACATATATAGGTGCTGATACTGATGATGAAATTGGTACTGGTACAATGGAACTTGAGGCTACTGCCAACGCTCAGACGGCACATGTATTAAATGGTGAGAAGTTCTTTACTAAAAATGAACAGTTGCCGGACAAACCTCTTACTGGTACTATGCCAAATATTGGTGCGTTGGATACTACTACTAAAGCTAGAATCAGTGGTAATTATCTAGTCCTTGGTATGTCAAACGGAGCGCACATTCAGAATGGTGGTAGCGGTACTACTGGTGCGCCAGAAGTTCAGATGTCATTTGATGAAATTTCTAAGAATGCCTCATTAAAGGGACAAATCAATGCCGGAATAATCAAGAAGAATAGCAAAATTCTTGGAGTTACAGGAACATATACTGGCGATGGTAATGCAAACCGTGGCGATGTTCTTGTAGGTAAGACTTTCTCAAGTGCTAACGGTCTTGGATTAAGCGGAACAATACCGAACAATGGATACTATAAATATGCGGGTGGTTTTGGCTCTGGCAAAGAGAACAATGTAGACTACTTTGCTTTCAATAACATCCCTGTTGGTTATTACGGTGAAGCATCTTCAAATGCATCTTGGGCACCTGAGATAAGAATGAAAGCTACTGATTTCAGAAATTATATTGGAGCAAAAGCTGAGAACATTGCATTTGGTAAGGTTGTTGCCGGGGTTACTGGCACTTATTACAGTGGTAGTGGCGTTAAACCTAATAGTCCGTTTGTCAATGGTAAGTTCTCAAGTGGCGTATCTGCTAGTAGTTTTAGTGTTACGTCCTCATTTAGATATACAGAGAGTGGGAAGGAAAGTACTAATCCTGCCCATACAAGTGGCTCTAATTCATGTTATATTCCGGGCGGGACGAATGACCATCTGCATATAACTGGAATTAATTATAATGTATGGTGTTATAATTCAAGAATTGAAGAATATAGATGGCAATATAATAATGCAATAGATTTATCTGGGATAAATAAAATAACCCTTAAATTCTCATATGCGGCTAATACGCAAGAGGGAAACCAAACATGGCACAGTTCATATATGGGTGATTTTGGAAATATACGAATTTATGTCGGAAATACACAGTGGTCAGAGAACCTAGCTGTTTTGAAATTTGACCCAGATAATAAGACATACGGAAGTGTATATATTGATTATGGCACATTATACACCGCCACATTAGATGTTTCTAAGCTAACACAAAAAGCATATCTTGGAATGAAGTGGGCAGGATATCATGACGAAGGACAAACACCCGGTAAATGGGTATGGGACTGCCATCCGTGGTTAGATCTTTATTCTATATCATTTACATAAAAAGGAGAAACATACAATGATAGTATTTACAGATAAAGACGATAGGATCATTGCTTATGGTTCTACCGATAAACAATATAAACACAAGATTGATGTTGGTAATTTCTTTGATGATAAGTGCGAAGCAGTCATTCTTGGATATAAGTGCATTCCCGGACTCGTCTATGAGGTAGATGAAAATGGAAAAACTGTATTAGATAAGGACGGCAAGCCTATTCCTGTAATGGATGATGACGGAAAGCAGAAAGCAACCTATAAAGCACTTGTTGCAGATGAACCTTATCTAGAAATCTACCAATCAGCTTACGAAACAATGACACTCGCACTTGCAGATCTCATCGGAGGTGCATATGAATAATACAATCCTAAGAGCCATGAGTCTGCGTAAGTCCCGTGGTGAAGATATAACAGCTATCCTCAAGACCTATAAGAATCTTTCAGTAGACGAGATGAATGAATATCTCGTCTATTTTGATCTTCCCATTATAGAAGAACCTCTTGAGGATATCAAACAGAAGAAAATTTCCTCTCTCTCTTCTATCTGCCATGACATGATTGAACATGGTGTTGATGTAGAGATAGACGGAACAAAAGAACATTTCAGCTATAGCATTGAGAAGGGTGATCAAGGAAACATTGATGATATCTTCAACCTTGCCAATGCTACTAAGCTGAGTCAGCCATATCATGCTGATGGTGGTGCGTGTAAACTTTATACACCTGAGCAGATTATGGCTATTTATGTAGCACAGAAAACAAATAAGACTGTACAGGAAACATGGTTCAATCAGATAAAACAATATATTCTCTCCTGCAATGACAAAGAAGAAATCAAAGGAATTGAATATGGTCAACCTCTGACAGGAGTATATCTAGAGAACTATAACGCTATTCTTGCACAGGCACAAGAGATTATAAACGCAGTGATTGGAGGTGGGAACTAATGGCTGAATTTACTCCTAATTATAAATTAGAAAAACCTGCGGGTGCGGAGAAATACTACATCTCCAAGTTCAATGCAAATGCAGATAAGATAGACGAGGCACTAAAGGGGCATGATGACACAATTGCCGCTAATAAGACACAAGAAGAACAGGATATCTCTGATCTTCGTAATGAATTGCAAGACTATGCAGATAACGCTGTGTCCGAACACAATCTCTCTGAGGATGATAATCTACATCCTCATATCCAAAATCAGATTGCAAAGGCTCTTGCTGATGCAAAGGACTACGCTTATTCCAAGGTAGAGACAGATGAAAGAATCTCAGTACATAACTCAGATGAATCTGCTCACCAAGATATCAGAAACCTTATCAACGGAATGGGAACTACTGTTCAGACTGATATTGAGAATGCTATTGCCGTACATAATGCCAGTCCTGAATCACACCCGGATATTAGAACAGATTATGTTAACTATACAGACAACGCAGTATCTACCCATAACAATGATCCCGAAGCACATGGTGGAAAGGATGTTGTTTATACCAAACTAGCCGCTATGGGAGATGGTTTTACTTCATCTATGACTCATGCAGATATTCTAACTGCATTCCAAGATGGAAAGAACGTAGTTGCTCTTCTGAACAGCGGTGGTGAAATACAGCTAGAAACAGATGGTGCTAACATTACAGGCAAGAGAACTGTCATTGAAGGTGATAAGATGGTTCTTGAGACGTATGTCTTAGATTCTGAGACAAATATGTTTACCAAGACATCTACTAAATATCTTCTTGACTACGCTCCTGCTATTGCTGATGAAGCTATTGCTGATGTTTCTATTATCGTAGACCCTGAGAATGACGAAGAAGCCGCTAAGATAGGAAGTGCTATTATTGGACAGTCTAGAATTGGCGGTGGTACTGCTATGGGCGGTGCTGACTGGAATGCTCAGGAGGGTGAAGCAGGATATATAGCTAATAAGCCGTTTGGTGAGATTGATAATGGAGAGACTGTTATTTGGGAAGGGGATAGTAATGTTGTTGGATCAGGTAATCGTATAAGTATATATTATCCTAAAACTCCAACATCTAGTCTGTTCTTACAAGAAGGTATCGCATATACTGCAACAATCGGTGATGATAGTGTTGAATTTACTGTGCCGATTGGTGATCGTATAAGGTCAAAGTCTGAGACATTTGCAGTGAAGCAGTCAATGAGTACTACTGGCGGTTATGCGATTGAAATCGGTCTAAACCCAGATGTCTACCCTGAAGATACCGTTCATCTCAAGATTACATCTGGTGGCGGTGTCACTATCAAGAAGATAGATCCCAAATATATAGAGAATTCGTTTGTAATTGATGTAAGCATATCTGCAATGAAGGTTAACACAAGTGCAGATAACATTATGAACGCAATCAAAAATAATATGCTAATTTATGTGCATGACATTAACACGGGTATTTGTTCGACAGTAAAAACCATAGGTTATAATATTGAAGATTCTTCATATGGTCTTTATTTCGAATACTCGCAACGATTTATATCAATATATATTTATGGCACTGAAGTCGGAATGTCAGAAAGTTCTAATCAATTTGCTTACGGATGTTATAAAAAGAATAATAAACTTTATCTTACCAAAAATTTACTTTACGCTGTATCAACAACTGGCAATGGATTTGCAAGTATGTATTGGATAATGTCGAATACCGCACTTGTTTATGAGAATGATATCTATACTCTCATTTCAGCAAAACGAGATTCTAATGACCACGATGTTTATACCTATCGCAACGAAAAATACGGGGATAAGGTCAATGGTGTTCTTCCTCTGACAGTTAGTGAACTCAAAGTAACGGTTCTGAACTACGATGGTTATTTAGTAGATACAGCCTACACTATTGAATACACATCCACAACACATGGTATTCAGACTGTTCCTATAGTTACATTCATGAAGTATGATGGCAGTTCTGTCATAGCGACATCAACTGTTACAAATGGAAAGCCTGATTCTATTCCTAATGTACCAAGTAGAACTATAAATAATGGTACTATTTCAGAACTTGGTTGGAGTACAGAAGTAAACGACCTATCTGCCGATCCTAATATTCTGGAAAACGTAACCGATGATCTTACCGTATATGCTGTTTATGAAGTTAAGATGAATAACGAAACAGTCAATGATGGTTGGAAAACTATTGCGGCATCTGCTAAAGATGGAACATACAAGACTAAATATTCCGTAGGTGATTTAAAGGCAGTTGATCTTGGTAGCGAGGGTGTACATCTCATGCAACTTGTAGCTTTTGATACTGATGACAAGGCAGATGGCAGTGGAAAAGCACCTATGACTTGGATTATGGAAGACCTTCTGCCTACTGCATATAGGATGAATCCGTCTAAAGTAGATGGTCAGGAAGGAACTGGCACATTAGGTGGATATGACAAGACAGAGATGAAGTCTTATCTGACAGATACTATTCTTCCGCTCTTCCCGACTGATGTTAGAAATAATATTGTTCCTGTTACTAAACATCAGAAAGCATATGATGCTAGTGGAACTGGATTCCAAGAGTCTACAACAGAAACTCTTTGGATACCGGGAGATAAGGAAGTGTTAAATAGAACATCAATAGATGCAGCTGGCCCGGCTTATTCGAATGTGTTTAAGGATACTGCATCTAGACAGAAAGAGAAAAATGGCTCTTACAAGAACTGGTGGTTGCGATCTGCTAGTGATGCGGATAGCTTTAGACATGTGACCAATACCGGTAACGGGGGATATAGCAACGCTAGTTCCATATTTGGAGTCTGCCCCGGCTTCTGTATGTAATCATGTATATTCAATACAACCCCAACCCTGTGGGGAAATCAACCGGGGACTGTGTAATCAGGGCATTAACAAAAGCATTAAACAAACCTTGGGATCAAGTTTATATAGAACTATGTGTAGAAGGATATATCTTAGGTGATATGCCATCTAGTAACTCCGTATGGAGTGCTTATCTAAAACATCATGGTTTTATCAAGAACCTAATCCCAAATAGTTGCCCTGATTGTTACACAGTCAGAGATTTTGCAAATGATAATCCCATAGGAACTTTCATACTAGGAACAGGAGAACACGCAGTAGCCGTTATTGATGGCAACTACTACGACTCATGGGATTCTGGTAGGGAAGTTCCTATTTACTATTTCTCGTACAAAGGTGACAAAAATGTTTGAACAATATAATCCATATTTTCAACAAGCAAACGTACCCAATTATCAACCTACTTATCAGCAGAACGTAGGTTATCAATATCAGAAGCCTACTCAGAATAATGAGCAGACTAATACATTTCAGTGGGTACAAGGACAGTCAGGAGCAGAAGCATATCTATTAGGCCCTAATCAAAAGGTTATCCTAATGGATTCTGATGCTCCTGTAATTTATTACAAATCTACCGATATGAATGGTAGATATTTACCAATGGTGACCTATGACCTTGTAGAAAGAAAAGGTTCAAATCCTAGGCAGGAACCGCTTGATACATCGTCATTTGTTCATAAAGACGAACTTGATAAACTTGTTGCAGATGCGATAGAGAGATATCTCTCCGAACCATCTTCTAAGGAGGTGTGATATGGGAAACCCATTTTATAACAGACAGAACTTTCAGCCTAATTCACCCTTTGGAAACATGCAGAATATGATTTCTCAGTTTCAACAGTTTAAAAATGGTTTTAATGGTGACCCCAGACAAGAAGTTCAGAATCTATTAAACTCCGGGAAGATGACACAACAGCAGTTTAATCAGTTGTCTCAACTCGCTAATAGTTTTCAAAGATTTCTTAATGGGAGGTAATTGTTATGGCTCTTACAGACAATGCTAATGGACTTAGTGCCGCAGACGTAGCCGCAGTAGTTGGTAACGGTAATGGATTTGGTAATTGGAATGATGGTAGCTTCTGGATTATTATCCTATTCCTCTTTGCGTTTATGGGTAATGGTTTCGGTGGTTACGGTAATGGTAGTGGAATGCCTTACATCATGAATAATGTTGATTCAGGTATTCAGCGTGGGTTTGATCAGCAAGCAGTAATCAGCGGTATTAATGGACTCAGTGCATCTCTTGGAGCAATGGCTCAGAGTCAGTGCAATGGGTTCAATGGTGTAACCACTGCGATTAACAATGGTTTTGCTACTGCTGAAGTGGCTAACAATGCTAGACAGATGGCTAATCTTCAGGGAATGAACGATATTGCTATGGGATTACAGCAGTGCTTGAAGAAAATGTTAAACAAAGTCATTAACATTTTTAGTTTCACAAATGAAACAGTAGGTACTTGTATGGCGTAATCCATACTGGCAATCGGGTGAATTACTGGAAAATCTAAGTTCGCATATTTTAAAAAGGTAGAAAATAATGTATTATGCGAATATGACAATCAGTAGCCAAACTGTAGGAATACCTATGAAAAATGTACTACAGAAGGTTCAACGACTAACGAGTGAGGATAGGTAAACCAATAATCTCGACACGAGTTGCCCGACCCCTACTCTAATAAGAGAGGGTGAAGATATAGTCTGAACTTACGAGGAAACCGTAAGAAGTATAGGATAAAGAGCCTATGCGATAACACAATTGGCTGTGAAAATCGTGCATCCGTGGCTGACTTAAAGTACACGGTCGCTACTGAAGCTTGTGCAGACAGAGCCGCTGTAGGCGATGCTCTTAATGCTGTTCTTAATAGCATGAATGCGGGTATTCAGTCTCTGAAGGATCAGATGTGTCAGGATAAGATTGATGCTAAGAACGAGCGTATTGCCGCTCTTGAGAATCAGCTTAATATGGCACAGCTTAAAGAATCTCAGACTGCTCAGACCGCTCAGATTCTTGCTAATAACGCCGCTCAGACACAGGCACTTGAGCAGTATCTGAACCCCGCTCCGATTCCCGCCTACATGGTACAGAATCCTAACTGTTGCGCTCAAAACTTTGGTTGTGGTTGCGGCTGTGGTGCTTAAGGAGGGTAGGATATGTCTGCTGAGTTTACTTCAAATGCGGTACAGGAAGTAGGTATCGGTCAGAACGTCATCTTCACCGAAACTGCTATTCCATGCCGTAAAGGTTATGTAATCCACAGAGAAGGTTCTGGTGTGATTACTCTTCGTGGAATTGTTAATTGTCCTAACGCCAAGTATGCAATGTATGAGGTGTCCTTTGGTGCTAACATCGCTATTCCTACTGGTGGAACTGTAGACCCGATCTCTATAGCTATTGCTATTGATGGGGAAGGCCTCCCGACCAGTTCTGCCATTGTAACTCCTGCCGCTGTTGATAACTATTGGAATGTGTACGTTACAGCTAACATCCAAGTTCCTAGGGGATGTTGTCCTATGATTGCAGTAGAAAATACTTCTACTCAGGCTATTAATGTACAGAATGCCAATATTAAAATCAACAGAGTCGCATAAGGAGGTGCGTTATGGAAAGATGTTATGAAGATACCAAAGATCTCCTTATGAAGGAGATTGGTGAAATTGTTAAGAAAGGTAGTCTTTCTCAACAGGATTTAGATACTTTATACAGTGCATATGACATCATCAAGGATATCTATGAAATCAAGGAGAAAGAAGCCGAAATGTACGAGGACGGCTATTCTTCAAGATGGGGTATGCCTTATGATGATCGGTATTACAATATTCATTCCTATCGTGGTGGTAATGGTTATTCTATGAATGGTGGGTATCCTATGAATCCCATGAATTATCAGGATAACAATCGCTACAGTAGAAGTGATGCTAAAGACCGTATGGTAGACAATCTCTACTCCATGATGAATGATGCTCAGAGTGAGGCAGAGAGAACAGCTATTCAAGATTGTATTAATCGTCTGAAAGGCTAACTCTCACGGGAGTAGTTGGGGAAACTCAGCTACTCCCATTAACTTAGAAAATAATCACAATATGTTTATATATAAAGGAGAAATAATTATGGCTTATACTCCAACAAATTGGAAGGATGGAGATATTATCTCTGCCGAAAAGATGAATAAGCTTGAACAAGGCGTAGCCGAAGGTGGCGGTGGTGGTGTTCTGTTGGTTAATGTTACGGAAGGTAGTGATGGCGGTGGTGGTAGTATAACAAAAAGCGTATCACCGATGCGAAAGGTTCCTTCTTCCCCAACATTCACAGCAGATAAGACTTATGCTGAGGTTGATGCCGCCGTAAAGGCGGGAAAGATGGTTTATTTAGTATATAAAGGTAATTATATTCCATTGACTGTGGCTAGTAGCGAAGATGATTCTAGTGGAGGTGGAACAAAATGATTACTACATATAACTTTGAAAAAATAGATAATAACAACTATTTGAAATACAATGGTACATACACACCAGATGGATTTAGCTTTACGGCATATCCATATTTTACAACGATTGTTACGAATTATAATAATGGTTCTTACAGTGATGCAACTACACCTGACGATCCTGATAATGTTATAACTAGGTCGGACATATTCTATATGTTGGATATGGGCGTTAAAGTAGATCTCATTGTCAAAGGTAAAGAAACAGCCGATCTTATTCTTCCTCTAGTGAGCATTGATAATGACTATGCATACTTCAGTAAGAATAGTTTGACATTAAAGGTAGATCTCAATGGTGCTGTTACTGAAGTTACAACCGAACCTGAAGAATAAAAAAGGAGATATCTAAATGGCATATAATAAATACACATGGAAATCTGGCGAAGATCTCTTTAGGTAATCCACTATGAAGAATTCAATTCTATTTATAATCGGCTTTTCTCTTTTCATGTCTATTGAATGTATATTCCATTTTCTCCACGGTGAAATAGCCTACTCATGGATAGCTTCAGGATTCATGGGTGGTATATGTCTTATCCTTGTTGATCAAATCAATGACAGATGGTTTGGATGGGATACCCAACTAATCATCCAAGCAATTATAGGTGGAATAATCTGTACTTCAATAGAATTTATAGTAGGAACACTAGATAGAGTAGTCCTTCATTTACATATGTGGGACTACTCTTTTATTCCTTTTAACTACAAGGGTATCATCTGTCTACCCTTCTCAATAGCTTGGTGCTGTCTAAGTATCATAGCTATCTTCATAGGTGATGCCGTAAGATATTATATCTTCGGTGAACCACCTAGACCCTATTATTGGATAGGAAACAAGAAACTAGAATTTAAAGAAAGACCATAAGGTGATTAGCATGGTTGATGTAAAAGAAATCATCAAGAATGATAAGGTACTATACGCAATCGCCATGACTAGAGGAGATACCTTCCGAACGGTCATCGGTGTTACTGACGTTAACGGAGATCCGTATGTGCCTAAAGAGGGTGACACAATCCGTTTCGCCTGTAAGAAAAACTATAATGATTCCGAATGTCTAATCTATAAAGACATTCCATACGATACTTGTATTCTTCAGTTAGACCCCGAAGATACAAAACCAATGAATCAGCCGGATACTTATGTATTTGACATTCAGATTACAACTGCCAATGGTGATGTACATACATTCATCAAGGGCAAGCTAAAGATTACCGAAGAAGTAGATTAAATGAATAAAACTAAACTGGAGGTGAATCATGATTAGAGGAACAACTCCAACATATGTTATTCGTAAAATTCCATCTGCTATCAACGTAGATGGGATTACTAAATTTTATCTAGTATTTAGACAACAGAATACTGTAGTAAGTAAACCTATTCCTTTGGATATGTTAAGAGAACCAACTGGAATAAGGATTACTCTTACTCAGAAAGAATCAGCTAAATTTAAGGTAGGCGAAGTTCTCCTCCAGATTGTAGGCAAGATTGGCGATGAGACAGTCTTTGCTACTAATGTAGGAAGGGATGAGGTAAAGCCTATCCTATTGGAAGGGGTGATATAAGATGTTTTGGAAAGACCGTTTACGCAAAATTGAGGTTGATGAAAATGTCATCCCTATTGAATTAACCATTGAAGGTCTTCTTGATTCTGATCAGGATAGGGCGAGTTATAATTCATTAACAAATAAGCCAACTATTAATGGGCATACGATTACAGGGGATATGACAAATGAGGATCTTGGTATCCCTACTAAGGCTAGTGACCTTATTGATGATGGTAAGTATCTTACTGAACAGGAACAGTCAGATTGGAATGAGAATGATACTTCCTCTCCTGCCTATGTAAAGAACAGACCTTATTATATCAATGACCGTATTGAAGATAAACAGATTCTTGGTGGTAATTATACCGTACAGAGATTTACTGAGATTGGTCTTGGCTATAGAGCAATTACGGATACTCTTTTAGTTGCTTATAACAAATACAAAATAACTTGGGATGGAACTACTTATTATATGACTGCTCTTCCTGCGGGTGGCAGTAGAGTCTACATTGGTGATATCAATAAAGACCCTTATTTCCGAATTGAGACATATCAGACTACGGAAGGTCAGAAATATATCATGGTAGACTATCCCTCTGATGCAGATGCAGTTCATTCTATCTATCTGTCTAGTCTGAAATCAGAGCCTATGGCTACTCAAGAGTTTGTAGACTTTATTAAGAGTCTAGGTGGCGGTGGTGGAACTACTCCTGTTATTGAACAGGATGCTCTCTATCTTCGTTCTCCTAATAAACTTTGGAAGATTACCATGACAGACTTAGGTGAGTTCAGAGTAGACGAAGTACAGTAAGGAGGGATTATATGGCTAAGTTTAGTCCAGTAAAAACCCTTATTGGGAAAATGACCCCAATAGATTCTTCAGAATCTCTTATTGGAAGGATGGACTCTATTAGTTCCTCAGAATCTCTTATTGGGAAAATGAATCCCACTGAGTCTATTTCGGGAAAGGTTAAAAAACCGTCTGATATGAGTGGCGAAATTAATATTAACCCGGAAAAAGATATACCAACATATGACGGTGACTATATTGTAATCCCGAAAGCATATAAAGAACAAGTATTAGAAACCAAAGAAAAAAAGATGGAAGACAACGTAGTAGTGAAGAAAATCCCCTACTACGAAACTAGTAATGTAGATGGTGGTGAGACTGTCTATATAGCGGGGGAGGTTACTTATGGCTAAAAATAAAATTATCTACGGTGGTGAGGTCTTAATTGACCTTACCCAAGATACCGTAACCGCCGCAGATCTGGCAGAGGGTGTAACAGCGCATGATAAATCGGGTGCTGTTATTACGGGTACGAATACATATGACTCAGATACCTCAGAAGATACTGCGGCAGTAGCTGAGATTCTTGAGGGCAAGACTGCCCATGCAAGAGGTTCTAAGCTTACTGGTACAATGAAAAATAATGGTGCTGTCAACGGTACTATTTCTACTAAGGCGGGTACTTATACTATTCCGATTGGTTACCATGATGGTAGTGGAAAAGTTGCTATTGCAAGCACCGAACAGGCTAAGATTATTGCCGGGAACATCAAGAGTGGAGTTCAGATCCTTGGTGTAACTGGTTCATACACGGGCGAAGCTGTTACTGCTCAGTCTAAGACAGCTACGCCTAGCACAAGTGAACAGACAATCCTACCTGATAGTGAATATGATTATCTTAGTCAGGTAGTGGTTCAGGCTATTCCGTATGCCGAAGCACCGAATAGTGCGGGCGGTACTACGGTTACTATAGGATAAGGAGGTTAGTTCATGGCTTATACTAAAACTAACTGGAAAGATGGAGATGTTATCTCCGCTGAGAAGATGAATAAGATTGAACAAGGAATTGCTGATGCAGGAGCATCTGGTGGTAGTGATGATGTGCTTGTTGTGGATATTGACACAGCTACATTTAATGAAATGTATCAAGCAGTGCAAGATGGAAAAGCTGTATTATGTAAAGATTGCTTAGTCATTCCAAACTTAATCAGTGGTTCCAGTCCAAAATAATTATAAGGAGGAATAATAATGGCTTCACAATCAAAAGGCAATTTTATAACGATAAGTCCTCATAAAAGAATAGCTGATCCTATTGCTATTTTTAACATTGTAGGAATTGGCGAAGAAAATACAACGGAATACTATCCTATCATGTCAAATTTTTATGATACAGCTTTATGGTTTGGCGTTTCTAACACCCTAAGTGATGTTTCTGGTGATCCGATTCCATCGCAAGCATTAGAATATAGTATGGTAAATAAAATTAAATATAATGGAACTATTTATTGGTTGTCTGTAGTTAATAATGATAGTCTAATATACCGTACCATCGGGAATAGTGCAGACTATATAACAATCAGTACCACAGATGATTGGAATACATATACAGTTACAGTTAGTGATGGTAACACAGAATAAATAAGGAGTAAAACATGGCACGAAGTAAAGTAGTATATTACGGCACTACGCTGATGGATATAACTGATACAACTGCTGTTGCCGATAAGGTACTATCAGGTTATAACTTCTATAGTGCCAATGGAACAAAAACAAGTGGTTCTCTAAACATAGTAACCTACTATACAGGAACTACAGACCCATCATCTTCTATTGGTTCAGACGGTGATATCTACTTGAAGGTGGTGGGTTAATGGCGATAGTTCAAAAATCAGTTAGTTCATATCCTACAGCGTACACCACATCGGGTTCTATCAACGGAACAAGATATAGAAATGCAATTGGCAAAGGAGCAGATACCTCTGCCGTAAGTGGTAATGATTATGCTTCTGGTAACAGTTCATCTAAAGCATATATCTACTACTCATTTGAATTTGAAGATATCCCCGAAGATGCAACAATAGACTCTGTATCATGTAAGGTCAAAGGGCATCTAGAGAATGCATCTCGTTCAACTGCTAATCTACAACTCTATGCGGGGAGTACGGCAAAGGGTAGTGCTTCTAAATTTACATCAACATCAGCACAGACTGTCACCTTAACAACTGGAACGTGGACAAGATCTGAAATAGATGAATTACAACTCAGATTTGAGATTGGTTATTATGGTGGTTTAGTCAACGGTGCTACTGTAACAATTGAATATAGCTATAACGATATTAAGTATACAATAACAATAGAGAATTCTACTACTGCTAATGTAACTGCTAATCCTACTGAAGTATCTCCGGGACACTCTTCTACTGTCAGAGCGGATAGCATAGACGGATTAAAGATTACAGACAATGGAACTGATGTAACAAGTTCCTTTGTAGAGAGAACTGATTCTCCGGCAAGCTACGATGTAGAGAATGTAGGCAGTTATGGGTTTGAATTAAACAGTAGTGGATATTACGTCAACAACAATGTAGGAATAAGTAAAACTGCGGCTGTGTGTAGAGTGACATTTAATGTGCCAGTATCTGCCACAGCCACATTTACATTCACTAACTATTCTGAGCAAGGTTACGACTTCGGTGTATTTGGTGAGTTAGACACGGCATTAAATCATAACTACTATTCCGCAGGAAACTACGGAGCAAACATAACAGACGATGATTATAAACTTGCATGTAACACTTCTACATATAATAATACTTCTACTCACACGTTGGAATATACAATGTCAGCGGGTGAACACTTTGTAGATGTTAAATATTCTAAGGATGATGCAAGTGATGATAATGACGATACGTTAAAGTTTAAAGTAGCTATTACTCTTAATGAGTCTTACTCTCCTACTCCTTACTATGTGTATGAGATTACCAATATACAAGGTAACCATACTATCGTAGTTGCGAATAGAGAGACAAATACACTCTATACCAAGAAGAATGGTTCTTGGAAAGAAGTTATAAAAGCATATAAGAAACAAAATGGTTCATGGGTCGAGGTAGCAATCGACTCTGTTTTTAATTCTACGGATAAATATGTCTGTGGGGATTGATGTACCATTAGAAAAAGGGGAATAAAAAATGGACGTAGCTAAACGAGTTAAAATAAACACTTTTCCAAAATTTCTGATGATATGTATTCTCATACATGCATTCCTCCTTACTTCAGCAAGTTATCTCCTGTCGTGGTTTGGAAGAGATCCTGTTGTATCAGTCTCTTCTGTAATCGCACAGGAGATTCTTGCTCCTGTAGGAATCTATCTAGTAACCAACATGGTTGCTAATATCTTTGAGAAGAATAAGACTATCATTTCAGAACCGTTGGATCATATAGATAAAAAGGAGCAAACATATGGATAATGTTATTAACAATTGGTATCTCTACATCGCTACTATTAGCGTGGTTATTCTTGCGGCGATGACAATTCATCAGTTCCTGAGAAAACCCACTATTGAACAGTACAATCAGGTTAAGGAATGGATTCTTTACGCTGTTATTGAAGCTGAGAAGACTCTTGGAAGTAAGACAGGACAGATTAAACTGAGAATGGTTTGGGATATGTTCCTTGAGAGATTCCCCCACATCTCACCCTTCGTAACCTTTGAGATGTTCTCTTCTTGGGTAGATAATGCTCTCGTAAAGATGAGAACCATGATTGAATCTAACAAGGCAGTAGCTGAATATATCATTGAAGATACGGTAACATTTGAAGAAGAATAAAAGGAGTAATCCATGACAAGACAAGAAGCAATAGATAAGGTAGCCGCTATTGCTAAAGCAGAAGTTGGCTACATGGAAAAGAATAAAGGACAGAATCTATATACACATACCCCCGGTGGAGATGGTAACTACACTAAGTATTGGGCAGACCTCAAACCTTCCTATCAAGGTTCAGCTTGGTGTAATGCTTGGTGTATGTGGATTCTCTATAAGGCATTTGGTAAAGAGATTGCCAAGAAGATGACTTATATTCCTAACGGACAGGATTTTTCATACTACACTCCTACCACAGCGGGATGGTTCAAAGCTAATAAAGCTTTTGATATGAATCCTCTGGTAGGAGATTTTATTTATTTTAAGAACAGCACTCGTATCTGCCACATCGAATGGGTATACAGAGTAACAACTACCACTGTCTATACCTATGGTGGTAACACATCACCGGGAGACGGTAAGGTATATCCCAACGGCGGTATGGTATGTATGAAAGCTTATCCTCGTTCACTCTCTCGCATTGCGGGATATGGACATATCAATTGGGATTTGGTTGCTGATTCTACACCTATTGATACCAACATCAAGATGGATATTATCAAAAGCGGCGTAGAAGGTCTTAAGCTGACAGCTAATCTGAATATCAGAAAAGCACCTAAAGATGGTGAGGTAGTTCGTACTGCTGTTGCCGGATTTAAGGTTAAACCTCTTGGCAAGACCTACGTTGACGGTGAGCCTTGGATTAAGATTGATGGTGGTTGGATCAGCGGCAAGTATGTTGAGGGTTGGATTCAGGAACCTAACAATAAGTGGTGGTATGTCAATGCCGGATGGAAGTATACAACAAATGGAAGTCAGGTTATTGACGGTGAAACTTACTACTTTGACAAAGACGGTTACATGAGAAGTAATGAATTAATGGAGATAAAAGGAGTAATGATGTACCTGAAGTCATCAGGTACAGTAGCTAAGAAGGAATGGGTAGAATTAAAGAATACTTGGTATTATGCAAAGGAGAACGGTGAACTTGCTAGGAATGAATTCATCTTTATAGAATCTCCTGCCTATGGAAAGGAACTGTACTGCTTTGATAATGACTACAGAATGGTTACAGGAACAATTACTCTAACATCCAACTCCAGAGGTGCGCTAATACTAAAGTGATTCGGAAAGGGTGAATCATGCAGGAATTAGGTGCATTAAAAGAATTAACCGTAGACTGCTTAGTCTATGTCTTTGTACTGCTCATGGCGATACGGAAGTGTGTAGATGTTGCAGACTGGGCAATGACAAGATTTGGTCTTAAGACTAAGTGGTCAGAAGCTAGACACAGAAATGAGGAACTTATTAAACAGCACGAAGAGCAAATTGATGTTCATGGAGAATGTCTGCATAAACTTGCCAAACAAGTTGATCATCTTTGTGAAGTCGTTGAAGACATGAAACGAGAGAATGCAGAGAGAGACAGGAAGAACATAGAAACATTATCTGCTAATCTGAAGGACAGAATAGGACAATCCTATAGATATTATCATAAACAAGGATATTGGAATGAGATGGAACGTGAAGCATTTAATAGTCTCATCCATCAGTACGAAGAACTTGGAAACGAGAATTCATTCGTGCATACAATTTGTGAACCAGAATCATTGACTTGGGAAATCCGAGAGAATGATTGATCTAAAAAAAGGGGAGCATTACCATAATAGGTAGTGTTCCCCTTTTTCTGTCCTCTAGACGCATTGTACGCCTCATAGACTGGCTCTAATCATTCAGACGATAACTTCCTCATCTAAAAAGAAAAGATGCTTTATAAAGCCCACAGAGAGTCCTATGAGTTTTATAAAACACCCAAGTACAACTGTCCTTTCCTCCGTAAAGAACAACTGTTCGACTATTGATTGGAATTTGATTAGCATTTGATTGGAATTCGTTATAGTCTACTAACTTCGTCTTCTACAACCCGCATAAATACTAGATCGTAGAATCAGAATGTGTGGAGCGTATGGGACTTGAACCCGACCCGCAAGTCCCATAATCCCTTTATTTATCGCCAGTTTGGAGATTCTGCCATGTAATTGAAATTGTTAGAGAATGGCTTAAATACGTCAAAATTCCAATCAAATTGCCTGAAACTCCTTAATAGAAGACAACATCTTCTGCCGTTCATCAAAAGTTCTCCTGTTATAATGGTAGAAACTTTCGGTGGTGGACAGATCAACATGCCCCATTGTGTCTCTGATTGTCTTCTGGTCAACATTGTTATCCAACAGGATAGAGCCAAATGTCTTTCTAATCTTATGAGGTGAGCGATAAGGTATATGAAGTTCCTCACATACCCTTTCCAACCTTCTTCGGAAAGCAAGGGATCGTATCCTTGTCCCACTTGAATAAGTAAAAGCGAATTCCTTAAATGGATTGTGAAGTCTGATTTTCTTGAGTAACCACAGATAGCCAGTAGGTACGATAATACATCTCACACCCTTATCTGTCTTAGGTGATTCCTTAATCGTACTGATAAAGTTGCCATCCTCATCGGTATAACTGGATTCCGTAGCATGAACAAAGATAGAATCCTCACGGACATCAACGTGTCTCAGTGCCGCAAGTTCTCCTATTCTCATGCCTGTAACAAACAGAAGAAGAAGTCCATAGGAAATAATGTCTGTCTGATTGGAAAGATAAGACATGATACAGCTTGTCTCTTTTTCATTGAATACCTGATCTTCATCAGAGTAGATAATCTTCTTAAAGCAGTTCTTTCCTAAATCAAGCATACCATATACATCGTTGTAGGTGTACTCTATTAACTCTCTTCTTCTTGCATACTTAAGAATACCAGTAACAATACATTTGAGATTGGCAAAGGCTTTTCTTGTCATCTCATATTCAGCAATCTGTTCTTCAAGGAATTCTACAAAATCAAGCGGTCTGACCTTACGAATTCTTTTCTTACCAAACTGTTTAAAGTGCTTGTTGAAGACGTATACATTTCTAGAGAACGTAGGATAAGCTATCTGTTTTAAATCTTTCCTTCTTGTATTCCACAAGGTGAAGATATCAGATATGGTAGGATTCTCCTCTTCCTGTTTATAGAAATGTACTATGTCATCTTCTAAGTCTTCTCTGTGTTTACGAGATATCTGTTTTCTTGTACCATCCTTATGTGTCACATAGGTATACCAATACCCTTTGTTAGACTGCCATATCTTATACGGATGGTTTTCTAGATAAAGTTTCCTCTCTTTCATATCTTTCATTTGTTGTACTTGGGTAACATCAAGTATACCATTTTCAAGAGCGAAACTCAATAATTCATTGTTATCCATGTTGTCTCACCTCAAAGCCGAAAAAGGGGAACTCCGAAGAATTCCCCTATATAATTATTTTGTCCTTTACTCAGCAACCCACTTAAATACTTCACGGTATTTAACACCGTGATTCCAAGCTGTTCCATGAGAGCCATAGTAGACATCAATGTGCTTACCAGTAACACCTCTATCTTCTACCGTATACTGGCCCATACCTTCAATGAGAATCTCAGTACCAAACGGAAGAGAACCACAAGCAATTGTTCTGCCCTGTGCGGGAACGGTGCCTGACGCTGTTTTTCCATTTGCCCATTTTCCACAGCACTTACGACAGTTACAGTATCCCGTTGTCTTATATTTACCAAGAGATACCCAATGGCCCTTTGGTGTTTCGGTATCAGAAAGATCCTCTGTCTTGATAAAAGCGAAACCGTCATCTGCTACAATCTGACTCCAGTTATCACACTCGCCGCCGTATACAACCTCAAAGGAAGTATTCAGCAGAGTAGTATCAAGAACTTCAGCATCATCTGCCGGAGCAGAGTAGATGTTTGCTCCTTCCTTATTGGCATATTTTGTAACTGTAGCGATATCATTAATCTCTCCATCGGCGTAAGCATTAAAACCAAACAGCATGGTAAACACGGTGACTAACATTAGAAATTTCATCTTGCTCATAATTATTTTCTCCTTTAATCAAAATCTTCGTAGAATTCTAATACTCTCTCAATCAGTTCCTCTCTTGTGAGGAGACCGAATGTATTAATCCCGGTAGCACAGAAGTCTACATCGTCTTCTATAGTGTCTTCAATGACATTGCCATGAAGTTTACCATCTTTCCCAACACCAAGTCCTACATCAAGAATAGGAACATGGACACCCTTCATGTTGAACATATTTACTACATCGGTAGCCGTAATAATCAAATCAGACTCTTTAAAGATGTCATAGATATCTCTGGTTCTGCTGTTGCATACGGTGACTGTAGCATCGGTATGCTTAATCAGATTTCTTGAGAGCGGCTCACCGACATTACCTCTACCAACAATGCAGACTCTCTTGCCATCAAGATCGTATCCGATAATGTTAAGATAAGTCCATACTACTTGAGGAGTACAAGGCATATCATATACAGAATCAGATAACACTCTGTCAATGTCCGTCCAAGCAAGTCTCTCCTCTTCTTCTTTCTTGAAATCAGGCGGCATCCATATGCCAGTAAACTTATTGATATTAGAACTCATAAGGAATGGGGACTCCAAATAAGACCTATTGATAAATACCCCGTAGTCAAGTCTGCCAACTTTCTCAACCTCAAACTCGATATTGTAATCACGGCAGTCTTTCTCAAGTCCCTTGATATAGGAATCATCCCAATGCCAACCTTCCTGAGTAACGAATTTCAGATGTGGTGTAACATTTAATTTCTCACGAAGAACGATATTGTCATACCGCCATCTCTGTGCTAGGTCTTTGCATGTAATAAAGCTAGGATATTTTATTTTGTTTCCGAAGTTTTTCATGTACATTCTCCCAAAATGTGGATACTATGATAAACAAACCATAAGTCAGACATACTGCAAAGGTTAGTCCAAGTAGTGCTACCCCAAGAAGGAACAGCACTACTATAATCGGACAAAAGATTCCAAAGCAGATGCCAAGAAAAGCATCCATCACTGAACTCCTGTAGAACCAAAACCACCACGACTGTCAGCACTGAGATGGTCTACTTCTTCAAAGATAAGATGAGGCTGATTCTTCATGATTCTAAACTGGCAAATCCTATCGTTGGCATGAATGATAGTATCTCTTACAGCGATTGCGGGAAACCTCCAAACATCATCAGATCCTTTAAAGCTGTTGTCCACCACGCCCGTTGAGTTTGCCATTATTAAACCGAATTTATTATATGTACTACTTCTAGGAAGAATATGTGCCTCATACCCCGCAGGAAGTTCCATTGAAACTCCAAGAGGAATAAGTTTAAAATCACCCTTCTTCATTTCAACATCTTCTGCGGCTCTAAGATCACACCAATCTCCAACATCGGTACAAGCTAACCTATCAATACGATTTGTATGATACATTACCTTAATTACTTCTCCTGCGGGTTTAATCAGTTCAAGAGATTCTTCACTGAAGTAATAACCATCCATATTGCCATCAAGAAAATAAGTATAAGTACCATCTTCTTCAAATGACATTGATGTAATGGTATAGCTATCAGCGAACACTTCATTCGGATCAGGTACACCGGGAATGAAATTTACTTTAACCTTATCTCCTACATTCATCATGCTTTCTCCTTGTCATCACAACTTATCCTTGTGCCGTAGTAATACCGCTTGTCCTTTGCGGCACAATAGACATAGATATCTTTTTTTGATTCTTCTATGAGTTGATAGTATTTGCAGTCTCCGCATTCCTTCTCGCCCACAGTTACTGTCTCCATACTATTCCACCTTTACATATAATCCACAATGGCACTCGCCCGGTGTAGTCTGCATACGAAAGTCCTTACACATGCATTTAGTATCTCTACTCTTAATAAACTTACATGGGCAGTAACCATCGTTCTCTTTAATCTTCTGTCGAACCTCTTTTACAAGTTCTTCGTTGTCAGATACTTTAATAGTCAACATTAGCAAATCCTTTCAGCATACTGGTTGTTTGAAGCAAGATTAACCCCAAGGACTTCATCATGATGTGGTTCCTGACCGGGGATAAATCTTCCATATTTTATGACAATGTTCTTTATTCCATACTGTTTAAGAGATTTTATTTTGTCCTTAATTTCTTTCTTGTTGTAGCCAGTATAGATAACAATATCATCGTAGCAATTAATACTTCTTAACATAGAAATAATTGCAAGTACGTCACTGAAAGAATCAAGTGGCTCAAGACCTTGGAATACCATTGCATCTGTAATTGAATTAGTAATATATCTAGTCACAATATCTTTCACAGATACATCATAGTCTTCTGCCTGATTAAGCGAACTGTTTTGGCAGATAGGCTTGCCGCACTCTTTATCGCATTTCATTGAACAATAGGGAAACATTATTGTCATGGATGGGACTCTGTAGTTAACAAAGTCCTCATCCAGTAATCCTTTTATAATCATGAGATTTCTCCTGCGTCTTTATTGATACCTTCCCATCTACGCATCTTATACTCTTTCTTACGCTCATTAGACCAAGTTTGAATCGGTGTATAAACTCTTATACCGTCCCTTTCAGGATATTTTAGAATAAACATATGATTTAATTTCTTCTTTTAATTGATTATTTTCCAATTCATATAATTTCGATAATGGATTATTTTTTACTAATTCAAGTCCGAAATAATCTTCAAAACATCTTCTACACCAAACAGCTTCTTCAATAGTGTTCCAAGGCTTCACATAATATCTTTTATCGTGGTATGTAAAATCAACTACATATTTTTTCCCACGCCTATCGTATGAAATCCCACGGATACCTATTTGATTATCTATTCTTGTAGCCTTAATATTATCTACATTTTCTTGATGTGAAACATATCTAAGATTACTTCTCATATTATTAAGACTGTTGCCATCTATATGGTCTATTTCATTGTCATCATCTGGCTTTCCAAGAATCATCTGGTGTAAATATATCATCGTGCCTTTCTTGGATGAGCCAGTAACAACATAATACTTATTACGCTTTTGTGCTATTCTCCAGACATACTGTTTGCAAATATCAACCATATCTGAATCAACTAAAAAATTTACCACTTGATTCTTAAACAGTACGTTACATACTCCAATATCGTTTTTTATAACCCATGAATTAGTATTTGTTTTAATCTGATGATGATTTCCTATATTAGAACAAAATGTGCATCTCTTCGGCGGTTGTATTTTCATATTCTTTTTGTCTGTAGGAATAATACTGCCGCAGTTTAAACACTTACCAAGAACATATTGATCTTTTCTTTTTTCTGGTATTATTTTCCCAATAGAAAGCCAATCATCATCAATACAATAGTTTCTAATAATCAGTCTGTTACCAAACTGCATTCCTGTATAATCAATTTTATTCATATGTTTACTCCTTATATTTTCATATAATTAACGGGATAGACTATACCATCATCTCATTCGTGAGATGCCTCTTGGTAGTCGTTGGGGCCATTTAATGCCTACGGATTACCCAATCCAATACATTGTTACTGGTTACCCTAGTAGTATTGGCTCTAAGGGTTTCCCCGTATATTCGAGGTTTCTTATTTTAGATCGCGTTATCTTATCACTAAGATATTGGACAATATATTTTGGTTTATCCTACGATCCGTGTGTATTCGGTTGCTACATCGCCGCCACAAACGGGGCATTTTGTACCGTAGAATGCATGATTGTTCTTACAAGCTTGAATTCTAGTATTATAGGCGAAGTAGACCGTTCCAGAGTCAGCAATGTACTCAGTCATCTTTCTTGCTTTCTCATAAGAATCAAACGGAGCATCAATATTAACATGAAGGATTGAACCACCATTACAATACTTATCAAATGCAGAAGCGATTCTTACTCTCTCCTGTAATGTAGCCTTGATTCCAAGAGGAATAAACTGATTACCATAAAGAGGAAGGTCATAAATATCTGCTTTCGGATAGAAGAACTTATCCTTCTTCATGAGTTTTGCCGCCGCTGATTCGCCGGGGATCTGCTCAGTGTTAATCATATAATCACAATTATTTTCTGCAATAAAATCATCAGCAACCTTACGCATTGTCTTGAAGATTTTATTACCAAACTCAAATGCTTCATCCTTATAGAATGTGTTACCAAACTCATCCTGATAGGTGTATCCAAACTTCTTCATTGTCTCATAAATTCCAATAAACGGTTATCTGTTTATTTCTAAACAGCCCTGACTATCTTTTATCCATCATCCCTTGATGAGGATACTACCATTTCGGATTTCTCCTACTCCTTAATTAAGGATAGTCGATACAGGTTTAGAATTTTTATTTCTTAAAGGATATTTTAGTTTTTCATTTAAATATTTTTTTATTTTTCCTCTGTTAATATTTTGAATTAACGATGGGGAACAATTGAATTTTTCAGCAATTTTTCTCATAGATATATTTGTTTCTATAAGCATTTTTTCTATTGCTTTGATTTGATCTTGTGATAAATTCTTATATAATGGGTTCCCGTTATTTCTTATTGGATATGATAAACTATCGTCTGCCCAACTTGTCCCTTCATTGATTGCTTGTATACTTCCAATCGCAACATTATATTTTTTTGCGATATCAGAAAACGACATATCTGTTGTCATTAGTAACATCTTTATTTCTGGATGGTACTTCGACAACGGATTACTAACTTTGCCAGACCGAATAGGATAATTTACCCAATCAACTCTTTTTTCATTCCCGTTATTTATTTCGCATACAGTGCTTGGATGTAAGTCAAAATCATCCGCAATATCTTTAATACTTTTATCGTGTTCGTATTTTAAGCTGTAAATTAGTCTTTTTAATTTCTCATTTGATAAAAAATATTCTCTTATAGGATATTTCAGCGCATTATTATGATAATATGTTCCGCTATTAATACCTTGAACAACTGAAGTCCCTATCTTATATTTTTTAGCAATTTCAGCAAATGACAATTCGCCATTTTGAATATCTTTAATTATCAAATTTAATATTTCTTCATTTTTAATTGCCGATGAAACATGTTCAGTCCCACTCCCTACCCCTTTACCACCGGGGGAAACATTGTATCCATAAGGGACTATAGAATTAAATTCTTTAATCCAATACTTTTCACGTTCATCATAGTTTGAAATCTGGCTTTCAAGTAATTCGTACCAAAAATTCTCTTCGCCATATTTTTTTATCGCTTTATCAATAATTATTTTGGGTTTTGAATGAGCATCTCTCAAATGAGTACCCCATCTTTTCCATGCATAATCTGCTTGCCCAATATAAACTTTATCGTTAATTTTATTTTTAATAATATAAATATCCTTTTTCATAAAAACTCCTTTCCCACGGGATTGCCTTTGGCTTTATCCAGTAAGGTTTCCCCGTTAGCCGCCCTTGCGACCCCAACAATTAGTTGGCAAAGTAGTATTAGGCTTTATCTTCTCAAACCTATTGTGTTATATAGATGCTCAAAGTCAATCAGACCATGAGAGAAGTTAGGAAGAAGATGCTTTTCAACATTGCGCTTGATAATATGTCTTACTACATGAAGAGCCTGAAGGTCACACAGTGTTCTGTCCTCAAGTTCCTTCAGATATTCTTCCTCAGAATTTGTATCAAGAGCGATTCTAGCAAGGTTAACAGTAGAAACTTTGACACTGCCTACTTTTAATGCTGTTCCACCGATACTATTGAAATATCCAAGGTCTTTGATATCACTCTTCAGTCTGCAACAGTTAGAAAGAGATGTAACACTATCATCAATGAACAGATTAGAATCAGACCACTTCATGTTATGTCTGATACCCCACTCTGCAAACTCTTCATCTGCAAACTTACCATCTTTACGAAGAAGAGAAATTGTGTTTACCGGGAAAGTAAACATATTGGTGCTACGAATCTCAGACATTACTTCCATATACCACTTCTGGAACTGAATGATATCCTCTTCGTAGTCAATCATATAAGAACCATCAGGGAATGTACTGCCACCAAACAGTGCTTCAAAATATGCTCTATCAAATACGGATGTATTTGTGAAAGCTGACTGAGAACCATCTCTTACATACGGCTGATTAACCGCATAGATGAATCTCTGGAAGTTCTGCTTCGCATAATACTCAGGGTCTTTAATGATGTAATTACTATCTACATCCTTCTTCCAAAAGTAAAACATATAGGGAAGAAGATTAGGAAGACCAACTGCACCGCTCGTTCTGTTAGAAGCGTAGCTTACATACTCTTTGATAAAGTCTACGAATGTAATCAGATGCTGTGCGGGTTGTGCGTTCTGACCATCAATAAAGAATAATCCCTTTTCTGCAAGGTCTTTAAGATCATAAGCAAAGCAGTAAGAACGGAATGTACTAGACGGAGCATCATGCATGTACAGTTCGCCAATCCACTCTTTTCTCAGCCAAGTGTTTGCCGCTCTAAAACCAAATTTCTTGTGAATCTCTCTATAAATCTTATTAAAGGCTAACAGCTTTGCATGGGGTTTAGACATCTCTCGTTCAAGAGTGACAATATCCTTATGTCCTACGTTAGAATTGCCATCAATTGAGGAATCAGCTACGGTATCCTTGTCAATAAAATTATCAATGAAATCTGTATAAGATAACTGGTCATCGTCAAAACCATTAATATGTGCAATGTCCGTACCAAACTCTGCCTGTAACTTGTTATACTGTGTTGTAAAATTCTTTAAAAGCTGAATGTTGATGTCCATATATCTACCCCTTTACTGTTCGTTAACCCACTTTACTGCTTCTCCAAAATCCATAAATTCACCGTCTACTTCAAGCATCGGTGCGGACACATATCCTTTTTTTATTAATACCCTCACATTTTCATTCTCTGTAAATTCAATGTTCTTTTCTTCAAGCTTTGCATGAAGCACATTGCACTTAGGACAATGTGTCGTATACAGAATTACATTCATAATCTCACCCCTTAAATAACCTTAATTACTTGTTTATCACTACTCTTATCCCATACAAACCAACTGTAGGAACAGGCATCAGTATGCTTGTCATCCGTAAAGCTTGGTCTTGCATGTAGAACATATATTCCAGATGGCAGTTTATCTTGCCACCACTGAAACCGTTTCTTACTCTCTAGGAAGTTAGTTCTCAACAAATAAACCAACTTCCCATTCTCATTCAGACATTCAAGTCCTTTATCAATAAACTCCTGTGCCAGTGAGTACGGTGGGTTACTGATCACCAAATCATACTCACCGTGAATATCCTCGTCTAGAAAGTCTGCTATCTTTACACTATCAACCAAAGGCTTTAAAATATTTTCTTCCTCTGAACGAATCTCAATAGCATCTATGTGGACGTTATCATAACTATCAATCAGAGTTCCTTCTCTAATCGCTTGGATGACATGACCACTCCCCGCACAAGGGTCTAATATCTTTATCCCATCAGGAACATCCAACTCATTCAGAATAGCTGTTACACATTCTATGGGAGTTGAATAAAAATCCTGTGGTCTGCGCTTTGCTCCTCTATTAGTAGCACTCAAAACCAACCACAACCTCTCGCTAAACTAATAACCTCTTTCCAGTCTTTACATCTCTTGCCGCCCCAAGGTTCTCCCCAAGAAAAACTTCCAAAGCAGATTTTGTCAGATGCATTAGATGACTTTAGATTATTCGCTACATCATCAATCAGAATCCCATCAGACATATCGATGTGAGACTTATCATTATGCTTACCAATATCAATGCCAATAAAGTCATCATAGGCATTAGCAAAGTGTTCTCTGAGCCATCTAATCTTGCCCTGAATGTTAGCAAGAGAACCGATTGACACAAGCACTACTTCATGCCCACAGAGTCTAGCCATCTCGCAGAAAGTTCTGGCATAAGGATAAAGCTTTACGTTCTTAAAGAATCTCCAAGAATCAAAACATCTGTCAAAGTATTCCTTGTTACCAAGACTCAGTTCATCAAAGTTCCAACTTCTGATGTTATAATCCGGCACATATTCGTATGTAGGATATAACCAGAAGTCTTCGTCATACATCTCGTTAACTGCCGCAATAGTATCCCAAAGGGTACAATCTAAATCAATATAAAATTTCATAATCACCACCACATATGAGGAAGGATATCAACAATCAGATTCCATATCTTCTTATTGAATCTGTTCTTTGCATCATCCTTGTTTAAAAGCAATCTCTCACACTCAGCTAAGATAAGTTCAATCGCCTGTAACTGAGTAATTTCTACATCATCTAATTTAAATTTGTAGTATTCTAGGTCAACATTGGCCCGTTCTACAAACATTTTAAAGCGGGTATAAATCCACTCGATTAGAAGATAATCAATATTCCAAGTCTCACGGCTATCAAAACCATATACCTCACGCTCTTCCATCCACTTAGACCACCGCTTGTCTGTATTATCACAGAAGTTCGTACCATATTCTGTGGTAGGGATGTCCAGATCGTCAAGGTATTTACATAAAACCAAACCTCTATCAGTCATCTTTTTCTCCTGCAAATTCTCTGAACAATTCAATCATTCTGTCTTCTTCTGGGAAGAAGATATCTATTTTCTTATCAGAATAAATCCACCCAAAAAAATTTGAAATAAGTTGCCCGAAACGCCAGTCTGAAAAATATTGCTGATGGATTCTATTGAACTCATCATAGAACTTAGTTAATCTTTTTGGATCTCTCATAGACCTAACCTCGCCGTAACTTCATTTAGTAAGTCTTTAAACCTATCATGCTCTGCAAAGAAGACTTCGAACATCTCCTTCAGTTCCACGTTCTTCCCCTTCAACTTCTGCCCACAAAGATACTTGTAAGCATGATTTAAACAAAGGTCAAGATTGCCATAGTAACCAATAGCGGGATATACCTCTACTTCTTTGTTCTCTTTCTTGTTGATGGACTTTTTCTTCTCGCAGAGAGTGTATCCTCTACCATCAGGCTCAATGTCGATATATAGATTATCAATTACATGTACCATATAGTCTCTCCTCTAATTCATCAGCCAGAGCAGGAATCCCATGATCCTCTGCGTTAGATAACGTAAGATTGACAAGTTCTTCACAATCTTCAAAGTCCTCATCATCTGCCCTTATTCTTCGGATAATTTCATCCATTTCATCTCCACGCTGAATCATCCTGCGCTTAATGACAGATGCTTTTGCTCCAAGAAGAACAACTGTATATTTCACATTGTTACTATCTAAGAGCGGTTTAATACTTCTCACACCATCAGGAGTAAGAATGATGACACTCTTCTCATCTGAACCAAGTAAATCAACCTTTGGAGTACCGTACCACCATACTCCTTCTGTAGTTTCATATCTTTTAATCTCTGCAAAATAATTATTTTGTGCATATTTTTGGAACTGCTCATCGGTGAGAAAGAAGTAATCTACACCGTCTTCCTCACCGACTCTGATTGGTCTTGTAGTACATGTCTTAATCTTTTCGTAACCACGGCTAACTAATTCATTTACAAGACTTGTCTTCCCAGTTCCTGCACGACCCATTATTATTATCATTTACTCTCTCCAAGATCTGTGATGTCATAGAAAGTACACCATCAACATAATTAAAATAGCCATCATCTTTCATATCAAAACCCCATTCAAGGGATTCCATAAGAGTATCATAGGTACACTTATAAATCTGTTCTTTTGTCATGACAACCTCCTTAACAAACCCAATAAACAATCCTGTAATAAATTCTATTCTCTTCAACCCACCAGTCATCCATGACAGAAAGAATCTCATCTACTCTCTTTTTCATTACAACTGCGGGTGAATCAACCATCTTAGTAATAACTCTATCATCACCATCTTCTGAATATTCCCATTCGGGATCTTCAACTTGTGGAACTCGTAATGCTTCACAGCAAAGGTCTGCATATGAGATCCAATAGAACGTATAACCTTCTTCAAAGTGTTTAGCAACTTCTTTTACTTCCTCAGATACATTGTATGGCAGTCCTGTATGCACACCATTCACACTGGGCGCACCACCACCAAAGGTATCAGTAAAAGCATTAAATACATCGTGAGTAGCGTTCCAAGGCCAAAAGTCAATCTGTTTGAACTCACCTTTGTCGTTCTTGATATACGGAAGATAGACTTCCCACTTATTGGTATTTGAGTTAAACTTCTCAAGGTAAAAATAAGGTGTTCTACTCATCTCCAACCTCCTTCTATTATACCTCTTAGATTATTTTGTGTCAAGGTTTAATTATCTGCTTCAATAATTCCAAGCCAAGCCTTTCTAATCTTTCTAGCCATATCACCATCTATCTTAATATAACTATCAGGCTCAACATATTTAAAGACATCCACTTTGCCGATAGGTTCTGCCGTAGTGTACATAGCATCAATAGGAAGACAAACTATAATAGCATATTCATATGTTCCTGCCTCATAGATATCACAACAGTTGGTCTTTACTGCTTCTTCAGCAGACTCATACTTCTCAAAAATAGCGTTCATCTGAAAACTATAGTCTTGATAATACTCGCCCCAATACTTAAGGTGCTTTTCATACTCTTCAAATGTTCTGTTGTAATCTCTATGCCGAAGTTTCATTACCTCATAGTCTCGTCTTCTGGACTCATCCGTCTTCTTAACTACAGAAGTTTGATAAAGAACATATACCTTATTCATTCTTTAATCCCTCTAACAGATCCAAACCCTTATCAGTAAGAACGTACTTAACGTAATACTCATCATCACCAACTTGCTCATTGAAATCTTTACGAGCAGTTATAAGAGCATCATTATTAAACTTTGTTTTAACCTTAAATGTGTTGCCCATCATCATCAACCAGAGTAACTTCCATCTTGGCATAAATAGAATTCTTTGGAATCCATAAGATTACTGGATGAGTGTCAACATTAATTTCTTTATTCTTCTTACCCATACTCATCTCTCCAATCTGTACATGATAATAGGTGCGCTACTTCCTGCGTAAGGAAGGGCGCGTATTGTATTGTACTCAATCCACTCAATGGCTTCTTCATAAGTCATATCATCACGATCTACCAGAGATTCAACCATCAGATCAAAATCATATATTGCTCTGTTGTCATCTGATACACCAATAAGAGCATCATCATAATCAGGGCCTGTGAAGGTCATTATTCCTTCATAGCCGTTGTCTATTAAGATTTCTTCTACTGTCATAAATCACTCCTAACCTTATTAAAGTGATATTTATTAATAAGTTCGCTAAGTTCATTTCTGCTTATGCTAATCACATTACCAACATAATGTTTCTCAAGTTCTTCAATAAATCTACCACAATCAATAATGTCAAGGTCTTTTGTTGCTCTAAATGATTCCCCAGTAGTATTACATATATACTTTCTTGTACTACTAGGCTTCTTCGGCAATCTATCATTCTTACCATATTTATTAAATGGTCTGAAATGGTACTGACTAATGATTACCTTTAAATCATTTGGAATATCGGATATCTCATACCCATACTTCTCATGGCGTGTTACAGTGAATCCCTTATCCTCGCATATATTTTTGAATTCAGAATTCTTATATATTCCACGATTGGATGTAGTATTCTTTTCAGCTTCAGAAGTTACTTGAATCATCGAAGATACAAGATACTTGCATACATCAAATGTATTATCGACAAGCTGTTCTGGTATCTCTATATCATAATAAATCTTATCACCTTCCACCCTATGTTTATTTACATCTACAGAAGGAATGATTTTGTTTTTGTTAATAAATTTAGGAATACCATTAATCCTGCCATTGAAATATTTATTATTCAAATAGCAATACAGATTATTCAGCACATTAAAGTTATACTCGTATGCGTTAACTTCTTTTCTGCTTGATACATTGCCTACATATGGAATCCAAATAAAAGCATCAGGACTTATATACTCACTACCACCCCAACCACTCTTTGCCATATTATAATATTTATCAGTACCATAATAAGCAATAAAGAATGATTCTAAGAACTCACAATCCGTCTTTGTATTGACTTCAAGATAGTAGACAGAAAACTGGCTATGATACCATTTGTCTTTCTTATGCTGATTAATTCTATTCTTTAGTGAGTTGCCGGGGTTAACCAAACCAACATACTTAACAATACCGTCATTATTATCAACGTATTTATAGACATAACCAGTTTTCTCTGCCATTACTTTATCTCCCAATAATCAGTTCTTCAGCATGAGGAAGTTCCTCAATCCACTCTCTCATCTGTTCCCATTCAATTAATTTGTGTCCTTTTCTAGCATGATAGATATTCTTCAGAACGGCATAGTTGATATCCCAAGTTCTCATTTGATTATATGACTCAGGAAGAAGTTCAATCAGCATTCTCCAATATCTCTTATCGCCAGTAGAATTATAAGCTTGTCGAAGCTTTTCACAATCATCAATCACGTTAGAGAAAGAATCTTTCCATTCACCAAGATGTTCATAATCCTCAATTGAGAAATCATCTAGTGTAATCGGAGAAGAATGAATCTTGTGCATTGTAGAAGTGCTATTAGTAGTAGTACCAACCTTATATTGATCTGTTTCTTTCCACCAGAAGAGAGGAGCGGTGACATCACACTGAACGTGAATCATTCTCATAAACTTACCATGATCATTTCCTGCGGCAGATAAGCGTGTCATAAGGTCTAAATCATTCTCACCAATAACATAATACCCATCCTTAAAACCACTATCACTCTTAGACCAACTATTCATAGGATTTCTTGATCCTCTGATAGCCGCCTCCCAACCAGTTACAATTGTGTTTTCAATCTTAATCATACAGCACCTCACACATTAACATTATTCCACTTCTTATTCTTCCAATACTTCCACTGAAACTGATCCATATAAATTCTAGTTTCAATGTCTTCTACATTTGGAAGACTAAGAAGGTACTCTCTAATCTGATCAACCTGACTGTCATGCAAGAAGACTCTTGCCCGGTTTAACGTCTTGTCAATCTGTTCTACCGACCAATCATAATCACTCAAACTAGCCTGACGTTCAAACTCAGCAATATTAGCATTAACTTCTGCTTCGGCTTCATCCCAAGTAGAATAACATTTGCTCACCGGGATTGTTACACTATCTGAATGCATTACCCACATAGGGTACTTCTTTACAATCCTATAACCATCCTTGGTAATCTCAGCTTCTACATTGCCCCAGAACTTATCCTTGGAATAAACTAGATAACCTTTCTCTAATCCAAGCTTAATATTATCTGGATTCTTAAAAGATAAATCTCTCATCTCCTGTGGATATTCATCCCAAGTCATGTGAACTAAATCAGTATCATAAGACCAACCTTTAGGAAGTTTCTTCCAGTGAGTCTCTGATTCAAATTCATTAAGAGGAACACCATTAATTCTTCTGTTCTCAGCAGTAGTTATAAAGTCAAGTCTTACCTCATCAAAATACTGTTCATCTACGATGCCAATACCAACACGATATCTGTGACCATTCTGCTTGCAGTAATAGACTACATCACCTTTCTTCAGTCTCATACTTCCTCCTTAATTTTTGCATATATATCACAGTAGCTTGAATCATACCAATCATCACAAGATTCAAGATACCAAGGTTCTTGTGCGTAATGGTAGTGTTTAGTTTCTGACCAATTTGTACTGCCAAGTTTGGCATGAATATAAAGAACATTCTGACCACAGTATTTATTGAACATCTCAATACTCTTCAGTATTTTCTTCTTACTTTTCTTAATAAGGAACTTCAGATTACGCCTATTCTTACCGTGAATCCTATCCCAATGTATTCCAACTACTTTCTTATTCTCTACAACAAGATAATAGTCAGCAAGGATATCTGTCCAATAGCTGTATGAAATCCAACGTGGATGCAAAGAGAATCTTTTTTCAGACCTTACTGCTCTTTCAGCTTCGTCAAGAACAGAAGCATCAATAATCTCCTGTATCTCTTCTTTACTGACAGGCTGTTCATTCTTCATAAGGCGATAACCCCTGAGGCGGTCAACTACAATACCATTCTTCTTAGCAAGGTCAATAAGATTTTCGATGTTTGCATAAGCATATAAATCCATGTTGTTTCCTCCTGAATTATTTTGTATCTATTTTACCACTTAAGCTTGAACAGGTCAAGCAAGAATGTGAACTACTCCGACTTAATACTTCGTATTTGAAATCAGAGCTTCCTGCTTCAACCACTACTGCGTTCCTAACAAGTTACCTTGTTGGCTCGTCTTACACAATGTCCACAGGCGTAAATTCGGATAGTTCCTACCCTATTGTTTATAGTTACGCTGATTCTAAGATTCTCAATCCCTCTACTTTGATATTGATAGCAGAGTTCCAATCCCTGTCTATTCCTTTGTGACCGCAACAAGGGCAATCCCATTTACGTATTCTAAGGTCTTTAAGATTTCCGTTCCTATATCCGCACCAATGACACAATTGAGAACTTGGAAACCATTTGTCTACCTTTACCAGATAACCACCTCGGTCTTTTAGTTTGTATTCTAAAAAGTTTACAAACATTCCGTAGCCATTATCCAAAGTAGCCTTACCATTCCCAAAACCTTTGTTTGCCATAGACCTCATATCCAGATTTTCTACGCATACGCAAGTGTACTGATTGGCTATCTCAGTTGACTTCTTATGTAAAAAATCTTTTCTCTGATTTGCTATGTGTCTATGTATCTTGGCTATCCTCTTTTGTTGCTTACGATAGTTATTACCGCCAATAGTCTTATGTTTCAGCTTACGCTGTGACTTTGCCAACTTATTTTGTGACAATCTGTAGTAGTGTGGCATATTACAATTGTTACCTTCGCTATCTACATACAACCCATCTGACTTGTAGTCCAATCCCAACGTACTCATTGATGTGGCAGGTGTATATAGTTCTTTGGCTTCATACTCAAATAGAATTGATACTTGGTATCTATCATCCCTGTTTTGAGTTATCGTAGCCGATTTTAATTTCCAATCACTATTTGGAATCCTATGTATCTTAGCTTTGACCTTTCCAAGTTTCGGCAATTTAATATAGTTGTCACCAACAACAATATTCCCATTTGTAAAGTTAGTAGTATAACTTTTCTTAGCCCTATGTTTATTCTTATACTTAGGGAAGCCACCTTGTTTCTTAAAAAATCTGTCATAACTATTAGCCAAGTGGAATACCGCATTACTTAAAGCAAACTTATCCACTTCTGTTAAGAATAGATATTCTTTCTTTAGGTGTTGTGTACAGTAATTATTAGCGGATAACTTTGATAAATGTTTTTCGCCATTCTTATAAAGTTCCTGTTGAATCGTGAGCATTTGATTATAAACAAATCTGCAACAGCCGAATGTCTTTTGACATAATATAGCTTGTTCTTTATTTGGATAAATGGTATATACAATAGCCTTGTTAGCCATTAGACATTCTCCTTTCTATAAGATATTGGTTAGTGACGGCACTAACCCTTCCCTACTTCGTTGAATAAGGGGATTGCATACCTGTTTTTAGTTCAAATGAGATAAGCCAGTATTCATATTTATCAGGAATACTCCTATAAATCCTTTTGCCATCAGGTGTTACTTCGCCAGTAGGTTCTTTCTGATTCTCTTTCTTGATTTTGTATATATCAATAATGTCACCCTGTTTAAGGTCTTCGTGTAGCTGTCTATTCCAAGCTTTAACCTCTCTAGTCTTGCCGGAGAAGACTTCGTATATCTGAATGACAGTAAGAGTTTTCTTTGATGCAACACTCTGTACTACATACATTCTCTTATTTGCTTTTGGAATAGTAAGATTAGAATATCCAAGCAGTTCAATCTGCCATTTTATCTTGTCAATGTCATCAGCACGAAGAGTTGGATCTTTTACTGCTTCAGATATAAGTTCATTCATAATGGCATCAATGTCTAATTCTTTAACAAGAGATTTAGTTTCTTTACCATGAGCCAAGAATAATTCAAGTGGTAATTCAAGTTCAGATATCTTAGTCTTAGACATCTGCTTCTTCCCGGCGAGTAGGTTATAGATTTCTACTGTCTTGAGTAACTTTCTTATATCACCAAACTCAGAGAAAAAGTCTAGTTTGATAAGAATATCTAACTGCTTGGAGTTAACTGTTGTCTTCTCACGAATATCCTTGAGAAGGTCTATGAAAGAATCATAGTGGTTATCACGAAGGGTGTAGAGTTCGTCACCGTTATTCTTCCCCATGTCCTTAATAGAGACAACGCCTTTATAGATAATAGGTGCTTTCTCATCGGGAATAAACTCATTCCTAGATTTTCTAAACTTAGGATTCTCAATATGTATTCCACGTTCTTTGGCAAGTGCAGTACCAGACTGAATATCAGCATCACCATTTGCACAGTTAAGATAAGCGCAAATAAATTCTTTTGTATGATAGTATCTCATGTAAGCGCAGAGGTAAGAAACCATAGAATAGCCAGTAGCATGATTAAATCCAAATTGATACGAGCTACTGTCCTCAATGATCTTTAAGAACACCTTTGCTTCTTCTTCTGCTTCTTCTCTAGGCTTATCAGATTTAGAACAATATCCTTCAAGGATTCTTGGCAAGGCCGCTTCTAGCCTATCAACTTGTTTTCTACCAATTGCTCGTCTTACATTATCAGCTTCACCACCACTAAGACCACAAATCTGCTGAAGAAATGCAATGGTTTGCTCCTGATACACAAGGAACCCGTAGCTGTTAGCAAGCAGATCGTCAATCATTTTAGAGGGATTGTGATTCATTTCATGTGCGATCAGCTTATTTCTGTATGATTCACCAGAAGGTCTAAGTGCGGCATTAATAAGTGTAATATCATCTACAGAATGAACACCATAATCTCTAAGAAGTTTAAAAGCATAGTCACCTTCAAACTGGAATATACCAACAGGACTTGTAATCATATCAGCAAATACCTTCTGGTCATTCCAGTTAATCTCATGAGCAAGCGGATATTTTATATGCGAATACTCACAAGTCTTTCTGATGATACCAATGTTCTTAAGACCAAGGATGTCATACTTAACCAACCCTACTTCATGTACTTCTTCCATGTTGATAGGGAGAATATACTGACCGTCTGAACCAAGAAACATTGAGTAGTTGTCAATCAGATTAATAGGACTAGCAATAATACCCGCCGGATGCTGAGACTGAGATACCACTGTACCAAGCAGACCATCAAAGTAATAGAACAAATCAGGATGATTCTTCTTCGCAGACTCAGGATCAATCTCATATTCCTTCTTAATCCTGTCCACATTGGCAAGGCTATATGGATTTTCATTATCTCTACTCTTATCACCCTTTTTTAATCCGTGATCTAACCTCCACTTAACAGCCAGACCACCGCCTATATCATCAATACAACCCTTTTCAGCAATAGTACCCATTGAAAGGATGTAAGCTGTCTTTTCTTTTCCGAATCTGTTGATGATATAATCGTATACCAACTGTCGCTGATCATCATAGATATCGATGTCGATGTCTCCCACTTCCTCACGGTATTCATTTGCAAATCTAGAGAACACCGTATGCCACTTGATAGGGTCAACATCAATGATGTCTGAAATATAAGCTATAGTAGAACCACCAACAGAACCACGACATGGAGAAGTAGGGATTCCATTCTCTCTGCACCAACTCATCATCTCAGACATGAAGAGCATGAAACCAACCATGTTAATTTTCTTAAATACTCTCATCTCTTCTCTGATATTTTCAACGTACTGTGGATTCTTATCAATGATTCCTGCGGTAAGCTTCTGTTTGTATTTCTTATTGATTACTTGTTTAAGAACCTTCTCGTCATCATCGCCGTAAAGGTATGGATACTTAACCGTCTTATCCAAAACAAGATCAAACACACTATCTGCCATCTTGTTTGTATTCTCAATGGCTTCAAGTACAACATCCATAGGAAGAGAATTCTGTTTTCTAAACATCTCTACAAGTTCATCGTAAGACTTATAGGTAAGGTCGCAAGACTCTTCATAGGAGTATTCCATGCCCTTGCGGAGCATCATAAGCATTCTGCATTCAGCCTTGTAAGCGTTTAAACTATGTGTGTCTGTTCCGGCAATAATGGGTTTGCCGTACTTCTTAGACATCTCATACAGATATTTGTTGTACTCAATCTGTTCAGGCATATCATGATACTGTATCTCATAATAGTCATAATGCCTAAGAAGCTTATCGGCAATCTCATTACCACGAACCCTATTAAGGGGACTCTGGACACAAGCAGAAATCTTAATAATGTTATCATCTATCCCAAGAAACTCATCAAATGAAAGTCTTGGACTATAATACTTATGGTCTTTCTGAGTAGATAAGAAGTTTAATCTGTTCAGTTCCTTAAACCCTTCCTCGTTCTTGGCGATGAGGATTGTATGATAATTATCACGAACTGTCTCATCAAAAGTTGCGGTGAGATAGCATTCAATACCGTGAAGATATTTTATACCTTTCTCGTCACAGTACATCTTCTTTTCTGCCCAGTTATACAGATTACCATGCTCAGTAAAGCAGATAGCTTTCTGACCAAGTTCTACAGCTTTATCAACGTATAATTTGTAATTAGTACAACTGTCAAGCAGACTGTTTTCTGTATGAAGATGGTATACCGTATAGTTCATTTCTACTCCATTTCACTGATAATTATTTTACGAACCATTTTTCTTCTAAGGAATCCTTGTTCAACCGTACCAACTACAGTAATAGGAATACCAAGTAAGGCGTTATCATTCATCTCTTCAAAGTCTTGATGAGTATTCCATTCAATAGCTTCTAATCCATTGCCCAAGAATAACTCAAGATGTTTAAAATTAGACATCTGCCCTACTTCATATTCATCAATATCCCTTACAAGGACAGTAACAGAAGGAAAATCACCGCCAGAAATATAATCAAGCTTATGGATTGCGTTGACCATATCTTCGGTAATATCTCCCAATCCAAGTTCAACATCGGCAACCACCTCAATCTTTGTATCCACATCACCAACTGCTTTGCTAATCGCTTCATAGAATTCATGATAGTCATGGGAGTAAACTATAACCCCCGCCGCCTTTTCATGACCCATAGCTTCAGCTAGTTTGGTTTCGTTTACTAGCTTGGTAAGATTTAATCCATTAGGACTTCTCAGAGAACCTCTATAGTACCAATCACCATTCTCATCCTCTTGTTTACGAAGAACAAAGACTGGACGATTATACTTACCAAGTAAGCTAGTTGCCAACAATCCAGATAATCCCGGTTGTTTATTTGTAAACACACAGATAATATTATTATCCTTCTGTTCCTCTAGTTGTGGTTGAATTTCTTTCTCTATTTCTTTAATATAATTATTTTGTTCTTCTTTGTCAAGCTTCAGTTCCCGAATAATAGATGAAATTTCCTTCGGATCATCAGAAAGAAGCAACTCAACTGCTTTCATGTTGTGCTTCATCCGCTGTGATGCATTAATCAGAGGTGCAATAGAGAAACCAATTCCTCTTGCGTTAAACTCATACGAGCCAACTATCTTCCGACAGGCAGGATTGGTTAGATTTTGTAGACACTGAGAAACAATATATCTATTCTCAGGTTCTTTCATTGACATGACATCGGCAACAATACCAATTCCTGCAAGGTCAACATACTTGTCTGCGTAATCAAGTCCATTTTGATCATCTATATACTTGCAAAACTTCCATACAACTCCCGCACCAGATAGGTATTTATTCTTATAACTAGTCTGTGATGTGACTAGCGTAACATATCTCTCGTAATGGATATTTGGATTTACCATATGGTGGTCTAGAATTACGATGTCTTTATTCGCATGATAAAGGGCCATATACTGACTTTCATCCTCGTCTAGGGAATCCACTATGATCACCAAATCAGCCTCGTATAGAGGGTCTAGAGACTGCCCTATAAGACCGTGAGCCTTGCCCTTGTTAATAACTGGATAAGCATCTGCTCCTAAGTCACGAAGATACCTCATCATAATAGTTCCACTACAGCAACCATCCGTATCAATATCATAATAAACCGCTATCTTGTTTAGGTTTGTAACAGCTTTCATTACCTTCTCATATGCTTCTTCAATGTTAGGCAAAGAATCCAACGGTAATAAATCATCTACGCTAGGATTAAGGAATTTTTCTTTATCCTTAACCCCACGCAATTCTAAAATCTCATCTACTAACTGTTGAGGATACATTCCTCTTCCATCTATTTGTGCTTTAAACTTCATTGATTTCATTCTCCAATATACGATTCAACTCCTTCTTGCCTAAATCAGACGGACTTACTTTATCAGGATACTTCCCCTTCTTCCAGTCCCAATAGCCAACCTTAAAAGAACTAAATCGTGAATAATTTGTCAATTGCTCTATATTGCGCTTAATAGCATCAAAGTCATACCCTTGATCATGCAGTAAGATAACCTTGCTTGGATTAAGACTGATTATCATCTGAGCCTGTTTCTGAGAAAGACTGCCTGACCCAAGAGCAACTGCGTTCCTAATCCCATAGGAGTAACATTGCATCACAGACTTCTCAGACTCAAATACTAACACGGTGTTATCTGTTAACTCACTGTAATTCTGACTAAACCCATAAAGTGTCTTACTAGACTGACCGGGGTAAAGATAAAAATACTTCTGTTCTGTATCGTCATAATTGCATCTCATCTTAACTGCAATTAAATCACCTACTTCACTTCTGATAGGAATAACAATCCCATTCTCAGACACACAGAAGCGAATACCAAAATACTCCTGTGCATTCAGTGAGATGTTATCCTTAATAAACTTTCTGTTTCCTAATCTCACATACTGGTCAAGTACACTCTCGTCATATACATGAAGAGCAACCTCAGTATTACGAGCCTTTATATTATCATAAAAACCACCAAACACTGAGGGACGATGAAAGTAGGTTTCAAAGTTAGAGATACCAAGAACAGACTTTATATTACCAAGAACACCTTTGAAGTCATCACCCTTCTCTTGGATGATATAGGAGATGATATCTTTATTTATGTTCTTCGGATAATCAGTTACATATAGATACTGATTGTTATCCGTCTTGATAACTATAGACTTTGGAGAACCACTTCCATCACGCCCACAGCTAATGTAGTTCCTATGCTGTTTAATATTTGCAAATCCATACTTTTCAAGTAAATGAACAATATTGTCTGGATTGTCTAATAGTTTTTTCTTGATGTCTTCAAGCACCGCCCTCACCTACATTATCTGGTCATGCTTCGGTCTACAGAACGCTACCTCTACAAATCTACACTGGTCACCATAGTATCTATACAGCATGGCAACACCATCATCCTCTGAGTTACTACCAAATCTAGTCTTGGAGAAGAATACCATTCTATAAATACCAGTAGGGTCTACGGTATATGGCACTTCTACCCATTTACCATCTTTATTCTCTTTGCGGAACGGTTCGCAATAAAATCTCTTGTTGTCAGGATCAAGTTCCTCTTTGTATACATTCCTCATCATGATAAGAAGAGAAAGAACTTCTACTATCTGCTTTGCATTTGATATCTGATTGCTTGTTAAGAACAGAATACCTTTACTATTCATTGCAAGCTGAAGAGATGAAATCATTACAATGTTATATTTCTTAGCAATAGCATCCAATTCTCTTGAATCCTGTACTAAGTCAAGGTCTACTCGCTCTTCTCTTCTGTCATTAAAGTCAACCTTGAGAGTATCAATCAGAACTGTATCAACACCCTTACGAAGGATATACTGACGAATCAGCTTCTTATTAACCGACATATCCATTTCAGATACGGATACAAAGAATAACTGATGTCCGTAGTTTTCATTCCACCATGCTCTAGCCTTTTGGATAGCCGCTTTATCTTCATCTGTAAGACTGCCTGTCATCAGCTTGCGCTTGGTGAGTTTATAGTATCTCAGATACTTGTATACAATCAGATTGAGGAATCTAATCTCAAAGTCATTCTGCTTCTCCTCATTTGAGATAATAAGAATCTTTCTGCCCTGAGTAAGAAGAGAGAACAGAAGGGTTACATTCCATGTTGATTTACCAGTAGATGAATATCCCGCAATGACAGTAGACGTTCCTTCCTTTACTCCCATTACTTGTCGGCTTAAGAATGGAAAACAGTTAATCTGATCGCCGTTAACATCAAAACCACCATACTCAAATGAGATTCCATTCTCAACACCTTCTGCTACAGACTTGAGGAATTCATCCGAAAAGTTAATCTCACCTTCCCCGGTGACCTTAGACGATTCACTAATCTGATATCCTGCAAGTTTGGATTCATACCAGTCAAGAACCTGTACACTAGTCATCCTCTGAAATAGTCTAAGAGGAACAATCTTCTTGCCTTTCGGGGAGATAGTTTCCTTCAGAAGGTTAAACCCATCATCTGCCATGTGGAGAATGATATTCTGTTTGTACAGTTCATCAAGATAGATATTAAAATTATCCGTATTGATTACTGACTGAAGATGTCTGATTGTATCGTAACCGCCAAGTTCATTGTATCTGTCAATAACATTGTCTGAGAGATTGGAAAGGATTGTTACCTCGTCAATAGAGTTAAACCCCTTCTCTCTCAGTTTCTTAAGCATTGAGAAGTAGAACAGACCATCCTTAGTTACGAAACTATCTGTTGACAGCTTAGTATCTTCAAGAAGAGTAAGATCTTTCATGAAACAAGAGACTACATTACCTTCTGTTACAGTTCTAGTTTCAAGTAATTCCTTTTGATATTTGTCTGTAATCCCCGTGAGGAATACATCATTACTCATAGTCATTAATCCAATCTCCATTCTTTTTGCACTAACATTGATTTTCTAGTTTCAACTAAAGATAAATATTTATAGGATACCCAACCATTGTTTATTTTGTTATTATTTAAATCTCTAATATCAAAGCCACCAGTTTTTCTTCTTGCAAAAACATAATAATATCTATTCTTGTATTTAACTTTATCATATAATTGGAATCCGAATACATATTTTGGTGCCTGATTTATACGTTTGTTATTGCCTTTTAAAATTTTAAATTTGTGAATTTGCCTGTTCGTTTTTCTCACTTGTTTTTGAAGATAATAATAATTTAATTTATGTGCATTCAAATTTTTCGCTATACAAAATGCATCTATGTAGTGATGTTTTGGCAACTTCATTTTTAATCTATTGTATTTTGTTATATACCCATATGTTATAGAATAAACATATCCAAGCTTAGTTAATTCATCACACACATTTTTTTGTATGTAATTAACAGCGGTAGCGTCTCTATATTTATTTTCTCTCTTTATTTTTAATTTAATTTTCCCGTTGTGATAATTATTATGGCATGTTTTGCATAGCGTGATTAGATTATCAATTGAATTACCACCTATCTTTCTTGATTCTATATGATGTACATTAAGAATTTTGTCACCAGTTTTCCCATGACAGAATTGGCATTCATGATTATCTCTCCATAAAACAAATTGCCTTAAATTACCAAATTCCATAGAATACCCATCTTGATATCTAATTGATTCACTCTCTTGGGCTTGCACCTTCTGTATATCAAAAGGTGCTATTTCAATTATCATTTTGCATATCGGTAATATTTTATATGTATTACGAATTACTTTTACATGCATTTGTATTTTATTTTTTATTGATGGGGCAACCCAACCTTTATTTTTTGTTCTATTTTGATATTTTGGCTTTCTATATCTTGTTTTTCTTAATCTTCTATTTCTTCTCGCTTCTTTTCTTGTAGAAATATTTTTTACAATATCATTTCGTAAAACCACTTCTGATGAAAATAATTCTTGTATTTTTGTAGATGCAGAAAGCCCAATATACAAACTTCCTATATCTACACCAAGGGTTATTTCTTGCTTATATCCCGCAGATCCATATAATAATTGTATAGTAAATGGTTCAATTTGTTTTACTATAGCCATCTTCTTTTTTAATAGTTTTTTCGCTTTAGATGCTTTACACGGCATTAATGGTTTTCCATATTTGTTTAGTACATAAACTAACATAAAGTTTATCTCCTATCCCTGAGTTAAATGCCCTTCGACAATGTTATCAATGCTTGTTATATAACATACTAGGTTGACTATTCCTACTACGCAGAATTGTTTACAGAGCCTACACAGTGCTATAGACTAGGGCGTATATCTATAGGTGTGATAACAAAGATAACGTAGTAATTTAATACTTAGTCTAATCAGGCTTTTATTTATAGTTCCTGATAGTCATCTTCAAGATCCTCCAAAGATACTCTTCCTATTCTGCGTTCCGGCTTCTTGTACTCAATCACTTCTTCTACGAAAGCGGGTTTAACTTCTTCCTTCGGTGGAACATATCTCTTAATTCCACTGCGGATAACGGCTTCAAAATATCTACGCTGTTGAAAGTCCGTATTGAAATTCTTTGACATCGCATTGAGGATATCTCTCTCATCTGATACTAGATAGTCATAGATATATCTCCAACTGTACTTGTTGGTAATGTCTCTAATCTCTTTCATAAACTGAGACCAAGAAGGTTCAAACTCGGCAAGTGTGAAGCCCATAAGTTCTACTAGCTTGTTCTTACACTTGTCTGCATCAAGTTTCTCATTTATCTTGTCAATATATTCCTGTTCGTTACAGAAATACCAGTTAACAATGTTTCCACTTGGCGTGGTGTGTATCATATGGAAAGCATCTTTCTTAAGGATCTTACGCTTACATATCTTGCATACAACCTTTTTGTTGTCTTCTTTCTCCTGCTTCTCTTTTAAGTATTCTTCTTCATTGCAATAATATTTGGGAACTTTGGTAGTGGTTGAATAGGCAGTTGTCTTGTCTATTTTCTTCCCGCAATATTTGCAAGTTACCATAATGCTTACCTCTCTAGATAAAAATAGAGGAGATGTTACTCTCCTCTATTCAGTTATTTTGTTGTTAAATTATCTGCAAAGAATATCATAAAGTTCTTTAAGAACATCCTCTGGCGCATCCTTAACCTTTGTTCCATGCTCCTTAAGGATTGCTTTTACTTTGCTCTTCTTATCATCGTCTGCTGTCTTGTACTCGGATAAGATGATATCTACAAGACCGTCAGGATACTCACCTTCGGGAACTTCTTCCGGCTCATTCATCGGCGGTACATCCTCATCAAAAGGAACTTCTTCTTTCTCCTCCACAACAGGCTCAGGCTTCGGTGCAGGAGTGGATTCAGTTACTGTCGGAGCAGGAGTTGAATCATTCTTTCTTGCGGCACGGATAGCATCCTTTACTGCCTTAATAAACGCATCTGCATCAAGCGGAATGTCAGGAACGATGTCGGGGAATCTAGATTTTGAATCGACCACATACTGATCATCTCTAAATGAGATTCTTCTGTTCTCGCTCTTGACCTTGTTTACAGTAACATCCTTGTGGGTAATAATGTTCTTACGTCCTGTGTTCTCAGTCTCAATAGTTCTGTCAATATAAGCGATACCAACGAGGTGGAGTTTATTCTTAAAAGCATTGAAGTCTCTCTGACTCATATCCGTTGTGATTGTACTGTATGTTACACCAGTGATAGGATCTACAATCTCCTTCGTTTTCACATGACCGATGATAAATACCTGAACACCAACCTTTTTCAGTTCCCAGAATTTATCAAGAACAAGATTCAGATTGTAATCAAGAGGCCCAGAAAACCCACCCCAACATGCGGAGAGTACCTTCGCAGGTTCAAAGTTCTTCTTGCCCATGTTCTCAGCATTCCAACGTCTAATTGTCTCTTCCGTAGACAGATCAAGAAGCGAATCGATTGTATCTATTACTACAACCTTAAGGTCAGGATAATCAGTCTGTTTATTTTTAACAATGTCTTTTACGACTTCCTCAAACTTTTTCCAGTCCTCAATATCCTCGTAAATTGCATTATTTATAGCGTTTATACCCTGTTCTCTTCCGCAGTTAAAAAGAATATAACCGTCATCACCAAATTCTTTATGACAAACTTCAACCATTAGTGAAGTTTTTCCGATTCCCGGTTCTCCGAGGAGTCCGATCATGTAGTCGGAGAGATTCTCTGAGACGGTGTTACGATGTCCGAATTTTCTTCCCATAAATTATTTTCCTCCTTATTCTTGATGCGAGAGTTGTAATAACCATACTCGCCATAATACTTTTCTTCGGCTTCTATACGAGCCTGAATAGCTTCTTCTTCTGTCTTAAATTTTTTTTGAAAAACAACTTTTTGTTTTACTTTTAATGTTGCCACCCAAGTACCACTTTTTGTTTTGTTAACACCGGGATATCTTCCACTTCTAGGTGAAGAATTACGTGTGTTTTCTTCTTGTGTACAAAGTCTGAGATTTGACTTTCTATTATCTAATAGATCGCCATTGATATGATCTACAACATATCCTTCTGGAATATTACCATAAATAAACCTATGTAAATATATGGTAGTTTTGTCAACATGAGACACAAAATATCTTCCATGAATTAAATGCCAATGATGCTCTTTACATTTCTCATAATCATCGGAATCTATCAATACATTTAAACCACCATCAACAACAAGAATATAATAATCACCCTTGTTAATATACTCATTCGGAAATCTTTTCTGTCGTTTACCATGTTGACATCCACACGATCTTGTATGCCGATTCTTTAAGAATTCTGCTCTAACATCACACTCGTTGCCACAATCGCATTTACAATGCCATTTGATTCTATGTTCACCAGATGGCTTTATATGATCTTCTTTTGCCCTGTACAGGACAGTAAGCTTACCAAACCTCTGTCCTGTCAGGTCTTCGTATTTGCCCATAAATTATTTTATGCCTTTCTTTGGAAACTGTCAAGCATTAAATATCATCATCGTCAAACAGAGATTCCTCTTTTTCTTCCAGAGGAGGCATCTGCATATCATCTACAGTAAAGGCAGTCTCCTGCGGTGCTTTGTTCTCTGCGTATTTGTTAAATCGGAATTCCTTCACTCTCTCCCCAAACACGGCGTTTCCATGAGAACGATAGATATCAGACCAAGAAAGAAGTCCACATTCAAGTTCGTCTCTCTCTTCCTCAGTAAGATCCTCTTCGGTAATCTTAGTTCTCTGACTACCATTAAGCATGTCCACAGTAATTGAAAGTTCATATACCTTATCACCAGTTACATCAAACTTCTTCTTGATAAGGTCAATCTTCTTTTCTTTTACATCCTTGGTGTATACAACTACGGAAACAGGAACATTAAACTGTCCTTTGCGAGTCTGAGTATTGATGTATTCCCGATGCCATCCCTTGATGAAAATCTTATTCAGTTCATCTCTGCTTAGTTCATCCCAACTGTCAGAGGAGAACATAAATTTGAAGTTAGCTGTACTGCTTGGTTCTTTTGCAGAAGAAAGATATACCTTATTAGGCACATAGTTTTCATACCACTGCTGATTCTGCTCATTATAGCTGTATTCAGCAGAACCAGTAATACGGAACAACTTATCTGCGTAAGCACCACCCTCAATGATTTCTTTCAGAGAATCGATAAAATCATATTCGGAGATGTATTCCATTCTCTTTGCTTTGCTCTCCTCATAAGCCTTGGGGATATCTTCCTCAGACTTAACACCCATTGCTTTGAGTTCCTCATCGGTAAATACCTTGCCAGTCTTAAGACCTTCTACAGCTTTCTCAAGTGCTTCTCTTCTGGTTGGCATATCAAGGTCAATAACAAACTTTCTGTTTGATGCCACCTGAGAAATCCAACTCTCTTTATCTCTTTCAGCAAACGGCACTCTGAGAGATTCGTACTTTCTATCTACTACTTTGCTTGTAAAAATATCTCCATGTCCGTCAGCCCAGTTGCCGGAACGAACCTGAAGGATATGTGTATTGTCACCACATCTTGCACTAAAACGAAGGGTCTTCATCTGCCAACCCTTTTCGGTTACCCTCTCCTCATAAGGATGAAACTTCTCTGTTTCCTTAGGAAGACTCAGTGTTCCTACCATCGAAAAATTGAAACTCATTTACATTCCTCCGTACTCGTAAAACCTACTATCTTTATTTACATCTATATTTGAATCTCTGTTTTCACCTAGAATCGTTATGCCACCACAATCTGGACAAGCCGGGGAAATGATATAATCCCAAGTCCCCAACGATTTCCATTGAAGTTCAGAGATGTCAAACTCAAACTGATTCAAACATTTGTCACAACAAATTCTTATCCTACTCAATCATACTGTCACCACCTAACCTGTCTTATAGTCTTAACGCAGATGAGGAGATTCGAACTCCTGTGCCTTTTACAGCCTATCGCATTTCAAGTGCGCTCCCTTGCGACCTCTTGGGTACATCTGCTTTAATGCCCACGACATGATTTGAACATGCACTGTACTCGCTCTAAACAAGTTGCCTCCTGCCTATTGGGCTACGTGGGCATTGAGTCGGGGTACTTGGTAATGCTCCAAGGTAAGATGTGTATAAGACACCTATTCTACTTTTGAATTATACCCCGTTATTTGGCTAGGTCACCACCAAACTAGCCTTTGCGATTGTCTCACTCATCTGGTTTCACTTTCGGACTTCTCGCTTTCCCACGTTAGATGCCAGAACACCACTGGATGATGGTTTTACCCCACCTAGTAAGAAGGACACAAAGCGCACTAACTGGTGTCACATCTTACTAGGTGTTTTTCTTAGGGCTGTCCCATTTGCCTAGAGTGGTAGGGAATCACCACTAATCGGGGCATGAATGATTTGAACATTCGTTTCTGTTTGACGAAAACAGCTGTTGCCATTCGCATATCTCACAATGTTGTCATCATCGTTATTTTTGCGTACACTTAATGCCCCAATAGTAATCATGTTATTGATTACCATTATTTTGTTGTTTTATTTCTGACTTTTTATATGGAAGTTCATACGACTTGCACCATTTACGAACAGCATTGTCAGTAACATCATATTGCTTTGCTATAGTGGTAAACGGTATCGTATAAATCATCTTTTCTAATTCGTCTTTTGATGGTCGCTCTGCTTTTCTGGTCATTTTATGCCAACAATCTATACATAATCCTGTGATACCTTCACCAGTAATGCTACAACCACAATTCGTACAATAACTATCTTCTTTGTCATCACGATGAATTAATCTATTATCGTATTTTGATTTTGAATCTAGATATTCTTTTGATTCATTGAATACATTTTCAATCTTATAATCTTCAGCCGCATGGAACATATCATTGCCTATATTATTCTTTGGTTCTATAAGACGTAATGTAAATGACGAAGACCCGGTATCTTTAATCGGTATAACGTATGTATTATCGTTGTAATACGTTGCGAAATAATCAACTTGGTCTTCCGTATATCCGTGCGTGACTGTTTCTTTTGTGTTTGTTGTTGCATTTCTAAGACTTAACATTAATGATGATACCACGTTCCTATCTTTTGTGTCTTTTATAAGAACAGGAGATTTACATTGTATCCGTATAAACTTGCCATTAATGTCGGCAATAAAATCATATTTAGCATCATTACCATAAGGAATACAACAAGTGTATCCAAGTTTGATAAATGAACACATACACTCTAATTCAACATAACAACCAATAGATTGCGTATAATTCAATAAGCACCACCACCATATCTCCTTTTAAAAAATTTAGTTGCAAATCGTGGTTAAATCTTCCGTTCTATTTATAGTTGGAACGGATAAGCAACTTGAAGGAAGGTCAAAATGAAAGAAAACTACTTAGAACACACGCTCAAACTTCGGACTCTCAAGTCCTTCTGGTGTATCAGTACAGAAAAAGGTTGCATCTACATGCCCGAAGACATCTCTTGCAATGTCTTCATAAAGCGTACTACGGTTTCCATTAATATCACCAAGGTTATCATTGAAATACTGGACAACCTCGTTAACAAATACTACATAAGTCAGCGGGTTACTAAAGATTCCATCAATCGTATAAATGAAGGATACTACTGTGTTACCTGTAAATGCTACACTCCAGATGTTTCTTGTCAGTTCGGTCTTCTTTTCATTGTTAGAAGGAATAACTTCAATCAGAAGTGCCACCTTACCCCACTCCTTTTTCTGAGGAAGAAGCTTCTGAAGTGCTTCTGCTTTCGCAGGATTGTCTACATAGAGTTTTATTTTCTTCTGCTCTTCAAAGAAAACAACTTTTACTTCATCGTCATACTTGAATAACTCATTCACCTCGTTATAAAACTCATCCCAAGGTGCGGAAAGTTTTACTCTTGCCATTGGACTCACCTCTTTGTTTATATGTAAAAGATTAATTGGTTTCAGAAGGAGCTGTTCTATTTTACGTTGGAACAAGAAAGCAACAGAGTTCCAAAGGATGTTGGCGCATCCTCTGGAGTGTTACCCGTTAACTAAGTTCATCCAGAGAGGCAACGGATAAGATAAGAATAATATTAACTTCAAGCAACCCCAAGGTGAGTTGCACACCTGCCTTAACAGTCAAAGTGTTATGTTCTACTGCTAAACTATGGGGCTATATGAGATGGTTTCAATCGCTAGGGACTTTGCATGACCATCTCTATTATCCCTTGCGGTACGGGCTATTCTGATGCCGCCAACAATGCCCATTTGTCTTTTTATAGTGGATTCAGCCCCACGGAAAGAATGGAGGAAACTATGCAAAGGGATTTCCGTGTTCGTCACTATTCATTCGCCAAAATTCCATTGCGATGATTGCCCACACAAGGAAGAAAGTAGCATGAACAAAATCGCCGTGGAATACATGGTAGAAAGAAGCTATCATTTCTACTACAATCCAGAAGATAAATAACCATTTCATACTTTAATCTCCTTTTGCCATAAACTATCAATCAAAATGGCATCTGGCGTTTCATTTGCCTCTTGAAGCCAATCACCTATCTGAACCTTGCCGCAGATGGAACAATACTTTCCATTCCAGAAAGACCATCTCATCCGTCCAAAAGCATCAGATGGACACTTGAAAGTGCAGTCTATGTACTGGTGTTTATGCTTCGCTTTTTTTGTCTTAATTTGATTTCCCTTGGAAAGTTTCCTATGTCTATCCTTGGGCATATCATAATCTTCATATTCGGTATACTCTTCGTACATCATATTTATTTTGTGTTTATCTTCTCCTAAGATATACGCCTTATGATATACACAAGGCGTATTTGTTTCCCTTGTACTATACATTATACTACAAAAGGATTAATTTGTCAAGCACTTTATTAATTTTCTGTATATTCGTCAATAAATTCTCCAAGAACATCTAATTCTTCAGACTCTACAGCCTCCCAGAAAGCCTTGGACGGGTTTTCAATTGTGTACTGCAACTCATTTCCTACGAACACTCCAACCACCGGGATAACCTTAATGTTCTCAAGCTGACCAGTGAAGAAGTATTTGGTAATTACAGCAACATAATCTTCCTTGTCCTCGTCTACATCTTCCCAGAAAATGTTCACTCTATACCGCTCTGAAGAATTATCATACTTCTCATACAACGGCTTCACTGCCTCATCGAACTTTTTCTTTACAATAGTTGAATTCGGAAATCTCATAGCTACCACCTTTCTTAAATCTCTTACCCAATTATACTACAAAAGCATCAAAAAGTCAAGCATTATTTTCTAGTCTTCACAAAATAATTTACATCATCAATTCAATTGTCGTTCCATCCGACTTGATGATATAAGTATTCGCATCGTAATCATACTCATATTCATCTACACGGAACTGGAAAAGATTATCATTCTCATCTTCCAAGAAGTAAAAGTCATCCTGTATATAGAATTCAAGCACCTTCATGGAGAAATCTAAACTAAAATTATCAGCTTCAACCGAAATACTAATAGTATCATTGAGCATTGCCTTTTCCCGGAGGGTCTCATTAAAATTATTCATCTATTTTTCATCTCCTTTTCTCAACTTGGTAAGATGGATTATACCACAACGATATTCAATTTTCAATAGAAAAATAAACATTTGTTCTTTTCAGTTTTCTTACGAATTTATTTTATTGTTTTACATACAAATGGGCATTTGCCCATTAGACTAAGAAGTCTTTATATGTTTCATAGAATTTATACATCTTCATGTATCTGTATTCTATTTCTTCTTTATGGTTTTCTATATACGTTTTAGCGTTCACCCCTTCCTCTTTCGCATTTCTGTTGATGTAATCAATTGCCCCTGAAATTCGGATGGCATTCATAGACACTACGCCCAGAATTCCCAAATAATCAAATAATCTTTTAGATCTCATGAAGATTCGATGCCACTTATTCTGGTCTGTGTTGGACATTGCTCTAGCGACCTGACGCATTATCTCATCTCCTGAGACAAGTGGGGAAACTGCTTCAGTCCCATAATAGATCCACTGATTCTCCTCATGACTGGCATAAGCATAACCAATCAATTTGTCAGAAAATTCAAGCGTTCTCCCTGATGCTAAATGAATCTTATTTCCGTCCACATCCTGAATTTTTGTATCAGTAAAATCAACGTATCGATTTCCTTTGATACCTTCAAATAGCCCAAGAAGTAAAAATCTATCTGCCGCATTCCATGCCTGATTACACCAGTCAATGACAGTTTCCCGACTAATTACTCTAGATTTCATTGCAGAAACATTAACACAGTCAATCGTCATTTCCCTTGTGATCAGCAGATAATGATTCTGTGAATCGGTAACTAATCCTTCATTGATGCACCAATCAGTATAATCAGCATATAGTTTATTAGTTATATAGACAGTATTCGGTGAATAAAAATTCATGCCTTTATACATATCCAAAATTTCACTTACGGTAAAATTGCATAAGTCTTTATTGAAAAGCTTCTCATAAGGTTCTGCATTATCCATCTTATTTCCATAGTAGTTTTTAGATGAGATAGTGTTTCCCTCTTTCACATCAATCCATCTCTGTTTTACATCTGCGTTGTACATCAAATCACTTCCCCTCTATTGCAGAAATCACTTTGTCAATTCTAGGTTTATTAATCCCGGCTACCAGTTTCTGTCTGAATGCTTTGTCTTCGGCAATCTTATCTTTTGCCCGGAGATATCCGTCTTTAATTTTTGATAGGTCATTATTAATATAACAAGATGTGACAAGTGCTATTATATCAGTCCTAGATAATGCTTCACTGAATATCTTGTCATCATTATCAGATACATAGTTTAACTTGTTGAAAAGGTCATTAGTAACTGCATTGATTAACTTACGCTCATCTTCCTTCTTAACACCTTTAAAGTAGAGAAATCTAACTACGTTAACAAAGTCCTGTAAAGCTATCTTACCGCCATTACGATTCAGTTCACCGTGAAGATTAAACATTGGATTTCTGTTTAGCTTCTCTGCTACAATATTCTCAGGAGCAGATACATTAAGAGATTCAGAATCAAGCTTCTTCATCTTGGTCTTCTGATCCTGTTGCCAGATAAACTGTTTCGCTTTGATTTCATCATACTGAACAATGCGTAACTCCATCGGATAGTTGAAATCTGGATTTGCATCCTTTTCCATACACATTGCTGTATAGCGATGGAAACCATCAATAATATCAAAGTGATCCAGACTCTCTATGACGATTTCCCTTTTCTCAGCGTTGTACCAAAATTCTGTATCGTCAGGCATATTCAGAGAAATAGTATCCGGGATATAAGTCTCATTATCATATGCTGTCTTAATCTCCTGTACAGCAGTCCTATTAAGCATAATACGATAAGATTCCTGCCCATTTTTTACAATGCGCTGTAATGTGCGCTGAGTATTTGTATTATAATAAATCTTCTGTGCCTCTCTAAGTTTCATCAAGAAGTCACAATCACAAGTTCCGATCCACTGGTCATCTGTTATCTGAACAGCCGGGATAGTAATTGGAAATTTAAACTTATCTCTCTGAATTGTTTCGCTTGAAAACGTACTGATCTCTTTATCTGTAAACCAATCTTCTAACTTAATACGGTTATCTATCTGCGCCAGAGCATCCGCAACACAGAAGCAGACATAAACATTTTCAGTAGTAAGAGGAGACTTCTGCGTAATCAGGTCTGCCGCCTCGCTCAGTCTGAAATTATATTTGTCCATCATATACTTCTGCATTTTTTCAACTGCGTCTTTATTTAATGCGTATAAATCTAATCTTTTCCCCATGTAGGAAATAAACTCATCTTTACTCTTAATCATGTCAACACCTCCTCTGTGTTAATATAGCATTTTAATTTATTTTATGCAATACTTTTGGGAAAAATGAGATGGTGTTTAGAACACCACCCCATTAATCATATTAGCCGCATCCTTACGAATCTGGTTCTCTTTACCTCTGATATATCTCTTCGTAACCTCGACTCCGGCATGTCCCATCGCCTTTGATACAAAGTAGATATCATGAGTTTTCTCATAAAGGGCAGTTCCGTAAGAGGCTCTCAGCTTGTGAGGGCTGATTGACTTACCCTCAATGTCAGCACCATACTTTTTAACACAAGCGTAAATGCTCCCGGCAGTCATCCTAGTGCCTCTGTTAGAGAGGAACAATGCTCTCTCGCTTGGGCTGTTGGCATTTCTCTTCTCAAGCCATGCTTTGATGTAAGGAACAACATTCTCTGCAATGTCGTACTCCTGAATCTTATCGCCTTTATCAACTACCGTGATGGTATTGTTCTCAAAGTCGATATCGTCTACATCAAGTTTGTAGAGTGCCGCTCTTCTCAGCCCGGTGGTTAATGCGATAAGGACTAAGCACATATCCCGCTCGACCCAGTCTTTCTGCTTGGCTTTTGCTAACTCGTTGCCGCAACCATTTTTGACATTGTTCAGGAAGACTTTAATTTCTTCCTCTGTGAGATAGCCTCTCTCACGCTTAGAAACAGTCTCTCTGGACTCTCTAAACTTAGGTCTTCTCACATACTCCATCAGGTTTTTGTCTGCTTTGCCAGAGGCGTACATAAAGCTTGCAAAGTGACTGAGTGCGTGATAAGTAAGAACCTGAGTCCCGGAAACGGTATCTCTCTTACTCACCATGAAGTTATCGTAGTCCTCCATAGTAAGCTTCTCAGGAGACTTCCCGGTGAAGCTGAGAAATTCATTAACAAGGTTTACATAATTGAGAACCGTGTTCTCAGCAAGAGCATTCATATGATTGCTGAAGGAGCGAAGGTAAGAACCATAGTTGCTGTTCTTAATTCTTACATCAATCTTCTCTCTCACTCTGTTCTCATAAGTATCATATCCGTTCATATTGTCCTCCTTCATGACTTGTGTATCTGCTGAACCATGTTCCAATCGGTTTTCTCTTACAGGAATCCACATCTATTTCAAAGTTTACATGTGAATTCCGATAATAAATTGTCTTCTCACCTCTGAGTCTTGCCCTTCTGACTTCCTCAAGCATCTCTGCTCTGGTGACATTGTAGACAATTCTGTTCTTCATATCCTTATAAACAATGTCCCAAGTTCCCATTTCGCTAGTAAGGAAAACTTCCTTGCCGTTTATATACCTCTTACCATATTTACCTACTGTTAATCCGGGTACGTTCAATTCATCACCTCTCTGTTGTTGTTTATTTTGTGTTCCTCTGTATCTACACTATAAGCCATATAGGAATATTTGTCAAGAGGAAATTGAATTTTATTTTAGATTTTTTTGAGACTAAAAAAAGAGCGACTAATGAAACCATAAAAATTTCAAAATCGCTCCTCCGGGATCTTAATTTTTTATTCTAACACTTCATGCAGATGGATTTTCAAAGTGACAAAAATTGTCACGCATTTGACAAAAATTGTCACCGAAGTGACAAAAATTGTCACCAAAATGACAAAAATTGTCATTTGAGATCCCATTCATCCCCAAGAATGACAGGGCGAGTAGGGTGCGCTATTATATAGTATTATATATATATTATATAATTATTATATAGTAAACGCTTCGCTAACGCTACGCTTGGCTACTCGCTTCGCTTCGCCTACGGCGAAGGGGTTAACTTACTTCCTCACCTTCGGTGAGCAGATCAGCTATCTTCTTTTCATTAGGAATTAGGATTCTCTTATCTCCTCTTTTCTCCTTACTAACTAATCCAGTTTTCTCCAGATTACCTAATCTATATCTAATTTCTCTTTTGCTCATTCCAAATAAGTCTTCAAAATACTCGTCTGATGCTATACAGGACATCTTATTCTTTCTAGATAATCCTACTATACAAGCTAACAAGACTATCTCTTCACATTGGATTGATATTTTCTTCTTCAGCCCAAACCAATCATACGGAATCTGAATAAAGTCTCCCCTCTTCTTACTCACATCATCGCCCTCCTGACTATATAGAGAGACAGCCGGGAGTAATCAATCTTACATCCCGGCATTATTAACTACATCCGCCTTATCTTATCATAGTATTGTTTCGCCTCTCCCAGAGTTTTAGCTGAGTAATAATATCTATTGGCTACATAAATCTTATATCTCGCTCCCATATCCCATTGATTATATAAGAGCATCTTATCTCCATCCTGATATAGGATATCCATTCCTCTCCACTTCATTCTCATATCACCTTCCTGAATGCGTTTATTTTCCTCTCAGACTGATTTTAATGCTTTGCTTGATAATTTCCTCGTCTAAAATCTAAAATCGGTCTACGAGGCTCTGAGAGCCTCAGAGAGTATTAGTAGTTATTTTCTACATGTTTGGTTATCTTATTGCACCGGGGGCAGTAAAGATCTTTAATATGACCGTCTTGTCTTCTCTTGCTCTTAGGTCTGGCTATAGGAAAGATCATTCCGCATTCTGTACATTTTAATACTGTCGATACATACTTCAACTTAATCACCTACTTTCTTCCATGTTCCCTTTTATTTGCCTCATAAACTGGCTTAACTATCTCAGACAATATCTTCTTCATCTAATCAGTTAAAACCAGTCTATGAGGCTTCTGATGCGTCACAATAGGTTTTATTTTATATTTTATGCCGGGATATCTGGTCTCTCAATCAGAGGGAGAATTCCGTCTTCCTTCAGCAGATTATAGATAAACAATCTTCCCTTCTGCGTCCAATATGTATGCGTTCTTACTCCAAAACCGCTTACAGTTTCATAGACATTTGTTTTACTAGAACAATATCCCTTGTCCTGATATTTGCTGTATAAAAACCACTGTCCGCTCTGCTTATACTGTACCTTCTTCTGATGCAAAACCTGATTCATCTCTGCGGCAGTCATACCAAAGTCTTTAGCTATCATCGTAATTGTCATCAGGTCTTTACACTGCATTACCTTGTCGTAATAACTTACCTTTGGTTTCATTACCTCGATCTGTTTCTCTTGTGCCTGATTAATTGTGACAAGTTTACTGTTTTCTGTTTTGATTTTTTCAAGCTGTTCATTTGCCATCTGTAAGGCACGAGCCATAACAGCTTCCGGGGTATTCCACTTTTTCTCTAACTCAATAAAATATTTTCGGTATTCCTTCCCCTTTTCACTTCTCTGGATCATACAGATTTCTTTTGCCATATCTATGGTAAGCTGATGGTCAATAATATCTCTTGAAATCAGCCTATTACCTTCTTTTTGAACTTTCCCAAATTTGAGAAAGTTGAAATCCACACCCTCAGTAAAGCCATATTTGCACATACGAGGAAACCATTCAGTGTAATCTGTTTTAATGCCCAGACCACGGTGAAGTTCTCGCCCGGATACAAGAATTCTGTTGTTGTCATATTCAACAGATATTAGGTTATTATCCATACGCTCCTCCTTATATTGTAAACATACCACCATTAACTACCTTGCCACACTGGGAGAATAGTTTCGCTTCTTCCTCAGTCAGGAATAAATCTCCCTTGGAATAACGGTCTTGAAGTTCTTTATAGTACTCATCACTTACATCTAATTCTACGTTTACAAAAGCTTTTACTTTCATCCTAACCTTACTCCTCTAATCGGTAATTCAATTGGATTATCATACTCTTTTTCGTATTGACTATATGCATCTAACTCTGCGGAATATCCATCGGCATCAAGCAGAGGAACAGTCCTCTCATATCCATAAGCATATCTTTTGTCATTGTAATTCTCCATGTTTTTCACTCCTTTTATGTTTATTTTATGATTACTAATTCTTAGTAAAAAGTAGGACAAAACCTACTAAATATTAGGACTTACTCCTTCTCTTATGATAATAGCATATTCCTGTATTTGATGTCAAGTTTATTTTATGTATTAAAAATGGTGTTTTTACCGAGAACACCATAACTCGTTTAGCTTTATCTCAGCGCACCGACAAGTTCATACGCTTTATCAATAAGCGGATTCCCCTCCATCGTCTTCATAAAAAGATTCTCCTGATAATTTCTAGTTCTTTTCATTGGTGTACAGTGTGTAGCAAAGTCTGATACTGCATTTACAAATCGGAATGCACTTTTCTCTCTTGAGGCAAGATCCGGTTTATTCCAATCATTGTAAACCTCCAGTCTCGCTTGCTTCATCCAATCTTCTTTCTTTGCTGTTTCACTTCCATCAATCGGGAAAAGAAGTTTTAGATATTCCCATACTTTATCTTCGTCCATCTTGATCATTTTCAGTTCACCGAATTCTTCCTCAAGATAGTCCATGTAGGCATTTGCATTAGAGAGCGTCATTCTCGCTTCGGCAAGTTTTCCAGAGATGTCTCCCTTATGAGCGCATGACCATTTTCTATTAGCCTGTCTAAGCGCAAGGTTTAATGTATTTTGGCAAACAACACGAATAGGGCTGATTGCAACATTAATTGCTCCCTTACCATCATGGGAATTGGTAAACACAAGATATGTTTCCATGGCCTCATCGGTAATCATCCTCTTGGGCATTTTTGCAAGTAACCAAATTCGCTTTCCTGACGCAAGAGAACCCGCTGTCTCGTAAGTTACACCTTCACCAAGAAGAGAATCGCAAAAATCGAATGCATCAAGGTTCTGACAAATTCTATATCTGTTTGTTACAATTCCAAGAGTCTTGTTATCTGTCTCCCGGTAATTCGCTCTGTATCCATCGATCTTTAATTCCTCAAGCTGATGCAGATATCTACTGATATCTTGATTCATTGTCATCGCAAATCTAATATCCGTAACAATCTTTTTTACTTGTTCATACGGGACAATTTCTGTCTGATTTACTTTCCAATCAAGTCCTGCCATGATTAAAGCTTCTCTTGATGTCGGTGCTGTAGTTACAGGAGTTCCAAGTCCGTGCCACGGAACATTTCTCTCACTTCCATCTTCATTTACATAGAACATAGTTTCAACATTTGCGCTCATAATTTTCTCCTTTTATGCAATACCAAGTCTTCTGGTACAATTTTTAAGTCTTTTTACTTCATTGGTGATTTCGCTTGCTAAGTCTACATCGCACTTGCTGTACTTTGGAATAAAGTTTCCATCAACAGGAATGATTGTCCCCCTTCTGGTCTTCTTCATGATTTCTCTTGCCCATTGTAGATTGTTGTACTGCCGTGTCCCCGGCTCGATATACATATCAATCAAGTAGTACACTTCATCACAGAAGATCTCTAAATCAGATTTTCCATCTCTCTCCTCTTCCGGGAATGAATCGAGATTATTTTCAAGTTCCACAGACCGTACTTTCTTTAACTCGCTCAGCACAGCCTTGTCAGTAATTTTCAATTCATCTACCTCTCTTTCTTATTTGGCTGTCTCATTGACTTCTCTCGTACTATACCACATATTTTATTTTGTGTCAATACCTAATTTGAATTTTCTTCTCTTGCTTTTCTTCCAACTACCAGACCGAGTTCGTATAGATCGTGAAGAATCTGGTCTACTTTCTCTGCCTCTTCGATGCTATCTGCATCATCCCGGACATCATGATAGATGTCTAACAGAATGTCATATGCAGAATCAATTTTCTCTAACTGTTCTACTCTCATTTATTACACCTTCTTTCCCTTACTCCAATCATCAGCCATTGTTTATCTCCTTCAGAATTCTCTTGTATGTTGCATCGTCATAATCCCATATCTGTAATCCTTCATCTGGCTTCAGATGGTAGAACGTGTTAAATGGTTTTAAATAGTTGTTTACAGTCCAACTGAGAGCCAGTCCCCTTCCCTTGTTGTTAGATAATTCAATCCCGGTATCACATACATTGCAAAAGATGTGGGTATATTTGTTTCCATAGTTACCAAAGATAATAATCATTTTATCATTTTTCATCTCATCACCTCTCATCCTTGAATATTGTTGTACAGAACAATGTCTGTTACTGAATCAGCATCTGCATCAAATACCTCGTCACACTGGTCAAGCCAAAGACCCTCTAACTCTTTTACTTTATTCCATGAATACAAGTCAAACTGTGTGCTGTCAGGTTCTCCGCTCCTGTTAATAAAATATACATCCACAGACTGCGAATTGTTATCCCATGTAATATCCTCACAGGCTTCTCTGATAGAAGTTGTTTCTTTTATTCCGTTATCTTCAATTGCTTTGGCAAGTTCATTCACGGAAAAATCTTCGTACCACAAGTCTGCCGGACAATCTATTTTATCATCAGGATCAACGTAGGAATAGAGTTCCTCTTCTTCCTTCTCGCTGATAGTGTAATTCTGATATAAGTCGTGAATCCAGATTACCTTCTGCTCTACGCTGATTTCATTGTGGGAATCAAACCACTTTTTGGTGAAATTAATTAATGTCTTGCTCATATCATTACTCTCCTTTATCCATCTCTACCATGTAATCTGCAAAGTAATCAAGTACATTCGCCTCTACAATTTCTACGAATCTCTCATAAGACTGCTGTGCCATCGGCATTCCGAACATCAGCTTCTTGTCACCGTAGCTGTCCAGATAAATCCATGCACTGTATTCCTTTGTGACGTAGTTGCTTACAATGTCTACATCAATATGTCCTGAAAATACATATGTTTCAGTTTTTACTGCTAACATTTTCATCTGCTTCATCTCATCACTCTCCTTATACTCTTGTCTGGATGTAGTAGAAAACATCCTCTAACTTCTCTCTGAGTTCCACCAGTTCCGGGTCATTGTCAATCGGATTATCATCTGTAATGAACAGTACGTTCTCGATGCTGTTGTAGGCTTCTAAGATTGCCTCTCTCAGTGTGTCAGTCATTTCTTTTGCTCCTTTCGTTTAATTTGTATCTGTCTGTATCTTGACTATAGCACCTTTTCGGGAGAAAGTCAATAGGCTAATTGAATTATTTTCTATTTTTTCAATCAGCCTATTGACTATGCCGGGGAATCAGATTACCCTGATGAAGCTGAGTTTACAGGGGATCTCTCCGGGAATAGTAAGCATCTCTCTGGTAATGTCATTGTTCTTGTAAGTAGTCAGGAGAGTATCCAGAGCCTCTGTGTAGGATACTTCCTTCCAGTTTTCAGTTCCATTGAGCAACTTCAAATACTTCATTGATTTATCCTCCTGTTTATTTTATGCTTTGCTCCAATAACCATATACACATCTTGTACCATCTCTGGAACAATCATAAGTATCATTCAATACTCCATCAATCATGCATGAGAAATGCCGTGAAAGATTGAGAATTAATCTGCCTTTCGGTAACTCATCCTCTCTGACATGAACCTGACAGCCTGTGCCAATTCCCATTGTAGGATGCCATGTCCATCCAAGGTCTGCAAGGATCTTCTTTGCGGTAGAAGTATATACTCCTGTCCGGGCATTACTCTTACTCTTCTTTCGCTTGCCAGTTCTTTCCTTCTTTGCGTACTGGTTAATCATGTCATAGACTTCTTTGTAGTCCATCTCTGTGGCGATTGAGATTGCTCTGCATACACAATCACCAGTAGTTCCCTTGAAGTAGTTACTTCTGCCTCCGTCATTGTACTGAAATTTCATGTCATCACATCCCTTTCTCTTATGTTATTGTTATCGGGTACACTCTTACTATATCACCTTCCCTCTGTCTTGTCAAGCACTATTTATTTTCTAGTTATTTAAAAATTCTGGGACTTCTGTAAATCCATAAGAATCGCAGTAATATGCCTTGCTGATACCATCCTCAGTGATGACTACTACATCGGATACGGACATTGACCATCCCCTGAAGTCTGCCGGGTGATCCATGTTAAACTTATAAAACAGCTTCTCAAGTGTATCACCGTCAGCCATGTTTCCTTCGTACACTTTATCGTAGCGGCTGAATTCCACCTTCAATCCATCAGATTTCAACATGTCCAGACTGATAAATCTGTGGAAATGATTCTCATCTCCCTTTTTTAACTGATACAGCTTGTAAGTTCTCATTTCATCGACCTCCTAAGTTTTGTGTCCCGGTCTGTCCCGGTAAATACACTATATCACACCGGGACAGCCTTGTCAAATACTTTTTGAATAAATTTATTTTCGATCAGATAAGAATATCAAACTTGTTCTTCATCGCCTCCTGTACGGCATCGTAAACAGTTTCATGTTCTTCGATGCCCAGATATTCATTCTCACTTACTTTGCGCTCCACATCGTCTACAATCTGCTCTGCGTAGCTATTAGAGTTGTGCCAAGACAGACCACCAAGGCAGTTTCCATTGTCCTCAGCGTCCTCTACGGCGGTATTCAGGATGCATTCCACATCCTTCATCAGGAAGAATCTCTTGACTGAATAGTAGATCTGAAACATCTCTTCCTCAGTCAGCTTGATGTCAACATTGCCGAGTAAATCTTTTCCCTCATTGATTGCTTTTGCGCTTCTGGTAATAGTCATTTCATCATCCTCCTTACATACTGATAACATTTTCGATCTCATAACCGTACTTCTCACATTTTGAAACGGTTTCTTTTAACTCTTCCGGGCTGTTAGCCATAACCATCTGTGGTCTGCTGAATAATCTGCTCTGACCGGGTAACCAATAAGTTATATAATATTTCATTTCATCGCCTCCCTTATTTCTGCTTCTTCCAAATCTGATAATCCTGCTCTGTCATCAGCTTGTAACCACCACAAACTTTTACGATTCTCTCATCACTTCTGTGATACGGATCGGTTTTTCTTACTTTGTCTGCCTGATATCTGGTGCTGTATGTTTCACCGTACATATTCTCTCTCCTTCTCTTGTGTTCACTGGGATGTCCCGGTCTGTACTGCTTTCACTCCGTAGAGGCGATGGGCAAGTCAGTTTAAGCAAACCATCCTTTCCGAGAACCGCCGATGTCAGTTACCCTCCATGCCATCCCAGTGGTATTTCGTTTTCTTTACTATAGCACAGGATTTTATTTCTGTCAACAATTATTTTCTATCAGATTATCACTTCCTTTCATACTCAGCATCAAAGTCTGCCTTGTGAAGCACTCTGGTCAGTCTGGGAAGTACATCCTCTCCATCCTGCCAGTCATCGCAGATATGCTGTGCCAGACTATATAATTCGCTCCCGGAATAGCCTCTCTTCTCTCTTAGGAAAGCGACCACTCTCTGCACATTTCTGTGCGTTTTCTGTTTGATCCCTCTCATGGTGTCCTCCTTACCAGTTCTCTAACATTTTTCCATTGGCATCAAAGATAGCATGTCCGAGCGGATAATCATCCTGATGGTCATAGCAGTAATTGATGGCATCTGTCTCATTATTAAATTCTGCTACGGTCTTTCCATCATTCTTGCCGCCTACTGCAAATACTATATACTTCATGTTTTGTTCCTCCTTATCTTGTTACTCTACATAGATATTTTCAGGTTCCATGTTATATCCGTTACCAAACACATCATTGGAAAACATTTCAGTTGCATAACGCTCTGCATCTTCTTTGTTTTCGGCAGAAACTCTAATTGACCACCAACCAGTAAACTGAATATCTACGTTATACTCTTTCATTTCTTTTCTCCTTCCTTCATAGGGGAGGCTTACGCCTCCTCCGGGTCTCTGACTACTGTAACTTCCCATCCTGCGCTGATGGATTTGTCATCAGGATTAACAATAACTTTCTCAATGGTTATTAGAACAGGAATCTCACCATGAGAAATATCTGTCACTGCCCTGTATGTGATTCCCACAAGAGCAGGAGTATTGATGATCTTGTCTCTGGTATTGCGGATGATGTCTACCATCTCATCCTTCCATGGAGTTTCCGCAAACACCATGTGATTGCTGACTATGAAGTTGATTACCTGTCTCAGTGTGGGATAAAACATATTTGCCTCCTTCATTGGCTGTATTGATTTGTCTTGGTGGTTACCACCTGAGAATAATGTATCACATCTCAGGTGGCTTGTCAAATACTTTCGTAAAAAATTATTTTCTAGTAATTTCGGGCAATCTCAGCAAGTGTCTCATCGATTGTCAGAAGCCCTCTCTTCCATGCTCTCAGGATTCTCTGATTAGTCTCGATGGCTTCTGCTTTCTCTCATCAGACCAGAACGGATTGCTCTTGATCTGCTTTGCTTTGTAACTGATATACTCTCTCAGGAATCTAGGTTCTTTCATTTTATCAATCTCCTCTCTGTTATTGCTCTCTCTTGGGACACTCTTATACTAGCACAAAATAAATACGATTGCAATAGGTTTGGAAGAAGTCTAAATATTCAGTTTATTTATTTTATTGTCAAAAAAAGAGAGGCTCTCGCCTCCCTTCTAACTCCGTTTCATGATTTCCCAGAGAACCATCTTAGGCTCGCTCAGTCTGCCCAGAAGCTTTCTGTGGTTTCCTCTGTCGTACCATGTCTGATACAGGCAGTATGCATCAGTTTCTCTTTCAAGATCCTGAATGCAGATATAACGATTGCCATAGACCATAATATCCATTACTTTTCTTGTTCTCATGTCATCACTCTCCCTTACTGCAAATTGAGAACCATAACAACATTGTTGATATTTGTCTTGCGTCCATCCGGGAATACCACATAGACCGTCTCGCTGTTGTAGTTGCGGTAAATGTACAGATGATCGATCTTATCGACAGTGCCGACAGGGATCTTGCGTCCCTTGGTAACCATCACGGTATCGCCGGGAATGATTCCGCAATAATTACGGTTAACGTCATAAAGTTTTGTTACGGAATATTTGAACATTATTTTCTCCTTCCTAATTCTTGCTTTACTTGTCATGCGTTTTAATTTATGTTTATTTACTGATTTTCACATCCTTTCTGTATACGATTCCATCCACCAGATTTGCCGGGGAATAGACTTCCAGTGTCAGGATCTTGTCTCCCTTCTGACAATCGATCCCGGCATAGCTGATATAGGTAAATGGCTCTGTGACTTCATGAATCGCCCAGTCCACATGACCATCCTGTCTGCTGTTGGTGACAGTTCCCACCATGACATCAGTACAGGCAAATGTCATAAATACCGCAAGTCCTGCGGCGAGTAATTTGGTTTTCATCTTATCGCCTCCTATCAAAAGCAGATCGGGAGAACCATCAGAAACATCCCGATGCATAATCCCATACAGAGAATAAAATCATCTCTGTTCTCTCTCTCTGCATCCTTAGCTAACTCTCTGCGGATGTAGGCTCTCTCTGCTCTTCTCTCCTCTTCCGTTACCCAGTGGAATTCTTTCATGTCTTCCTCCTCTTTCTGCCCTCGTGACCTCCGGGGCGGGTGAAAATTATTTTTCGACTTTTTTCTTTTCATAACACCACTCATCAGGCCATTTCTGTCCTTCGATGAAAGCTATCGTCTTCTTTAATGTCTTGAATTCTGCTACCTTTTCTGGGAAAGCCCATCCATGATATACAACAAATGTCATATTTGCCTCCTTCTAATCTGCTCTCGCTTGGGACACCTTAAGAGTACCACAAGCGAAAGCATTTGTCAAATACTTTTTTATTTTGTTTTCATTTCAGCCCAGAACGTACTGTCTAAGCATAGAATCATCGGTATCGGAATCGAGCCACTTGTCAAATGCCTCCGGGAATCTCGATGCTAACTCATCCATGATCCATCCTCTAACTGTCGGGATATTCGGATCATTGCTGATAGTTGTCATCTCCCAGAGATCCAGAAGCTGTCTGGTGGTTCTCTGCTTCAGGATCTTCATTGCTTTGTTGTTAATCTGCTCTCTCTTGGTCATATCATCGCCTCCATTTCTTCCAGAAGCTTGCAAATTTCATAAGCTTCTTCTGCCGTCAGGTTATACTCCTGTACAAGCTGTTCCCGGTCTTCTGCTCTCCATCCTCCGTCATAGAGGCTTGCCGCCATACTTGTATAATCTCTCATAGTTTTCTCCTTCCTGTTTAATTAATATCCGAGCCATGATAAAAGGCTCTTTAAGCTGTAATCAGTTACATCGATGATATCCACACCAGAGCCATCATCAGATGTCCAGTGTTCCTCTGCAAGCACTCTGCCGTCTCTGACAGAGTAATCGATGTGGTGTTCTGACAGGATTCCTGTGATTAATTTGATAGTCATTTCTCTTCCTCCATTTCTTCAAGAGCCTTGCAGTATTTAAAAGTCGTTATCATTAATTCTCTTTAACTATACACTATGTTTTATTTTCTGTCAAGTACTTTCGCAAAAAAAAAGTAAAAATTTATTTTACCTTTTGAGGATAATATGTCCCGGTATCCCGGTCATAATGCATCAGTGTTAAAATAATGTTGTTCGCATGACAGACATTGATGACTGCCACAAGAGCAACTGACAGACCAGTCACAAAAAGTGTCAGGCTATCTGTATTGACCAGAGCAGATTTTGCCATCTGCTCTAACTCCTCCACCGCAAGAGGATTAATGGTATTCGGGAAAACCGCACCATCTACTGCATCGGGAATAGGATGCCGGGAATCACATAATGCCATGTACTTCATAACTTTGCCTCCTTTAACAAAATTCTGCCCAGAATGTTCTGAAGTTGTTCAATGCCTCCTTGTAGTCAGAGGCGATATATGTTTCATAATGTGCTTCTTCAAAAGGATTCGCATGGATTTCTCTTTCAACTAACGCAGACTTCGGAATCCATGTTGTCTTGCAGTGACCATGTCCGATGCTGAGTAGTGCATACACTGCCTTATCAGTTTCTTTGATGATTGCGAACACATCACAGGCAGATATGTTCATTTTGGCTTCATTTGCAATCTTAGTTGCAAACCAATTTTTTACTGTGTAGCTTTTCCCTGTTCCCTTCATTTCATCAGCCTCCTTCATGTCTGCTGTGGTAATCTTTTCTCTTATAGACTACCACAGCTTTTTCTATCTGTCAAGAATTATTTTCAGTTTCTTTTCTGCTCCGGGAAATATCTGATCCACATGTGCTGTTTGTATGGTGTAGCACCAGACTGCCATATATCCGAGAGATAAGCCCCGATGATGATGAAGCCTTTTTCTGTTCTAGCTGTTGCCTCAATCCAGATGTCAAGCTTTTCTGAATCCAGATTGTAGGCATTCCATACTCTACAGTTTCTGTTGATCTCTGCCTTAGCCTCCAGTATTCTGTCAAGATAGTCTCCTGTGTCTTTCAGAGCCTCCCTGACTGCGTACTCAGCCCATCCTGCTGTTGTTTCCTCATCCTCTCTCTGCTCCGCAATCATGGCCTTTGCCGCCTCGACTTCAGAGATAGTCATGTATTTCTTATAGTCCTTCGGGAATGTGATACCTTTCATTTCATCAGCCTCCTGTCTTGTGTGTGTTTGTCGTTATGGTTACTATAGCAAATTATTTTCTAGTTGTCAATACACTATTTGAAAATTTCTTTGAGAGATTTTTTCGCCTCTCTCAATGTCTTGAAACTTCCCAGAATATCTTCCTCGTCACAGACATCATACCATACTTTCTTATGTCCGCTGTATTCCTCTGTGAAGCTGTCATAGTCTCTTGCTACACTGCGGATAATCTGATATCCGTTCTGCTCAAAAACTACACAGTGTTCGATGTCCTTTTCTCTTGTCATGGTATACTCCCTTCTGAATGCCTCATCGATTACACTTAAGACTATATCACATTTATTTTGTGTTTGCAAGTACTTTTTTGAAAAAAGTTTGGGATTTTTTATTTTCATACTATTCTGACAATTTAGAGTAAAGAAAATGGTGGGATTTCTCCCACCAGTGAAGCGATTAGTATTTGTATGTAGCCCAGAGATAAGCCATTACTCTGTCATTCTCTACAGGATTCTTATATCCTGCCCAGTATTTTGCATCATCGGCAATCTCTGCCTTGACCACACGGAATTTTTCGTTTTTGCTCTTGCCACAGAAGTATCTCATGGTCTCTTTGGCACATTCGCAAAACTGTCTGTAAATGCTCTTTCCCTGATAGCCGAGCCATCTGCCATCAGGATTATTTTCAAGATCCTTCCTGTTATAGGCAAGCAACTCTTTTGCCGTATCGACTGCCTCCGGGCGATTAGCTTCGCAATCCGCAAGCATTTCCTCCATTTCTCTGACGGACTGCTCCATCTCTTCTCTGCTGATCCATCTCTCCAGAATCCATACTTTCATAGTTTTCTCCCTTCTTATCTGTTCCCCGGTCTCCGGGATTATTTTCTAGTTATCAGCCTGTCTGCTTTTCAACAGAGATCCGATTGATTCAACCATCCTTCTGCTTACTAGGTTTTGTTGGCTGTTGTTTAGCTTGGCTTAAGTATAGATCAACACAAAATAAATGTCAAGCATTATTTTGTAAACAAATTGTGAACAAAAAGAGAATGTCTGTTCGAGATATCAGAAAAAAAGAAGAGGCTATTAAGCCTCCTCTGATTAGTAGTTGACAGCGACTCTTCGCCGCATTTCATCAACCATTTCAAGTTCTGTTCTACAGCCATTTGCCCAAGCTTTTGCAAGCTTGTAGTATGGGAGTGCCTCATCACAGATGGCATTGATCTTAGCAGTGTACTCTGCTTCTGCCGCTGTGATGGCTTCTCTTGTGGTGGTATAGAGGCTACAGAGATCATCAGCAGAACATTCGCCTACTTCTGCTCTGTATTCCACCAGAGTTTTCGCCTGACGCATCAGGGAAGAAAACTTCTGGAATGCGTCTAACTCAGGGTCTACATGCTTCTCTTCTTTCGGGGAAGAAAAGTATTTTCTCATTTCCTCTTCGGACATGTTGCGGATCTTCCTGAATTCATCGCTCCACAACTCATATCCGTATTCATCTGCGATCTCACTAGCTTTCCAGAATGTCATTGTTTTCTCCTCCTGTTCTGTGTGCCTCATCTGTAACTGTACTTAGATTACCACAGCCGCAAAACAAAGTCAAGTGTTTTTTGATGATTTTTATTTTCTTTTTTTCGTGTTCATTTTGAATGCGGTTTTACGTTATTTGAACATGGTTTCCCTTGCGGAAATGCTTTCCCTTGGAGAGAATCCTATAGGATAGATAGGTTTTATTTCCATTGGAGAATGCTTTCCCTTGGAGAATCGATCTAGTTTCCCTTGGAGAGACCATAAGAAAAAGCCTACTAGACAGTGTCAAGTAGGCTGTAATAGGCTGTATTTACCATGCATAGAGATCGCCCTGATGCTCTAAGAGACCAAAAGCTATACAGGAAGTGATATAAAACTTGATCTCTGACAGAGGCAGATCCTCGAATATATCAGCGATCTGTTCTAATGTTTTACCGTTCCATATACCCTTCTGGTGAAGCTTAAGAGTGTTTACAAAGTCTTTGCACATACTGCGATTATACACTACATGCAGAGTAAAGTATCTAGCCTTTGTATAAGGCTGTTCCTCGATCTCTGTCTCATAGAGACAGTATTTTTCAATGTCCTCTTTATACAGATTTACTGTATGATATGTGCCTAACCATACTACGTCACAGTAAGATCCTGCCATAGATAAAGCCTCTTTAAGTGTCATCATAGAATTATCCTCCTGTATGATTATAATATTATATTCTTGTATATTTATTTTATGTCTATGATCTCATAGCCATCGACACCATACCATACTACAAGATCTACTTCCTGTCCCACGCTGTATCCGGGATCACTGGTGGGATAGCTTACATAGTCCCAGTCACCACTGCCGATCTCATGCGGGATCTCGCAGATGAGATCGTACTGCTTGCTGTATCCGTCTGTGTGCGTCTCAATCTCGCACACTGTCGTGTGTATGGTCATCTCATCCTGACCGTATACTGTATTCACTCCGCAGATGATGCCTACAGCCGCCAGACAGCCCACTACAGACCGCCTGATGGTATTTCTAACTGATTTTCTCATATCCTGTTCCTCCTGTTCTTCAGTCATGCCCAGATGGGCTTGTACTGCTTCTCACGGACTAAATCCGCATACCACCGGGAGAAAAGCTTCTCAGCAGTCTTCCGATTGATTCTACGACATGTGCCATATGGGGCTACGGGGATCTCATCCATCCAGAAGAGATCGTAGTGCGTCAGCCCTGACCAATCCATGTAATATTCGTGAAGAATGTACATGCTTGTCCTCCTGTTCTGCTTATGCCATTGTTGAGGCTGTACCAGACACAGCCAAGTAACTGAGCGATTGCTCATCTGATAGCTATATCCTAACATGGTCACAAAATAAATGCAAAGATCTAAATGGTTATGAGCCATCTGACGATTTTATGCGGTTTTCGGCTGTTGATATAATCGCTGAGTTATGGTATGATGGCTCTGGTGGTCTCCGCAGATGGTACAGGATCGGCAGTCTCCGCCGGGGAAATTGAGACTATATATAGTGTGCGTACAGGCTCTCTCCGCCGCCGGGAGGTCGGATCGCCTCCGGGCTACCGGGGAAAATTATCTGATATTATAATGTGCTTGAGAGCAATTGTCTGATTGTTGCTAGTTGATCGAATTGTTTATACAATTCAATACAATTTAGCAGTCTCTGCTACTGAGTGCTAACACGACCAGAGGCTGAGTTAGATAAGGCTAACTATAGTTTGATTAGACTAACTATTAGGAATGGCTAACCTGAGTTAGTCTAGCATAACCATAGTTAGCATACTCTAACAGTTAGGACTATCTAACCATAGTTAGTAGCTACTAACTCAGATGCTGTACTTTATAGGTTTAAAGTATAAAAGTCCTACTATCCTATCAGTATAATAGGTTTTAGGCTTTAAATCATTAAAGTGTCTTCCGGGACGCTTTATTGCTTTAATGTGTGAAAGTGACCGGATGCAAAAAAATACCGCCCATATTGGGCGGTATATTATTTTCTGTCAATTTACTTCAAGATTTCGTTAATTTCATCGATTCCATTGTCATGATAGCAAATTTGGCACTTTTTGCACTTTTTGCCACCGCAATTGATATTTACAGATTTTGCATGCTCTTTATCCCAAACTGTAAAAGTTTTGTCTACCCATGGATCCGTTTTTCTGACAGCTTTGTTAATAAACATGCTAGACTGGATAATTGTCAGATTTTTTGGCTTCTGGAGGCCTTTTTTTCTACCATTGGCAAGAATGAACACGTTTTTTGTCCATAATGCGAAATCAACGTCCGGATTCCTCAAACACATGTTGAAATAATTTTCAAGCTGTACAGTATTGAATAATTCGCCAAATGCTTCAAATCTGCCGATTGTCTCCAGAATTTCCGGGAAACATTCTACAGGATATACTTCAGAAGTCAGAAGTTTTGTATTTCTTTCATACTTTGCCGCTGTCGTGTGTTGATATGACAGCTGTCTATCGGCGTAGCATTTCGAACAAATTGATCCGGGAATCTTTGCGCGTTCTGCGCAGTACGGATTAAGCTTAACAGAAGTTGAAAGTGATACCATGCCCTCCATTTTGCCGCTGTGGTTAGTGCAAAGTGCATTCTTTAAAGCCTTTTTGATCTCCAGATTTGTCATTGTTTTTCCCTCCATTTATTTTCTGATTGATTGTTTCTTGTTACTTAAATCGTTACGGCCTGTCAACGTGTGTTCCTGTTGACATGGTTAATACTATCATAGGTCGAACAAAAGATCAAGCGTTTTTTGAAAAAAATTATTTTCTTTTTATTTGCCTGGTTTTGTCTGTTTTTGTCTGTTTTTGTTTGGGAAAGTGATTTAATGCACGTATTGATCATAAAATAAAACCGATTCTATTTTTCAGCTAGCTATTGTCAGAAAATTCTGATGCATCCTGAAATTATCCTTTATTGTAATAAAAATCAATTTCCTCAGTAAAGAACGTCTGTTCGGCTCACCGGGCAACAAAAAATGCTTTCCTCCAGAAATGGCTCAGCTAAGCCATTTTTCGGCTGTTAGACCAGACTAACTAGGGCGAACCAAACGCATGTTCGGTTTCCCGGCTGAGGCCCAGAAATGGCTCAACCACGCCGTTTCCGGGGTGTCCGAAACCACGGAGGGGTGGGGGT
>CAJOGN010000003.1 GCA_905234245.1 uncultured Lachnospiraceae bacterium
AATAGACGGCACGCCTCTCCCATACAACACTCCAAGCAGTATCGACTTGGCCTGACTTCTACGTGCTTTTCCTTCTGGATTTGTTGTTCCGTCTGGTCTAAACTCAAGACAATTATCGTATGATGTGTTAAAGGACAGTGCGGCGATTTCTGCATATAAATCTTTCCCTTCTTGATATGCTTTAATCATCTTTGGGTCACCACACATCTGTGTCATGACCTTTGGTTCTTGCTGTGAGTAGTCACTGGACATCAAAACATAACCAGGACTTGCAACAAACATCTTACGAATATCCTTATTATGAGAAGGTATATTTTGTAGATTCGGATCAGAAGAACTGAATCGTCCTGTATCTGCTCCATACTGATTAAATGAGCAATGGATTCTACCATCTTTTGGATTTACACATCCTGGAAGCTTGTCAATATAAGTAGTCACAAGTTTTGACATTTCTCTATAATCCAAAACTGCTTTTGCAATAGGATTATCAATTTTACTCAAAATAGGTTCACCGGTTCCTCTTGGTGACTTCGGATCCGGCGGTTCAATTTTAAGAATATCATATAATAGAATTGCTATCTGTGTAGAACTTCCAATATTAATCGGATTATCTAATTTATGATTTCTGTTAGCTTGTTTATACCGTTCGATATCATCCGCATACATATTACATAAGTCGTAAAACTTCTGCTCCCGTTCTTTAAGGGTTGCATTATACTTTGTAGATAACGATTGTGCATATGCAAAATCAAATGCGACCCCATTATCTTCCATATCACAAACTACAGAAATACAAGGCATCTCAATATTAAAAAATACCCAAGACACTCCATTCATGCCATTTCGAGCATCGGATGGTTCTGACTCATCATAATATAAATATTTTTTCTGGAATAAATAAAGCTCGTAAGTAATAATAGCATCATGTGCTGCATAAAGATAAAATGAATTTACAGGTATCTTATCTGCTGTAATGCCCTTAAATAATGAATCAAAAGAAAATGCATCACCTTGTCCATTCAATACATATTTCTTATGAAGTTGTTTAAGACCGTTATTACCAGCACCTTCATTCTCATTCATAAGACGAGCTGCTAAATAACAATCCCAATCGCAATAAATTTCCTTTACACCAAGCTGATTACGAATAACACGCATATCAAACTTCGCATTGAACATAATTACAGTAATATGATGATTCAGCAACTGACGCAACTCTTCACCTACTTCTTTTTCGGTTAACTGATCGTCAACTCTTACCCCAGTCACATAAGAAATATGATTAATAGGAACATAAGCTGCCGGATGATTCGGAGTATAAATACACAGACCCACAATCTTGTCTACCAACGGATCCAATCCAGTTGTTTCGGTATCAATAGATATGACATCTGTGGTTAAACACCACTGCATATACATCCGTAGATCTTCTTGGTTACGGATAACGATATAATCATCTTTAAACTGCCCAAGATTTTTCTCAACAGTTGCCTTAATCTGATTAATCTGTGCCAAAACACCGCCACCTTTTACAGTGGCAGGTGCTTTGACAGTAGACTTTGACTTTGCCGCTAAAGACTTATCAGATGCCTTATCTATTCTCTTGGGAATATTAAATAATGGCATATCAATCCTCTCTCGAAGAACGAACGATCCAGAGCTCTAACTTATCCTGCTCATCATTGTCTCTAATATACTTTCTAAGCTGGTTCAGCTCCTCTTTCAACTTCTTATTTTCATCCTCAAGCTTCTGTGCCTTGCTATACTGTTCATACCATCTGCTTGACTGCTCTTCCTTTTCTCGAACAGCTTCATACTTCTCTTCAATAAGATCTCTGTATTCATCTGTTCCAATAGTAACTGTTCCAATAACACCATACTCTTTCTTCTCGTCCATGGTATCCTCCTTAAAATCTATCTCTACGATTGCTTGTTGCCGGTGTTCTTCTATCTGACCGTCTGGAATCTCTGTGCTCCTCAAACGGAGCATCTTCCCGAGTAGACGATCTGCGTCTTACAACTTCGTCTCCGTCCTCAGGTGGGAACTGACCCTCCTGAATATAATATTCCATATCATCTGCAGTTTTATCCAGTACAACACCTCCCAGGATATTAGGAAGTTCTGGAAGATCCTCAAGTGATGTGTCATCCTGTCCTACTTCATAAATCTCATAAGATGTAGATGTGTCCCCCTTCTTACCGTGTCTCTCAATTTCAAACTTATGAGAAACAACACCCGGATATCTAGAACAAATACTGGACATCTTAGCAAAGAACTTCTTACCTCTATCCCAAACCTGGACCTGCTTATCCTTCTCATTATAAATAGGAACAAATAACTTCGCTGTGGTGAACATACCCTCACGACAGAACGGACAAGTATCCACAGGCTCATTATAAGATCTGAGACAATTAACGTATCGCTTACGACCATCAATATCTACCTGATGAACAGCATAACCTTCCACATCTTCGATATTATTATACATAAATCGAACAGTAGCAACGTCCATGTCATCTTTGAGACTAAAATATCCAGTCCCTCCCTGACCTCCATAATTATCAACTTCATTAGCATTAAATCTGGGCATTAGTTTTCCTCCTCAATTAAAAGATTTTCTTAATAGTGTTCTTATCAATTCCCTTGACAACACAGGGAAGATAATAATTATTGATAGCAGTGAAATCCACACCTTCCGGTAAATATGATTCTTTGGTATACAGAGTAACGGTTCCCTTCTTGAGAACTCTGAACTCCAGAACCGGCTTACCGTTGACCTTAACTGCTGCATAATAAGGATTCCACATACGAACAGTGACACCTTCCATGACCTGGAAATAATCTACCAGCTCCTTAACAACTTCGTCTCTAGCTGTGATGACAACCTGCTGCTCTTCGGATTCTTCCTTCTCACATTCCGCGATAGAAACGGGCTTCACAACCTCTGCTTCCTCAACCGGCTGCTCTTCTACTACCTGTTCCACAACCTCTTCCTCTACTTTCTTGTACCATCTCTTAAAAGTTGAGGTCGTGATATTCTGAGTCTTGCCGTCTTCAAACTCAATAATAACAGTCTTGAACTTTTCGTTCTGCTCAACGACCTTAACAACCTTACCGTTTCTTCTGTTCTGATACTTCATTTTCAAATCCTCCTGTTTTATAGTGTTTATAGTGTTTTTAACTTCTTACATTAAACATTATACTACACATTTATCAAAAGTCAAGTAGGAATTTAAAAAATTTCCGATAAATTTAAAAGTTCTTCTTGAGTACACTCGTTAGCATCTTTACGACCTTCCGGAAATAAATATTCTGTAATAATCTTCTTATTCTGTAAATTCATTCGAATTTGATCTCTAGCAGCGATACCTCGTTCATCCATATCAGTTGCAAGAATTATTTTTCTACAAGGTAATTCTCGTAATTGTTCTACCTCTATGATACCCATCGGGAATATCATCTGTAATTCTTAAACGTATATTGTTAATACCATCAGTCACCCACATCCAAATACCTCGTTCACCTTTATTATAAGGTTCTTTTCCTCTCATTGGATTTTGCCAACCATTTGCATATCTTTCTTTTAATAACTGTGACTTTAATTTTCGTGTTTCTTCTGATTGCTTTGTACCTACTAATTTTTGCCTTATCTTTTCTTTTGTTTCTTCTGTGTGATGACCTGTAAAACCAGAACTTCCTTTCTTAAACATTCCATCATTTCTGAAATCTGGATGTTTTTGGAAAAATTGTTTTCTTGCATTACTTCTTATTTTATCTCGCTCTAAAGTATGTAAATAACCTTCTGTATATCCACTTTCTAAATAATGCTGTAATTCATTCGACTTTACATATTTTTCAATCTCGCCGTTATTTATAACAATACGTCCAGACATAGACATTTTCATTTTCTTCCGTCTATGCTCTTTTTCATCATCAGTTAATCCAGAAAACGTATCTCCACCATCGCCGCCTTTAGAAATATTATAGCCAACTGCCAAATCATTACTATGATAAATATGAATATAAATCTTCTCATACTTATTTATATCAGAACGAGTTTCACACCACTTTAGTAACTCAGTTTTGAAATTCTCAATTCCGTACTTTTCAAATGCTCTACGAATTAACTTACCACTACCATGATAATCTCTATCAAACACTTGTGATTTATGCTGACCTATATAAATCTTGCCGTTTATTAAATTTGTTGTCTTATAAATATACCCATACATACTAAAAAACTTCTCCTAACGCATAAAATTCTTCTCTTGTCATATCATTCATATCTTTAGCATGGTCTGGGTATGTTCTATAATCTAATTCAGTAACAATTTTATTGTTCAACTCCTTTCTTAATCGTATTCTTGCTTTTTTACCGGCTTCATCTTTATCTGTTGCCAATATAACTTTACGACATGGAAGTTTTCTTATTTGTGCAATAGACAACTCATTACCCAAACCATTTAATGCTACTGCATATTTATTATAGCACCAAATAGTTAAAGCGTCAAGCATACTTTCACAAATATAAACCTCATCTGGAAACTTCTCTAATCGACTTAATTCATACAATCCATAAAGCGGTTTTTCTACTCCTTTTGGGTAATTAAAGAATTTAGTTTTGACAGAGCGCCTCGCAACAAATAAACAATTCCCGTTAATATCCCGCACCGGAAATGTGATACAATCAGTATTACTATCATAGCCAATATCGAACAAATGAATAACATCATCAGTTAACCCCCTTTTATACATATATGGATGTATATATCTATATTTGTCTAATTCTTGTTCTGTAACATATCCTTTATCTCTGTCAAGACCATCACTATCCTGGTTAAACCTAGTGACATGACTAATACCCCTATTCCCAAAATCAAGCACAACATCTTTTCTCTCCTCTACTTGTACTGTTGCAAAATTTCTAAGTAACCATTGCCAACCAAACTTACCTACAACGTCATCCGTATATCCGAAACAATAAGAAATAACTTCCGGTAAACTATGAACCTCGCCGCATGCGAAGCAATGAAATATTCCGTCATCCTTTCGTATGCCTGCAGACGGACGTCGTTCCTGACCGCCTCCATGATAGGGGCACTGAATTTGTATATGGGATGGTATCTCCTTCATCTTTTGAATATATGGTATATTATTAGCCCTTAGCTGACTAACCAATTCATTAAGTATGTCAGCTAGATCAGCATTAAACTGAATGTCTCCTATTTTCATACACGATCACCTGCATCTTCATGCAAACACGCATAATACTCACCGTCTAATCGCGATTGTAGAAATCGTATTTCTTGACGTTCTACTTCTTCTGCAATACGCTGTATATCCTTATAATCCAACTTCATTAAAATACGTCTTCCTTATCTTTATACTGTTTGCGAATTTCCTTTACTTTCCTTTCAGTGCGCTCTGGTGGCTCAGCATCGTCATAAGATGGTACGAATGTAAAATCACCATAATTTATATCCCATTTATAATTTAACTTTCCGCCAACTGCTCCGAATCTCTGTTTCTTAACTTCCATCTTAAGAATGCCGTCTTTCGTCTGTCTTATAGATATAACTTTTGAAGCATTCATAGCTATACCGTCTGAGTCACGAATACTTTCTAACTCCGGAGTTCCACTATTATCGTCTTCTGCGACACCACTTCTATTGGCCTGAACCACCACCAAGATAGGTATCTTCAACTCCATGGAAAGAGCCATCAGATCTTCACTTATATTCGTCAATGTAGTTGTTAAATTATCTCCTCGTTTAAATCGTTCATCTGTTAGATACTTAATACCATCAACTGCTATAAGATCTAATCCATATTGCTGAACCCAATTTTTTAACTTCGATACAGTAATCTTCCTATCAAAATCTCCTGGAGTTGCTACTATAAATTTGTTCTGTTTTTGACGTAACTCTTCTATGTAGACCTTGTACTCATCATCCTTTATATCGTCCTTTCCCCACATAAGTCCTTTATTAGAGAAATTCTTGTGTAAAGTATCAAACCTATAACCTATACTATTAGGACCCATCTCCGGACTTATATATCCGACATTGTAACCTATCTGCCATACATGAGTACACATTTTTTCAAGAACCCAAGATTTACCCTGGTTCGTTCTTGCAAATATAACAAATAATTCCTCACCTCTCTGAATGCCATGAACCAAATCATCTAACTCTTCAAATCCACAAGTGAAGAACCACTCTTGCTGATGATTTTTCCGTTCCACGAACTGTTCATATCTATCTTCTGCATCAGCTATAATATTCGTACCACCCAACTTATAATTAGGCTGTAAATCCTGCAATGCTCCTACCAAATACTCTGCGGCTGCATTAGAATCACTTTTGAGCAACTCTGCTGCTTTCTGTATGATAGGAACAGATTTATAATACAGATATTCTTCACGAATAGTGTCAACCAGATATCTATCACTTTCCGTGACATCCACAAGGTCAATGTCAGGAAACTTTGCCAGGAACGATGCTTTATCTGGTACATTTCCATATTCTTTATAATGGTCTACTATAAATTGATATTCTTCCTCGTATCCTATGAAATAATCTTTTGTTATTTGATTATCTTGGATAATATCAATATTCTGTGTAGATAACACTTTGCTAATAAACTGTAATTGGATCATGAGGAGCGTCTGTCCTTTCCATTCAGTATAACCACCTTACTATTATTCATTATTCGACTTGCAAGTCGTGTACCTACTGCTTTTTCAAGTCCTTTAAAATCTATTATATTGCCTGTATAAATATTAGATTTCTCTTCTAATATTCGTTGGTCTATTAAAGACAATAATTGTCCATTATCGTATGTAGATAATTGGGTACTTGCTATGTCATCCCAGACAACCAAATCAGTCTGCAAAATCGTGTCCTTATATAATTGTAACATAGGATCGTTGAAATTTTTAACTTTATTTAAAAAAGTAGGTACATGAACAAATAACCCTCTTATTCGAAAACCATTACCTGCCCAGACTGCATCGAAATACTTAATCAATATTTTAATTGCCCAACTTGTTTTACCATTTCCTGTCCACCGACTGCCTATATACAAATTTTGACCCCACTGAACCTTATTGTAGACTGTATTCTTAAAATCAGCCAATTCACAAAAAGCATCATAATCGCAATCACTCGGATACAGCGATACAAGACATCTTCTTTTCGTTGGGATGTCGCTACTGTCCAGCAGAAATTTCATCTCAGAATATCTTATGCACACCTGACTGCAGTCATTAGTACATACATCTTTATACAGACAATCAGAAATAACCTCTTTTTCCATTTCGCTCTCTTTCATCAGCATGTTTCTTAATTTCTTCTAACTCTTCTTGCGTGTATTGTTCCCCGTAAAGACCTTCACCTTCCATAAACACATTTTGACGAGAACTTACAGAAGATACTGGATAAAACGATAGATAACCTCTGTCAATACTTTGCTGAATAACTGCCATGCGTTCTGAAGCATCAAAATCCCTGTTGAGTTTTGCTAACATACCTTTCCACATATTGACGTATAATGGTTTGTCTTTTACTTCCAACCTATATCGAAGATACGTTATCAATAATTTTCTCATATTCGAATCTGTTGTAAAATCATCGATCATCGATATACACTTAGCATATAAACTGACCGTTTCTTTACTTTTGTTTTTACCAAATTTGAATGTAGGTTGATTCTGTAGTAATTCTTTAGAATTACTTTTATTTTTTATATTAGTTTTATTATTACTTATATTATTAAGTAAAGTTTCTTTACTACCCCCCAGTAAAGTTTCTTTACTACCCCCATAAAGTTTCTTTACATCCTGTAAATTTACGGCATAAGAATTATGAGTTACACCGTTTATATTCTTAGAGTTCTTGATTATAAACTGTTTTGATACCAATCCTTCTAATGCCTTATCTACGGTAGGTAAGGATATATTAAATGTTGTAGATATGTATTTCCTGCTACCGGTGAAATAACTTTCTCCGTCTTGTGAGAACCCGTATATAAGAGCAAATATAAGTAACTCATTACCCTTCAATTCTAATTCGTTGCACATCCAACCTTGTACAACCACATAATTATCATTCTTCATAATTTCCTCTTATAAACAAATAAGCCTATACATATTCAGCCGCGACACTGAAAATGTATAGACTTTGTTAGCCTACTTCCTTGTGAGGTCTATATGCAGACACTGTCGCGGAAGTGTCGGCCAACCTATTTGTGTATTATAGTATATATTAATACCAATTTCTTGTAAAGTTACTTTTTCATAAGTTTTAATATATCCTCAATTTGAGCATCTACCTCATTATTACAAGTATCCCACAATAATTTTCTTTCTACAGCAAGATCTACATCTTCTGTATCCGGAACACATCTTTCTTCGTGGTATTCTACGGTATAAAATGAATCACCTACTTTCACAGATGCTCTACTAGATACGGATATAGAAGTTGTTTTTAATTTACTTTCTGTCATTTCGTGTACTCCAAACTGCATAAATAATAACAACGATGCTTTCTACCAATATTGTAGACAATACTCCTGCAATGAATGGATCAATATACATTATTCATCCTCCTGCTTCTTTTTCTTCTTCAGTTTAGATACCAGTAATTTAACCACAGGTCTAGATTCTTTCATAGTATCTAACTCTAATAATTTATCTTTAGGAATTTTACCGTTGTAGATAGCGTTTTCCAAGGCATCGAAATCCACTTGGTGCACGGTTTTTACAAGATTATTATCCGTTGCTAATTTTACCCAAGCCGGAACGGTGAGTAAACAGGACAATAATTTATCCTCATTCAACGAGTCATTTTCAATAACACTATAGGTTGCTTTATAAGTATCAGTCTTCAGGGTATCGATGTCATAATCGCCCATTAATTTTTTGATTTCTGCTTTCTTAGCATCTAATACCTTGTTCAATGATTTTGCAGTTTCATTCTTGTCTCCGAAATCATTTATCATAAGATATAATTCGGACCGGACCTCATCTTTTGTCATTTCTGCTATATTCCTTTCTTTTTTGCTTCCACTGTTCGTAAGTGCAAGACGAAAAGAAATTGCTGCTATCTTCACAGGTAGAACAATTTGCAAAACTTTTATTCTCACATATACGACACTTTCTTTCGTCAACTTGCTTCATTCTTCTTATCCTTTTTATAGTATTTCTGAGTCACAGATCCCATAACTCCATTTCTACCTCGTACAATATTCTGACGAAATTCTAAAAATCTAGGTATATCCTGACGTTTCCAATACCTCGTTTGACGAGAACCTCGTTGCTCGAATTCTGGTAATAACTCGCATATCGGATTATCCGGATTCCATTTCTTAAATCTGTACCAATTATTAATAGTAGGTACGCTACACCCAATTAGAAGTGCTACTTCTTGAATATTCAAATACTGTTCCTTCATAAATACCTCCATCTAAATCATATACATCACCACCAATCGTTTCCTAGGTTTTATATTCTTTAATATTATATTACTTATTCCTCAAAATGTAAATATTATCCTACGAGATAATTCAGCAGGTCTGTTCTATCCATTGCAATCTTACCGTCCACAATAGCATTTGCCATCGCACCTTTCTTCTCCACAAGTTCATTGATTCTTTCATCAATAGTTCCTTTGCAAAGAAGAGTGTAAATAGTCACGTTTTCTTTGGTTCCAACTCTATGGCACCTGTCCTCTGCCTGATCTTTAAGTGCCTTATTCCAGGGTTCATCCATAAAGATCTCGACGGTTCCTGCTGTAAGAGTAAGTCCAGTACCCATAGCACCAATAGTACCGACGATCACCTTGGTATTAGTGTCATTCTGGAATCTATTCACAATAGCCTGTCTGTCGGCATCATTTGTCTGCCCGGTGATAAGTGCATAATCGTAATTATGATTTCTCACATCGTTGAATCTTGCGCATATAGCGTCCGTCATCTGTGTCCAGTTAGAGAAGATAACAACCTTTTTACCGTTACTGATTGCTTCTTCTACCAACTCTTCCATTCTGTCCAATTTAGCGGATTCCTTAATAGTTGAAGAAAGAATTCCAGTATAACCGGTTGCCTGTCTCATTCTAATAAGATTTGCTAACGGATTTGGAGAAAGTGCGATCTGATCAATGTTAGCTCTAACATCCGCAGTAACTTCTTTATAAATCTGCTCCTGTTTAGGAGTCATTTCTACATATTCATTAATATAAGTCTTTTCCGGAAGATCTAACACATCACCTTTCAGTCTGCGAAGCATAACCTCGTCTAACTGTTCCTGTAAAGCATCCAGATGCTGATAACCTACGATTTCATATCCACCAAATCCACCAAACTGGCAATAGTGCTTCTTAAAAGCATAAAACGGATGCTTCTCATAGCCAAGCCACTTGAGAATAATGAATAAATCCAGAGGTGTATTCATAAGGGGTGTTCCTGTCATTGCAATACGACATTCCGGCTGCAATTTAAGGATTCCTTTGCCCTGCTGACTGCTCGGATTCTTGCACTTATGAATCTCATCAATAGCAACGATACCAATTTCTCCGTTGCTGCACAGCTTAGAAAGTTCCTTTGCAATAACTTCGTTACGAAGTGTTTCGACATTAGTAATGATAAAGTAATTGGGGTTCTTAGACAACTGTTTTACATCCGCCAATTTTTCGTTATTACCACCAACGGTAACACGACCTTTCTGAATACTCTGTCCAAGTATATAGGCACCTTCGTTTGAATGGGTTCTCACTTCATTTACCCAATTCCACTTCAGTCCGTTTACACCACATACGATAAGGCAGTGCTTATATCCCTTCTGAAGTTTCTTTGCTACTGCAATATCAATAACCTGCTTGGTCTTACCGAGACCCTGTTCGTCTCCAAGCAGCCATCTGTCATTTTCAAGTCCGTAATTAAAACCCTCTACCTGATGCTGGAACGGGGTTGTCTTAAATTCGAATCCTTCCGGAACCTCTGCCTTCGGCTTTTCTACCGGAATATAAGGACCTGTAATATCGAATTCGTAATCAGACAGCTTATCAACAAACTCTCCGAGATACTTGAACGGAAGTTCCCATTCCTTCTTATTCGGATTCCAGTATCTGGAACTGAATTCACGAATAGTATTAACGATTTTATTATCATACGGGAATGATACGAATAAGGACCAATCTCCGTTGCACTTGATGGACTTGCTGATTTTGATAGTGATCATAGTGTATATCCCCTTTCTTTACATTAAACATTATACTACACGTTTATCAATATGTAAAGAGGAAAAATTAAGGGTCCTCGTAAAATTTTGAGGACCCAATCGATTTATTCTTCGCTGTAAATCTCAATCTCTAGATTATCAAATGCCTGTACAAACAAGGTGATTATCTTCTTCCAGTTTCGACATTTCTTCTTATTGATTCGAAGTTTCTTGAGAGTGGATCCCCAATGGTCTACGAACATGTTGTTCTTTTCACCGGCATGGTCCTTTTTAAGACCTAAACAGATCTTTGCATGTTCCTCATCTGCCAGGAAAGTATATAAGGCATATTTCTCAGTTCCTTCTTCCTCCCACTCACTGAGGAAAATGAGGAAAGCATTTCCTTCGTACAATGTTTTGGTGAACTCTTTGGTCTCACCATCCAATGTCTGCTTGATAATTGCCTCCCCACATTTCTCGTCCCACTGCCATCTAAGTGCCATAATTTTTCCTCCTTATAGTGTTTATGGTATTAATTACTTGTTTCCTCTCTTATATATCTCAGCGTATCCAGCAACAAGCTCTTCTCTTGCCATTACCATATATGCGAGTGCGTTATTATCTTCGTCCACAAAGGTAAGCGGAGTGGAGCAATGGGCATCAACTCTGTTTCCAGTATGAAGAATAACCGGTGCATATGCTTTCTTGTTCTCACTATCTACGATTACAAGTACAACATCGCTGTCCGTCTTAATAACAGGTGCATTAGCATACTCAACCATCTCTTCCACATCGTAATAACCGAAGTCGCTGTGGATGCAGGAACCGAAGCCGTGAAAAGTGAACTTCATCTCGTCTGCGTATGCTCGGATCTCTGCACGTACCATATACGGTGTGCCGTCTCTAAACGTACCGTTATCAATGACGACCTTCTGACTCTTGATTCCGTATTCATCTGCTTCTGCAAGATCAATTCTGACAACAGTCTTTCTCTCTACGTTGATTGCCTTTGCGATTTCTCTTCTGTCTGTAAGCTGCTTCATGTTAATCTCCTTATAGTTTTTATAGTTGTTATTAACTGTTCCTTATATTAAACATTATACTACACATTTATCAAAAGTCAAGTGGGAATTTAAAATTTTACCATAAAAATAAAGGCACCTGTTAGGGTGCCTTTATTGATTGGAGATTGGTTATGAGTTGTTTGATTTGTTTTCGTTCCTCTGGCATGTCTGTATTATTGAAGAGTGTATGGATAAATTCATCAATTTCTTTGCAAACATCCTTCAAAGATTCCTGCACCGCTTCTTTAGGAACTTCATGTAACTGATATCTTCGTTTCACTTTCTTATAATCCTTATAACAGGGTAAGATATCGTCTAATTCTGTTTCTACATCCTTTACCACGGGTGGTATTCCGGATTGAAGCTGATCCCTAATAATATATAGGGATGCTAATTTTTGTACTGTATCTTCTGTGGTAGGTCTACTCTCTAATTCCAAAATTGCTTTATTTATTCCATCGGCACTCATATCAATTATTTCAGCCTCCGAGTTGTGCCATGCAGTCCCGGATGGCTTGACGCTCTTTTTCTGAGGAAGCCTCCTGCATCATCATCTGCAGTTTGTTAATCATATGTTCGGCATCACGGCTGTAATTTCCACCGCGATTGTAAGAACCTCTGTTAGGGGTACCACCTTCATAAGATCTTCCATCGTAAGAACCGCCATAGGATCTACCGTCATAAGAACCATCGTAAGAACCACCATCACGACTTGTAAAACGACCCATAGCATCTCTGCCACGTCTTTCGCTATACTGTCCGTCGCTATCGGCGTCTCTACCGGCTCTTGCATTACTTGTACCTCCTTCATTCTGAGAGTAGTTTCCACTATACTCATTCATGGGGTGGTCATTTGACATGTTACCATAACTTCTCATATAAGGCATACGATAGGAATTACCGCCTCTCTGTGAGTAACCTTCTTCCTCTTTTTCTGCCTTTTCCATCGCCTTAACAGTATCAATATTTTTAATGATACTCATGATCTCATAGGCACTATGCAATTCGGTGGGAGAGATGTCTCCTTTCTTGGCAATAGACTTAATCTCGTCCTCAAGCATATCCTTGAACTGATCATATTGCTTCATTGTCTACATCCTCCTTCCTTAAGCTATTCGTGTAATGGTAAGATTTGCGTTCTGTACTTCGATAACAGGAGCCGGGGTAACCATCGGGTCAGTCGTTGCCGGAACTGCATCTACAGACAGGCTGAAGCAGCAACATCTCGGAACTTTAATAATGGCAGTGCTCGTAACATTTCCAAAATCTTCTGCTGCTGCCGGAGTAAATATTGCTCTGCTCGTTAATCTAGGCTCACCATTCACGGCAATAGCAACTGCTATAGGAGTGACTGTACCGCCTTCTGGAATGGCTATATTACCATTGAAGGTGACTTGATACTGAGCAAATTGATTGCAGCAATTACCATTACCGGAAGCACCCTTGAGAATAAAATTCCCTGTATTACCTTCGTGGTATACATTACCACGAGAGCAAGGAATAGATGTATCAAACAGGATAGGAGCATTAAGAGCTACTTCCTGAATTGGATTATACAAGAATTCACAAGCCATGATGTACCTCCTTAGAAGTTGTTACCGCAACCGCATCCGCAACCATTATTATTGCAAGTAAAAATGGGAGTTCTACCATATACCGGAGTAGTCGGAACCGGGCAGTTGTTCAGTCTGTTATACAGAGCATCAACTTCGTTATTCATACCCTGTGCAAACAGAGCATTCTGTGCGGATTGAGATTCGCGGAAGTTGGCCATATTAAGCTGATTCTGAAGGTCAACAATTCTTTCATTCTTCGCATCAACCTGTGCCTTAACTCCATCCAGTTCAAGCTGGCAAAGTTTATCCAGAATAGCTTGAGTACCACGAGTCTGAGAATCAATGATATCTCTAGTATTTTGTGCAGCTGCTGTACGATCTGCACAATTCTCGGTTGCAATGGTATATTTCAGGTCTGCTGTACCAAGTCTGTTCTCACAGCAGCAGTCTGCAAACTGAGAACTAAGCCCATTAAATCCTTGAGACATTGCAGTCTGTGCCGCAAATGCCTGTTGCATGTTAGCCATCTGGCGTGCATTTGCAGCAGTCTCAGCATTAGCAAATCCGGAATTAACTGTTGCGTTAACTCCTGCAAAACCATTGCACAGACTCTGCTGGACATCCGCGCAGCATCCACATAACTGAGTGGAAAGATTGCTTATACCGTCTCTGATGGAAGTCACGTTATTATTGATCATCTGATCTCTGAATCCATCAGAAGTGATCTCTGCTTGGTTCATCCACGGATACAGCATAGCACCGTCAGCTGCAAAACCGCCCATACCGCCGCCGAAGCCACCAAGACCCCAACCGCCATTACCTGCCAGCAGAAGCAGAAGTATAATCCACCAACCATCGCCACCGAAACTGTTGCCGAATCCGCCACCGTTTCCACCGTAGTAAGCAGGTGCTACTGGCATAACCATACCAGTGCCGTTACCATTTTCAGATAAAGACATGATCTTTACCTCCTTTAATTTATTTACAAATCCTGCAGGAACTTGTATTAACCGTGTAACATTTTTTGAATAGCTTGAGCCTGTTGAACGGCTCTGTTATATTGATCCTGAGTCACCTTACCAGAATTAAGAAGTTGCTGAATTTGCTGTTGAGGATCTCCGGAAAAACTCCGTTTTAATTGATTGAGGCGTTGAATAAAATTATTAATACCACCCATCTGTTGATTTTGACTTACAGAATGATATAACGGATTACTCATCTACATCGTCCTTCCTTCTCTTAGAATTAGATAACTTATCAAGCTGTTTACGAATTCTAATTTCAAATTCTTCTAGCTCTTCCCGAGTCACATAATCTGCTGCTGGTGCTGGAGCCGGAATAGGTGCTTGCACCTGAGGGGCAGAAGTATCTCGAATTGTATAATCCAATATCTTCATACTCGGCATACCAGAAGCATCTGCGGATTTCAAATAAATAACTTGATCCTCGCTATCCCAAAGCTGAACCGTATTATTGGGAGCTACAAGGTACGATTTAGCCCCTCCTTCACCTTGAACCCATATTATGTTATTATTCGACTGAGTTTGAGGTTGAGGAGCTTGCTGAGTAGGCTGTGGAACCTGCTGCATAGGTTGCTGCATATACTGAGGTTGTTGATACATTTGTTGATACTGTGGATAACTGACGGGAAATGGATTTGTGTAAGCCATATTAATTCTCCTCTCTCACCCAATAATAAATAGGTACTTCGTTACCACTATCCCAAGCATCGTAATAATCACCATCAATAACAGTGACAACATGAGTACCTGTTGCTAACATAAATACTCCATAAGGATTGTCGTGACAGAAATCAATAACGGTATAACAGTCCGGACAAGTATTCGGTATAACTTCTCTACGAAATCCCTTTGCTGCTAAATAAGATCCCCAAACATGATTAGCAGAGGGCATATCATGCATCATAAATCCTTGTAATGCTAATTCAAGATAACACCTTTCCCAATCCTTACCTACCATCTTTGTTACGGCCCGAACTACACAATCTCCGACGGACTTTCCGGATGGGTTCGGATTGTAATATACCCATGCCATTATTAAGTTCCTCACTTTCAGACAACATAAAGAAGGCACGAAAAGACGTACATTCAGAATCGGTCATTGTATTTATCAATGCATTTCTGATATCTATCATATCGTGCCTCCTTTTATTTTATTGTAAATAAAAAAGAACCGTGTAATTTACACGGTTCCTATACAAAAATTATATGGTTTTATAGAACTTTCTTTATTTTGGTTTTCACTCGTTTGGCAAGTTTAGAAACTTGAGGTTCCGATATATTCATTTCAAGTGCTATCTGAATATTAGATTTATCCTTTGCTCGTAGATTGAAATACTGTAATTCGTCTGGAGTGAAGTTACACTCATCACGAAACTTCTGCAATTCAAATTCTACAAAATCTCTAATTAACATACCATTCCTTCAATGCGCCTCTGTCGTTAGTTTTGCAGCAAGCTCCTTCTAAATCACCAGATTCCATCAAATAATAAGTTTCATCATTAATGCGCTGAATACCCTTAAGCATCTGGCCCTTATCATTAAAATAATACCAATGATGATTAATGATTTTCCACCCATAAGAATTTCTTCCAAATCCGTCCTGATAATACCAAATGCCATTATCTAGAGTCCAATGATAATCTATAAGGGAATATTTTGGGCGACCAAAGCCATACAATTTAGCATTATTATGGGCATATTTCTTTTTACAAACAGCACCACCGTTAGCAACTACTTCTGTACCGTTAGAAGTATTTCCCTCTATTGTATAGATATAATTATCATCCGAATCATAAACTAATGCAGTGTGATAGATACCATTAAATGTACCGTCTTTACTAAAGAATACTTGGTCACCTCGTTTACCACGAAAAGTCTTGGCATAATAAAATGCTTCTTTATCAACATATAATTTAGCAGAATTTTTGGTATAATCATCAAAATGTCCTGCAAGTAATTTCTCAGCATTACTTTTGCTGAAACATTTATAGAAGCACCAATCTACAAAACAGTCGCACCACGCAGCTGGGAAATCCATAACAGAAGGATAGATTTCGTGCATTTCATACCCAAATTTGGTATAATTGTCAGAACCGGCATACTCCGTCTTGTAATATAAACAGGATTTACCATATCTTTTATAGGCTGCGGAAGACTTTTCAAGATAACCCACCTCTGCTTCTGCTATACTTATGACTTTATCGATTATATCAGCCATTGTTTTTCCTCTTATAAACTTGATTGCTCACAGTAACAAAACAACCAATAAGCACATCGAGAGCAATAAATGTCTGTTGGATTTGTTCAGCATGTCCAAATCCCCAGATGTTGCATAATGTACTTATAAAGGTACCAACCGGTAAAATAATAAGAGCGACAAACTTTAATAAGTCATATAACTTATCATTCATAATCATATAACGTCACCTCCTACATATATTTATTATATGAATTTTTAACATTTGATTTTTCGGTATAAATATAAGTCATGGTGGTATCTAACGCTGTGTGACCCAATATAGTAGAAACTTCCTGAATAGGCATACCTCGATTAATTAAATTTGTTGCCAGAGTTCGTCGGAAACGATGCGGGTGAACATTCTCTACATTTGCTTTCTTTGCCGCATTTGTTAGCATAAATCTTATGCCACCAGGACTCATGCGAGTGGTTCCTTTACCTATAAATAATGCCGGAGAAGAATCTTTGCGTTCCTGTAAATATCGTTCAACAAGCATTGCCGTAACTGGATTGATGAATACCACCCGTTCTTTATTTCCCTTACCGTGAACAATACATTCCATATTTTGAAAATCAATACTATCTCGATTAAGTTCACATACTTCGCTGACACGACAACCCGTACATAATAGAAAACTGATTATAGCTTTATCCCGTACAGAAGAACATACCTCTTTAAGTTTTTCAATATCGGTATCGGCATAAGGTAATCGCACCTTTTGAATACACTTGATGGTATTTATATTAGCACAAGGATTATCTCTTAATAACCCTTCTTTTTGAAGCCACCCAAAGAAAGAATTAAAGATTGACCGAGTTCCTTCAATGGTATTATCAGACATACCATCTTTTTTCATCTTCATTAAATAACTACGCAAATGATAAATAGTTATATTTCGAATAGGAACGTTCAATTCTTTAATCAACTTGTTGATTATGTATTCGTAACGCTCCAATGTTTTTTCAGAACGTCCCTCAACTTGTTTTGCTTCAATAAAAGCGGTTAATAAATCATTGGATTCCTCCAAAGGGTAATTTGATTCTAATGTTTCGACATTATAATGATCTAATTGACTTGACAAGGCATCTATAACGGTAACGATATTATCATATGTAAGTTCACTACGAAGTGCCTTCTCAAGATTTTTCAGCATAGTCTGTTTGGCTGCTATCGACATATTGCACCTCCTCAGTTCTAACATATTTTTACGTTAAACATTATACTACATAATTATCTATTCGTAAAGCCTATGTCAGAACTGAGTCGGTTTTGTTATTTAATTGTAAGAATTGTAATTACTATATCTAGTAATTACTAAAAATATTGGATGCTAACTTAAAAGTGCCTTTAAATCAGAACTGTTCGGCAATGATTTCAACTGCATCTGTCAAAATTTCTCCAACTGTGTTTTGATATTTTCTGTGGTCAATTTCACAGTTCCAAATGTCAGAAAATTCTTCTTGAAGCAGTCTTAACATTTCATCTTTTGTCATTTTACATTTTCTCCTTTCTAAACTCTTTCTCCACAAGCTTTCTAACCGTTTCCGCAACAGAGCGGAATCCATTGATATTCCGTAGATATTCCAGTTTGGAAAGAAATTCAGCATCCACACGGATTTGTAGGATTTTATCCTTCATGTAATTACCTTCTTTCGATTTTGTAATTACATTATATCAAATCCGTGGCAGATTGTAAATGCCGCCCTTTAATCAATTAGCAAACATATAATTTGCATCAAATTCGCCAAGGATCGCATACCCATCTGCAGTAGGATGCACATCATCCCGTATATTCGTCATCGGGTCGAGTATCAGATTATGAGGGTTCAAAAGCACATAATTGGGAAGGTCAGATATCAGCTTATTGTTTGCACGGATATCCACATATCGCCGCTCCCAATTATAGTAATTCGCCCCATAGAGGGTATTGAACGCAGAAATATTCCCGTTCGGCATCGTGATAAGGTTCACCACAATTTTGATGCTCGAATTATAAGCATGAATACTGTTTATAATATTTAGCATATTTGTCTTATATGCTGTGTATCCCGTTTCAAATCCGCTCATGGAAACGCTGAACATATCATTGATACCAAGCTGTAGGAACACAAAATCGGGGGCAGAATACCCTTGCTGTTCCATGTAATAGCTGAAATCAAATGTTTGCGTAGACGGATTATAAAATGGGTTTTGTGCGGTGTCTCGACCCCTTGTTGTCAATCCGCAGTAATCAGCCGCAGACCATCCGCTTCTTCCTTCCCGTTTGTTTGTGCCGCTCCCAGTTGTTCCAAGCAGAGTGCAAGTAACGTTATTTGTGGCGAACACTTCAAGCACCTTTTCTGTCAATCGTCCATCGTTTATGGTACTGTCTCCAATAAACATGGCAGTAATATTTCTATAATTGGGATTGACATAGGTCATTCTTTCGACATTTTGCCCTATGGGGTCAAAGTTGTTGTCATAAATTCGGATAGTGTGATTTACAGCTCCCGGTGCAGAATCACTAATCCTATATGTGAAATGATCGTCGTATTGAGCATTTCCGGTAGTAGTCCGCTTATATTCTGCGTTTCTCAGCCAACCGCCAGAAAAATATAGATTCCATGCCTTGCCTGTGATATGCTTAAAACTTGGAATCGCAAACACATTGTTGTTAGTCTGCAATACTAGCCCGTCTAACGTCCATATATATTCCGTGGTGTTCGTATCATTGTCGATAATATATGCGGTAGCATCAACCACAAATGATACATACAGTTTCGCCGCAGTTGAGTACCCAGATGTATCTACATTGCTGACACGTGTTCCGTTATTTCCGCATCCGTATACTACGATATCGTTCTCGTCTGTCAATGCCCACCACGAAACGGCAGGGAATTTGTAAACCGTATCAGCCACAACGGGAACCACAGCGTACTTATAACTTGCATTGTTACCAAATTTAACAGATGAACCTGCAACACCATAAACATATTTGCCAGTTACGATTTCAGTTCCGTAAAACTGAATCAAATCTCCTAAATTTGAAGCACCTTTTATTTGGGCGGGTTTAATATTTCTTAATTCGTTCTTTAAGTTAGCATTTTCAGCATCCAAACGAGCTTTTAAGGTACTATATGTTGTGGCATCGGTTCCGACTCTCGCATTAATGACTTCAGAGTCAACGGTCACACCAGATATAGCTTGATCTAACTGAGCTTGTAAATTCGCTACTTCGGCATCCACAGCTTCCTGTGCAGCACTTGCCGCTTCGGAAGCGCTCTGAGCTGCATCTGAAGCATATTGCTGAATATCTGTTTCAGCAGTTTGAATCTGAGCCCATATCCTTGCCATCTCATCAATAAGTGATTGAGAAGGAGTAGGAGCATCACCGCTATCTTCCATCGGAGATGCTTTAAGATAAAACGCATACACATCTGTCTTAGCAAGGAACTGATCATTCGTATCAAAATAACGGAGTTCTACACGACCCTCACCAAAATTATTTGTATTCGTCTTACTGAGAATCCATACTGCAGTATCTTCTATCTCATAAGTATTTTCAGCTATATACCATTCAGTTTCACCGGGGCGTCGATACCAATATTGCCAAGAACCCTCACCAAATTTATCTTTAAAATCAGATAAATCTGTGATAAGACAATAGGCTTTATCCTCACCTTGGTGGCCTAAATCAATAGGTTTTTCACCAGGTATATAATCAAATAAATTTATTTGATACAATTACTTATTCCTCCTCTCTAGATTTATTTTTCTTTTGAATGTATATGTTTACGGCAGGTCTGTATTCACTCGGAATCTGAGATGCCATTAATTTTCCTTCCTGCAAAAGGTGAGCCATAATTGCTACCATATTTTCAGATATTTTCATTAAATATCTCCTTTCATCATGTCTACTAAAGCAAGTTGACTAATGGTTAATAACTCATTTAATTCAGACACCTTTTCTTCCAAGTCAGCACACTGCTGTTCGGCGGTAGGTATTGGATTTATAATCTGTTTAACTCCATCCACCATACGATAAAAAATACCGTTTTCAAATAAATCACCTGCTTGAGTAGGGATCTGAGTTACTTCTACAGCAAAAGCATTTTGTCCGTATTGTAATCTTGCTATTTCATTGCAGTCATAAAACTCACCTACTATAACATGCTTCACTTCATCATTTGCAATAAGAGCAAAAACAGTATGACAAATCATATAATTCTCCTTATGCCACGCATTTAACAATAATTATACCGCTACCACCGGAACCTCCTTTAGCAAGAGCGACACCATCGGAACCAACCTCTGAATAACCACCGCCACCGCCACCGGAATTCTTTGTACCGTTACCTGGAGCTGTATATGTACCACTATTATAGGAACCACCGTTACCGCCGCCGTAAGATCCACCCACAGCAATCGTTACTCCAGATTGAGAAAGGGAACCTCCCATTCCACCGCCACCGCCACCGGCATATGCAGTTCCGTCACCAAATGCTTTCGTAGTGGTACCTTGACCCTCGCCACCAAAATAATACCACGTACTCGTACCATAGCTTGATGTCGTCATAGTTTCTCCGGATCCACCATTTGAACCACCGTTACCTCCACTTCGCGGACGTATTAAACTCGTAACATTTTTACCAGCGCTTCCGCCTCCAGAACCACCTTTACCACCACCGTACTCATAGTTACCATTATCTGCTATGCTACCAGATCCTTTACCTCCCATACCACCATTGGCTGTATATGATCCAAACGATGAAGCTTCTCCGGTTCCTCCTCGTCCTTTTATTACAGAATTTGGAGACCCACCGTTACCAACAGTAACCACAATGCTCTGACCTGGTGTTACAGATATATCACCTGTATTATTAACAAAACCGCCTCCGCCTCCGCCACCAGCTGTTGCACTACTGGCTCCAGCATTTCCACCAGCGCCTCCGCCACCTACAATACATGCTCTTAACTTATACCACCCATTCGGCACTTTCCAGGAAGCATTAGATGCCGTAATCGTTTGAGTAGCACCTACATAATTAGCAGGTTTTCCGGTAGCTGTTCTGGAAGTTGCACACCAATAAGATACGTTATTAATAGTAATATAACTAAATGCGGCAAACGCATAATTATAACTTGTATTTAAACCAGTTTTTGCATATCCATTTACAGCGGTATAATTTGCTGTTCTTACAGTTTCACCGGCACCAGTTGCTAGATCTGTACCTGCAGTTCTACTTGCGGGTGCAGTTGTAGAGTTTTCATTATATCTTATATTGCATCCTGTCCAATGAGCAGATGGTTTTGTCCAATATACACATAACGCATTCGTTCTATAGGGACTCACAGCAATGCTTGCCGGAATATTCAACTTAACAAATTGTCCGGTATAAGAACCGTCATTCGCAGAAACCGTTACACTTGATGTATTACCTTCGGCTCCATAGGAGGCATTATTATTTGTAGATACATCAAACGTACCTTTATACTTAACAGTTATTTTACATACTCCAGCAGTTGTTGCCGATCCAGAATATGTGATATTACTGTTATCACTTTTCGTCAGTGTGATTGTCGCACTTGGATTTGCCGTTATGGTAACGGTTGCAGAAAATACAACATTTATAGAATAAGTAGAACCATCTGCTAGTACATTAACCGTACCAGAAGCACCATCTGCAGTTGTTACCGTATAATTGCCCAACCTAGATACCGCAATAGTTGCTTTTCCACTTGAATCGGTTGTGCCACTTTGAGAATAAGTTCCAAGAGAAGCAGTAACTGTAATATTTGGATTTGCAGTAACGGATATATATGATTCCAGTATAACGTCAATATTATATGTGTAACCACGAGTTTCTACGGTAACTGACGTAGAAGCACCGTCCCCGGATGTCACGGTATATGATCCTTTCTTACGAACTTCAAATTCTAGTATACCACTCGACGGTACAGTACCTGATTTTGGATCAGGACCAGAAACGGTAACTGTAATACCTGCATTTGCTTGTATTCGTAAAAAAGCTTTAAATACTGTATGACCACCTATTTTTATACCATATCCCATATCAAATTCCCTTTAACTGAAGAGTTAATGCAATGGTAGGCTTATCCTCATAACAATATAATGTTATAGAATTTGCCGCTGTGACTAATTTATTGATATATGAGAAAGACTCAATCATTTTTTCTGCATTTGCTGTGGAAGTGCCGTCCGGGATAAGCAAATCATATACTGGAGATGATTGAGCAGTTATACCCGTTGCCGTAATCGTTGCCGTATATGGAACAGAATTGGACCAACTTGCAAGAGGTACTGAAACAGATAAAACAGTATTCAATTTATTAATAGCAGTTGTTATATCATTTATGTCTGCCGCATTAAATATATCACCATTTTGCGTATAAACAGTTTGATCCACAAACGAAACTGAGCCGTCTTGATTCGTTATCATTTCATATTTTCTATTCCCAGAAAATACATCGTCTTTATAATCAGTCTTTAATGCCATAATTACCTCCGATAACTATTACCAAATGTACGCATACCCAGTTTAAACGGAAATCTATGCATACCAGATACGTCACTCTTTCTACGAGTGACTAAGTCATATAATATTTTTTCAACATTATTTGCTTGAGTATACGAAGATAATGTTATACTGGATGGGGTAGCAGGAGTTGTAGGATCCACGAAATATGATTCTCTTATAGTATTTATGTTATTCTTAATTCTATCCATCTCAGACTGATATCTCCAGTCCTCGGGCTCCCACTCTTTACATACGAGATGAAGACCTAACTGCTCCGACATAAATAAACAGGCATTCTCTATGCGATTTAACATAACATAATCGCCGGCAAATTTTAGAGGAGTCCTATTTATAATATCAGCTTGGGTCCGATCAAATATAAGCTGTTCATCTATATTCGGATCATATTCAGTCATTGTTTTCATATAGCAAACCTCATATTAATATTATACTATATTTATACCAAATTGTATATTATTTAATGGTAATATTTGCATTTAATTCTTTAGTAAATATAAAATCCATACCAGTTATTAATCCTTCTTTTGTGCCATCAAAATTACTGGTTATGGTAGCAAGTTCGCCAAGTTCCTGCTCTTTTATTCTTACTTTAGCAGATATAGTTTCGTTACTCCTGTAATAATCATATAACCTGTCAACAACCGATTGAACATTATTGGGACTAACCAGTGTAGCGTCTTGCACCTCCAGCACATTCTTAAATGCGGTTATATTCTGATCCTGCTTAGTAACCGTTATAATTTGATGGTTATATTTACGACCAGATAATACTATTTCTCTGGCAGCACCATTATTAGTTATAATTGCATAATTAGCATTTCCTGTAAACGTAACAGATGCTGAAGGAGAAACAGAAAGTGTATGAGCAGGTTCACTGAATTCTACAGTTATGGATTCCCCTGCCGCCATTGTACCCTTAAATAATTCTACTGATTCTGTAGATTGTGTATACTGATGAGAATTAACGCTTACACCAGTAACGATATCTTCGCTGTCTACAGATAATCCCAAAAATGTTTCAGATAATGGAAAGTTTGCTGTAACAAGGGTGGGAACAGGATAAATCTGAAGCGGTCTATCGTAGCTTGAATTAATTATAGCTCCAATCGCAAATGCAATTTGTTGCAACGCTTGTCTCTTTGTACCTATAGGTAAATAACCAGATACACGAGTGCTAGAAAATGATTGATCTAGGAACCATTCCGTATCCTCATCTTGCAATATTTCTGAGATTAACTCGTTGACTGATTTATTGGTATAAATACCACCATAGAATTTATTTCCGTCTAATACGCCGATAATATCGTGAGACTCAATGTCGTAATCCCATATCGTTTTCTTGGATCCACTCTTGAGATAAAATCTACCTAATAACTTTTCATCAAAGTAGATATAAATATGCTGCTTCTTTTGGAATATAAATCTATATGGAGATTCTGTTTTAACAGAGAAGTTCAATGTATTGCTGCTTATACTTTCACTTATTTCGTTGACCTCCATATTACAGTCCACATTATATGCTTCGTCATCATTAAATATGCGGTACAATCCAAATAATACTTCAGTCAAGAATACAGGACGGTATGGTTTAGAGGTTTTCTTAAAAATAATCTTTATGTGGTTATAATATTCAACCGGAGCATACGCAAAAAAGTTAGAACTTGACGGATAAAAATCTTGTTCTAATAAAACTTCTGTCGTACCGCCTGTGGTTCTAGACCACTGTATAGTCATTTCTGTGACATAGTCTTCTGGAGAAGCATCATTAAATGTGAAAGTCAAACCTACACTTGAATAGGTTCCCCCTGTCAAATCCATATCAATGGTAGGTCTATCGGAGACAGCAAACTCACCATTTTCGTCACTCATTGTACTACCAATAAACGGTACAGCAGATAAATCTACTGGAACATTTACAAAATCAGAGTTCAATATCGCATAGCCATCATATGCCATTGCAAAATTAGGAAATCCTTGATTATAATTCAATATATTTCGTATGTTAGCATCTGAACGCATATTGGTAGCTGTCAATACGATATTTTCCAAATCTACAAGAGCAACATCTTCATATACTATTTTAAGCCCACCGGCATCTGTTAATCGTCTGTTTTCAATATAACCCACCCATATATATCTATTAGGTCTGGATGTTTTACTGAAAATGATATTAACTTCATTGAATACTGAAATTTTATGACTACATAAATAAGTAACGGCATCCGGATAAAATGTTTCTGTTGCCATTACATCTCCATCTTTTAACCATTCTATTGTTAATTCAGTACAATAATCACCGGATGCAGTATTAAATGTAAGAATAATACCGTCACTGGTTTTATCTCGGTCAAACTTTATATTTAATACAGGTTGCTCATCTTGGGCAAAATAACCGTTGTCATCACTGACATATGTACTTATATAACCATTATTTTTTGTAGAAATAACATCCGGAACATTGACAAAATTTCCGTCCAACCCAGCATACTCCGGGAGGCAATAAGCATAATTTGGTATGCTATTTGCCTCCACGAGTAATACTGAGGAATCGGAATAATACTGTTCTCCATTTGAAGTAACTTGATTATCCCACTGAGCCATAAATTAAATCCTCCGTCTTTGAGGAGCCATTGCTATGAAACTAACTTGAACACCTTCATATCCCCATATGTTTTTATCGTCCATACGAATAAGAGTGTCCACAGCTTTAGTGACGTATGCTTTAAATTCCAAAGTCTCTTGACCATATGGGAAGGATACATCATGACTTGGTACAGGTGCTGTTATCGTCTGGAAAAATTCGTCATAAGACTTCAACGCATCTTCACTATAATCCACCGTTCGACAAGTGACCTTATAATTATAGAAAGTTCCTATAATATCTCTGTGCATAGTATAATCACCAGTTCTACCAGATGCTTCTGTATCTGTCACCTCACCGGTGCGTTCCAATTTCTCAACCAGTAGATTATACCCTTTGCCATCAATTGTGAATAAATCTGATGTAGATCTTATCATGCTGTTGCTCCATTCCTAACAACTAAACTAATGCCTCGTCTAGCAGATTCCTTATCAAGTTCAGGTTTCATAATTCTTGCTAATGCAGCTAAATTACCAGTAAAATTAAGCACTATCGGTTGGTTACTGTTATTACTTGTTTCAGACATAGCTTCTACCAGCGCTTGCTTTATGGTATCCAACGGAGCTTCTATGTTAGTACCGCTTCTCTGATCACCCAACATAGCCATAAACGGCTCATTAGGAGGCAGTACAGCACCTTGTGCTAATCTGGGTATAGAAACATGACTAAGATTCGGTATATCTAATCCAATATGAAAATCACCGATTCCTGTAAGATCTTCAGCCCAATCCGGAACATCGATATCAACATCTACGAAGCTATTAAGAGCATCTATAACTTTGTTTACAGCATCCACAACACCATTAGCAAACTTTTCAACACCACCTAATATATTATTGATAGCATCTTTAATGCCACCCCACATACCTTCCCAAGCAGTGGTTACCTTTTCTTTCATAGTGTCCCAAATCTTACCTACTGTATCTCGAATAAGCTCAAATTTTTCAATTGCACCCTTCTTAATATCTTCCCAAAGCTGTAATACCCAACTCTTGATATTATTCCATGTATCCTCAACCTTTTGCTTAACATTGTCCCATACTTCTTTAAGTTTATCTCGTATAGATTCAAATGTTTCTCTAGCTTTTTCTTTTATGGAATTCCACTTTTCTTCTAACCAAGCTTTAAGATTATTCCATATTTCAACAGTTTTTGTTTTAATAAAATTCCATATTTCTGTTATTTTATCTCGCATCTTGGTAAAGAAATTAACAACATTTTCTTTAGTCTCCTTAACACGAGTCATTATATGTTCTTTTACGGCATCCCAAAGTTCTTGAGTATTTTGTTTAACTCGCTCCCAGTAATCTTTTATACTCTGCCATAACTCTTTAACTTGATCTTTAAGATCTTGCCAATGTCGAGCTAAGCCTATAACAAGTAATGCCACAAATGCAATTATACCTGCAACCACGATTGCAACGGTAGCAGGAATACCTAATATCACCGCCCCTATCACAGCAATCGTTCCGCCAAGTATGAGAAGTATGGAATTAGCATCATTTAATCCGTTAACCCATATATCAACAAATGCGGCTACCGCAAGAGCAAGTCCTGCAAACAATATACCCCAACCACCGAGAGTCTTACCTAATGTATAAATAACGGTGAGCCCTTCAAATAATTTAAAAGCACCATATAATAATAAGAACGACTCTGCTATAGATTTAACTTGTTCTGGACTTATATTTGCCAATGCCTGCGATACATTTTTAAGGAAATCTTGAAACCATTGAGAATTAGCTAAATCTGTGATTCCAGTTACCATATCGTCAATGAAATCTATAAGACCCTGACCAACATTTTCTGTAAATTTAGACAAATTATCCCAAACTTCAGACAGTGTAGATCTTAACGTCTCCCAATCGATTTCTGTACCTAATCTACCGAAAGAATCCAGTAACTGAGGTATTCCTTCTTCTGTGACCCACCTAACAATCTCCAACAGATACTGAGTATAAAAGTCTTGAATTATACCAGCTATGCCGTCAATCAGAGGCTGTATATTTTTAGTGAAATTCTCTATAGACGTAAGTAGCGGCCCAAAATCCAAATTTGCCGCCCATATAACGGTATAATCTGCAGCATCTTTGATATGCTGAACTATTATACCAATTATGTCTCTTATGTTTTCCAGTATATGAAGTCCGGTCTCATTTTCCTGCCAAGCTTCCCGGAAATTACGAGCAAGATGACCTACAATCAACCCGATATCTGTCAATATCCATAATAGATTCTCGAATATTCTAACGGTAGCATCCTGTTGCCACATCGTTAAGAAATCTTGCCCAATAGCAATAGCCAATGCCTTAATTTCATTAAGGGCAAATTTCCATGCTATCATTACGGACTCGCCAACCGTATCCCATGCTTGCTTAAGCGGATTAAACAGCTGAGACATTATGTCTTTCACCTTTTCTGCAAAGGCACTTGCGGCAACCTCTGTTTCTTCAAACTGAGCTTCACCACCACCTCCACCAGAATCATTCTGTTTAAGGTCAATGACATGAATCTCATCAAAATCTGCAAATGCTTTCTTAGCTTTTTTTGCAGCGCCACCAGCAGCACCACCTGCCTTTTTGAGCGATTTTGCAAAATCATTCGTGACCTTGGTAGCTTTATATATAACAGACTGACCAGTTAATACAGCTATGAAGTTTGCTATAGCAGCGGCTGCAGAATTTAACCACGATATCAAGGTGCTTAAAATTGGAACTATGGCAGCAAGGATAGGTTGAAATGCCGTAGCAAGAGAATTTCTAAGTTGAGTTAATCCAGAAGACAATGCAGATATCTGGGAATTGACTGCAGGACTTTCTTTTGCTAACTGTTTAAATGCATCTACAGTTGCACTTCGTAATTTACGAAACAGAAAGTATAAAGACCTAACACCAAGTCCGTATTTCAAAAGAACACCAAATAACTTTTTAGCACTTATACCCGCATTTTGAGAACTACTAGAAAACTCTTTATGAGCAACAGTGGCTTGCTTGATTTTACCTATAATACTTTCAAACCAACTGGTATACTTTCTACCAAAATCTGCTAATGATGCACCTAATCGTTTAAATGTTGCACCAAAATTTGTAAGTTGACCGGCAGCTGCCGCGTTCAGAGAAACTAACTTACCTTGAACATCATCTATTTGAGAACCAAGAAAAGTGAACTCAGGAGTGTCAGCACCCGTTGTAAAATCCTGTTCGAGTAACTTTAAATCGGCTCTGGTTTCTTCAATTTTATCTTGAACCATCTCTAGTTGCTGCATCATAGTACCATATTGCTTATACTCAGCAGCAAGCTTATAACTAGATTTACCTTGGTCTGCTTCACCCAGATTAGCCTTAAATATCTGCATTCGTTCTAGAAGTCTATCTTCCTGCTTATTAAGGCTCGCTAAGGTACGCTCTGCTTCCTTATAACCTTCCGGTGCTATAGATGTATTTGCAAGTTTATCTTGTTTTCTCTGCAATGTCTCAAGCTTAGATATTAACCTGGATGCTTGTGTATCATAGGATCTTAAGAATTTAGAATCCTTACCACTATCCAAAGCCTTATGGACCTGGGCCTGCATATTTTTTGTTTCTTTGAGCACCTCAGAGCTATCTAGACCAACCTTGAGGGTAACATCAGTTTCCGCCATTTATAGTTTCACCTCCGTTCCATAAGGATTTAGCCAGATCATCAGCTTCTTTTTGCTGAATCGTTCTTGCATCCCAAGCGAAATATTGAGGATTATCTTGTTTAAACTGTCGTTCATGTTTTTCAAGTTTCTTACCGGAAGCCATCTTATATCTTATATGCACTATAGTAGATAAAGCGCATTCTCCAATGGCTGTATAATATCCTATAAACGTCCACCAATGTAAAAAGGATTCAGCTCGTATCTCTCTACCGGCTACCTTATTAATAGCGGAAGATACTAATGCTGAATCCTTGTTCCAATCTATCAATTTATAATTTGTCTGTGCCCCTGGAGATTCATCCTGTCCGCAATTAAAGAATTTATACATCTGCCGAACGGCTTCAGACAAATCGGAAAATTTCTGGAAATCACTTATGGAATTAATATCTTCATAGAATATTATAAGAGCACACGCTACTCTCTCATTCGGTTCTAATTCCGTATCATTGAGAGCATCGAAGCAGTCTAATACCATTCGATAATCACCACGATTTCTAATTGTAAAAGACTGCTCCCCTATGTCTACTTTATATGGCAGTTCATAATTTATCATTTATGAGTATATTTAGACGTATGTTTCTTCATACGAGCCTGAACCTTCTTGATCTCGGAGTTGATATTAGTCTCATAGAGTCCGGCAAGAACCTCTATAATATGCTCATATCTTAACTTACCATCAATAGGATCATACATAGACCCGTTTCCAGCACAGATTTCACTCACAGGATAGTCAAACAGATAATCTACATACTCTCGCATCTTATTATCTATTGCTTTAACCTTATCTGATAATTGAGTGAACCCTTCTTCATTATCTGCGTCGATATTAATATTCTCTAATTCCTTGAAATCTGTTTCAAGTCCTTTGAGTTTACCATACACTTCGCTGAGACGAGTTATGATATTCATATCGGACGGGTTGAGCTCAATAATTTTAGTATTATCGCCATTGATTCTATATTGTTTCTTTTCAATAGATGATAAATCAATGTCAATAATATTTGGATTATTCTGAATATCTGCCTCTTTCTTGATTGCCATATAAATCACCCTTTATTAAACAGTTACATCCGGAGTGAATACGAAATCATCACTCAGCTTATCAACCTTACCAGTTACCGAATCGTTACTGAAGTAAACGGAGATCGGGAAGTTAACATTAGCATCACCACCCATACTATTATAAGCAATGGTGCAGTTTACATGCTTTTCTGCATCATAACCATTTGTTGCGTCTCCGACGAATGCCGTAATAACATAAACAGTAAACTGATTAAGCTCACTAAGAGCATTTCTACGTCTTATATCATTCAGCTTAGCACCAAGCTTAGATCCACCAAGAATAAGGTACGGATCAAAATCTTGCTGCGGCTGAGTTCTGTTGATATCAGTATAGTTAAATCCTCTGATATCAGTAGAGGTTGCAATATCTGCATTATATTCGATGCTGGAATCTTCCGTTCTAGTACCTAATATTTCTCTTACCTGGGTAAGCTCATTATTGGTACCTTGCTCAGACCATTCCGCTACGGTGATAAGCAGTTTTCTTTCAGCTCTCTGACCTGCACTAAGATTGAACTGATTAATAGCCATGTATCAATTCCTCCTATTTCCAAATTTTCCTACTTGTATCAATATATAAAATTACAATGGTAACACCGTATTTAGCAAGGGGTGGACTTATAGTATTATCAATACCATTCAATGCCGGAGTGTTGGTGGTAGCACGGATCTCGTCTATGATACAGTTTTCTCCAAAATTCGGATAATTTTTTGCATCGTTTTGATCTGATATCCAATCCACAATACCTTGAATATCTAATAAGTCCTCCACATTTTCATTATCATATCCTGCAATTTTGACCAACGCTTGCGAAGATATGCTTCTAAAATCAATGATGGTAAATGTAAAACGCTTAGCAACGGACCCGTCGACATAGACTCGATTAAGTGTGACATCATCTGCTTGAGTTATTATTTGCTTTGTAGAATCCTTCGCATTGATAAAATTGAAGTATAATGGACTTTCTTGAATCTGCGGACACTGTAATAGATATTCTATTATTGCCTTATTCTTATCCGTCATATCAATTAATCCTTCTTCTAAGAATTTCCTTTATCTGAGCAACGAATTCGTCTCGATGGTCTCTAAGCATAGCCTGATCCCACATAGCAGAAGCTAATGGGTGAAAATCTAATGTATGATTGAAACCAGTTCCATAATATTGGTACCTGGCATATGGTGTATTATACGTCACACCATCTGGAGTAACATTAGCCATACCGGATTGGGATAACGGTCCATGTAAAAATGGGACATAAGGATCACACATTTTAGCAAGTAGGTTGTGACACTCTAATGCCGTTTCCGGAGTCCACAGCTCTTCTAACTTTCGTTCAATAGCTACGTTATCAATTTGTACATTGATGTTAATTGTTGCCATTATACACCAGATACATAATAATGCTCATTACACCTACCAATTCCTGTATTATTACCAACCTGTTCAATTAATATGCAACCTTGTAAAGATTTATATTTACTTAGCAGGTCAGTAGAACGCTTACCGGATTGATATTCATTGATCTCGTCTGTCACTTCACCTTTAACTATTATATCATTTTGCCCTAAGGTAAAATATTTAGACATCATATCATTAGGTAAAGATACCCATTCATATTTATCTTTATATCTACTATCTTTAGGGATACGACATATGGTATTGTTGGTTTCTAATGTTGTGTCGCCTACAGTTACTTTATTACCTACGTACTTCCAAAAACAGTTTTTAACCACGGTTCTGTGCCAATGAATAACCTGTGTCTGTGGGTCCTCATATCTGTTATATATTGTTAATGTCGTATCCCACCAGACAGGATAATTATTCATCCCCATATAAACCTCTATACAGAACTCGTCTGCCTAAACTATCTCGAACGGTATTAAGGTACTTTTGAATAATAGCTTCCATTTCAGATTTAGATGATGCTACTATTTCACTTGCAGACAACGTATTATAACTAACAGATACACCATCATTAGATTGACTTGCAACAGAAGCAGGTAAAGAAGCATTAGTGTATTCAGTTCCACCAGAAGCTGCGGATTGTTTACTTGCTAATAGTTGAACCAACTTAAATACACACCATTCTACTTCGTCAGGTATAGTTTCAAACTTTTTGATACGTCCGAATGTATACCAATCAATTTCCATCTGGGCTTGAATTGCTAAATCGGTGTAGGCATCAAGAGATAATCTACCACCCATATCTTGATATTTAGGATAGTTTAAATATAAGTCCATAGATTATCTCCTTATCTTCATTTCTTAGACTTCTTTTCCGTTTCCGGTTTGGAAAATTCTTTAAGCTGCGCCTTAAGCTTAGCATTTTCTGCTTCAACCTTAGCAAGCGCTTTTTGAAGATCTGCATAAGCAGTCTGCCACCCTAAGATGTCTTGGGGAACGCTTTTGACTATTACGTTCCCCTTATCGTCAATAACATCATAGCCCATATCGACATACCTTTGCTTCTGCTCTTCCTTAATATCCAGAATTACATTAGCTCTTTGTACATGAACGATATTAGACATATTACTCTCCTTTATGTAGTAGCTTCTATATTGAACTGGATTGCGCCGGACTTCTTATTAAGGATAAATACATCCTCGAAAGACTCTTCGTAATAAATGTACTTACCTTCAGAACCTGCACTCGGTTCATCCAGTCTGGAGAAGGTATAGGATACCGGCGTAATAACTGCCGCAGGATGTACCAGGAACATGTTGATCTGCTTTGCACCAGTACCAACTGCCCAACCGGAGGTGAAGTTGTAAACGGTCTTCATCAGCGTTGCCGGAACACCAATTACCTGAACTTCATCCAGTCTGCTTACACGTCTGTCAATAGCATTCGGTCCAGAAGTTACATCAATGCTTCTGCCGAGAGTGTTATTAGCATCAATCTGAGCATTCTTAAGCATGGACTTAACTTCGTGGGTAACATACAGAATTCTGCCGTTAGCAGGAACTCTCTCGTTATCCATCTTAAGCATCAACGCATCGAAGACAGCCAGTACATTGGTCTTACTCAGGGTGGTAGTATCTGCAGCTCTCTTAGTGCCAGGCGTGGGCGAAGTGGGATCATCAATCGCAGTCCACAGACTAAAAAGTCTAGAAATGGTATATGCATCCATCTCCGGGAACTTTTGCTCCTCATTGAACACTTGGGTGATATTGGCAATGGTGGCTACCATATTAGTTTGGTCGATGTCCATCGGATGAACCAGAGTAGACCACTTTCTCTCATGAGTAAGGGTCTTGGTCTCCCAAGCATTGTCATAATTTCTCTGCGCAGTAGCAATAGAATCTCTGTCTGCATTAACACGACCTGTGGTGCTGATAGACGGAATCTCAATCGTCTTAGCGTTTACCCAACGATATCTATTGTTATTGGGGGTGCTATAAAGTGCGCCGAAGTTAAGAACATACGGCCACATCTGAGACAGTGCTCTGCTATACTCTGTTGCGTAATTCAGTGCTGCCATTAATTATTTCCTCCTTGATTTGGAATCGGTCTTACTCCTGTAAAATGAAATGCCGAAGTAAAACCATTAACTTCATTAGGTTGTCCGCCCGGAGTCGGGTTTACAAAAGTTGGTTTGGGATTAGGTTCAGGATCCGGAGGTGTTTCCACAACGAACGCATCTGCATTATCCGCAGAATACGCTGTTACGAAATCTTCTGCTCCTAAAATTTTATCCCCTTCCATCTTAAGGTCTTTTGTAATCATGGAATTGATAAAATCTCTCTTTGCTGCCTGACTGGTAAACTTCTTACCACTGGCAAATTCTTTCACGGCAAATTCATACGCCTGTTTCTTTAACTGGCTCTTATATGCTTTAGTATCTGCATCGTACTTACCTTGTAAATCGGTGAAGCTTGTTTGCAGTGCTTGTAGACTTTCCTGATTGGTTCCGGCTGCTTCCAAATCTTTTCTAAGCTGTTCCAAGTCCCCATCACGTTGAGTTATGGTACTATTCAGAGTTTCGATCTGATTATTTAGACCCTTAATATCATCGTCATACTTGTGCTTCGAAACATAATTGCCTTCGTTGATATCAACGAATTTAGCATTATTAGATTTCACAGCGGCTTTAAACTGTTCCAGTGTAAGCGTACCGTTTTCAGCACCTTCAAAGAGCTGCTCAATTGTCATGTTACAAATTCCTCCTAATATTCTTTATATCTGTTATTTATATTGCCGGATTACAGTGTCCGGGTGAATATACATAGATTTAATCGTCCCCATGTTAGACTCTATGATAAAAGACTTTATGTCTACTTATCTGCTGGTGTCATATTTAATTCGTGAAATATAGTTTTAATCTGGTTCTCCATAACAGGTATTCGAACAGCAAAGTTGTTATGCTTTTTAACTTCTTCTGTCAAATGGTCAATCTTAGCCTCAGTGACGGCTTGAGATGTTTCTAGCTTATGCGCTATCTCTTTATTGCTTGAATAGTTAGTTATTATGACTCCTATCAATGCCAACCCACCAACTATAAGCGAAGAAAGTATGCTCTCCAAATTATTCTCCTTATATGAAAACTGATATGTATAGAGCGGTCCGGAACTCTAAACATATCAGTTTTCGCGCGAATTAAACTGTATATATTTACATTGTTTATTATACTATATATTTATGGTATTGTAAATAACTTATTTGGTAGAAATTCTTCGATAACCAGATACAGTCAACTTATCTTTTCGTTCGCTTATACCAGCAGCTTTACTGAATGCATTATACTGTTGAACATACTTATTCACTTTTCTTTGGTATTCTTTAGCAAGTTCATCATCCTTCATTTGTCTAGCTGCTATTTGACCATCCTTAGCTTGACGAACCTTAAGAGCAAGTTGGTTCTGATATTGTAAACAACCATAACCTGTTAGGTGTCTACCATTTGGAAATGTATAACCCACTTCGTTATCAGCTAATATTTGTTTTAATTGTGCGTCTGTAAAATTCTGCTTAGCATGACCTATTATTATACTATAAGCAAGATGTTTACAGTTCAACTCTCCTATGGCTCTTGGGAATCCAGCATATGTCCTACCCTGAACATCTTTACAAGACATACCACTTTGCATTCGTTCAAACTGTTCTTTTGTAAATTGGTGACCTTGCACAGAAGCATGGTCTGGAGCAGGATTAAAATGTGCCGTTAATTCTATGCCATCTGCCCCAAACTCTTCACCCGTAGCATTCTGAACCTGTTGATTAACTTGACGTATACCATCCAATATGTTTCGCTTTACTGCCGTATCTAATCTTTGAGTATAACCAGAATCCCAAGCTAATCGTCTGATACCACTATCTACCAACTGTTTCATAGATCTTCTTATAGCAGTTTGATAATCAATAATGCCGGATTGAGATGCTTGAATAGCTTGATCTATGGTTGTTTTGTAAGTAGACTCAACGGACCTAAATACCTTTCGTTTACCTGTTATGGAATCATGTGTTACCATACCAATCATCTTAGAATTGGATAAATTAACATAAGTATTAGAAGTCTGGACAGCAATAGCATTTACAATCTGCTGAATTCGTTTATTCTCTGCAAATGGTATATATGGAAGTTCCCTATAATCATAAAATGGTTTGACGTCTAAATAAGAATCCCGAGCTACTTCTTCAATAATGCGTCTTATATCACGAACCTGGAGATTTGTTATTCGTGATAATTCTTTGTTTAATTTTTGAGCATCTACACCCATCTCAAACATCATGCGTAATCGCCATAAATCAGACTTGGACATGGTTCCTATCTGTCCAAGTCTGTTGGCGATTAATTGAAGAACGAATGTATTGATGGCTTCCTGACGATCCACAATAGGTTGTATTAAGTTGTTTATAGCATCATCACTTAACATTAGGCTTCTCCGCAATTACGACAATCAGGATCTTTGTAAAACCAATGACACCAAGCACAACAAAAGGTTACCGCCCAACCAGAACAATCTCTATTGCATGTTAAACAAGGACACTGGTTTTCCATGTCTTACTCCTTTTCTGGATTATTAAGATCCGGATTCATAGCCATTTCATTACTCATATCCTGCATTGTCTCATCCTGTATCTTAGCAAGTGCTTCCTGGGCCTGTCTCTCTGTTTCACCGAAGTACCACATTCTGTTCTCAAGTTTACTTGCAAGACCATTCTGCTGAAGAGTTATACGCTTAGACAATTCCATGTCCACATCTACTATAATACTATCATCCCACTCAAAGTTGACATCGTATTCACCTTCCGGAGTAATTTCATACAGCGTACAATACACATTCATGATATAAATAACTTCCCGAAGTGTATCTTCAATGGACTGCTGAATATCTGCGTTGGTCTGATAACTTCTTTGCTTAAGAATCTTAAGTTCAGTGGCAGTTCTTGCAATGTCAGCACTGTCAGAAAGTGTACCTCTACTGATACCGCATACGTCCTCAATTCTCATAAGAATCGTATTAAGACCTTGTATATAACTCGTATCACGAAGTGTTGGTGCATACGGTTGGTAAGTATCACCTTCAGCACCCAGGTCTACCTTACGATATAACCTGCTTTGCATAGCACCCAGACGCTCCACAGTGTTACCCTTGGCATCCACTATTGTCTTTAGAGCATCTCGGTCAATATCAATAGCAAGTTCACCACCTTCATATTCCCATAACATTCTGGAATATTGCATATCGGCATCTTTTATGAGACTAACTGCTCTACTATAACCGCTAACACCTAACGGACTGGAAGGATCCACTGTATTAGCTTCCGGCATACGGAAATATGCAAATAGAGGCTGAGTAACATTTCTTATAACCGTGCTAGGTTGAAGAGTAGCCCACTCCGGGATCTCTGTAAGAGAAACTTCTTGGCCTAAATCCACACCAGTCATATCACCTTGTAAATTGGTATTAGAGGTAGACCTATATGCTTTATTGACTATTCTAACACTATTGCCTTCCCATTTATGGTATTCAAGTCTTCTGTATACTGTATTCTTATCTGCTTTGGTTTGAAGGAAAGCTGCTTCTGTTATCTTACCAGTAGCATCAAAAGATAACGGATAAAACGCATCGGCTTGAATATAATCAAATTCTATTGTGTAGGTTGTCTGTGCATCTTCGGATTCGTTCTTTACCACATACGGCTTAATAACAAGACCACCCTTAGCAATACCATATTCAATCTGCTTCCGTAACTGTTTCTTTAATTTTTCATATTGAGAATTAAGAAACTCAGCCCTATCTGTGGAACCTATAGGTCTATCTTCTATAATTGTAGGGGGCTCTGCTGTGGGCACTAAAATACCAAATAGGTTAGGTTTGGGTTCCTCATAATTAGGATTGTCCACTTCCACTTCTTCCGTTGGTGTGGTTATTTCTGAATTAAACTCAATAAGAGCTGTTCGTGCTTTTTCACTTGCAATCATTGCTGGAAGTCCTAACGAAACAACTCTTGACGGATCTGCTGTGGACGGTTCATGAACCCACTGTGCTTCTCCTTTATAAAGATCCGACCAAGTTTGAATAGCTTGCTCCATCTTGCTGGAGATAACAGGAGTTACATGAAGGGTCTGCTCAATTGTTCTTGCACCAATCATAGTTTTTAAAATCTCCCTTAATCTGTAAGATATTGTTGACCAAAATGACATTATTCAGTTTCCTCCGTCATTCCATTCATATACTTTATATATCTTACCGGACCTTTATAATCATCTAATGTATGCGCATAAAATAATACCAACTCAGGTTGTAAACGTCTTAACATCTCTTCATAACCTTCATTAAATAATTTGCGCATCTCTTTGTTCTGCATGCAACCGACGTTGCTGACAGCTACCACAGAACCTTCTGGCTCTCCGTCAAAACACCATTCAAAGCTATCCTTCCATCCCCAGGTTATAGTAGGTATAACTTTTAATCCGTTCTCCTGCCAGTATGCTGCACACCAATGCTTTCTATAATGATTGAATATCTGTACCGCTCTTGGAAAGTTTACATAAACGGAAAACTCTGGTGAAAGTACACAATTAAATTTTCTCAAATATGGTACATAGATATTTGGTGTATTCCATACTCTTTCAAACTGATAATCATCTAAAAAGAAATGTACTCCTGTATTAGGTGCTGCCTTTACAGTTGTTTTGACATAATTAAACCCGAGCCAATAATGAGTATTGATTTCATTCTTTTGAGTAGGAGCTATGACTGGTATATCATAGTCTCCTACTCCTGGATATAATCTATCTTGTAAGTTTAAATACTGGGACATTATCTCCTTCTATTTCTTAAACGAACCTGGAATGTTTCGGAACGATATTCTGTATCTGTTTCATATTCCATTCTACCCGTTTCATCATCATATCCGATAGGAATACGCACATTAACATGATACTGAGCCTCCACATCACCAAACTCTCCGTCTCCCGGATTTGAAATAATACGGAATGAATCTACGCCAGCAGAGGTCTCACCGTCTCCTAAATTGTATCTTATATAATCATCTATTTGATTCTCAACTTCTTGCTGGCCTACATATTCTCTGGATGATCTGACTCTTTCGTCGACACTTTGATTAGAAGTTGAACCGCTGCCTGTCAACCGCCTTGCTGATAAAGTTCCTCTACCCATTATGATTTCCTCCGTCTTCTCCACTTTGTTATATCCGGTTCCAAATTGGCAACCCGTTGTGCAACATTAAAATAACCCCGAGCCGCGGTAGTACCTCCACCGAAAGACGCAGTTCCGTCAGAACTCACATCCCGAATATATAGCTCTATTCCACGTCCAGACAGCCCGGTATCCAAAACATATTCTCTTACAGTGCCTGGAATAGAACCAGGTCTTTGTAAATATAATGACTCCTTTTGTAAATCAATATCTCTTCGTAAAGAAGTTTCTATGGCACGAAAAGACTCCATCTGAGATTGTGTCGCCCTTTGTGTATTTGTATTTCCTCTACCACCAGACTCACGTCTAGATGCACTTAATTGACCACGTCCCATCTTATTATACCTCCACCTATCAGACCTTAAAATTGTATTTCTTCTTCAGATAGTCATAAATATCATCCAGTGTTATATCTCTCATATACCAGGCACCGTGATCCTGCTGATATTTATTGGTAAGTAACTTATCATGATTCATTTCTGCAGCATAATCATACTCATCTAAGTTTTGACCGGCATACTGCTCTATCTGATATCTTCCGTCACGTTCTACGATCAGAGTATCTACCACAGTCTTATCAAAACTATCATAAGGCCTAGAATTAGTATTCACCCTTGAAGCATTTAAAGTTCCACGTCCCATTTTATGTCCTCCTGTTTAATAGTGTTATTTAACTATTAAACATTATACTACTTATTTATTTATATGTAAAGTATTATTTTACCTCTTCCAAGAATTCTTTATCCAGGTAATAATCTTCATCCAGTTCAGACATAACACCATACATATCTAATTCTTTATCATAATCAGTGACTTTGTAGACTTTTCCTTTCTCATATGCAATTGAATCCGGACCAATATACTTTACCTTACCGCCTACCTTAATCATATCATTTTCCTTTCTTATATACCTTGATAAATGCTTCTCTAATCTTACCATCAGGACCTTGGACCCAATGTACTTCTCTTTCTAATGTTACGTCTCCTCTTGTGATAGTAGCCATACCTGCACAGTGTTGCCACTCCCAGGCATCACCACCATATTTATTGGCATATTTTTCCGCCATACGAAATGGTCTAGAAACACCTTTCCCAGCAAACACATTCACCTTGGTTATGGATGTACCTTCTTTAAAAGTGTACCTCTTATGGGTACCGAGCCTGAGTACATCACTGGTTTTATTTGCTTCTTCAGCTGGGATATCGTCTGTATAAAGATTCTTTGGTAATTTACCATTCAGCCTATCTGTCTCATCCTGTTGCTTAGCAAGCTGTCTTTCCTTATTCTTCTCATCCTGTTGAGTCTGTAAAAAGCGTTTTATACCACTTTCTTTAGATTCACCTTCTTTGAGAGGTACATGGACACCGTTTACAGTTATCCATTCTGTTATCTTCTCCATAATATTATATTACATATTTCCTTTCCTGTAAACCGTTATTTTTCTATCCAAGGAATTAATACCTGTAATACACTTATGACAATATCATATGCTTGTTCTAATTGCTCTTTATCTTCTGGTTCTACGTCATCTCTATTACGAAGCCATTCTCTTTCTGATTCCATCAATTCTTTTGTACGATTCAATGTCATATTAATTACCCTTTCTATTAGCATACTTCTCCATAGCATATCTGGTAGCATCAATACTATGATTATCTGCATCTGGATAAGCACTTATAAAATTACCATCTTTATCCTGTTCGTATTCATAATTGACGAATTCCCTAAATACATTAGGACACCGCCTTTTGTCTATGTAAATATGTCTGAGACCTTGGAGCCACTTAATACCATAACGAACACTGTCTGGTCCTTTATCCGCACCTCGTATCCATGCTCCGTATGCTTTAAAGTCCATGACGGATTTAGGTTCAGCACTATCTGCTATTACCAATTCATCACGTCGTATTTTCTTCTCCTCATCATACAGTATGTTGAACACTGTTTCATTTCGTGTTTGCATTGTTCTGTATTCATCAAATATATATAGGTCCAAATGCTTCTTGTCAAAGTGCATTTTAACAAACTGAAACGGATCCTTAGCAAATCCCCAGTCTATGCCATTGTATATATGGTCAAATGTTTGATAAAGAGGTACTTCCTTAATTATATTACCATACGGATCTTCTATGCCAACAAGTTCTGTCATATCCAGATCTGCCACATTAGCAAACACATCGCCACCGGTACCAACTGGCACCCCCATATATTCATGCTCATATGCTCTCGGGTTGATCTCTTTAAGCTCTTCGGCTTCTTCTATAAACTGTTCGCCAAGCCACTTTCTGGGTACATTTAAATAGGTATTGGATACTACCAATGTATTATCACGAGTTTCTGCTACCTCAGCATATTCATTTGCCCAGTTGTTTCTACTGATGGGTGGGTTGAAACTTCTGAAGTCCCAAAACAGTTCACCACCACGCATGGTTGACTGAGTAGTTGTTCTAAGTTCATTTTCACCAGCATACTGATCTAATTCCTCAAACCAAGTAATACCAATATATCCAAATGTGGGTTTGATGGATTTGACTTTACCAGGATCATCCAAGCCCCTAAAGTAAATACACTGTCCAGTTGGTATATACACTATTGGGTTAGCATAAGACTTTGGTATATGAAATAAACTATCTAGACCTAATTGATTGATACCCCACACCACCTGTGAATAAATACTGTTCTGAATAGTATTACTTACCTTACGAAAACAGACAGCATGAACGGTGGAATATTGCATAATAATAAGCGGAATAGCAATACCAATGAACGAAGATTTGGTACTGCCTCTTCCGCCTTTGAATACATAATGAGTATGCCCATGCTTAAATATATCTTTCAAAACATCGGCATACATCGGGATTATACAATCTTTTAATGGTATATTTATTTTTGGCATAATTACGAATCTACACTGCAATGTACTGTAAAGGATAGTCCAGGAGTCGAACCTGGATTAGAATGATATATTCGGAGCCTTACCCGATAACTCTGTCATGAATATACCACTCTTCGTGCACTGCCGTTGTGCTAACTACCCACATTCGGCACCCAGGCTTAATAGCGTGAGTGCCTTAGGATATAAGAAAGGAGGCAAGCAAAACAACTTACCACAGCCCCTATTGGATTCGAACCAATGTATTGAGGGATCAAAACCCTCTGCCTTACCGCTTGGCGAAGGGACTATACTCCAGGCAAAGGAAGTCAATTTGCCTGGATATTGGCTACCGGAACGCTTGCCATTGCGTATTTAGGTGATTTCATAAGCATATAACAGGAGCTTCTCCTTTCATAATATTAATATAAAATCATACCATCCGGCTTGGTATGTGGATACAAGGACTTGAACCTTGAACCGTCCGGTTATGAGCCGGATGCTCTGACCAATTGAGCTATATCCACCTGTTTTTGTATAATTTGTACAACCACCTATATGTTCTCCACCGAATAAAATGACACTTGGTATACAAATTATACAAAGAATTTATTCCATATTCCAGTCCAATTTAATTTCAACGACAGCATCTGCCTTACCTTGTACCCTGTTTTCCAAGTCTATAGTCCGTTTAGCAAGTTCTTGAGCTGCTCTTGTCCGTTCTGATAATGGTGCATCTAATCCAAACTGGTCTTTTATTTCACCATTCATTACTTTTGTGAAGTATTCCATTACCTCTTGGGCCGTTGCAATACTTGATTTACGACGTTCTTCTTCTAATTTACCAATTTCATCCCGGATTTTAACGTCCTTCAACAGTCTACTACCAGCCTGCCCAGCCGTTCTTGCGCTATATCCTGCCTTAATAGCTGCCTGAGTTATATTATGATCTTCTAGATAATATGCTATAAATGCTTTTTGTTTATCAGAGAGTGTAGATTGTTTTAATGTATTTGTATCACTTCTTGGAGTATATTTTACTCCTTCAGACATATTACTCTTCCTCTCTTTCATTTATTAATATTGCTGATATTACTATTGTAGATATTGCTGTTCCTATTATTATACCTACTACTCCTGCTATTATCACATCTATCATTTCTTTTTATTCTCCCCCGGCCGGTTTTGCAGATTGTAATACACTGTTTTCTTTTTCCGTGTATTTCTGCTTGACTTCATTCCAGACCTGATTATCTTTAGGAACTTCCCAACCATTGAGCTCATACCACATATCCCTTAAATATAATAGCATCTGTATTTCCGATGTAGACTTGAATAACTCTATATTTCGATTCCGCTGCTTCTCCTCATCCCAGACAGCTTTCTTCAATACATACGATGTTATGGGCCTATCCTGATCATCAGAATACCACTGTTGCTTATTATACAGCAGACGCTGACCAAAATGTTGGTTTAGCGCCTGCTGTAACTTTTTTATTTTAGAAGATATAGACTGCATTATCTCCGCCTACCTGTTGTTCTCCGTCTCCGATAAGTTCTTATCCGTGCCATTGTATAAATCCCCATTCATATCATTTCCGATATAATTAGCATTACCGTCCTCATTATATATTTCTGCATATTCTTCTACCGGCAAACTAATATACCAGATAAATCCAGCTATTGTTGCTAACTCCAGTATAACCATTACCACAAATGCCACAAACCATCTCTTAGCACTTGCTTTTAATTCGTGTAGAAGCTCTGTTGCCAGAGTCATTTCGTTATTGTCCATATATACCTCGCTATTATATTATACTATATATTTGATGGTAAGTAAACTGGTATCAGGAAATAGCACCTCTTCTCTTAAGATCCATATAACACCATCTCTCTGCCTGCTCTTCTGTTTTATCTGCCAGTTTTTCCATCTGATAATCAAATTCCTTCATGTATCTATCAATCTGCATATGCTGATTTCTGATACACCCACCTAACGGATTATATCCTGCTTCGATGTCTGACTGCATATTCTTAAGCATGGTAGACACCATTGACTGCTTATCCTCATACCACATATCGAACCATTTCGTTGCCATAGTTTTTCCTCCTTTATAGTGTTCTTATCAATCCTTACCGTACAAATTTCTATAACACGCAACACCATTGCTATCACGCTCTAAGATCTGTGTTCCTAAGCAATCCTTACCTTTATCAATCGTTACGGAAAGGAAACCGTTTTCAACTGTCATCTTAGAAATTTCGCAAGACTGTAAAAAACGATCCATACCAGTTCCAAGCCAATTAATAGCGTAATGATTGCCTAAGCAACGTCCATCATTAGTAAGAACGATAACACTTTCCTCATCTGCTAAGGTGCTAAGAAGTGCGAATAAGTTCATCATGTTCAAGTCCTCCTGTTTAATAGTGTTTTTAGTATTTCTTTACATTAAACATTATACTACTTATTTATCTGTATGTAAAGTAGTTTTTGTAATTTGAAATAATTTATTTTTACCAGACGATTGCATCTTTTTCCAGCATATATCCCCAAAGCCTCGTTGACGTGCTTCTGGATTCTTAAGAGGACGTCTACATCGTAAACAGTATTTATATTCCTTCATGTTCTATTCATTCGCTTTCTTATCTTTAAAGAACGAGCTTTTTCCACCTCTATAATATCCTGCTTAGACTGTTTCAACCGCACTAACTCAGCTGTCTTTTCTTTAGCTCTTTGATAATCTACACAATAACTATGGCAACCTAACTGCCGTTTATTACAATTTAAACAAGGGTAATGAACTTCACTACCTAATGTATTCTTACCCATTTAATTTATCACCGTCCTTCCGTTCACCAAATCAATGTTCCCCCTCTTTCACACTATTACCTCCAGTTCTTCTTCCATCGGCCACCACCTGTCGGGGTCGTTCTTTATCTTTTCCCACTCTTCCTCCGAATACTGGAATGACCATTCGGCTCCGTACTTGTCGAACATTTTCTTTCTGGCACTGTTGAATGTACCTCTAACTTTAACGTACTTCCCCGCATGCTTCTGTCTACACCCAAAGGTGCAATACCACCACTGCTCACACTGCAAAGCGGGATAATCGATGACGTTGCATACGTCATCGACTGTGCTGTAATATTCGCACTCGTCATAATAAGTCATTTTTTTTCCTCCTGTTTTGTGATGCTTTTATCGCTCTTCTTTGTCTGTCGGCTTTCACCTTGGCTCCTTTACCATAATAGACCTTCCCGGTCTTGCCGTAGCGGTAGCCCCCCTCCTTTAGTTTTTCGTGTAGGCACTTTCTTTCCTCTTCCTTTCTTCTGCACTCTTCACATAGGAATATGTCACTACCATCGTCTATATGTCTACCACAGTATATGCAGTTACCCGCTTCAACTATTCCGCATATAGCGCTGTATCTCATTGTTCCATCACCTTATCATTTAACCATTCTGCTAACATCTTCTCGCACTTCGGACACAAATCAACAGACTGCCACCCTAATGCAAAACTTTCTATCCTACGTATGAAGAACATGGGTAGTATTGCATTTGCCATTGGATCAGTGCTTATTTTAGACCCGCACCTATCGCATGTTTTTGTAATCATTTCTTTTCTCCTTTCACCCTTGCCATCACATCACCTCACATGGTCATGGTCTTTGCTGTACGGATACTGCGTGAGTGTTTTTTCCAATTCTCGCTCAAATTCATAATCAAGCATCCGATTGCCTGTGTGTATCTCTATTGCCCAAGTCCTATATGCGAGTTGTGGTATGTCAATCAATACTGCCATTCTGCTCAACATCCTTTCCAGTGTATTTTGTCATCTTTGCATCGCAATGTGGGCATGTATGAAAATCACGAATAAAATTGATGTTATTCAGCCCGTAGTAATCGTAATACCACGGAATATGGAATCCACACTTTGAGCAATACCAACCATCAGCTCCGTCTTTTTCTCCATACACCCACTCGGCTGTTTCTCGTACTGCCTGTACATCCTCACTCGGTACATCAAGAAGGCTTCTGCTATCTCGCAACAAAGCACCATTTATGTATATATCTCGCACCAAGCAATATCCCTCAGTGTACAATTCATCTGCGTTAATATATCTTGCCATTGTTCTTCACCTCCTGTTCACATTTCCTTTCAAAATAATCCCGCTTTGGATAGTCCATCTCTTCAGCATCTTCATCGTCATGCGCTCCATACTCATGACGGCATGCAAGACAAGTATCATTCATTAATCTTCCATCCCGATAATGAACACATTCCTTACATTCCCGGACTGTACCGTCCTCCATTATCCACCATATGTTATGCATTCTGTTCGCCATCCTTTTCATACGAAGCCCAGTCATCCTTCGCTTTATCCCTCCATGCCATTAACAGCGAGAAAAAGGTTTCAGCGGTAAGTAATGCAAACTCGTTGCCCGTTCCAATTAGCCACTTTATTCGCTCCTCAATCCATGAGACTGGAATGACATCTTCTGATGGTGTATCTTTCAATATTGCAAGCATCTGCTCACGATTCCTCGGACTGTCTATGATACGCCTTGCTGTGTCTTTACGAATATAATCAGCCATTCTGTTCACCTATCCATCAAGCTAATTCGTTCTCTATGTTCTCCAACCACTCTTTCCATTCAAGCATGGCGGCATAGGCTCGTTCACCGACTACCCTTTGACTTCCATAAGGACTCTTTCTGTATGATGCCGCACTGTATACGCCGTCAAGACACCAATTAATCACATCAATCAGCACCATAAGATTTTCATTAATCTGCCTGTCGATTTCGGAATCAGCAATCGGACATGTAGCTCCTATCAACGCACTAAGTAACTTTTCAATTTCCCTATGATTAAATTTTGTCATTGTTTTCCCCTTCTTTTAGAATATCATGTGTTCACCTGTTTTCAAGCCACACTAGAACAATGAAAAACACAAGAAAAACGATACAACATATCCATATAGGCGAAAGAACCCATAACCATGACCATTCAATCACATGGCATAGCTTAAGAACTATAAATGCTATTTGAAGCAGTCCAGTAAAACCTATGCCTCTAAAGCTACTGTTATTTTCTACTTTGTTTGTCATTTTGTTACTCCCTTTCCCTTCTATAAAAGTTGAATCTTTCTTCTCATAAAACGGGGAGGTCAGGCTTTGCACCTAAGTCTGCGACTGATGGATTGCCGCCGTGTTAGTCTATTTGCATACTCTATCGGACATCACCCGATTGCCCTTTGCGTACACCACTACCGCCCCATGGTCGTTTTAAGGTAAAACGATTAACCGCACATCACCAGATTTAGCTTGAGCATGGGATTGGCATTGCGCTCATGCCGCTCATTAGGATCGGTATCATTTGCTCTCAACCTCGCTTGCTGTGGGCAAGGATTTGCACCTTGCATGATGCCAGCCTGCGACTTGTCTACAGTCAGTCGGCATCCTACGTCTTACGCGTCTACCTATTCACGCCACCACAGCACGTGGTCTTTCCCACCGTCAGACAAAGTCCTCGTTGCACTCGAGGATGCTGCCGGTATGGATTTGCACCATACATGAGAGTGCTATTTACCTATGTGGACCGTCGCGCATCACAGACTATATCGTCCTCTAAAGCTTCCACCTTGCACCACGTCGGAATCGAACCGGAAGTCACTCTCTATTTGTACACCTCTTAGAGTCTACCTTTTCCTCCACGACAGCATTTTAATATACTCTATCATTCAATCCACTTCCATACCTTCCGGCGTTCCTGCCCCATCTTCCGGGCCTCAGAGTGCGAGACCGGCACAAATATATCTATGTGATTACCTTGCACCCATTCGTCTCCGGTGTCTCGGGCTGTGAAGATTGCGTCATACCCATCGATAATCAACTGAGTCCCTAGCGGGATCACCTTAGGGTCGACTGCCACGGTTCCCCAAACAAGCGGATTTCCCAATCTGTCAATCGCACCATTAGAACCGTTGCACTTTCGGCACGGACAATAATATGTCAGCTTAAATTCTCCTAGATACACCAGTTGGTGCCCATTAGCGTCCTGCTCATCCAGATCCTCGCTGATCCGGTTGATCGGCGGGGCTTCCTGAATTTCAATAGCTGTATCTTGGGACTCCACATATACACCATTCATAATTACATTTGGTTCTGCTGCATATACTCCAGCATTTAAAAATCCAAGCCAAACCATACAAAACCAAAATGCCATAATAAACAACAGTTTACAATATGAAACCCAATCCTTCATTACGTTACCCAATACAACAGATGCAAATACCAGTGCTCCAAATATTGCAGTTATTGTCAATGTCATGTTAACCTCCTATCAACGAAGAATATACTCAGTACCTTTAGCAGTGACCTTATAAGAAATATTAACCTTTCCGGTAAAACTATTAACACGAACAACCTTCTGAACCTTGGTAATATCGGAAACCTTAACAGACTTGCATTTCGGCTGGCGCTTCACGAATGTAAGAACCACCTGCTTTGCATCCTCTGAGAAATCCTTCGTATTGATCACTCTACGATTCTCGTATCTTGCTTCCTGCTTAACATTCTTAGTCTCGGCTTCTTCCTTGGTGCCGTACCACTTTTCATAATCTCTGTGCTCACCAAGCTCATAAAACTGCTCGCTATACAGAACTTCCAAATGATTATTCCAAACGGTGGCTCCAACACCATCCCGCTTATTAGGCTCAACATTATCAGTTACTCTACCAACGACAATCTCAAGACCATGCTGGCAAAATCCCCAAGTGAAACTGTCCAGAAGAACTCTGATAATCTCTTCACCGTTGGTAAGATCAATGTGTGCCATTTCTCCCTGGCTACCACTCATCGTACCTGCGTTAATTGTGTAACCCTTTGCCATAAACTCTGCTACTACCGCGGTGTACTTGCTATTGATATCCTTCTGTGTCATGTTCGTTCTCCTTATCTTTATAAGTTTAATAGGTTTAATAACTCCTTACATTAAACATTATACTACACATTTATAAAAAGTCAAGCATTTTTATAAAATATATGTAAGTAAATAAGGCATAACAACTTGCTCTTCAATACGTCCTGTCTTTATACCAGATTCCAGTTTCTGAATCAGTCGCATCATGTCTACCAATTCTCCGGGTCTGTACTTACCAACATGAGGAGTAGCATTCTTGATTTGCCAACCTGTCAACCCTGTAGACTTAGCAACATCTTTACTTTCACATGTCTGAACCTGTAATACTGCCTTAGCATTAGTATATAATACAGATAGCATAACCAAAGTTGCTTCTCCGACATCATAACATTGCTGAAGTAAGTTGAAGGAGAGTTGAATCTTACGATCCAGGACAGCGTCTACAAAATCAAAAATAGCATCCTTCGGTGGTTTATATATAGTTCCATCTTTTAGTAACATCTGAAAACAATCATCTTCTAACACTTGATAATCATCTGTCACCATCAATTCGCCTGCAAGTTTATACCTTTTTATCTTATCAATCTCTAGCAGTATCCTACCATAATCATGTTCACACACATCGATAAGAAGTTGACAATTCTGTGTAGATAACTTAATCTCCTTCTTAATATACTTCTCTAATATCACGTCCGTTAACGGCTCAAATTCCACAATACTATCAACATATTGCTTATAAAACTTTGTACGCTTATCAACGGTGGTAAGTAATAAGATCAGAACATTATCACCTAATAATCCATTATCAATTTGGGACTGTAATTTCTCATTGGTGATGATATCCTTATCATCTCGAACAACATAACAAGAACACTTAGCAGAAAAGGATCTGTTTTTTAACTTTGAATATATATCTTTGACAGAATCTACATAAGCCAGATCCAGACCATTAACTTTCGCTATCTGCTGTATATATATCTTCTGTACCAACCATTCCGATCCAGTCATAATAAGAAAAGATGGAATTGATTTAGTCTTTATCTTAGATTTAAGTGTAGATACATCCATTACATCCATTCCCTTCTTATATCTAATAACCACGTATCAAATAACATTTGCCTATTAATGCCTTTGATACGAAGTTGGGACAAATAATTACTGGTTATTCTAACTCCAGCAGAATATCGAAGCACATCTTCTTTATCACTATCGGACAATCTGTCCATGCACACGGAACAGAATGCCTTCCAAAATAGTTTTAAATCGTAGCCATCTACACCGTCTTTAATCGCTACCTTATTACCAATCTTAAAGGCATTTGCTCCGGATACTTCTGCCATATTATCTAATACAAGCTCAACATAATCATAAAACTCACGAGGATATTTACCAATCTTATCTACCTCACCTGGAGTATCGCATATATTCTTTATTATATCCCACTCATCATCATGCAATGTATAATTTGTAAACTGTTTGCCATACTCATATATTTCTTGCGGAGTATACCTATCCATATAAAAGATAATGGCCCGACTCCGAATGGTATCAAGAGTATTATTCTTATCCTCTAATGTCATAAGAAACTTGGCATTATTAGGAGGTTCTTCTGTTATCTTGAGCATGGCATTCTTAGCAGCTACTGACATATTATCTGCATCGGGAATAATGTAGAATGTCGGAACTCTTGTCTTATATGCCTCCGCTATCATATCTCGAATATTATCAATCTTAATATCCGGAACTGTATATACCATATAATCGGGATACATAGAAATCACTTCTTTTACTAACAATTTCTTACCCGACCCTTTTGGACCAATAAATAAACAGAACCTAGGTAAGGAATTATTATCATGAAGCGTTTTCATATCATTTAATAATTTATGCTGACCAATCATACGCACACCTGCCAGATTGCTATTTCAAAATCATACTTCGGTGTAGATGAATACTTGATACTAGAATTCAACTCAATCAAAGTATCCAATAGCGTTGCAACTCGTGAATTTGAAGAACCACATTCCTTATCCAACCATCGCTCACATTCCTCTAATTTCGGGATAGTAATATACTGCCAATCGCAGCCTAACCGCCACTTCTCGGCATCCAATAAAAACTGCACCAACTGACGAACGAACTGTTTAATGTCCTTTCCATTATTATACAACTCTTCTATGATTTGTATAGCAGTCTTGGCATCCATGTTATTCACGGCACTGACAATATCCATCATTGTACTATAATCAGTTGTACCTAAAGCAGTTACAACATTCTGAACGGTAAGTGTAGAATTATATGCTAAACACTTATCCATCAAACTAATAGCATCTCTCATACCTCCGTCGGCAATCTTAGCAATGTACTCCAACGGTTCTCTATCTACAACCTTATCAATATCATTATATCCTTCGGACTCCAAGATCCACCAAAGTCGATCAACAATACCCCGCTGGCTAATTTTCCGGAAATCATACCTCTGCACACGAGAAAGAATTGTCTTTGGAATCTTCTGTGGGTCCGTGGTACAGAATATAAATATACTCTTTGCCGGAGGTTCCTCAATTAACTTTAGAAATGCCTGCCATCCTGTATTAGAAATACTATGACACTCATCAATAATAAAAACCTTATATTCACTATCCAACGATTTCGTCTTAGCCTGCTGGATAATGGATCGAACATCATCTACACCACTATTACTAGCAGCATCCATCTCAATCGGATTGCCCTGCCCGTGATTAATATCATTAGCAAAAATTCTTGCACAGGTTGTCTTACCGCATCCTGCAGGACCGCAGAATAAATATACGTTCTTTATCTCGCCAGACTTCAACTGCTGCTGTAAGATGATCTTTGTAGAATCCTGTTCGCTGACATCATCCCATGTTGTCGGCCTATATTTAATTGCTAACGTCTTTACTGCCATCACTGTTCCTCTTCGTGTAGAATATACTTTGCATACTGACAAGCCTCACCAAATCTGTTCTTACCTGCCATCATCTTTGTTTCAATGTCCATTCCCATTTTACGGAAATTAAATATAATATCAGCCAGTCTTGTTGCACCAAAATTATCAATAGCCTGCCGACTGGTGATGCTTCCATAAGTCTTTAAAAAATCTAATACTGCTGCTCTCTGTCCTCTCATTACTTATCTCCTTTCATATAACTCTGTAATAACTGAAATAATCTTTCACCAATAACATAATATCGTTTATTTGCTGCTGGTCCGAAATCAAAGCATAATGCTGAATTATTCTTTCCCATCGCAAATGCTTCTTCCTCATTCTTGAGCAACCAATCTTCCTGAATTGTAAACGATTTAGAATTTTTGGTTTTGGTCTTACATTCAATTAACCACTCATCTGCTATAACATCTCCTTTCTGAAATGGTGTAGCTCCACTATTAACGGTTTGTCTACCACCAATAGCTTTAGCAACTGCTTTTTCCTGCTTATTACTATAAAACCTGGTAGGTCTATTCAAAATAATTTACCTCGTTTCTTCTTAACAGCAGGATGAATATTCTTGGCAGGTTGTGTAGATTTTATTCTGCACATAGCTTTCAATTGATTAGCTTTTCCAATCACCCAAGGATCTCGGAGCGGTAAAAAAGCTCCGGATGTTCCATCCCAATCTTCAAAAGCATCTGACCATATAACCTGCTTTGCTATATCCGGATATTGAGTTTGTAGATGTGCTAATTCTACGGCCCATTCACTCCACTGCTTATCTGATATGAGATTTGTATCCATTTCATAATATAAACAGGAGTGAACCAGCATCTGCAATCGTCTTTGCTGTATTAATTCTGCTATGTCCAATTCCGGACCCGTAAATAATTCATATGTTTTTGGCATAGTGATTTTGTATCCTGTTAAATACGGTATCCGCCGTGAGGTATCCTTCAACAGAATCCTCCGAATTACAAAGACCCATTATCTCTAAAAGATCTGCCCTATTACCATAACTAACATCGTTCTCAATAACAGAACAAACCTGAAGGCCGTTTTTATCAAAATAACGAATCTGCATACCTTCAAGATAATAATAGGTAGAAAACGGTATATTTGCTTCTAGCAACATACCTGCTAATTTCTTAATTTCAGTATATTCAGGTCTCATACTTCCTCCTTTTCTTTCATTCGCTGTCTACGTTTTTCCCAACCACTTCTTTTGAAATAATCGAACTGCGTATTATCCAACCTTCCCAGGTAACTTTCCTGAGTTCTTTCTTATACGCATCAACAGCGGCCTTCAGCTCCTCCTTGCTGTCAAATGGATTAACATAATTATGATGACCACACTCAGGACCAATTCCAAAATACTGAGAAACAGGATTGGTCAATGCTCTTCCACAGCACATGCAAACAGAAATCTTCTCCGCCCACATATCACCATGAAGTTTCATATAAACCATCCCTTTAGTTTCCTTTTCCACTGTTCCTGTCATTGTCCGGAACGGCATTGGATTATCATTATTCCACTTCGCCATGAAATCAAATTCCGGAGAGGACTTCTTGGTCATATACTGCTTAACGGTGATACGATATTCCTTCTTATCCTCAACGGATTCCGGCTTTACCACCGTCGTATTCGCCGACATCTTAACTGGATGTAAAACAATATGTATATCTTTCTGACCCGGCTTAAAATTGGTGGTAAACTGGTCAATAGATGTGTACTCAACTCCATCAACGGTGATGGATCCTTTCCAGTTCTTAAGCATTGTAAGCATATCAAGTCCTCCAAGTTTTTATAGTATTTTTAACTATTAAACATTATACTACATATTTATATAAAAGTAAAGAGGAAGTTTAAAACTTCCTCAACTTTTTATTCTTCCTCTTCATAATCTTCCCAAGGGTCTGTCCACCCGATACCATCTACCCAAACACTAACTCTTCCGTCACTTTCACTTGTCCAATCCCAACTCATTATACTTCCTCCTTCTCAACCTGTTCATCTGTAAAGAATGCCGACATCTTCATGAAACAATAACCGTTGGCTGCTGCCTCTTCCTCTTCGCCCTCTTTCACCTTCTTATTGGTATATTTCCAGATCGGAAATTTGATAAAACTCTTCTCACCCTTCTTAACTCTGTATCCTAATGCCTTCCATCTCTGAAATGTATGAATAGGCTGAATCTCATCCAGTTCGACAATATTGCCATCAAGATCCCTTGCTTTGATCTTCTTACCTGTAAACCTAAGAACTCCTTCTTGCTGAAGTCTGATCTGCTCTGCCGCAATAATCATCACATTTGTCATTTTCTGTTTCCTTTCTTAACAATTCTGTATGAACCTTGCTGCTTTATCCGATATTGCATAAACACCATCAGTCAACTCATTGAACAGATCCCAAGCGGCCAGGAACTTTGTTCTCCAATCCAGGTTCTTTGTCTGAATACCATATGCAATCGCATTCGCCATATAATACTTCATCCAATTAATAGCCTCTTTCTTATCGCAAGACATAGTTGAATCACAGAACCAATCCTTTGCATCTGCATAATCGCTGTCCTGTCTGAAATCCACTCCAGGATTATTATACCCAATCTGAAATGCTACTGTGGACGCATCATAGGCCTGCGACTTTGTCTTAGAAGTAAAATCTGCTTCAAATCTAGTGAATTCATATCCGGTCATTTTTATATCCTCCTTAGGTTTAATAGTAACTCCTTACATTAAACATTATACTACACATTTATCAAAAGTCAAGAGGAATTTAAAATTTACCATAAAAATAAAGGAGTCTTACGACTCCTCCATTTTCTTATCTACCAACTGTTCTACTCGTTCCAATAAAGAGGTATCTTCTTCCAATTTACCGTATACATTAACCTGACCTTGTATCTTGCCAAGTATTATCTCTCCGGTATCAGGATCCAGTATATCAAACCAACCGCCGTGTTTATCAATTACTCCGTATTTGATGGCGACGTCTACAAGGTCCTTCAAATAATCAATTCCGGTATCATAATTCAAAGTATAAAATCCTGTTCGTCTAGTAGGTTTACAGGTCTTATTCTTTGTCATACTCATCTGAACTATATTACCGGCAGGGCTTTCAGCAGATCTGGTCAGTTCGTTTCCTTTGTCATCAATAAACTTACCTCTGCTGAATAACATACGAACGGCACAGCAATGCTTCCATGCCTTACCACCTGGAGTTGTCTGCCCTCCCCAAGGACTATTCATATCCTCACGCATCTGATTAATTCCAATCCCTGTGCAATTATGTCTTTGCATCAACATTTCTATACGCTTGCTAAACAATGTGAGAGACTTTGATACACCACCATAAGTTTTATCTTCTAATGTCTTATCCAACTCCTGCTGCGACACCAATACACCAATACTATCCAGAACCCATAAACCAACTTCCCCTGTATCTACGGCATCACAAATGATCTGAAATATCTCTTCGGCGGACTGAGATTTAGGTTGGAGAATATACATAGCATCAACATTAACTCCAAGCTTTTGAGCCCACTCATAATCCAATGTATTTTCGGCGTCTACATACAAGACATCTCTAGCTCCTTCCATATTCTGATAATTAGCAACTATGTCAAGAGCTGTGGTTGTCTTACCTCCATGCTCCTCGCCATAAAACTCTGTGATCTTTCCCATAGGAATACCACCAAAAGTACAATAGTTCATTCGAGGACTTGTAAATGGAATTCTTCTGTACTTAAAATCCGGTAAGCCTTTTGTAAGTATTTGTTCTTTCTGTTGCTTATTTACATTCTTAACAATTTCTTCCAGCATTAATCCCATAATTAGGCCTCCTTGCATATATCATCAAGATAAGGTAGCTTAGAAAGTATATCTACAAACTCTTTCCACTCATCCAATTTATGTCCTGCTCGCTGCCTAATAATCGTCAGGACATTCTCATAATTCATAGTTACTGTTCTTTTCTGATTATAAGATGATGGAAGTAGCTGAATCATCTGCCACCAATACTGTTTGTCTTTGGTTTCAAGATATTTTTCCCGGCAGACGTTCAACACCGGAATGATGTATTCAATCAGGAAGTGCTGCGGCTGAACCATTGTTGAACAGTCCGTTCCCCATTTCAATTCAAACAGGTCACAGCCGGTATTCAACAGCTGGTCCCAACTGAAGTCATCCAGTTCAAATGGCTTTGCCGCAATCTTGTGCATAGTGCTACAGGAATTAGCAACTGTGCCAACCTTATAGGTGTCGAACTCCTTCCACCAATAAAGTGGAGCAGTGATATCCATACTGACAAAAATCTGTCTAAGATACTTTCTATGCTCTGTTCCTGCTCTAAACAATCTTTGCATTAGATCTAAATCATTCTTACCTACCACAAAAACATTTTCATCTTCCCCGTCAATACCATATCCACTATCACTCTTATCCCATGAGTTCATAGGATTTCGCATTCCTCTAATTGCATGTTCAAATCCCCACGGTTCAATCTTCTCTACTTTAATCATTTTCACCCTCCAGTTGAATAAACTTATTCAGATACCAAACCGCTTTCTCAGCATCTTCTATACCATTCTTTCTATCCATTCTCCAAACATATTTAAAAGCATTACACTGACAGAAATGCTTTACAGCTTCTAAACCGAACACTTCTGCCATGACCTCTATACATTCGTAATTACCTACCTCATAATGCTGAGGATGATTAACATTATCCGCCATTATATATCTCCTGGTGCTCTGTGCAAACTGTGATCTACATCAAACCCATCTGGGTATCTTGCTCTCAGCTTATCTATATTCATCTTCATAATATCTTCTAATGACCATCCAAATGATGTGCAATATTCAGCAATAAACCAAAGAAGATCTCCTAACTCTTTCATCTTATGTTCATCATTCGGTTCTATGTGGCCTTGGTAAATCTTCTGATAAATTGAGTGCAATTCACCTAATTCTCCAACCATGCCGTGAAGGGCATGAAATTCTTGACCAGCAGATGTTAACGTCTTATCTATAGTTCTTGCTGCTAACCTCTGATATTCATTTCCCGTCATCTGCAGCCTCCTCAAGTGCTTCGTTTATAATCTGCTTATATTTCTTTGTATTCTTTATGGAATTAACAAGCAAATTAACTGCCTTATCTACAATCTCATCTTTATTTTCTTCAAATGCCTCTTTAATTATATCCTTGCCGTCATCTGTTAAATCACCCCACTTACCTATTAACTTTGCTTTAACAGTAGATACAATTTCTTGAACAATCTTATCTGAAGCAGACTGCTCGATATTCTTTTTGATAGTATCATCGTCGATATTGATTGCAAACTGTAAAATATGTTCCATAATTATCCTCCTATCCTTGTTAATTCTTTTTCTTGCATTCTATGTGATAATACCTTTTTACAACTGCTTAACAACTCTTGCCCATTCTCTACCTTAGACTTCAATGTCTTATATGCTCGGCTATAACAAGAATTGACAATATACTCTTGCTGAGAAGCTAATTCTGCTAATGAATCTTTATCAGCCACGGTTCCCTTTTCCTGTGACGCTCGAGCACTGTGATACATCTCTTTATATACTGCTCGTGATATATCATCTCTCACACCGAGTTGTTCACATAAACCTCCAGCAAAATAAAGACAAGTAGATAAATTTAAACAGAAATCTTCTAACTCTGAATCTGATGGGGGATTTTCTCCGTCTTTCAAACAGTCTTTTATAAATGATACATAATTATCTAAATCTTTACAATACGGCTGAATGATACTAGCTACAATTTCATCTATAATTATAGATTTACCTTCCACATCATCTTTTGTATCGTGAATTTCATCCAGTTCTTCATCAGTTAGGTTGAATTTCATTTTTCTACCCCCATAATCTGTCGGGCTTTTTCGTACAATAACAATGCTGCAATTAATTCTTGCTTTGAGATTTTCCTTTGTACAACATCTTCACAAAATGGCTGAATTGTAGTGAATATAAAATCCTCCATCGTTTCTTGTACTTCTGTGGTAATTTTATACATCATTGAATCCATTGAATCCATTGAAAAATTCCTCCATATCATAATCAAAGAAAACTCTTTTCTTTTTTCCTTTCATTTCTACAACACAACCAATAAAATCATCTATATCATACCGTATACTCTTACCACCGACTTTTTTTATCTGCTCTAATATCTGAATAGGAAGAAATAAAGTCTTATCTTTATCTATCCACCAGCAAATAATTCCTGCAAACACACCTTCTATTTGAGATTTTTCCAATAAACCATTCCACTGAGTATCCGTTATATTGGTGAATGGTAGACTTGCTCCGTGAACAGATTTACATTCAATATAATATTCATAAGGTTCCTTATAAACAATGAAATCACAAATATTTTGACTTCCTTTAAATCCGGTCATTTGATCATGCATACGATCAATAGACACACCAGAAACCCGTTCAAATGCTTCTCTTATACATTGCTCAAATTCTTTGCCTCTACCTCGTCCCATTAACCATCCTCCCTACACTGTTTCTTATAAGGACAATATTCACAAGTCTTTTTAGCAACATCCTCAGGTTTAGGAGGAGCAACCATTCGCTTGACGTATCCATCACATTCTTCTATTCTACCTACCAAATCATGTTTCATCTCATCTGTGACATGGAACATGAATGATTTCATATCAAGCATGTCCCTATTCACATAAACGAACAAAACATCATTCAACCCTAAAGATATGGAATAAGCGGTTGCCTGGTTATGATGAGCAACATCTACATCCTTGCGAACATACCATTTATTAATTGTTTCCGATTTAATCTCCAATATATAGTATCGGTTCTTATACTTTATAATACCATCACACATGAACGACATATTGAGCTTTTTATTAAACAGCTTGGTTTCTACACCACTCTGCCCTCGAACCTCAATATCTTCTAAATTTCGATTCTTAACAAATTCCGCAACATTAATATATTCACAGTCCATGCCGTTTTCTTTCATACCATCGATAGCTGTCTGAACACGAACGTGAATATCGGATCCTGCATTACATATTGCAATGCCGGTATAACTAGCAGTTCCTGGGTCCGTATCCTTACCCATTACCTGATAATACATATTTCGAAGACAATTCATACTGGACGGTTTATAAGATTGGCTAGGCTTTCGAGAGTTCTTTTTATCATCTAACTCCACGGATCTTTTAAGCTCCGAAAGGAACTCCTGCTCAACCGGGAGTTCCTCTTTTGCGGACTGTATCAACCTCATAACGCTCTTCAATGAATTTCGTGCCATTATTCATCTACCTCCATAACATATCCATTTGTCACCCAGGATGTTGGAACCTTATGATCATATCGAGTAGAATCCGATGTTCTCGTATTTTTATATTTACCACGAATTTGACTCTTCTCTAATCCCAATGCTGTAATAACAAACCTTTTTCCCTTTCCTGCACTCGTCCAGGTAGTCATTTACTCACCAACCTTTCTCTTAATTTCTCGCTCTACTGCATCCAAAACCTGCATCGTAGTCAAACAATGAACTGCACATATACCGCTGAAATACTTGAAATTCCGCTTTCCTACTTCCCTACGATCAATAGCAACATATGCAGCGAAACCGCCTTTATACTGCACTCTATATTCATATCCCTTAAACTTGATTCTAACATCCTTCAGATTTTTGAACGTCCTGTTCTGACTGTTTACGATGATCTTAGCTGTCTGATAATTCATGATACCCTCCTCAATAGTTTTAATAGTGTTTATAGTAACTCCTTACATTAAACATTATACTACACATTTATAAAAAGTCAAGTAAAAAATAAAAATTCCGGCAAATTTATTTTACCGGAATTTTAAAGTGAAGAGGGTCTATTTCTTATTCTTCGTCAACAAGCAATGCCAATACCTGTGTAACATTACCATCCACGAGTTTGATTGCGCTGTCTTCTCCATACCAAAGTTCAATCATATCCGAAGACTGAGCCTTAACAATGGTCATAAACATCTGAATATCTAACATACAGATGAAATCTTTGAAATTCTCGCTGACGCTATACGGAATAATCTCAACACCACTGGATGCTTTAGAAGATACTTGAATACCTTGCTTTGTAAATGTGAGAATAACGGCATTCTCATCAAAGGGTCCTACGAACAAAGACAATCTGTCAAGCAGCTGCAGGAGTGTAGATTTCGGTACTGCGCACATGCTAGAAAACTCCATATCAATAAACTGTTTAATAGTATCAATAGCGAAGTCCTCAATACCTTCCATAACATGACCAAAAACAATACAATCCGGAGTAGTAAACTGAATCTTATCTCCATCTGTAGATACGATAATTCTCTCCTCTGTCATAACACCTAAAAGATCCATAAGTTCGGAACTGATAAGATATTTCTGGTCTCCGAACAGATTTACAGCCATATCCGCAATCTTAGAACTATCTGTAGCAATGACAGAATCCGCAGCATAATATCCGGTATAGCAAGGAACTTCCAACGTCGTTGCTAACGAAGGCTTAATAGAATCCAGAATAACCTGAATTGTAGATCTGTGAATTTCATTGGGCAGCTGTGATAATGCGGCAGCCTTACAAGGATCCGGATACTTAATTGCCTGTCCGTCCTCATCTAACGGAAGTTCAATAGAATATGTACCATTACCTTTAACCTCAAGCATATTCTCTTTTAATTCCAGAGTAATATTTTCACTTGTGGTCTTAGATACCAGCTTAGAAAACGTGTCTACCTCTACGACAACATAGAAATTCTCACCCTCTACCTTATCCTTACGAATATACAGATAATTAGTCGCATCCGTTGTGATAAGTGTGAGCACATTATCCTTCAACTCAATAGCCATAAGACTTGTGAGCGGAATAAGTTTATTATTACCTACACCCTTCACAGACCTTGCCATCATATCCTGAAGCTGAATTGTTTTAATTGTAAGTTTCATTTGCTACCTCCTATAATTAAATCATTCTGGACGATCATTCACCTTATAAAGTGAAAGATATAAGAATGGTGTATCCATAAGTGCTACAATGATTTCAATGATGCAGCATACAATAGTCATACTAATAAGATCCGACATTGGGTAGATTCCGCCAAATGCAATACAGTAGAATATGAAATTTTCCACGCACTGTGAAATGATTGTGGCAACATTATTTCTCAACCATAAATGCTTACCACCCGTCTTCTCCCTAATCTTCTCAAACAGATAAATATCTAACTGATTAGACACAATGAACATAGAACAGCTTGCTAGAGCTACTCTCGGGAATAATCCAAAAATAGATGTCATACCTTCCTGAACCACGTCCAACTCATTAGGTGCAAATGCAATAGCTATCTGAGTGAGAATAATGGTTATTACTTCCATACTCACACCAAGCCATACAGCTTTCCGGGCAACCTTCACTCCCCATCTTTCTGTAAGGATATCCGTAGATAGAAACACTGTTCCAAATAACACATTGCCCAATGTTGCCGACATACCGAACAAATCAACACATTTACAGACAAGAATATTTGCTACTACAACTGCCATACCAATCCAAGCAAATACTCCTTCTTTACCAAAAAGCCTAGAAATTGCAGTAACAAGAGCAAATGTCACTATAGCTGTCACAAAAAATAACAAATTATTCATATCAATCTCCTTTGTTTTGTTTTAAGTCAGGTTAATGAGTAGAAGAACTGACCTAAAATTTAAAATAATGTTTTGCTGTATCTTTTACCTTTGAATCTATATGAAGATGCCCAATCTAAAAGATATTGAATATTGATCAGCAGACGTTTCACATATTCTGTTCTCACCTCCTCAACTGTGAAACCAAATTTGCCAATATAGTCTTCAATCTTCTTAAGAGCATCACCATGTTGATTATATATACAATTTATATCTACATCCCTTCTATCGCTGACATATAACGTACCCCATGGAGTATAAATGGAACCCATACTACCGGATTTTAACCACGAGGTGCTATCTGCACTATAATAAGGATACCGTTCCAATAATGACAGGCGAGTCATACCAAATGCATGAGTCTTGACGTTAGGGTTAGACGATTTACTTATGATAGAAAAACTTCTATCTAGAAATTGCTCTATACCAGGCATATCCACTGCTGGAGATATACCTATATATGGTATGTGATTTCCATTCTCATCTACCCACTCTAACATATTGACCAACCATTTATAATCTTCTCCTTGATGAAATATGGGTACTAATTTTTCTGGTTCCTTCATCCGAGGTCTCATATATAGATAGTTTTCCCAACTCAATGATGGTGCTTCTTTTATATCCTGTAAACTTTTAGGTTGATTAAATCTACCTGGGATTTTATCTAACTGAGCATAAATGGTAAGATGTTGTGTTATGCTGTTTATATAATCAATATAATCATCCACATCAATAACATCCCCTTTAGTATACGCGGTAAATGCTCCGGAATCAATAAATAATTTGCTGTTTTCTGTTTTATTTTGTATCCAATATTGGATTATTTTTTTCTCCCCAAGCTGACTACATAACCGATTAGCGGAATGCGCCAACATATACTCGTCGCACAACTTATTCTGAGAACCTGCAAAATACAGATCAAACCCTTCCTCATTTAGCTCACGCTCTTTTACAAAATTAGGTATCATACATCTACCCTTTCTCCGTACCACGCTCTCGTAATTTCTACATCACATTTAATTGGGATTGTTAATCTGCTCTTAGCAGCATCAGCCATCAACTGTGCAAACCGTTCAGAACATTCTCTAGCATTCTCTTCTGGGCATTCAGCTATAAGCTCATCATGTACCGGTATAAGAAGTCTGAAACCAAGTTCTTGAAGTCGCTTATCCTTACCTACTAAAATCATTGCTAATTTTGACATATCCGCTGCAGAACCTTGAATTCTAGCATTTACGCACTGTCGTTGAGCATCTGCTATTTTTCCTCCGTTATCAACAATCCAAATTCCGTTCTTATTAGCTTCTTCAAAGATTTTTCTTTTCTGACCGAAGTAGCAATTTCGCAACTTTTGAATATATCTTCTTTGGATATCTTCTGGTACGTCGTTGTCTGTGCTATCTTCGGATTCTCCTGTGCTAAAGTCGAGTAAATCGTCGTCAGGAGGTGTTCCATCTTTCCATCTAAATTCGTATTCTGGAAGTTGAAGGTCCGGCAATCTTCTTTTTCTACCCCACAAGGTGGTAACATATCCTTTTTCATAAGCCATATCCAAACTATCTTCTTCAAACTTAGGTATTGCTGGAAATCCTTTAAACACAGAATCTTTTATTGCTTGTGCTTTTTTCGTACTTGTTCCAAGCTGTTCTGCAATAGACGGCACGCCTCTCCCATACAACACTCCAAGCAGTATCGACTTGGCCTGACTTCTACGTGCTTTTCCTTCTGGATTTGTTGTTCCGTCTGGTCT
>CAJOGN010000004.1:0-47971 GCA_905234245.1 uncultured Lachnospiraceae bacterium
ATCTAAATTGTGCATAATACACTCAAACAAAAACAAATAGTAAGGAGGAAAAAGATTATGGATCCAAAATTAAGAGGAATTGTAACTTCAATAATTTCAATGGTAGCTGTAGTAGTATTTTTAATTCTAGGTTTTTTCTTTGGCTTGTGGAATCCTGGTTGGATGATATTCGTTGTAGCAGGAATAGCTATTGCTATTGTATCAATGGTAGGTAAATACACATACGAGAAGAAAAATGAAACTAAGAACAAGGATGACTAAGATAAGTTAACATAATTTCTTGATGGGGGTGGTTTTATGAAGTTAACTAAGAGATTATTAAGTATTTGCGTATGTTTCATAATGGTGGCTAGCTTATTTGCAGGTATTACACTTCCTGCATACGCTAAGGAAAATGATGAAATTGTAGATTTGGGCGATGATTCCTTTAATCTTGAAGACTTTGACTATACTACAAATGGCGGCGAAATATATTTAAATAAGTATAATGGAACTGCCGATAATCTGGTTATTCCTTCAAAATATGAGTTGTCTGACTATAATTATAATGTACGTTTAACTCCAAATTGTACTAGCTTTTTCAAGAATAATGAAACGCTTAAGACCATATCCTTTGGTGATGGTGTTACAAGTGAAGTTACTAACATGACTGATATGTTTAATTACTGTACTAATCTAACAAGTGTTGTTGGACTTGATACTTCACATAGTACTACATTTCATAATATGTTCTATAGATGTTTCAAGCTTACTAATGTGGATACAAGTAAATTCAATACTTCTTTAGTAACAGATATGTATGATATGTTTGGTCGCTGTTATAACTTGACTCAAATAGATGTATCAGGCTTTGATACAAGTAAAGTAACCGATATGAGAGGTATGTTCTTTAATTGTGAGAACCTAACTGATGTTGATGTAAGTGGATTTGATACTAGTAATGTTGAAGGTAATGGATTCTCTAATATGTTCTATGGCTGTGAGAGCGTAAAGGAACTCGATGTATCTAATTGGGATGTGTCTAAAGCAACAAACATTAATTCACTATTTTGTTATTGTAAAAATATAGATAAATTAGACCTTAGCAATTGGGATATGTCTAATATAACCTGGGGTGTTAATGTAGTACTAGGTTGTGAAAACCTTATAGAAATTAAGACGCCACTTAATCTATATACAGATATAGAGTTGCCAGCAACATTTACAAGAGAAGATGATGAAACTGTTACATATACAAATCTGCCTAAGGAACAGATTACAAGCTTTACAATCACAAAGCAGCGTCCTGAAGATAGTAATGTAATATCTGTTGATTATGATAATGGGACTGCAGTTGTAAGAGACCGCTCAACTGGTGGAGAGCTTACTGTTCCTCTATTCATAATTGAGGAAAGCGAAGTATATCGTATGTACAATCCTTATAACGGAGAGCATTTCTATTCGAAGAACGATGTAGAAGTATTCTATCTAGTATCTTGTGGTTGGATTTTTGAGCAAGAATCAGACTTTGGAGCTGTTAGCGCATTAGATTATGATGCTATTCCTGTATATAGACTATTCAATCCTAATGAAGGTGGAATGCACTTCTATACAGGAGATGCTTTTGAAGCAAGTTATCTTAGTGCTAATGGTTGGAACTACGAAGGTATATCACATTATGTATATGATCCAGATTGCAAGAAGGGTGTGATGCAATATAGACAATTCAATCCCTACAGCCTTAATGGACAGCATAATTGGACTGCTAACCTAGGTGAGAAGGAATGGCTCGATTCATTAGGTTGGATTGATGAAGGTGTTGTATGGAATGTGATTGATTTAAATGACTATGTACAAACAGGAATAGTTGGTTCATTTAGATATGTAGACCCTGATATTCAAGAGCTTGTATGCACATATACATTTAATGCAAATGGAACAGGAAAGTATGATATAGCGGGAGAAGTTCTGAATTTCACTTATACGACTAATGGAAATACTCTTACAATAATATTTGAAGGACAACAAGTTCCAATGGTTGTAGAATATACTGTTGATGCCAATGCATTAGTAATTATAGACGGAACAGGTTCAGAACTTGTATATATGAGAATATAAACAATATATAATTGACAATTGTAGTCTAAAATTAACCGAATAGACACCAAAAACGACCGAATAGACATTTTTGGTGTATTTTTTTACTTATTTTTAGGATAATAATACTTATATGATTAAGAGGAAATTTGCTTATGAAAAGATATGTTAATAGTTTTATTTTTAGAGCATTAATTGGTGCTTTAATGGGAATTGCCATATGTCTTATACTTTATGGTTTTGGACTGTATGATGAAATCATTATAGATGATAAACCTTTTGTTATAATGCAGTTTGTTGGTAGTGCCCTTAATGGAATAATCTGTATGGGAAGCACAATTGTATATGATATTGATAACCTTGGCTTAAGCAAGGTTACATTGCTTCATTATGTAATCACATTAGTATCATTTTTTAGTTTTAACTTTTTACTCGGCTGGTTTAATGAGTTTAATATAATTCTAATACTAGCAGTGTTTACAGTAGCGTATTTTATAATATGGCTGGTTAATTATTTGATTTACAAAAGGGAGATTCGTCGTATAAATAAAGACCTAGAATACATTAAACAGAAAGCAGGTGAATCTGATGAGTAATATTATCGATATTGACGTAATAATCGACGAGGAATATATCGATCCTAAGGTTACAATTGAGACTAATGCCAAGAATACATATGTAGAGAGTATTGTTGATGCTATTGAAAATGTTGCAGAGAACGAATACCCGATACTGACAGGATATGTAGATAATAATGCGCATTTTATATTCCAAAGGGACATAATAAGAGCGCATATTGAGAACCGCAAGGTAATTCTTGAGACTGAAGAAGGCACTTACAGTGTTCGTAAATCATTAGTGGCCCTTGAGAACATTCTCAATCCAACCAGATTCGTCAAAATATCGCAGTCTGAGATTATTAATATATACAAAGTCGAGAGGTTTGAATTCGATATTGCAGGAACAATAGGTGTTGTATTTTCAAATGGGGAGAAGACCTGGGTTTCAAGAAGCAGAGTTAGTAATCTCAAGGATATTATCAATAAAAATCATTAAAAATAACCATATATGCACGTAAAACGACCGAATGTTCAAAATGGGTAGAAAAATTCAATTGATTTGTGCATAATACACTCAAACAAAAAAATATTAAAGGGGGAGGAACAAAATTATGAAAAGGAATATTAAAATTATCGTTGCAGTAATGTGTGTATTAGTTGTAGGAGCTTCCCTTGTAGGATGTAGTTGTTCTTCAACTGATAATAAGACTAATTCCACAACTTCTCAATCAGCTAATGGCAAGAATGGTACAGCTAATTCTAAGGACGCTAATAATACTAATGCGAGCGCTAACAATAATGCTAGTGCAAATACTAACGCTAACAACTCAGCCAATGCTAATAATGGTTCAGGAAATAGCGCAGCTGTTGCAGCACCTGAGAGCAAAGGAACAGGAATTGTTGGAACATTTAGATACGTAGATGCTGAAACACCTGAACTAACATCTTCTTATACATTTAACCAAGATGGAACAGGACAATATGAACTTTTAGGTGAGAAACTTGATCTTACATATAAGACAAATGGTAATACTTTATCTATCATGTTTGCAGGACAAAATGTTCCTATGGATGTAGAATACACTGTTAATGCACAAGCGCTAACAATCAAAGATGTTACTGGTGGTGACGTAGTATACCACAGAGTATAGTAACACACTATTAAGGAGACAATACAATGGAACAGAAGAAGGATTTTTCATTGATTAATTGTATATCTACAGCAATGATTGCATATTTTTTAACGATTCCAGTTCATGAAGCAATTCATGCAATCACTCTTCTAATATATGGCAAAGGAGTAAAGTGGTATTCTGCATCCGCTGTTGATTATTATGATTTAGGTGATATAGGAAGCTTACCTTATTTTCATCGCATAATGCTTGGTGGAGGAAGTGCATCAATTGTTAATGTGATAATTGGAATAATTCTTATGTTCATTGTGCTTAAAGCATCCATGGGACCGACTGTTAGATTATTCTTAACTCAATTGATGGGTTCGCATTTGTCTTGTGGTATAGGATATTTCATGATTGGTGGAATGTTTTGTGCAGGAGATTGGGGTATTGTTTTTTCATATTTTACTGATGATGAGACATTTATAATAGTATTAAGAATTGTTCTTGCAGTCTTAGGTAGTATAGGGATAGTATTCTTATTCTTCCTGCTTAATCACTTGTCATATTACTTTATTGAAGATGCTACCAATAAGAAGGAGAAGCTCAGTGTTGCTTTTAAGCTTCATATAATAATGCTAATTATAGGCTTTGTGGTAGGTATGATAACGACAGCATTGTCTCCATCTGATGAATTAAATCTCGGTCTTGGAGCATTATACAATATGATGTGGATTCCATTCTTCTGGGGCTTTATGTTCACTGGTGTTATGAATGTATTACCGCCTAAGGAGAGTAGATTTCAATATAAATTGCCATCTAAGCTTAATGTAGCTTTGTTAATAATAGGTTTGGCTTTAATACTATTCGATATTATAGTTCTAGGACCTGGCTTACATTTTGAATTATAGTGTTGAATGTATATCCTGCCATATTTAGCGAGTATAAAAGAGAGACGAAGTATTAGATGTATAATATATATTTCGAGGTTGCCGCAGTTGGCTTTATGGGCATCTTGCTATTATATCTTTATATAGAATATCCTAAGGCATCAGAGAGCAATATTCGTTACCGCCAATGGGTAACGTGGATTCTTCTAAGCCTTATCGTTGATGTTGTTACAACACGCATGACGGATTATGGGTATATGATACCGCCATTCGTCAATGTGTTGGCTAGTACATTTTATTTTATCATAACGGCCGGCTCCTTCTGGGGGCTGGCGCGTTATCTACATGCCATTATCAAGGGCAAATTCTCCAATGTATATATGACAATTATTAATTCGATGGTATTTATATATACGGCTATTATGATTGTTAATATATTTACTGGCTGGATATTTACCTATGATGAAACTGGTTCTTATTTACATGGCCCATATTTTGCAATGATTTACATTTTCCAGGCCATATGTCACACATTATCAATCGTATTGTTAATATCATATAGGAAGAAGCTTGAGAAGAGACTGCTTATCTCTATCTGGTTATTTATGCTTTTCATAATCGCAGGATATATATTGCAGGTGGTATTCTTCCAGAAGACCTTACTTGTATTCTATATGTTCTCCCTTGCTGCTATGACATCTCTATTCGTGGTAGAGACACCGGATTATTCCAAGCTGTCAGAAGCTCTTAAGGAGGTTGAAGAGCAAAAGCGAAGGGCAGATGTGGCTAACAAAGCAAAATCCGAATTCTTAGCAAAGATGTCTCATGAGATTAGGACGCCTATTAATGCTGTAATAGGAATGGATGAGATGATTCTTCGTGATAGTAAGGAAGATGAGATTAAGGGTTACGCATTTGACATAAAGAATTCCGCAGAGGCGCTTCTATCTACAATTAATGACATCCTTGACTTATCTAAGGTTGAATCAGGCAAGATGGAAATTGTTCCTGTAGATTATGATGTATCATCAGTGATTAATGATGTATCGAATATGATTGAGTTTCGTGCCAAGGAGAAGGGCTTAGAATTCATAGTTGATATTGATGAGAATATCCCTTCAAGGCTATATGGTGATGATGTTAGAATAAGACAGATTATCGTTAATCTCTTAACTAACGCTGTAAAATACACTGAGAAGGGAAGTGTAACATTTTCCATACAATCCACGAAAGATGCTGATAAATGCATACTTTATATCAGCGTAAAGGATACAGGCATGGGTATTCGAAAAGAGGATAAGGAGAAGCTCTTCGAGCAGTATTCTCGCCTTGATATGGAGAAGAACAGACATATTGAGGGTACTGGTCTTGGAATGAGCATTACCTTACAGCTTCTTAACCTTATGAATAGTAATCTTAAGGTGAATAGTGTATATGGAGAGGGCTCTGAGTTTTATTTCTATCTAACCCAACCAATTACCAATAATACTCCAATCGGCTCTCTCCAGGATAGAATCAAGGAACAGAAGAGCTCATATAACTATGGCGTGTCATTTATAGCTCCTAAGGCTAAGATTCTTCTTGTTGATGATAATTATATGAACAGGAAGGTTGCCCGTTCACTGCTTCGTGATACACTAATTAGAATTGATGAAGCGGCTGGTGGCTATGAGTGTATAGAATGTGTCAAGGATACTCATTATGACGTGATTCTTTTAGATCATATGATGCCTGACCTTGATGGTATCAAGACATTTCGTATGATGCGTGATAATGACATGTACAAATGTAAAGGCACTCCTGTAGTTGCTCTTACTGCAAATATGATTGCTGGTGCCAAGGAAATGTACGAACGTGAAGGCTTCGATAGCTTTCTTGGCAAGCCTATTCGACCAGAACGACTTGAAGAGCTTTTAATTGAGCTTATTCCTGATGAATTAGTAGAGGTGGTTGATAATAATCAGTCTTCATTAGATGCTTCTAATGATGGTGCTAATAGCATAACAGCTTCTGATACTAAGCTGCCTTATGTAGAAGGAATTGATGTGGATAATGCTCTGTTACACCTTGGAAATGTGTCATTAGTAGAGGATATGATTGTTGATTATACTAAGCAATCGAAGAAGGATGCTAATAAGCTTGAAGCTTATTATAAGAGTATTACGGACGATATTGATGATACCGATAATCTAAGACAATACATGGTGCTTGTACATAGTATGAAGAACAGTGCCGCTATGATTGGTGCAATTACCATATCAGAGCTTGCTAAACTACTTGAATATGCTGCAAGAGATGAGAGAATTGATACATTAACTCATCTTCACGGCGTATTTATTGAAGAGAATGATAAGCTAATAGAACGATTAGAGCTATCATACGCTGATAGGATTAATGCTAGTGATAAGGCTGTTGACTTGGATGATAATATTTCCAATGATAATCTATCGTCTGATGATATATCAGATGTGACTTATGGCGTTAATAAGCCTAATAAAAGCGTGCTGGTAATTGATGACAGTTCATCTATGCTAAGCAGTATCAAAGCCTTGTTAAGCGACAAATACAAGGTTGGAATAGTACCTGGAGGTAAGCAGGGTGTTCGTTATCTTAGTAAGAAGAAGCCCGATATCATACTTTTAGATTATCTTATGCCAGAAATAGATGGTGTTCAAACACTTGAAGAGATTAGAAAACTGCCAGATTGTTCTGATATTCCTGTTTTGTTTTTGACAGGAGCTGATGATAAATCAATTAACGATTTGACAGAGCTTAATGTACAAGGAGTTGTTAAGAAGCCACCTGTATTAGAGGATTTATTGAAATCAATTGAAGAAGCCTTAAGATAACGCATTTAAAAGGCTGATTTACAATAAAAACATTGACAAATCTCTATAAACTCTGTATTATATTAGAGTATGTGCCGCTCGGAACAGGTAATAAAGTAATAATTTGTATTCACAATGAGTCTCGCGTCATTTTAGTTTTCCCTATGGGAAAAGAGGCTCGACGTGTAGTCAATCGTCTATGATGATTAACAACATTATTCACCTCTACCGGCGAGTAATGATAAAAAGGAGGAAAGCTTATGTACGCAATTATTGCTACAGGTGGTAAACAGTACAAAGTATCTGAAGGCGATATCATTACAATTGAGAAGCTTGGCGTTGAAGCTGGAGAAAAGGTTAAATTCGACCAAGTATTAGCAATTGGTGGCGATTCACTCAAGGTTGGTAATCCAACAGTTGATGGCGCTACAGTTGAAGCTTCTGTTGTTCGTGAAGGCAGAGCTAAGAAAGTTATCGTTTATAAGTTTAAGCGTAAGACTGGTTATCATAAGAAGAATGGTCATAGACAGCCATTTACACAGGTTAAGATTGAGAAGATTAACGGATAATCAATTATGATTAAGATTACAATCACTACGAGTCAGGGACAATTTAAGAGATTTTCTGTAAGCGGACACGCCGAGTATGATGAATCAGGACGAGACATCGTGTGTTCTGCTGTGTCAATGCTTGTTATCAACACTGTTAATTCATTAGATGCTTTCACAGAAGCAAAATGTGAAATTGAGACAGATGATGATATGGGATATATTAATTGTTATATTACTAATCCCACAGATGAAAGTGAATTGTTAATGAAATCTCTAGTTCTAGGACTAGAGGGTGTCAAGGATTCGTATAGTGAATACGTACAGATTTATTATAAGGAGGTGTAGAACATGATGAAAATGAACCTTCAATTTTTTGCTCATAAAAAAGGAATGGGTTCCACAAAGAATGGACGTGATTCAGAGTCTAAGAGATTAGGTGCTAAGAGAGCTGATGGTCAGTTCGTTAAGGCAGGTAATATTCTTTATAGACAACGTGGTACTAGAATTCATCCTGGTACTAATGTTGGAATTGGTGGAGATGATACACTTTTTGCTAAGGCTGATGGTGTGTTACACTTTGAAAGAAAAGGAAGAGACAGGAAAGTCGCTTCTGTATATCCAGTAGAGAAATAATTCTTAAGCCCTTCTAAGAAAAATAGAAGGGCTTAATTATTAAGTAAATACTTATGTCTCGAATAGAATATCTTCACGCTCATAAAGAAAATCGCGTTGAAGATATTCTATTCAAGGCATATTCGATTATTAGAATCGTCTTTATAAAGGAGATAGATGATGTTTGCAGATAGAGCCAGAATAATAATTAAGTCCGGTAAGGGTGGTGACGGTCACGTTAGCTTTCGCCGTGAGAAGTATGTCCCTAATGGCGGTCCAGATGGTGGCGACGGAGGCAAAGGCGGTGACGTTATATTCCAGGTTGATTCAGGAGTGAATACCCTTGCTAATTACCGTCACAAGCATAAATTCGCAGCAACAGCAGGACAGGAGGGCGGCAAGAAGAATTGTCATGGTAAAAATGGTGAAGATATTGTCCTGAAGGTTCCTGAAGGTACTGTTGTATATGAAGCTCAGTCTGGCAAAGTCATCTGCGACATGTCTGGAGAAAACAAAAGAGTTGTTGTACTAGAAGGTGGAATAGGCGGTCTTGGTAATCAACATTTTGCCACATCTAAGATGCAGGCACCAAAATATGCTAAGCCAGGGGGAGATTCTATCGAGCTTGAGGTTATCCTTGAACTTAAGTCTATTGCTGATGTCGGTCTTGTGGGATTCCCAAATGTGGGAAAATCAACATTTCTATCAAGAGTAACTAATGCCAATCCTAAAATTGCCAATTACCATTTTACAACAATTCAGCCTAATCTAGGAGTTGTTGACTTGGATCATTCTAACAGCTTCGTTATTGCTGATATTCCAGGTCTTATAGAGGGTGCATCTTCCGGCGTGGGCCTTGGATACGAATTCCTTAGACATATTGAAAGAACTAAGGTTATTGTACATATAGTTGATGGAGCATCTGTGGAAGGGCGCGACCCAATAGAAGACATTAACGCTATTAACGAAGAAATGTCCATGTATGATTCACATTTGTTAGATAAGCCTCAGGTAATTGCCCTTAACAAGATGGATGTATGTCCCGATAGGGAAGAGGAAATTATACAGAAAGTAACCAAAGATGTAAAGCTTGACAATGTTAAGGTTGTTGGAATATCGGCGGTTACAGGAAAAGGCATAAAAGAGTTATTATGGCACATAAATGATTTACTTAAAGAGTGCAATAATGATATAATTACATATGAGCAGGAATTCGATCCTGGCAATCTAATCAATGAAGAAGAGCCAATTACTATAGAAATTGACAAGGATGGCAACTACATTGTTGAAGGTCCTAGGATTGAAAAAATGCTTTCTTATACTAATCTGGAATCTGAAAAAGGATTTCTATTCTTCCAGAATTTTCTTAAAGAGCAAAAGATCAACGAAAAGCTTGAGGAAATGGGCATAGAAGAAGGGGATACAGTTATGATGTATGGTCTTGCTTTTGAATATTACAAATAATTCTAATCAAGGAGCAAGGGGTATGCTTAATTCAAAACAAAGAAAATATCTATTTTCATTAACAAATGATATGAAACCATCTGTTAATATTGGGAAATCGTCACTTACGCCTGAGGTTGTAGAAAGTGTTGATGAGTCTCTAACAGCTAATGAGCTAGTTAAAGTATCTGTATTAAAGAATTGTGATGATGTTGTTAGTCAATTAGCAATCACTATGTCAGAACGAACAAAAAGTGAAGTTGTAAGGATAATCGGAAGAAAGATTATTCTATATAGACCTGCAAAGAAGCCTAAGATTCAATTACCTTAAAGAGGATTCATATGAAGCACGCTAACAAGCTTAATGATGGTAAAAAAGTAGGGATTCTTGGTGGAACATTTAACCCTATTCATAATGGACATATTAACATAGCTAAAGCTGCACTTACTGAGTGTGGGCTTGATGAGGTATGGTTTATTCCTAATGGTTGTCCGCCTCATAAGAATATTGAAGACAGTATAACTGCTATTAGCAGATACAATATGGTTTCAGCAACTGTTTCAAGAGAAGCTAACTTCTATATTAATGATATTGAGCTTAGTTCAATAGATTATAATTACACTCATATTACATTACTTAAGCTTCATGAGGCTTTTCCTAATAATAGTTATTATTTTATTATGGGAGAGGATTCTTTGGAGTTATTTGGCTCATGGAGAAAACCGGAATTAATATGTCAATATGCAACCATTGTTGTTGCAACTAGAAGTAATAATTCTACTTCCATTGTTAATCTTATAAGTGATTATTCTAAAAAATATAATAGTAAGTTTATATTGCTTCATTGTGATTATATTGATGTATCTTCAACAGCTTTAAGAAATAAGATGATATCGGATGGCTTAGACTTTGAAGCAAAGATACCAATTGAAGCGTCAAAATATATTCATGAGCATATGCTATATGAAGACATTAATTATTCTAAGTTCGCAAGTTATGAAGATATTAAGGCTGATTTATCAGATATATTAAAGCCTACAAGGTATGAGCATACCATGGGCGTTATGTTTACTGCAATTAATCTGGGCATGAGATATGATGTACCATTAGAATTGTGTAGATATGCTGGGCTTTTGCACGATAATGCAAAAAGCTATACTAAGGAAGAGCTAATAAAGTTCTGTGAAGAAAAGGGTATTGCAATAACCAAATCAGAATATAAGGCTCCTCATCTATTACATTGTAAGGTTGGAGCTTATATTGCCGAAAATAAATATAATGTGGATGATGTAAGAATACTCAATGCAATTCTTAATCATACAACTGGAGCGCCTGATATGAGCTTATTAGAGCAAATTATATTCGTAGCCGACTATATTGAGCCTAGACGTTATAAAGCCAATAGATTAAGCGAAATACGCGCTATGGCATATTATGATATAGATATAGCAACTGCAATGATTCTACAGGATACTATTAACTATCTTAAAGATATTGATGCATATATTGATGAAAGAACAATTAATACATACGAGTATTACAAATAATTTATTTATAAAGGAAATAAGATGAATAACTCTAAAGAATTAGTAAAAAAGATATATAATACAATAGATGACAAAAAAGCAATTGATATTAAGATTATCGATATAACAGGCGTATCTATTGTTGCTGATTATTTTATAATTGCATCCGCAAGTAACTCTAATCAATTAGAAGCCCTTGAAGATGCAACTGATAAAATAATGTACGAACAAGATATTCTCCCAAAGCAAATAGAAGGGGGCAAGTCATCTCCTTGGATATTGATGGATTATGGAGATATTATTGTTCATCTATTCACAAAAGAGGGTCGGGATTTCTATGATCTTGAACGCATCTGGAGAGATGGTGTTGAGGTAAACCCTAGCGAATTGTAGGAATCACTAAATAACCTCCTACATGAATCATATCGCCACTTATATGATTAAGTGTACGAATTTCTTCAATATAATCATCAAAATCACCGTATTCCACACTATAATTGTTCTTGGCAATATCCCATAGTGTGTCTCCATTATTTATATGAACATTAGTATAAGATATATCATAATTATATGTGTTCTTTGCTGATGATGTTACGTTAAATAGCATTATTAGAGCCAATATAGCTATAAGAACACACACTAGAATAGCCATTCTCTTATGAAATGTAGTTAATCCTCTTGTTATTGCGATTGATTTAACTTGTCTGTTTCTTCTATTTCTCGTATTATTTATATTTCTTGCATCTCTCATAATTATTACCTCACATTTCCAAATAAATGTTCGCAAACATCTGTTCTTGGAATGTATATTATCATCCGAACAATTGTTTGTCAAGAGTTTTTCGAACAAATTTTCGCAAAAATATGTTCCGAAAATTTGTTTGCGAAAATATTTTCGATATGTTACAATATGTCTTAAGGAGGGACCCGCTTTGTGGAAGATGCCTTAAGACAGCATTCCGAGCGAAGCGAGGTGTGTATTATAATAGGAATTAATATTAGGAGGTGTTCATATGGCATACGGTAAAATATCAGCAAAACAACAGGAGATTCTAGATTTTCTTAAGAATACAATATTAAGCACAGGTTATCCGCCTACAGTTCGTGAGATTTGTGAGGCTGTTCATCTCAAGTCTACATCATCTGTTTTTCAGCATTTAGAGAAGCTAGAGAAGAATGGCTACATTAAGAGAGATGAAAGTAAGCCAAGGGCAATAGAGATTATTGATGATAATTTTAATATGTTAAGAAGAGAAACTGTTTCTGTCCCTATGGTGGGTAGAGTTGCTGCTGGACAGCCTTTGCTTGCTGTTCAGAATGTTGAGAGCTATTTCCCAATTCCAGCTGAGTACATGCCTAATGCTCAGAGCTTTATGCTTAGAGTTAAGGGCGACAGCATGATTAATATAGGAATATTTGATGGTGATACAATTATAGTTCAACAGCAAAAGACTGCTAGGAACGGTGATATTGTTGTGGCCCTTGTGGAAGATTCTGCCACAGTCAAGACATTTTATAAGGAAGATGGTCATATCAGATTGCAGCCTGAGAATGATAATATGGAGCCAATTATTGTAGATGATTGTCTTATTCTTGGCAAAGTATTTGGCGTTATGAGGTTCTTCTAGCATTTATATGGGCTTATCCTTGAAATGTATACAATATAATATTATAATTTTTTCAAAGGATTATTTTGTGCATTAAGTGGGGATACAATGTTTAGATTCATATATGTTATTTTTGCCAATATGTTTAGGGCGCCATATCTTGTAACTAAATTACGAAGAATGGCTGCAAATCCTGACAAATATTCTGCTGAAATGCGTTATCTTATGGCAAGAAAGACCTTCAAATATATTAGAGAGTCTGGCCATATTAAGACTGAATGCTATGGCATGGAGAATCTGCCTAAAGAAGGCGGTTATATGATGTTTCCTAATCATCAAGGGAAATACGATGTGCTAGCTATTGTATGTGGCCATGATAAGCCATGTTCCTTCGTAATGGATAAGAAGAAGTCTTATATGTTCATGGTAAGAGAGCTTGTTAATCTTATGGATGCAAAGCGCATGGAGATTGATAATGTTCGTCAGGCTCTTACAGTAATTAATGATCTTGTCCGTGAGGTTAAGGCTGGAAAGCGTTATATTATCTTCCCTGAAGGTGGATATACTAATAATCATAATACATTACAGGATTTTAAGCCTGGAAGCTTTAAGAGTGCTACGAAGGCTAAGGTGCCAGTTGTTCCAGTATGTCTTATTGATACATATAAACCCTTCAATTCACTATCTATTAAGCCGGTAAAGAATAAAGTAATATTCTTAGAGCCAATTATGCCAGAGGAATATGCTGATATGAACACAACACAGCTTGCAGAAGAAGTAAAGTCCCGTATCATAGCTAAGATGGCTGAGTTCGGCATAGAACAATAGCGATTTCTACATGAGCATAGAACATAGATTAGCTGAAACAACTCTTAAGCGATTTTCTTCATGAGCGCAGAGTTGTTTCAGCTAATCTTATATATTATCCTTACGTTGAAAGTCTACTGCATTAGCGGCCTGTCTTTTATGTTCATCTTCAATAGCTGCATAGTAGTCAATTGTAGTATTAACATTTTCATGTCCAAGAACATCTGCTACAAGGCGAATATCTCCTGTTTCACGATATAGGGCAGTACCATAGGTACTTCTAAGCTTATGTGGCGTTATTTTCTTGTTAGGAACAGCCATACGAGCGTATTTTTTAACAAGATTCTCAATAGCATTAACGCTAATTCGTTTCCCCTGGAGTGAATAGAATAAAGCTTTTTCGTGGCCTTCAACAGGTGTAATAAGCTTTCTTTCTGTTTCAACATAGTCTGATAAGGCGTTATGTACGTCATTTCCAAAGTAGATTACATCTTGACCGCCACCTTTTCTAACGATTGTCAAAGAATTAACAATAAAATCAACATCAGTTAAATCTAATCCGTTACATTCGCTTACACGAATACCAGTATTAAGCATCAATGTGAGTATGGCAAGGTCTCTTTTTTGCGTTTTTTTCACATATTTTCGTTGTCTTTCAGTCATTTGAGCATTTCCAAGTTCAATAGCCTGTAATATGGACTGTACCTCGTAATTATTCATTCTAACGATGTTTTTGTCCTTTTTAATGTGTGGTAAAGGCACAAGAAGCATTGGATTGTCAGAAATATTCTTATGCATATAGTGATATTCATATAAGCCACGAAGACTTGTCATTTTACGAGCAATTGCCTTTTTGCCGTTTTCATGAAGCTCACCATCAACATTTAACTCTAAGTATCTCTGATATTCGATAATGTCTTCAGCAGTGATCGATTCAAGTAATTTAAAGTCGAAATTGACGATTTCAGTGTTCTTAAGGGCAGGATTATTGCTTTGAAGGAATCTAAAAAACGTTAGAAGGTCATAACAATAGCTAATAAGAGTGCTTGTCTGAGCCGTGACTTCCTTGCTATAAATATAATCCTTAGCAAAGCCTGGAAGCTCATTAATAAGAGAACGTAGTTTAATTTTTTTATTTTTATTCTTGTTTTTATAAAATTCTGAATCTTTACCCATAAAACTCCTTAATTAGTTCATATATCTAAATTGATGATAGCAAAACAATTGTGGATGCAATATATTTTATACCATATATTGTGAAATTTACATACTATCTATATGATAAACTGATATTTATCACATAGATATATATTAAACCATTACTTCTCTTTTGTCAAAATAATTCATTAGAATCTAAGCAAATTGTAAATGGTCCATCATTAATTAAGCTAATTTTCATATCAGCCCCAAACTTTCCTGTAGCAACTTTAATATTATTAGATCGAACTTCTTTAATTATATATTCATATAACTGGTTTGCTTCATCAGGCGCACCTGCATCAATAAACGATGGTCGATTGCCTTTCTTACAATTAGCATATAATGTAAATTGTGAAATTAACATCATCTCACCGCCTACTTTATCAATAGACAGATTGGTTTTTCCATTCTCGTCTTCAAATATACGAAGGTTAATTAGCTTCTTAATCATTCTATCAGCTATTTCTTCGTCATCTTCTTTAGATATGCCAATTAATACAACATATCCTTTGTTTATGCTAGATACACATTCTCCATCAATATTGCAGCTTGCATTTATAACTCTTTGTACTACAAATTTCATAATAAACCTTCCTTATATTGCAGTTAAATCTTCATATAATTAATCAAGAAATTGTAAATTCTTGCAAAAATAAGTTACTACCACTTCTTATATAAGTAAACTCTGCTCTAATATTATCTGACTTATTAACATAATAATTGATAACTAACACATTAATATTAGGCATCTTTTGAGCAATCGATTCCGATAAATAATTAGATGTAGTTTCCATCTCACGATTAATCTCATCAGCATTTTTAGACTCTGGATCTATATTAAGATTAAGTACTACATCCAGATTATTTGCTTGTTCTGAAGCAAAAGGCATAGTGTCTCCTGAATCATTTGGTCCTGTGCTTTGGTTGTTGATTCCTGTTTCCTTAAAATTGGTTGAGCCTTGATTCCCTATTGATGATGAAATCTCTGGATTTTGTAGATATACCTTAACATTACTTATGGAAACATTTTCAAGCAAATCAACAAAACCTTGTATTTTAGCGACTATTTGCTCGTTGGTATTTGAATCAACTTGGTTTTCGTTAATGATTTTATTAGTCATCTCGCTTTTATACGTGGCTTCTCCGCCTAGTTCATAGCTTGCTTGTGATGTGGAATTATCACTCTTATTCTCTCTACCAGGATTGTCATTTGAGACAAAAACAAAATAATATACTAATAAAGTGGCAATTAACACACCTGCTATTACAGATGCAATTATTAAATACTTTTTGCTATTACTATTCATCTGTTTTCTCCATGGATAAATTCAGTTTCTTAATTAGAGTTTCCATATATTCAGGAATAGGTGCATTAATCTCAATATACTTTCCGTCACTTGGTCGATGGAAACCGATTGTTTTAGCGTGAAGGCACTGCCCCATAATATCTACTCCCTTAGGCGTACTAAAATGTTTTCTTCCACCATAAACTTCATCTCCTAGAAGGGGATGATTGATGCTGGACATGTGAACTCTTATCTGATGAGTGCGCCCAGTTTCTAGACAAAATTCAACAAGTGAGTATTTGCCATTTTGCGATAAAACCCTGTATTTTGTACGCGCTTCCTTGCTGTTTTTTTCCGTTACACACATTTTTTTACGATCTTTTATGGAACGTCCTATTGGCTTATCAATAAGCCCTTCCGTATCCTTGAATTCGCCCCAAACAATGCCTATATATCTTCTATTTACACTATGCTCTTTGATCTGCTTAGCAATATAATTATGAGCCTTGTCGTTCTTGCATACAATAAGAGAGCCTGTAGTATCCTTATCGATTCGATGAACTATTCCAGGCCTGATTTCTCCATTTATTCCTGATAATTCGTCCTTACAGTAGTACATAATAGCGTTAACTAATGTATTTTCATAATGCCCAGGAGCTGGGTGCACAACCATATCTTTCGGCTTATTTACAACCAATAAATCCTCATCTTCATATAAGATATCTAAGGGAATATCCTGCGCCTTTATATCTATTTCCTGAGGGGCTATATCGTTAATAGTTACAACATCTCCTGCCTTTAAGTTATATCCTGCTTTAATTTTACAATTATTTACAAGGATGTTACCATTCGTAAGGCAATTCTTTATATGACTTCTGGACAAATCATCATAATATTCACATAGAAATTTATCTATTCTGACGCCAGACTGGTCATTATTAATTATTATCTTATCCAACCTTCTCTCCCTTTTTTGGAATTATAAAGTCAAAATCCTTGTCCTTATACTTGAATATTATAAGGATCACAAGTATAAATAGGCCTACACAGACGAATATATCCGCAACGTTGAATATCGGGAAGTTGATAAAGTCAAGCATTATAAAGTCAATAACGAATCCTCTAAATATTCTGTCAATCATATTGCCTGCAGCACCGCCAACAATCACAGACAGCACAATAGAAAATGGCATAAAATACTTGGTTTTTGGCGTTCTAATCATTACATAGATCAGAATTAGCATAATAATACTAGTAATAATAATTATTAATGCCATCTTAGAGCTAAGCATAGAAAAAGAAATTCCTTTGTTTTCAACATAATACAGGCCAAAAACCTTGTTAATTACGGGAATTTCATCTGCCAAATCTCTTAAATTGTTAATCGCAAAAAGCTTCGTCAACTGATCTATTCCTACGCAGACAAAAATTATAATAAAAGATATCAAGGGACGAGCTTTAATGACGTTATTTTTCATATTCAGCCTCGTTATTAGTTATTTAATGATGTAATTAATAGCTTCAAGTAGCAAATTATCGTCTATTTCTTTATTAATCCCGGCCTCTCCAATGCTATTTAGTACAACGAATTTAATAGTATTATTTTCCATTTTTTTATCGGATTTGGTAGCTTCGAGAATGGTCTGAGCGTCATATTCACTGCCCTCTACGCATGTTGGCAAGTCGAAATATTCAATTAACTTAATAACTTTATCCATCTCGTCTTTACTAATGCCTCCAAGCTTGCATGAGATATATAAGGCGCTAACCATTCCTATTGCAACACATTGTCCATGATATAATTTATAATCACTTAGCTTCTCGATTGCATGCCCAATAGTATGTCCGAAGTTAAGATAGGCTCTAATTCCCTTTTCCTTGGGATCAATTTCTACTACCCTAGACTTTATAGCACAGCTTCTTAAAATTAGCTCTATGAGGATCTCAGGGCGAAACTTTGCTATATCCGCCTTGTTATCATCTATAAAATCATAATAACCTCTATCCTGAATGAGTCCATGCTTAATTATTTCACCCATTCCAGAGTCGAACTGAGCCTTATCTAGTGTTTTAAGAGTATTGACGTTAATATATACAAGCTTAGGCATATAGAATGCACCTACCATATTTTTATATTGCATAAAATCAATGGCCGTCTTCCCGCCAATGCTTGAGTCTACCTGGGATAAAAGTGTTGTCGGAACCTGTATATAATCAATTCCGCGAAGATAAGTTGCTGCACAATACCCTGTCAAATCACCAACAACACCTCCACCAAGTGCTATCAGCAGGTCATTTCGGTCAAAATGGTTAATAATTAAATCTTCATATAATTTATTTAGGGTATTGCAGTTCTTTGATGCTTCTCCAGAAGGGAAAATATGGAAAAAAATCTTAGAATCTAGGGGTGATAATACACTTTTTACCTCATCTAAATAAATTTTTGCCACTTTATCATCTGTCACGATACAAATCTTAGCGTATTTTTTCTCCAACAAATTAGAAAAATAATCTCTTAATTTAACAAAATCTGTATTCAATGAAATATCATATCTGTTAGTTGCATCATTTTTGTTTACTATTAATGTCTCATTCATTGTTATGCTTTCCTTTAATTAAAAAAATAAACCTGTGAATTAATCACAGGTTATATAGCTGTTATTGGGTTTTGAATCCTGTCTGAACTCCAGAGTAATCAAATGCGTCAATGATTCCCGCCAAATCACCTGATATATCAACAGAAGATGGCGTTACTACAAAGATATAATTGCTAACCTTCTGCAACGTACCACCTACAGCAAAGCAGGCACCAGAAGTAAAGTCAATTATTCTCTGTGCAATTCCGATATCAAGTCCTTCAATATTTAAAAGAACAGTTCTTTCGGATAAAATTGTACTTACGACATCTTTTGAGTCTTCAAAACTAGTTGGTTTAATAATACATACTTCCATTGGAGCAGCACTTCCTTTTTTATTGTTATTTCGAATTGGTGTAAACTTCGCAGGACGTTTAGGCTCACTTGGTTGCGAATCTACATCATCATTATCCTTTTTCTTAAAGAGGGATTTCTTCTTCTTAGGCTCTTCATCGTATTCCTCTTCATATAGATCGTCATCATCATAGAAATCTTCTTCTTCGTCTAAACCAAGAATTTTATCAAAAAAACTCATGTTAATCTCCTATCTGATTAATGATTTGAATAATCTCTTTTACCAAATAGATTAGAACCAATCCTTACCATAGTTGCACCTTCTTCAATGGCAACCTGGTAATCATTAGACATACCCATTGATAAAACATTCATACTAACATTATCTATGTTTTCCTTCATAATGTCAACAGATAAATCCTTTATTTTGTGAAAAAATGCTCGATTTTCTTCAGAATCCACAACATATGGGGCTACGCACATTAATCCCTGGACTTTAATATTGTCAAGTTTTGCTATATCTCTAACTAATACTTTTACTTCATCAGCGCTAATTCCGAATTTGGATTCCTCATCGCCTATATTAATCTCGACTAGTATATTAACATTTACATTCTTCTTAATAGCCTGCTTGCTAATCTCTTCGGCCAATCTAAGCGAATCAACAGAATGAATCAGTTCTACCTTATCTACGATATATTTGACCTTGTTTCTCTGCAAATGTCCTATCATATGCCATTTAATATCATCAGGCATAGCTTCTATCTTGCCAGTAAGCTCTTGTACCTTATTCTCACCGAAATCTCTTATATTAAGGTCATATACAGCTTGTAGGTCCTCTAAAGGCTTTGTTTTGCTAACAGCAATTAGAGTAACCTCACTTCGCTCTCTGCCCGCCTTCTCACAAGCCTTACATATATTCTCTTCTATTATTTCCAGATTCTTCTTGAAATCTTCCATAACGCCTCCTATAGTAAATCATTCTCCTTAACTGAAGAACCATCTAATGCAATTCTGTCATATAAGGATATACCATAACTTGTATTCTTATCAACAATAGCATATTCTTTGTTTTGATTAAGAATTACAATTTGCTTAAATACAGCATACCCTTTGTTAACATTATATACTCCCTGAAGCTCATCAGTTTTTGTATCAATTCTGTATTCTTCACTAGAGTTAGGTCTTAAAATGTAGTCTTTAGCATCCACCTTTTCATCATCAATATAATATGCATCATCAGTTTCATAATAAATAGTTGGACTTACGAATTCATTTCCACCATTCTTTTTAACCATAATTCCTTCAGAATCAGAATCATTACCCTTCATAAAATAATTCTTCGGAATAACGTAGAATTCCTTTTTAGTTATGGCTGAATTAGGTATCTTCAATCCACTTTTATTATTAAGTAGCATTTCAATTGTTAAAAATCTGTTATCAGAGTATCTCTCAATCGAATCATCAAATTCAAGACTCATATACTCTTTCGAGCCTTGCTTAATAATATCAGCTGCAGCGTATGTAGTATAATCATCCTGCTTAAAACGTACATTAATGTATTCTTCGTCTTTGAGTCGCTCCTTCTCACTGTCACTTAAAGGAAATACAAGATTCCATTTATCACCAATAATAAGCTTAAATATCTTATCTCCTTCTTTAACTACCGAATTACTAGTAAGGGTTGTTTTATTAAGCTTATCTACATCGAAGCTGTCCATATCGAAATTATCCATGTTATATTCTTCAAATCCATCAAGGGTTAACATAAACAGTCCCGCCTTTGGTGAAGGATACAGGCTATATGTACCATTATCATGGGCCGTCCTAATATCCTGCTCTAAGGAATCTAGTGCAGTACTTGTATGAATCTGATCAAGGCTCGAGGATAAATTATTCTTGAGTATGCTACTTCTGATAAAATTACTATTAGAATAACCCTCTACAAAGGAATCAATTTCATTATATATTGGATTAAGCACTGAATCAGGCAATTTATTAATGTCTGTGTTAATACTATTAATCTTATTAGTAATCTCACCAGTTGTATCTATTGAATAAATAATAGATTTCATTCCAACCCTGGAAGAATCTTGCTTGAAATACTTAATAGTACCATTAGAATCAGCGTTATATACTTCTTCATTACGAAGAACCAGCGCGTCCTTTCTAATAGAATCGCTAATTGTTCCTTCTTTAACCTCATAAACCTTAATATTCTTATCAGTAAGATATGAAAACACATGGAACAATACATAGATAAAAATAATAATTACAATTACAATACCAATATTAAATTTATAATCCTTTTGAAATTTAATTGTGTTATTACTCTTATTCCTTCTCAAAACATCCCTCTTACACAAAAAGAGTCCGCAAGTGCGAACTCTACAATAATATCTAGTATTACAAAGAAACAATTACTTTGTCTTGAACTTCGCTTGGGAGATCTTCCTTTACTTGAGATATACTAATAATGAATTTGACACCAAAGCAATCAGAAATCTTCTCTAGTTCTTCTAATGATGACAATAAGCCATTATTAGTATCAATAAATGCAATTGTCAAAAACGAATCTAAGAATATCTCTTCAATATCATTATTCTGTGATATAACTCCACTTAAGAATCCTAGGAATTCTCCAGTCGTACTGACAGGAAACTCAGTAATATTAATTAATCTTACCTTAGAATCCAAATCATACATATGCTTCGAACTTTTGTCTACAAAAATAATGCTTCCATTAATGTTCTTAATATCTTCATTACTTTTTTCGAGTAGGACTTTAGTCTTACCCTTTCCCTTATCTCCTGCTACAATCTCGATCATAAATAATCCCCCTTAATCATTAAGATTTATATATAAATTATATTATACCCTATAAAAAATAACAACTATATTATGAGCCAAATGTTTCTAACAATTGATTCATTACATAATACAAGTTATTTCGTGAATCAGCTTTAAATACAATTGACACAATTTCTTCGTTCTTATTATTTCTGCTCAGTAGTACAAGGCAGTATCCGGCAGGATTGGTAGTTCCGGTCTTGCCGCCAAGAACTACAACCTCTCTAGGCTTTCTTACCTGATTAGTAAGATACAGATTAGTATTAGCCCATTTTTGCTGAACAGGCGCTCCTGCACTGTTTGTATATGCAGCATCATATTCCGTAGTTGTAATAATGTCATATAACAGCTTATAATCTAATACCTTATCAAATATCAGATACATATCATATACAGTAGTATAATGATCTTCATTATGAAGGCCATTAGCATTTACAAAATGTGAATGTGTGGCGCCGCACAGATTAGCTTCCTTATTCATAAGTACAGCAAATTCTTCAACAGTACCACTCATACCCTCTGCTATTGCAATGGCAGCATCATTTCCACTACGTAGCAATAGTCCATACAACAGATTTCTGTAGGATATACGGTCGCCAGGCTGCAATCCACATACAGATGAGTCACTAGTTTGCTTACAGGCATATTCAGATACTGTAACTAAATCATCAAGATTAGCATATTTTACACATACTAAAGCTGTAAGAAGCTTTGTTGTACTTGCAGGATACATCTTGCCAAATATATTTTTAGAATATTTAACCTGATTAGTATCACGATTAACTAATATTCCACCCTCTGAGCATGCTGCATCAACATTTTCAATACCCTTATCGGCCCCGGTTGTAACACCCAAATCCTTGGCAAATAAGTTATTATCTGAATTAGCCGAACCTGATATCAGGTTATATCCCTTCGAGCTTTCATAGATATCATATGTAATATCATCCTCATAAGGTGAAGCACCATCGTCACAGCCTGTCAGTGAAAATGCGATTATAATAATAAGGCAAATGCTTAATAATGATTTAATCTTCTTATTTGTACATGTCACGCCACTCAAGATCTCCTCTGTCTAATGATTTGATAAGTAATTCTGCAGTAGCAAGATTAGTTGCTAAAGGAATATTGTTAGCATCACATATTCTTACTATGTTATTAACATCAGGCTCATGAGATTTTGCGGTCAACGGATCTCTTAAGAAAATAATCAAATCCATCTCATTATGTTCTATCTGTGCTCCTAATTGCTGTGTCCCCCCCAGATGACCAGCAAGATACTTATGAACAGATAGATTGGTAGCCTCTTCAATAAGACGACCAGTAGTGCCTGTTGCAAATAATTCATTCTTACTAAGAATACCCCTATAAGCTATACAGAAATTTTGCATAAGCTTTTTCTTAGAATCATGAGCTACAAACCCTATATTCATAGTTAATACCTCCTCAATACTTCTTGCTTTGTAATCCTACATTTAGCACCAGTCCAATTCCAATATATAGCGTAACAAGACTTGTAAGTCCATAGCTTAAAAATGGAAGTGGCAAGCCTGTATTAGGCATTAGACCAGTTACAACGCATATATTTACAAAGCTTTGATATCCAACAAAGCAAGCCATCCCCATACATATTAGCTTGCCAGATAAATCTTTGGCCTTACGTCCAATTGCAATACATTCTAAAACAATTGCTAATAATAATATTACTATAATTACGGAGCCAATGAAACCTAATTCTTCACCAGATACAGCAAATATGAAGTCAGTCTGTGGTTCTGAGATATAATTACCATTCTTAACAGAGTCAACACTGTTGTTATATAGTCCTTTTCCAAGGAATTGTCCCGAACCAATTGCCATAATGGAGTTCTGCTGTTGATAAGAGCTTTCAGGATAATCCTCAGGTCTTAACCATGCTAAGATACGAAGTCCCTGGTATTCACTTAGGATAGTCTGTCCTTTTCTCATAATAAGGAGCAACAATACTCCTATTGCCGGAATTGTAACTCCAAAGAATATTGCTACAATCTTAGCACTTAAACCAGCTAAGAACATAAGAGTAAAAATAATTGCAAATGTAACAATAGTTGTTGATAAATCAGGCTCTCTTATTATCAAGAATAAAGGAACTGCCGCAAGACCAACAGTTATAAGCAGTCTCTTAGGCTTATTAATATCATCTTCATATATCATAAGATATCTTGCGAAAAACAATATTAATAATATCTTACATAGCTCAGAGGGTTGAAATCTAATACCGAAATCAATCCATCTTGTAGCACCACCTACTGTTGTACCAAATATTAATACAAGAACAAGCAGCACACAGGTAATACCATAATATACCCAATGGAAATTAAGTATAAAATCATAATCTATTAAGGATACAACAACCATTACAACAATTCCAATAACAAATCCAATGATTTGCTTTGACTGGTAATCCTGCTGGGCAGAACCAATTACAAGAATTCCAATAATAGTAAGTACCACTACATATATTATAAGCTTAAATCTGTAATTTTTCAGTTTATAGTTTCTAAAAAAGGATAACATATTATCTCCTATTTGATATGCTTAAGTATTCCTGACTTTAATGGCTCTATCAGCAGCTCATGACCATTCCATACAATTACGCCAAGAGGCTCTGATTCACGTTTTGAAGTCCTTTGATACCATTTCTTATGCATCTTAGGCTCCTTGGTAATGCCGCCTATTGTCACAACGTCTGTCAGGAATTCCTGTGCAACCACATACATGGTCTTATCATCAGGATATCCTGCATATACCTCTCCTTCTAATGTGCCAATAATTATAATATTGCCTTTTGCCTCAACCTTGGCACCCTTTTTTACATCGCCTAGTATAACGATACTACTATCAGATGTAATCTTAGACTTATTCTTAATGCTACCTTTAATTATTTTGGCATTAACATAGATATCATCAGTGTAATACTTGTCAATCTTATCCTTCATTCTAATATCACGAATTACATTTTTGTCTTCTATCAAAATGACCTTAACATCAGAATTAAGTTCAATAGCCTCTACTATGCAAGTAGTCTCTTCTGGCGACAATTCTCTTCCCTGTAAGGTTATTATCAGTTCAGAATTGCCCCAGAACTTGCGTGACTGAGCAAACTTATAGCAAATGTCCTTAACAAGCTCCTCAAAGCTTATAAGCTCATCAAGAATTAAGGTGATACCATATTTAGTTGACTTTATAATAACAGAGCTATTCTTCATAATTAAATATCTATTCCATAATCCTTAAATTTTAATCAGTACGCGTTGTCGTTGCTGAAGCAACAGATGCCTCTCCGTTAATCATTTGTAGGTATTCAGGCATATTATAATAGCATCCAATAATCGCCTTAGATACATCAGCCGCGTTATGAGATGTATATCCAAATGCAATTCTTGTAGCAATAGTGATATCAGGATTATCATAAGGCGCATATCCAATAAACAAAGCGTGGTTAGGCTTATCATATGATTGCTGGGCTGTACCTGTCTTACCTGCTACTGGTACAGGGAATCCCGCAAATCCTTCATAAGACTCTACCATCATTCTCATTCCGGAATGAATTGCACCCCATTGACTTGCATCAAGAACTCCAACCTGGTCCTTAAGGTCTGGTCTATATGATTCAACAACATTTCCATTAGAATCAGCTACGTGATCTAATAATGTCAGGTCGTATATATTACCTGAGCTTGCAATAGCAGTAACATATCTTGCAAGAGCGATTGTTGTAATATTGTGGTTCGACTGACCAATAGCCGCCATTACAGGGAATTCTGTAGCAAGAGTTGATGTGCTCTCTTCTACTTCAACTCCAGTTTTTTGGTCAAGTCCATATAAACTAGCATATTTTGATAATCTCTTAATACCATTAGCATCATTATAATTCTCAGAGCCAGCAAGCCTATAACCCACTTCATAGAAGAAGTAGTTACAAGAGTCTCTAATAGCTTCTGCAACTGCAATTGATCCATGAGATCCCGGATAAATCCAACATTTAGGCTTATTAGAAACCTTATCATAGATTCCAAGGTCTGTAATTCTTGTTCCTGTATCAATAACACCCTCAGCAAGTCCAGCAGTTGAACTAACTATCTTAAATGTTGAACCTGGGGCTGTCTTTTGCTGTGTGGCATAATTATACATAGGCCTTGAATTATTAAGGCTTATAAAGCTATAGTAGGATGAATCCTTAGGATTAGCCAGTTTATTACTATCATATCCAGGATATGATACACAGGCTAATATCTCGCCTGTTTTAGAATTCATAACAATTGAAGAACCTGAGCATAAATCAAGTCCTAACTGACCAGGTGTAATTTCTAATGTCCTAATCTTAGATAATAGGAAATCGTAAGAAGATGCTCTGCCATTAGCCAAAGCATTCCTTGTAGCCATATCCTCTGGCAAAAAGCCCTGATCGTATAATGCAGCACATAAATCGTTAGGTGCTATATAATCATCTAATATAGCATATTTATATATAGATTTTGTGAAATCATTATCTTTATAAACTGCCTGTAGTATATAATCAACAAGAGAGTTATATAACTCATCTGTGTCGGAGTATTTTGTAGATGAAGAAAGAACTGATATATCAATCCAGTTTTCTTCTATTGCATATTTTAGATACTCATTTACACTAATCTCACCAGCAGCCCATTTTAAATATGTCTTATCATCCTTATCTATCTTATCCGTCTTAAGAATATTCTGGGTTTTCATGAAATTAATAATAAATGTAATGTAGTTCTGATATTCCTCTGGTAAATCCTTAAATGCCAAAGAATTATTATCTAAGAAGATATTTCTAAGTGAGCTTTGCACTTCTTCATTCTTGGCAAGATAAGCATTATAAATGGATCTCTCACAATCACTGGCATCACTATCATTAAGCTTCGTCCTGTCAACAAGATTATTCCCTATCAAAGCATAATATACATCATATATAGGAATTAGAATCTCCGAGCCATTAGTATTCTCATCAGTAGGAAAATCCTTAATGTTGGCTATCTTAGATACTAGAATACCAGCAATTTCCTGCTCTAGAAGCTTATAAGCACTAATTTGTAAGTTCTTATCAATGGACAGATATACGTCCTTGCCTGATTCTGGCTCCTTTGTCTTCGTTGATGAAATCGGATTACCAAGTGAGTCTACATATATGGTCTCTGAACCTTTTGTACCAGTAAGATATGTGTTCATAACCTTTTCAATTCCAACCTTACCAGTAGAATCATTAAGCTCAGCATCACCAAATTCTTCTTTGAGCTGCTCTAATTCATCAGTTGATACCTTTCCTGTATAACCAACAATGGAAGAAAATGCCTCAGCCTCATCATATTTTCGAATAGCCTTCTCTTCAATGGCTACGCCAGGAAGCTCGTTCTTATTCTCCTCAACGTAAGCAACTGTTTTCTCATTAACATCACTTGCTATAGTTGTAGATATATATTTTTGATAAGAATTAAGCCCCATATTGTATCTAACAAGGGCAATCTTATATTGCATTTCCTTCGGATAGTCAGAAGAAATGTCATATCTGTAATTACACAGATAATCCATAATCTCATCAGGAGTAGCTGTAGCCTCATCAAAGTTCATCTTCTTATTAAATGTCAAATCACTAGGGTCAGAATAACCAAAGACATCTGCCCTAAAGCGTTGCAATCTCGTACCTTCAGGATTAACAAATTGATAATTTCCGTTATTGTCAAGGGCAATTCCAAAATCATTAATGACAGAATCACCATTTTTCTCAATATTAGTAACAAGCTTCTCAGCAGTAGCGTTAAGGATACTATTCTTCTGTTTACTTGTCTCGTATTCGCCAATATCCTGAATTGTAACAGCATAAGATAGCTCGTTATAGGCAAGCAGATTACCGTTTCTATCGTAGATATTACCTCTTGTACCATCAATAGACTGTGTCTTCTCAACCTTAAGATTATAGTTGTCCTGATAGCTTGAGCCCATAATGATTTGTAGCACAAAAAGACGTATTAACAGAATTACAGCAAATAATACGAATAATGCAACAATAATATTGGTTCTACTGGAAAATATTCTATTTTTTAAGTCAACTAACCAATCAAACAAACCTTCTATGGCTCCTTTTTTCCTTCTTGTCAATAAACGAATTCAACTTAAATAATATAAAATATAGGAAAATACTCACTAGTAATGTATACACAACCTCTGGCAAAATGATTGACTTTAGATAAAACAGGAAGTCGAATTTGCCTTTTACAAGGAAAAGCACAATATATACAACTAATGAATATAACAAATCACTTATAGCTATTAGTATTATTGGAAGTCTAATGTCATCACCAAAGAAATATTTAGCGAACAAACCATTTAGATAACCAATTAACAAAAACATTAGCGCATACATTCCAAAATAAGAACCTGCGCTTAAATCAAGCAATAATCCACTAAAAAAGCCCACAAACATACCGTCAATTCTGCCTCTCATGAAGCCAAAGGCAGATGTGACAATAATCAACAGATTAGGTGTAACATTTGCAAGTCTAAGATGTGAGAACACGCTTGTCTGAAGCAAATAACACACAATAATCGTAAGTGCAATGACTATTATTTTTTTAATTAGTGGTTTCGCTTCCACCATCGCTAGTCTCCTTCTTAGTAGTAATAACAAGTACATCCTGTAGATGCTTAAAATCAACAACAGGTGTTATCTTGCCTGACTTGGTAAGATGATTGTCATCTTCTGTTATGCTGGTTACATATCCTATTAATAGTCCCGGCATATATTTATCAGAAATATGAGAGGTCACAACAGAATCACCGGCTTTAACAACGTTCTGCTTGTCCTCAAGATTGCTTAATAAAATCATATTGTCATTGGTCATATCTTTAAGGGAGCCTGATACAATACAATTATCATTAGATGATGTAACCATAGCAGACACAGAGGACGTATCATCAATGATTGCACGAACTATAGAATAGTGTGTTCCAACATCAGTGACTATTCCAACAAGCCCAGAGCCTGCTATAACATTCATGTCAACCTCAATTCCATCGGCACTTCCCTTATTTATGGTAAATGAATTGAACCAATTACTTGTATTCTTGGCTATAATACGGGCACCAGTCTTCTCATAGTTGCCATAGAACTGATCAAGCTTATACAAAGCCTGAAGCTGCTCTAATTCATTTTGCTGAAGCTCCATATTATTGACCTGATCCGTCAATTCATTAACCTTATTCCTTAATTCTTCATTTTCGGCAAGCAAGGTCTCCTTGGTCTTACTCTCCTCAGAATTAAGGAAAATTGTGTTTCCTACATAATCAATACCCTTCTGCATAGGCACAAAGAGGTAATTAGCAAGTGAATGTATTGGTCCAGATGTAAAATTCACAACATAACTTGTGAATAATAGGATAATACATACAAGTACCATGATACCTAATATTAATCTGCTGGGTATTTTATTACGATTTTTTCTTCTCATAGATTATATTTACCTTACCCAAATATTCTTGTGTGCATCTCAAATCCGAATTTTGCATATTTTGGATCTGAATTAACAGCATTAAGTCCCTTTGCAACAGTTTCAGAACTGTCTTCACATACAATAACATCAATATTGGTCTCTTCATTGAAGAAATCCGCTAAACCCTTAAGGTTAGAGCCGCCACCTGTAAGATAGATGCCAGAATGAACAATGTCCTTGGCAAGCTCTGGTGGAACCTTCTCAAGAGCTCTCTTTACTTCAGAACATATATTAGATAAATCCGTCTTAATGGCATCAAATATAGTTGCTGAATCAACTTCGAATTCAATTGGAAGGCCACTTACTACATTGCGACCAACAATTGTCATCTTGCCCTCGCCACCCTCTTTGGCAGTACCAATCTCTTCCTTCAATGTCCTGGCTGTCTTCTTACCAATTAGAAGATTAAACTTTCTCTTCATATGAGTAACGATAGACTCGTCTAACAGATTGCCACCGAATTCTAATAGCTGTGTCTGAACAAGACCGCCTAGTGATATAACAGAAATCTCGGTAGTATCTCCACCAATATCTACAATCATTACACCTGTAGGCTCTGTAACATCCAGTCCAATACCAAGGGCATCAGCAATTGGCTTCTCGCAGAGCTTAACATTTTTGAACTTAACCTTGGATTTCAAGAACAAATCCTGAAATGCCTTCTTCTCTACCTCTGTAATATCTGTTGGTACTGCAACAGTTATATCTGAATTCTTAAGACGGGCACCAAGGTCAGTCTCTAGTATCTTAAGAATCATAGTCTGCATATTATCAAAATCAGCTATAACGCCGCAGGAAACAGGAAATGATACTTCAATATTATCAGGCGCCTTCTCATACATTGAGTATGCGTCATCGCCATAAGAATACATCTGGTCACCGTCTACTACAGCTATTGTATTACTTATATTAAGAATCGTATCTGACGAATTATCATATATTTTCAGATTGCTTGTCCCAAAATCAATACCATAAGCATTGCCCATTTTACTTAAATCTCCCTTCTTGTAGAAAAGCACACAAAACTATGTTAAATTGTATCATAACATGCTGTCTATAACAAGTTTAGCGTCATAAAGTTTTTGTAAAGAATTAATAATACCAAATCTAACATGTGGCCAGGTCAATCCGCCTTGGAAATACACATTATAAGGCTCTTTCAATGGGCCATCAGCACTCAATTCAATAGACGAACCTGATATAAAAGCACCTGCAGCCATAATGACTTTCGAATCGTATCCAGGCATATCCCAAGGCTCTGGAGTTACATAGCTGTCAACCGGGGCAGCATACTGAATTCCTTTGCAAAATTCAATCAAAGCCTTCTCTTCTCTTAATTCAATAGCCTGAATTATATCGTGGCGCTTATCTTCACCTCTTGGAAATGCACTAAAACCAAGGCCCTCGTATACATTTGCCGCAAAAATAGCACCCTTAAGAGCGCTAGCTGTAACAGTAGGAGCCATAAAAAGACCCTGATACATTGAAGAAATCACATCAAGGGATGCACCAACCTCCTTGCCAAGGCCAGGAGATGTAAGGCGATATGAGGCATTTTCAATGCATTCCTTCTTACCTACAATGTACCCTCCAATTGGTGCAAGGCCACCGCCAGGGTTCTTAATCAGAGAACCTACAATCATGTCTGCACCTACTTCAAGAGGCTCCTTCTCTTCTACAAATTCTCCGTAGCAATTGTCCACCATTATTATTACATCAGGCTTTAATTTCTTGATATAACTTATTAATTCTCCTATTTCGTCTACACCGAAGCTTGGTCTTGTATCATATCCTCTGCTTCGCTGTATAGTAACAAGCTTGGTCTTATCGTTAATAGCAGCTTTAATTCCCTCATAGTCGAACTTCTTATGATCAATAAGGTCAACCTGTCTATAAGAAATGTTATATTCAGCCAAGGAACCTTTTGACTCACGAATACCTATAACTTCTTCTAGCGTGTCATAAGGCTTGCCTACTGGGGAAAGTAACTCATCTCCAGGTCGTAGATTACTCATCAAAGCAAGGGCTAAGGCATGGGTTCCACATGTAATCTGCGGTCTGACTAAGGCATCCTCTCCTTTGAATACGTTTTTATATACTTCCTCTAATGTGTCTCGTCCCACATCGCCATAGCCATATCCTGTAGACTTATTAAAGCATTCAACCGATACCTTAGCATCCTGCATGGCTTTAAGGACCTTAAGCTGATTAAATTCTGCCATGGAATCAATAGCTTCGAATCTGTCTTTAAGACATTTAAGCACATTTTCACAGTATTTATAAACTTTAGGCGAGATCCCCAATTCTTTGTATTGTTCGAACAAATCAATCATTTTATAATTCACCAATTATATCTGTCATTTTAGACAGAATCCTTTCATCATCATAGTTATACTCATATTTTTCTAACCAATTAACATTTTCTTCACGACGAAACCATGTTAACTGTCGTTTTGCAAAATGTCTTGTATTCTTTTTGATATTAAAAACTGCATCATCTAATGAGCATTTGCCTTCAAGACATTCAACTATTTCTTTATATCCAATACCCTGCATAGAATTATAAGAAGAATCAAGTCCCTTATCTAAGAGGCCTCTAACCTCATCAACAAGGCCTAATTCTATCATTTTATCAACTCGCTTGTTAATTCTTTCATAGAGCAATTCCCTCTTATCATTAAGCACAAAGTATTTTGCATCAAATACAGCTTCCTTGGCACGTTCTGTCTCATTATGAAGAGAAATTGGCTTATTGTTTAATCTGTAATACTCTAAAGCTCTAATGACACGCTTAGTATTATTAGGGTGAATCTTCATGGCAGAAGCTTTATCAACCTTGGCTAATTCACCATGTATATAATCATTCCCTTTTTCCCTGGCCAATTCTTCTAATTCCAATCTAATTTTGGAATTATCTTCCTCATCAAAATCAATATCATATATAATTGATTGAATGTAGAAGCCCGTTCCGCCTACAATAATAGGTATCTTGCCCCGGGAAATAATATCATTTATTGCTTCTTTAGCCATCTTTTTGAAGATAAATACATTAAAATCCTCTGTTGGATCAAGTACATCTATCAAATAATGCTTGATTCCCTGCATTTCCCCTGGCATTATCTTGGCGCTTCCAATATTAAGTTCTTTATAGACCTGAATTGAGTCCGCAGATATAATCTCTCCATTAATAGCCTTGGCTAATTTAATGGAGAGCTCGCTTTTTCCTACGGCTGTAGGTCCTGTTAGTATTATTAATTTGTCCATTGTTTATTTCTCTTACAGTGTTCTTTTGAACTTCTTTTCTATTTCCTTCTTAGTCATCTTGATTATTGTTGGTCTTCCATGGGGGCAATGAAATGGATTATCCAAACTAATTAAATCATCAATTAATTTCTTTGATTCTTCAACAGATAGAATACCATTCCCTTTAACTGCAGCCTTACAAGACATGGAAGCAATTTTTTCTAATATAAGATTGCTGTTATTGTTAATACTTATTTCGCTACATTCGCCTATCATATCAATAAACAATGCTTTAGGGTCAATTCCATATATATTATCAGGAATTCCATTAATCGCATATTCTTTACCACCAAATGGCTCTAGCCTATAGCCTAGAGAATCAAAAGCATCTATGTTTTCTTCAAGAAAGCTCAATTCTCTGTCAGATAATGTAACAATAATAGGTGGCGATATTAATTGAGTTGTCATGCTCTTATCAGCTAAAGAGCTAAGAGTCTTCTCATACAAGACCTTCTCGTGAGCTGCGTGCTGGTCGATAATGTATAATTCATCTTCTAATTCAACAAGCCAATATGTATCAAATAGCTGGCCAATTATCTTATGTTTCTTCACTGATTCCACAGACAAAAAGGATAATTGCTCACCTGTATCTTCTTTAGAATTATTAAGTTCATCTTTAATAATCGATGAGAAATCAGCTTTTATCGTGTTTAACTTATTGTTTTCATATGGTTCAATTATATCATTACTACTGCTTTGCTTTTCTTCATTATTATCTATTACAATACTATTTTCTTCTAATTTCGTTTCAAATAATGTATTTTCTAGTGAATTCTCTGATGAATAATCTGGCTTTATATAAGGCTTTTTATCTCCCAAATTGCCTTCTATTACAACATCCACTTCATCATTTACATTATAATCAATCTCTTCTGTACGTATATCCTCAAGATTGTGCAAGGCATTGTGAATACTCTTAGTGATAAGGTCAGTAAGCACCAAAGCATTGTCTATCCTGACTTCAAGCTTGGTAGGATGTACATTAACATCAACTGTTTCTGTGTCAGTTTCAATAAAAAGAACGCAGAAAGGATATTGATGCTGCATAAGATATCCTACAAATCCGTCCTCTATTGCATTAGAAAGCAGCTTGCTTTTTACATAGCGACCGTTAATATACACATTTTCGTAAGCGCGATTACCTCGAGATATTGTGGAATTACCAATAAAGCCTCTGACTGTCATATCATCAGAGCTTTCATTGATTTCTATTACATTTTGGGTAATTGAACGACCATATATCTGATATACGCAGTCCTTTAATTTGCCGCCTCCAACAGTAGATATCTTGGATTTGCCATCTACAATCAGCCCAAATGCAATATCCGGATGGGACAATGACAGCCTTTCAACAATTTCAATAATATAATTTCCTTCTGTTTTTGCACTTTTTAAGAATTTCTGGCGTGGTGGCGTGTTATAGAACAGATTTCTTACTATAAATGTTGTTCCATTAGGTGCTCCAATTTCTTCAAGCTTTTTTTCAAGAGCCCCTTCTATAACATATCGCGTACCAAGAAGCTCATCCTTGGTCTTCGTAATTAGCTCAACCTGGCTTACTGCAGCAATACTAGATAATGCTTCACCTCTAAAGCCTAGGGATGTAACGAAGGACAAGTCCTCTGCTTTCCTAATCTTACTAGTGGAATATCTAAGAAATGCTAATGGAACCTGATTTTTCTCAATTCCGCAGCCATTATCAGAGACTCTAATCTTAGATAATCCACCTTTATTAATATCTACAGTAATTATGGTTGCACCAGCGTCAATTGCATTCTCAACTAACTCCTTAACAACTGAAGCTGGTCTTTCAACAACCTCACCTGCAGATATCTTATCTATTGTATCCTGACTTAATAACTCAATACTTGGCATATTACCATCTATTCCTTACTTTATTTGATAATTCATTAAGCTTATTCATGGCTTCTACAGGAGTTAAATTATTAACATCCACCTCTCGAAGCTCTCTAATTATATCCTCATCCTTAATAGTGTCAAATATTGACATTTGAGACATATCAACATCGTCAAGCTTAGGGGCCTTAGGAGCCTTGGTCTTTACAGTAATAGATTTCGCAATGTCTGCAATATCATTTTCAATCAATTCATTAATAATCTCTTTCGCCCTATTTATTACACTTTCAGGAACACCAGCCAGCTTGGCAACCTGTATTCCATAGCTTTTATCAGCACCGCCTGGAACGATTTTTCTAATAAATACAATATCATCCCCATTTTCCTTGACAGCAATACAATAATTATTTACGCCATTAATCTTGCCTTCTAACTCGGTTAATTCATGATAATGAGTAGCAAATAATGTCTTAGCACCAATCAACTTAGGATTAGCTATATGTTCAACCACGGCCCAGGCAATTGAAAGTCCGTCAAATGTTGATGTTCCTCTTCCAATCTCATCAAGAATTAATAGGGACGAAGAAGTGGCATTTCTGAGGATATTAGCAACCTCATTCATCTCAACCATGAAGGTCGACTGACCAGATGCCAAATCATCAGATGCTCCAACTCTGGTAAAAATCCTGTCAACAATGCTAATATTAGCATAATCAGCAGGTACGAAGCATCCAATCTGCGCCATTAGAGTTATAAGCGCAACCTGCCTCATATATGTTGATTTACCAGCCATATTGGGTCCTGTTATAATAGATACTCTGTTATTCTTAAGATCTAGATACGTATCGTTATCTACGAAGATTGAATCCTTCATCATCTTCTCAACTACAGGATGACGACCAGCCTTGATTTCTATAACTCCTTTGCTATTAAGATTAGGTCTTACATAATGATTCTTCTCTGATATATGAGAAAGTGAAGTAAATACGTCAATGTAAGCAAGTATTTTGGCAGAATTCTGTATTCTTACAATATTATTATTAATTGTATTAATGACATTTTTGTATATTTCATGCTCTAAGGACACAAGCTTATCGTGTGAATTAATTATTGTATTCTCCATATCCTTAAGCTCAGTTGTAAAGAATCGCTCACTATTAGTTAGTGTTTGCTTTCTAATATAATAATCAGGAACCATATCAAGATAAGAATTAGTTACATCAATGAAATAACCAAACACGTTATTATTCTTGATTTTAAGGTTCTTTATACCTGTTTTTTCTCGTTCCTTCTCCTGCAAGGAAGCAATCCACTGCTTTCCTTGCGTTTTTGCAACTCGAAACCTATCAACATCTTTGTTATATCCACTTTTAATAATGCCGCCATCTTTAATAGATATAGGAGGTTCGTCTTCATCAATAGTTTCATCGATTAGAGTGTAAATGTCCCTTAATTCATCAATTTCCTTATTCATTGTTACGAATAATTCGGACTTATAATCCTTAATTAATGATTTGATATGAGGAATTGTGCCTATAGTATTCTTAAGGGCAATCAAATCCCTTGGATTAGCAGTTTCGTATGATACCCTTGTAATTAATCGCTCCAAATCATATACAGCACCTAAGTATTCACGAATCTCTTCACGGTTATATACATCATTACACAATTCTTCAATTACATCTAAGCGATTATTAATATCTCTTGGATTAACAAGGGGCTGTTCTACCATCTGTCTTAGTGTTCTTGCTCCCATAGCAGTTCTTGTCTTATCAAGCACCCACAGAAGTGAACCCTTTTTTTCTTTGTCCCTTAATGTCTCAGTAAGTTCAAGATTTCTTCTTGTTGAAGCATCAAGAAGCATATAATTGCCACATACGTATGTTTTAATATTATTAAGCTGCTTTAAGCTGGACTTTTGTGTCTCAATTAAGTAAGATAACAGCCCTCCAGCGCTAACACTTCCTACTTCGAAGTCCTTAAGACCTAATGCACCAATATTTTCGACCTTAAAGTGCTCTTTTAGAACTTCAGTAGATGAATGTTCTTCATAATAATGATTATTTAAAGCAGAAACAGAAGTATTAAAGTTATATTTAATATTTTCAATCTCATCATTGCACAACAAAAAAGCCTCATTACATACAAGTTCACTAGGAGAAAACTTGTTAATCTCATCAATTAAGCTTCTTTTCTCATCTACCTCAGTAACAAAAAAATCACCAGTGGTAACATCACAGGCTGAAAGTCCAAATTGATTATCCATATTAACTATACTCATAATATAATTATTCTTAGTCTCGTCTAATGAATTAGAATCAATGTTGGTTCCAGGGGTTACAATTCGAACAACCTCTCTTTTAACCATGCCCTTTGCTTCTTTAGGATCTTCAACCTGTTCGCATATGGCTACTTTATAGCCTTTTTTTACTAATTTGGTAAGATAGCCTTCTGCAGAATGATATGGGACACCACACATTGGGGCCTTTTCCTCTAAGCCGCATGATTTAGCTGTAAGTGCAATCTCTAATTCTCTTGATACAACCTTGGCATCTTCGTAGAACATCTCATAGAAGTCCCCAAGTCGATAGAATATAATACAATCCTTATATTCATTCTTAGTATCTATATAATGTTGCATCATTGGTGTAAGCTCACCCATAACACTAATCCTTTCTTGCTAGTAGTCGCTATTATATTTATCTATTATAGCTTCAGCGACCTTCATTCCATCCATTGCAGCAGACATAATGCCTCCTGCATATCCAGCTCCCTCTCCACAAGGGAAGATATTATCAATATTGCTAATGTATCTGTCATCTCTAATTATTCTAACAGGCGAAGATGTTCTGCTTTCAACACCAGAAAGTAAAGCATCATCACTATCAAATCCCTTGATTTTTCTGCCAAACTCATGAATTCCTTCAATAATACTATCATTTATCTCCTCAGAGAATAACTCTCTAAGATTGGCAAATGCTGTATCACATATATTAGTAGGTTTTACAGCACCAAAGCTATTAGATTTTTGATTATTCTTATAATCTCCAAATAATTGTATAGGAATACTGCCATTTCCCAGCTCATATGCCTTTTTTTCAAGCTCTCTTTGGTATTCAATTGCCTTTAACGGTTTAGATAAATCAAATTCATTCTCTCCAACAGTAACAATAATTGCACTATTAGCATTAAGGGAATCTCTTTTTTCATTAGACATTCCATTAATTGCAAGCATTTTATCTTCAGATGAAGCATTGATTACATAACCACCAGGACACATACAGAATGAATACACTCCCCTGCCATTATCGAGATTGGCAGTCACTTTATATGGACTAGGTTCAATGTCCTTATATTCTTCCATATAATTAAATCCATATTGAACTTTATTAATATCCTCTTGTAAATGTTCAATCCTAATGCCTACTGCAAATTGCTTTCCCGTCATATTAATATTATTATCATATAGCATCTTAAAGGTATCTCTTGCAGAATGACCAATTGCCAGACATAGATAGTCACATTTATAATTACCAGCATTTTCTCCGGTTAAACTAATTGAATCTATCTTATTAAATTTATAATTAATTTTCTCTAGTTTTGTGTCAAATAGAAAGCTTCCACCCAATTCAATGATTTCATTTCTTATATTGGACACAACATTAATAAGGCAATCTGTTCCCATATGTGGTTTTGCATCATAGAGAATCTCAGGATTAGCTCCATTTCTTACAAACGCCTCTAGTACATATTTTATTCTTCCGAATTTGTCTTTAACCTGGGTATTAAGCTTTCCATCAGAGAAGGTTCCCGCACCACCCTCACCAAACTGAACATTTGAATCAGGATTTAGCTTCTTTTCACGCCAAAATGTTAGTACATCTTCCCTTCTCTTTTCAACCTTAGAGCCTCTTTCAACTATTACAGGCTTAAGTCCTGCCTTAGCAAGAATTAACCCGCAGAATAATCCTGCAGGTCCAGCTCCAATTATATATATTTTCTTATCATTATTCTCACATCTTACTGGTTCTTTATAATAAACAGGCTTATATCTATCAATTTTGTTACTCTTATTAGCCTTTAATATCCTGACTTCATCTTCTACACTAACTACTACCTGATAATTATAGAATAACTCAGGCTTTTTTCTTGCATCAATAGACCTTTTTATTATCTGTAAATCTTTAATCTTATCCTGTCTTACTCTTAAAAGAGATGCACTCTTCTTAATAAGCGCATTTTTCTGATAATTTGAGTCATTATTTATTTTAACTTTAATATCTCTTATTATTATCATAATCTTTATTATCTAAGAATATGCATTCTATCTAATACATCTATAAGCAGCTCACCTTTAGGAATTCTAGCTAAGTCATTTCTAGTAACTCCTCTCATAAGAATCATTATAATTCCGTATGCCAAAGCACCAATAACAATTGATACAATACATCCAACAAGATTAGAATTGAATAATAGCATACATAATTTATATAAACCATATACTATCAATCCCATAATTGCTGAAGCTATACCTGGAATTATATAGGTTGTTTTCACATTTTGTCTTGCCCTGGTGCTTTTTCTAAGCGGAATTGAATTAAGTATACACATCATAAAGGCATAGAAAGTATTGGCAATAACAACAGCATATATATTCAGATAGAAGAATTCCATCAATATAAGAAGTAATACAATATGTACTACCAGCGCAATTAAGGCATTAATAACAGGAATTCTCATTTTATCAATTCCTTGCAATAGTCCATTAGACAGACTTGATATTGAATAGAATATAATAGCTAGAGAGCCAACTATTAACATAGTACCACTTGTAGGGTCAGTATCAGCAAAGAGAAGCTCCATTATAGGCTTCGCAAGCACAATAAATCCTATTGTACAAGGAAAAGCGAATATCATAATGAATCTATGGGCAGAATGAATCTGTGAACGCAATGTTTTCCTGTCTCTTTGCTCATACGCCATAGTAAGTGCGGGCACAGCAGACGCAGCTATAGACGAAGCTATTGATATTGGCACATTAATAAGTACTTTATACTGACCTGTGAATACACCCCACCATTCTGAGATTTGAGATGCACTATATCCTTGTGCAACGGCGATATTTTTGAATATTCCCTGATCAATAATTGCACTAATATTGAATAAAGTTGTACTAAGAAGTACAGGTATAATCGTAAGAATTAATATTTTAACAACACTAGGATATGATTCTTCGTGATTAGACTTATCACGCATAATTTTCCTTCTAAAACGAGGCATATATGCTGTAAATACAAGTATCATGAAGATTAAAGCAACAACAGCTCCACTAAGGGTACCCAAGGTTCCTCCTGCCGCACCGTAAGCTGCAGCATAACCATCAACATCATTTAATACTCCACCAACCTTAGCACCATAGCCAACAAGCGCCATTGCAGCAACTACTGACACTATGGCGTTAACAATCTGCTCTGCTATCTGGGATACTGCAGAAGGCATAGTTGTATTAAGTCCCTGGAAAAAGCCTCTAAGAACACCTACAATAGCCACAACAAATAGCGTGGGTGCCAAAACCTTAAGTGCAATAACAGAATAAGGAGTCTTAAGTAATGTACCGGTGAAGAAGTCGGCAAATTCATATACAAGAATAGCAGCCAGTCCTCCCGTTACAGCAGAAAAAGCCAATGAGCCTATTAAGACTTTATTGGCATTTTTTGCTTCACCATTAGCAATCCTAGCCGCCACTAATTTAGAGACGGCTAAAGGAATACTAAATGACGAAATAATCAATATTATGTTGTACACTTCAAAAGCTGTACCATAATAGTCATTTCCTCGTTTACCAATAATTGCAGTAAGAGGAATTCTGTATACCAGACCAACTATTTTACTAATAATCTGCGCTATGGCAAGTATTGAGCCTTGAAGCAAAAAGTTATGATCACTTTTTTTTGCGTTACTCATTAAATATTAGTCCTTACATTATTTCCATTAATTATTTCGAATTAGCAGCTGCATTATACTCTTCTACAGTTGCATAATACTTATTCTTCTCTTTGTACTTATTCTCAGTTGTACATACCCATGTTCTACCCTGGTTAATTACGATTTCATTTCCCTGTAAATCATAATACTTAGTAACATCATTTTCAGTAGGACGAGACCATGTTATATCAATCATCTTGCCCTTGGTAAAGTATTTACCTGTTCCCTTACCAATTGTCTCACACCAGATATATGGGCTGTTAGCAGTATCATGCTCTTCTAAGTCATGACTATCTACATCCTGGAAGATAATATTGTCACATACAATCTGTGAATTATCATTTCCATCGATTTGCTCCTTGCCGAACTGGAATCTCTTATACTTCTGAGTTGCAGGATCATATTCAAACCTTGGCAAGTTAACGAAGAAATATGGCTTAATAACGGCAACATCTGTTGCACCTTCTACATTAAGAGCATTAACCTGCTCTGGCTCTTCTGTAAATGTAAATTTCTTAGGCTTGTTGGTATCAAGACTTGTTCTGTATCCCATCTGTTGTACACCCTGCATAATCATACCACGATTAGTATAGATGTTACTTGGTGATGGATGGTCCTTAGTCTTGAAGAATACAACTGTGTCAAGCTTGGCATTAATAACACCACTAATATTATCAATATAATCAGTAGCTAGCAAATCAATAGCTCTAACAGATGCACCCCAGTTAACATATATGGCATCGAATTCATGCGCAAAATATATATAATAAGGTCTACTTGAACGCACATTTCCCAGCTTCAAATTATCGTCTATATTATTATCATATAGAACCATGAATCTTGTTGAACTACCTTCAACTGGGCATTCATAGATAACGCCTGATGAATTAAGTCCAAATAATGGGTGGTTATGCTTTTCATTCTCCATCATAATAGCTAGTGGACGTTGTCCCACAACATTCTTATCCATCCATTGACCAGTAAGAATACTCTGTGCCTGATTAGGATGCTTGTCAACAATCTCTTGCTGCTTTACCACTTCTTCACTTGGACGAAGCAAAAAGAATGCTGTTACACCACCGCCAACTAATACAACGGCAGCCACAATAATTGCGATTATTGCCTTTTTACTCATAATATATCCTCCCTCATAATGAATATATATTATAAATCTCTAGTAATATCCAGAGATTCTAATATCTTAGTTTGTTTCGCTTCCATAATCCTTCTTTCATCATCTTCCATATGGTCAAAACCAAGCAGATGAAGCATGGAATGGGTTATTAAAAATGCGTATTCCCTTAATATGCTATGATTGTATTCCTTTGCCTGAGAATATATCTTAGGAACACAAAGAACAATATCACCTAATGCAACCTCTCTAGTATCAGGATTGTAATAGTCTATTTCATCCCCAATAAAATCATACATTTCATTAGTTCGATCCTTGATTAAGGAGAATTCCTTGTCATAATCAATCATAGGAAATGACAATACATCTGTTGACTTATCAATACCCCTGTATTCTTTATTTATGGCTCTAATAGATTCTTCATCAACAAATGATATACTAATCTCCACTTCATATGGGAAATGCTCATTAGTAAGCACCTTAACAATTACATTAGATGTAATTTTCTCATAGTCAAAATCAAATAATCTATCATTATTGTCAATTTCAAAATCATAATATATTGTCATAGAAAGCTTTCCTCATTAACAAGTTTCTGTCTGACTCTCAGAAACTGATTCATACTCAGACCACTATTATCATAGAATCCGGCCTGGGAAAAATCATTCAATGTCTGATATATAACCATATCCTGATTCCATTCTGATGACATAGTATCTTCATCTAGTAATTCTATCTTAGTAACAAGGCTGTCAACCATGTGGACTATGGCAGATTCTGGTGTGCTAGGCTTAGATATTATTCCACCATATTCAGATATTATCGTAATTACATCCCTTGGGAAGCAATTATCCTCAGCAAGGCGAATAGCATTGTCAATTTCAGGCTCACCTTCCATACGGCCTAATCTGTAATAGAAGCCACCACATGCTGCGCAACGCTCATTAACTCCAATTTCAATTGCACATTTCCTAGATAATTCCGACACCTTAACAGCATGTGTATATTCTGCAAGAGAATAATTCTTAATATCCTTAACAAGGTTATAGTCTTTGTTAAGGATTGTAGTGTATTTGTTAGTATAATCCTTAATCGATTTATCTAATAACAGATTAAATAGGAATCCAAAAAACAGTGTAACTACAAGCCCAAGTCCAAATGCATACAATAATATCAGCCAGGTCATATTATAATTAGCAAGGTAATAGCATATTATTGTAATAAGCACATTAGATGTAAAAAGTATAACTAATACGTCAATCCTTATTCGTTCATCTATACTCTTCATATAAGAAGATACAGCCTGTGATATTAACACCAAAAGTATATAGCATATAATAACAAGATTATTAGAATGATGTACATAGCACAGGGAAACAACCATATATATAGAGACCGATAAGGAAACCATCTCTTCACATACTGTCGTAAGTATTATTGGAAGCAATGCTACAGGCACAAAAAACTCCGGAATAAAATTCCCTGTAATTATTATTATCCAACAATAGAATATTCTAAGGCATAGCCTGCTATAAGATGTGTCAAAATCTACTATCTTTTTGCCATTTCTCTTATGTATTATTGTTATGCATATAACAATGGAGAATACAATCGTAACAAAAACCATACATAAGGTTTCATCAATAAGCAAATCGTTGATTAATGATATGGTAACAATGCTTATTAGACTTATGGCAAATGCTAAGAGAAGATAAAGCACTCTAATCTTAGCGATATGTTCTCTATTTTTTATTTTTGTTTTCGTATTTTTCATATGCGTTAACAATCTTTTGTACTAACGGATGACGAACAACATCGACGCCTGTTAGAGTACATATTCCTATATCATCAATTTTGCCAAGTACATTTGTGGCATTATTAAGTCCTGAAGCAACACCCTTAGGCAAATCAATTTGCGTATTATCTCCTGTAATAACAGCTTTAGAACCAAATCCAATTCTTGTTAAGAACATTTTCATCTGAGGGCAGGTGGTATTCTGCGCCTCATCTAATATTATGAATGAATTATCAAGTGTTCTGCCTCGCATATATGCAAGAGGCGCCACTTCAATTAATCCTTTTTCCATATTGCGAATAAAGCTATCCGCTCCCATTATCTGATACAATGCATCATATAATGGTCTAAGATATGGGTCTACCTTACTCTGAAGGTCTCCAGGAAGAAATCCCAGCTTCTCACCAGCTTCAATGGCAGGACGCGTAAGTATTATCTTACCTACCTCTTCTCTTTGAAATGCCGTTATAGCCATTGCCATTGCCAGATATGTCTTGCCGGTACCTGCAGGACCAATACCAAATGTAATCATATTATTCTTAATAGAATCAATATATTTTTTCTGGCCAATTGTCTTAGGCTTAATAGGCTTGCCCGAAACAGTATGACATATAGTATCCTTAAGCTTAAGGAAGGAATTATCATTATCCATTCCAAGACTTATGGCATAATTAACTGACTGCTCATTGATATCATTGCCATTCTTATACGATTCTATAAGATTAAATACTACTCTCTCAGTGCAGGCTACATTATTCTCCTGCCCAACTATCTTCACATAATCATCTCTTGGAATAATCGCTATATTAAATGATTTCTCAATCATCTTGGCATAACAATCACGTTCGCCCAGAATAACCGCTATTTCATTGTTAGGAATATTTATCTTACTTGTAACTTTATCCATAATATCCAAATAACTATTTTATAATATCAAGTATCATCTTAGGTCTGCTAATCTCTCGTTCACTAATAGTGTAAGCATTAACAATTTCTTTATATGCTTTATCTACATTCTTCTCGTCATTAGCATATATAAATGCAAGAACCTGACCAGTCTTAACCTTGTCAGCGACCTTCTTATTAACAACGATACCAACGGCAGGGTCAATCTCATCAGTCAGTTCTTCTCTACCGCCGCCTAGGAGCAGAGAAGCATGTCCAATTAAAGTACCATCAATCTTTTGAACATAACCACTACTTTCCGCCTTAACCTCACGAATAATAGAAGGTGTAATAAGAGGGTCATAATTCCTGATATATGATATGTCACCACCCTGTCGCTCAACAAATTCGATGAACTTATTGTATGCACTACCATTATCAATTGTAGCCTTCATTAATGATGTTGCTTCATCAACTGTATTTGCTTTCTTAGCTAAGACAAGCATCTGGGCGCCAATAGCATATACAACCTCTAATAAATCAGAAGGTCCATATCCCTTGAGTGTACGAATAGCCTCAACCACCTCTAATGCATTCCCCACAGAATTACCAAGTGGTTCATCCATATTAGTAAGGACAGCAACTGTTTCTTTGCCACAGCTCTTACCAATATCAACCATTTTCTTAGAAAGAAGCATTGCCTCTCTAGGATTTTTCATAAATGCGCCACTACCAACTGTAACATCTAATACAATCTTGTCGCACCCACTTGCCAACTTCTTACTCATAATTGAAGATGCAATAAGTGATGCTTCATCAACAGTACCCGTAACATCACGAAGAGCATAAAGCTTCTTATCAGCAGGCGCAAGTTCAGCAGTCTGGCCAGCAATTGCTACGCCAATAGAATTAACATTTTCAATAAATTCATCAATAGTAAGATCCGTATTGAATCCAGGGATACTCTCTAGCTTATCAATTGTACCGCCTGTATGCCCAAGACCTCTGCCACTCATCTTGGCAAATGGCACATCAAGGGCCCCTATTATTCCAACAAGCACAAGACTTACTTTGTCACCAACACCACCTGAAGAATGCTTATCTACTTTGATTCCATTAATGGAAGATAAATCAAGTATTTCCCCAGAATCTCGCATCGCCAGTGTCATATCAACAGTCTCTCTGTCCGTCAGGCCATTGAAGCACACAGCCATAAGAAATGCTGACATCTGATAATCAGTAACATTACCATTGGTATAATTTTCAATAAGCCACTTTATCTCTTCAGTAGTTAGTGACTTATTATTTCTTTTCTTAATAATGAGGTCTATAACTCTCATTAACACTCCTCCTATATTAGTAGTTACTTGTGATATGGTTCATTATTAATAATTCTATATGCCCTATATATCTGCTCTAGCAATATTACCCTCATTAACTGATGTGGAAATGTCATATCTGAGAAGCTAAGAAGCATATTAGCCTTACTTAATATATCCTTATGAAGTCCTATTGAACCTCCGATAACAAAGCATATATTAGATACTCCTCTAATTCCCAAATCATTAATGCAATTAGCAAATTCTATGGAATCCATACCTTTACCATTAATAGCAAGGGCAATGACATAATCTGAATCACTAATATGCTTTATGATTCTATCAGCTTCCTTTCTAAGTACGGCATCATTTTCCTTTGTAGAAGCATTTTCCTTAGTCTTTTCATCATTAACTTCTATTATACTTAGCTTACAATAGGATGTAAGCCTTTTAGAATATTCTGCAATGGCATCCCTATAATACTTTTCCTTAATTTTACCAACAGTAATTAGTTTTATATTCAATAATATCCACCTTATTGCATTTAATATGGAGACTCGCACATTTTAGCTTCGACTTCGTCGAATAGTGCTCGTCGTGCAATAAGGAATCCGTCACTTCGTGACACCTTATTGCATTTTAAGGAGTAAATTCATAATTAGCTCTAAACACATTAGAAGACATTCCATTCTTATCAACAAGTATTACAGACAATACATTATTACCCTCAGGCATATCAATAGGTCCATAATATTGTTCAGAATTAGGTGTAGGAATGCTGCCATCCCATGTATAATATATCTTAGCACCCTCTAAATCCGTAGTAATTCTAATAGTTGTAGGAGTGTCATAATGACCACTTCCTGGGGTTACAACAGGATAATCAGGAGCCTCATAATTGATCTGATACTTTTCAGTCATAACAACACTCTTTTCGCCATCCTTGTTATAAGCAATTGCTTTAAGTGTTGTCTCACCATTTTCAATCTTAATTGGAGAGCTGTATAACTTGCCAGTCTCTTTATCCGGAGTTGTCTTGTCTAATGTATAATAAATTGTATCTCCTTTATCGCAGGTCAAAGTAACCGTTTGGTCTTCTTTATATTTGCCACCCTTAACAGAAGCTTTTGGTGCTGTCACAACAGTAGAATCAAACAATTTCCTTATGGAATCATTTGGAGCACTAGCTTCAAGCTCCTGTAATTTATCACTATCATTCGTAGCCGAATATAACAAGATTAATGCTCTATACACTTCAACCGATTCATTATCAAGCATCAATGCTTCAAGTAATACTTCCTCAGCCTTATCATATTTTTCTAATATTATGTAGTCTTTACCAAGTGCAACTCTTGCTTCTACAGAATCCTTTTTCTGGTCAAGGGCTTTATTATATACTTCAATTGCATCTTCATATTTTCCTTTAGAATCTAAGTTGCCACCCTGAATCATCTTAAATGTATAAGATGTGAAGAATAATATGGCAGCAATCAATACTAATAATGCAACACATACAATTATGAATGCAATTCTATTCTTCTTAATATTCCATATTCTGTCTTTGAAGAAATTACCAGTTGGTTTAGGTTCATCTTCATCCAAAGAAGCATTATTCCTGCTATCAAGCTCTTCTTGTTTCCTTTTAAGGGCTGCCTGTCTTCTTGCAAATGCGTCATCATCTTCTAATAGGGATTGTAACACTTCGTCTTCAAGAACGTTGTAGTCTGATACAATCATGGCTTCTTCGCCACAATACTGACAATATACACTACCAACCTTTATTTCTTTGCCACAATTAGCACACTTCATAAGTTACTCCATAAACACACATTCATTCGTTTTCAAAAACTCTAAAGATAAACT
>CAJOGN010000004.1:48036-61370 GCA_905234245.1 uncultured Lachnospiraceae bacterium
CCACCAGGAACAGGTGTAATTGCACTACAATGAGGTGCAACTTCATCGTACTTCACATCTCCTGATAACTTGTTATTCTCATCTCTATGAATGCCCACGTCAATTACTACTGCGCCTTCCTTAACATATTCAGATGTAACAAATTCCTTCCGACCAATTGCAACAATAAGAATGTCTGCTGTTTTACATACTTCTTTAAGATTCTTAGTATGAGAATGAGTAATTGTAACAGTCGCATTATTATTAAGCATCAATGAGCCCATAGGCTTACCAACAATATTACTTCTTCCCATAATAACGCAATGCCTACCATCTATTTCTATATTGCTTCTTCTAAGAAGCTCTACAATACCAGCAGGCGTACATGATACAAAGCCATCAACACCAAGGTATAGGCATCCAGCACTATATGGGCTAAAGCCATCAACGTCCTTCTTAGGAGAAATAGCATTAATAACCTTGTTAGGATCAATATAATCTGGAACAGGTAATTGAACAAGTATACCAGTAATTGATGAATCATCATTTAGCTTATAGATTAAATCAAGTAGCTCTTCTTCAGTAGTATCTCCAGGTAGTTCAAATGACTTTGAATTAATTCCAATATATTCACAAGCCTTCTTCTTATTTCTTACATATACAGTACTTGCTGGGTCATCACCAACCTGAATAACTGCAAGTGTAATTTCAATACCCTGTGATTTATATTCAGCTACTTTTTTCTTTAATTCATCCTTAATTTCCTTCGAAATTCTTTTACCATCAATAATAAGTGGTTCCATTAATTAACTTACCTCCAAATATAATTACTTATTCTAGAATAATCCTGTAATTACGCCATCATCTGTAACATCTATGCTAAGAGCCGCAGGCTTCTTAGGAAGACCAGGCATTGTCATAATCTGCCCAGTTATAGCAACAATGAATCCTGCTCCAGCTGATACAGTAATCTCTCTTATGTTCAATGTAAAGTCAGTTGGTCTGCCAAGAAGTGAAGCATCATCAGATAACGAATACTGAGTCTTAGCCATACATACAGGCATATTATCAAATCCAAGCTTCTTTAACCTGGCAAGCTCTCTGCTAGCAGCCTTTGAATAAGCAACATCCTTAGCGCCATATATTTCTTTCGCAACCTTCTCAATTTTCTCTTCTATTGTTAGATTATTATCATATAATGGCTTGAAGTTACTTGGTTTATTGTTAATAGAATCAATTACAGCCTGAGCTAATTCTTTACCGCCTTCACCACCTAATTCCCATACCTTAGATAAAGCGAATTCACAGCCTCTCTCTTCACAGAAATTCTTAACGAATTCAACTTCTCTATCAGTATCAGAGACAAATGCATTAAGAGTTACAACGATAGGCACATTGTATTTTTGAAGGTTCTCAATATGCTTCTCTAAATTACATATACCTTTCTTAAGTGCATCAACATTTTCATTAGTAAGCTCATCCTTAGGAACGCCACCGTTATATTTTAACGCTCTTACAGTTGCAACTAATACAACACAATCAGGCTTTAGTCCAGCCATGTTACATTTGATATCGAAGAATTTCTCAGCACCAAGGTCAGCACCAAAGCCAGCCTCAGTAATAGTATAATCAGCAAGCTTCATAGCCATCTTAGTAGCTCTTACCGAGTTACAGCCATGAGCAATATTAGCAAACGGTCCACCATGAACAAGCGCTGGTGTATGCTCTAGCGTCTGTATCATATTAGGCTTCAAGGCATCCTTAAGGAGTGCTGCCATTGAACCAGTAGCCCCCACATCATCAGCAGTAACAGGCTCACCATCAAAGTTATACGCAACAATAATTCTTCCTAATCTCTTCTTAAGGTCATTCATATCATCTGCAAGACATAGGATAGCCATTATCTCTGAAGCAACAGTTATTACAAAATGATCCTCTCGAACCATTCCATCAGCCTTAGCTCCAAGTCCAACAACAATATTTCTTAGATTCCTGTCATTAATATCAAGACATCTCTTCCATACTACAGCTCTTGGATCTATACCTAATTCATTACCCTGCTGTATATGATTATCAACCATTGCAGCAAGCAAGTTATTAGCAGTAGTTATTGCATGGAAATCACCTGTAAAATGTAAATTCAAATCCTCCATAGGAACAACCTGAGCATTACCGCCTCCAGCAGCTCCACCCTTTATTCCAAAGCATGGTCCCAAGGAAGGTTCTCTTAATGCAAGGCAGGCATTTATTCCCATTTTGCCAAATGCCTGACCAAGACCAATACTTGTTGTTGTCTTACCTTCACCAGCTGGTGTAGGATTAATGGCTGTAACAAGAATCAGCTTACCATCAGGATTATTTGAAGCCTTCTTCATACATTCGTCTGACAGCTTTGCTTTATATTTGCCATACAATTCCAAATCATCCTCGCTAAGCCCAAGACTTGCAGCCACCTCTTTAATTGGTTTAAGTTCGGCATCCTGTGCAATCTCAATATCACTTTTCATAATAGACCTCCATCATACTACTTAATTAACTCTTCAAATTCATCTATTGTTACAAGCACTCTACGTGGCTTAGTTCCCTCTTCTGGTCCAACTACACCCATTTCTTCAAGCTGGTCCATAATTCTTGCTGCTCTATTGAAACCAATCTTGAAATTACGTTGTAACATTCCAATTGAACCTTTACCTTTATCAATAATAAGTCTTCCACAATCAGCAAAGTATTGGTCCTTATCATCATCCTCTTCAAAGCTTGCGCTACTTGCAGGAGAAGCCGCCTGATTAATTTTCTCAGCAATTTCTTCTGTAGCACTGTCATCATAGTTATTATTACTGATAATGTATTCTGTAACCTTGTGTATCTCTTCATCAGAGACCCAGGCACCCTGAACTCTGACAGGTCCTGTGGCTCCTTGAGGAAAATACAACATATCACCTTTGCCAAGTAATCTCTCAGCGCCAGCCTCATCAAGTATAACTCTAGAATCTATTGCTGATGATACTGCAAATGAAATCCTCGAAGGAATATTGGCTTTAATAAGTCCAGTTACAATATCAGCAGATGGACGCTGTGTCGCAACTATTAAGTGAATTCCAGCGGCTCTTGCCAGTTGAGCAATACGACATATTGCAGCTTCAACCTCATTAGAGGCAACCATCATAAGATCAGCCAACTCGTCAATGATAATAACCATCTGATACATCTTCTCATTGACTACAACTTCTTCGCCATATTCATCAGTAACCTTGACTTCCCCAGCCTTAATCTTCTCGTTATAGCCTTCAATATTACGAACTCTGGCTTTCTCGAACTTACTATATCGTTCCATCATCTCAGATACAGCCCAATTAAGTGCTTGAGATGCTTTCTTAGGGTCTGTCACAACAGGAATTAACAGATGAGGTATGCCATTATAGTTACTAAGCTCAACTACCTTAGGGTCAACCATGATTAGTTTGACTTCATCTGGGCTCGCTTTATATAGAATACTCATAATAATAGTATTAATACATACAGACTTACCAGAACCAGTTGCTCCTGCAATTAACATATGAGGCATCTTGGCAATATCTGCAATAACAATATCACCTGCAATATCTTTACCAGCGGCAAATGCTATCTTAGACGGACAATTCCTAAAAGATTTATCTCTCATCAAATCAGAAAAAGCAACTGCCGAATTCTTGGCATTAGGAATTTCGATTCCTACTGTTGATTTCCCTGGGATTGGTGCTTCGATTCTAATATCCTGTGCAGCAAGATTAAGCTTGATATCATCAGCAAGATTAACTATCTTACTTACCTTTGTACCCATCTTAGGACTTATCTCATATCTTGTTACAGTAGGACCACATGTTATCTCGCCAAGTGTAGCTTCAACACCGAATATCTCAAGAACATGTATAAGCTTGTTAGCCTGTTCCTTAATATACTGCTTAGAATCTCCTGAAGACGCTTTAGAAGGCTCTAACAGATTAAGTGGTGGATATTTGTAGCTGCTATTCTTCCTAGGTGAATGATTAGAAGAAGGCTTGCTAACAGCTTCCTTCTTAGTAGCTTCAGCTGCCACAGGTGTAGGCACTGCAGAAGGTTTATTAACGGTACTTTCAACCTTTACTGGCTCTTCTACCTTTGTCTCTGTCACAGGAACATTATCATTTCCAGGTTTGTCATCAACAACACCGCGAATAACAACATCGTCATCTTTAGGAACATCATCTGTAAAATGTATCTTGGAAGGAGAATCAGCATCTGATGTAAGAGGAACTCTTCTAACATCAGAAGGTTCTATATTCTCATCCGTCTTCTCATCATACAGACTAATGCTAATCTCATTCATTCCGTCTATATCTGATACATTAACATTGTTATTAGCAGTCTCATTAGGCTGAACCTCAACTTCTCTTAGAGAGGTTGAAGACAAATCAACACCATGAACCTTTTTTGAAAATCGCTCCTTAGTTTTGTCACTAATATCTCTATCTATATCACGATTTCGCTTAATCTTCTCAACTTCTCGTCTATTAGTTGCTCTTCTCTTATTATCTCTTGATTTATCAACTGCATCCTTTGAGGAATTGCCAAGCTTCTCAAAAATACTTGAAAAGCTGGACCTTTTAACATGAAGAATGAAAAATATTATTAAAAGGACAATATCAATTATTAGAGCTCCAACTTCTCCAAAGCCACTACAAAACAATGCGGCGAATGCTCCTCCAAAGAAGCCTCCACCTGTTTTATTATCAAATCCTTCATGAAATGCCATAACAGGCCCAATATAATCGCTACCATTCATGGCAATCTCAATAAGCGTTGCAAAGAATATATAGAACATGAATATATATACCATCTTAATTATTGCATCTGCTCTTTTGTCATAGAACATCTTATAGAATACTGACACAAAGAACACACCTGCTAATAATAAAATTGGAAATACATATGCAATAACTCCGAATAAACCAAAGAAGAAGCCAGCTAATACATCACCGAATTTGCCACATATACCGAATGAACTAAGGAATAGTAAGATACAAAAGCCTATAGTCACAAACAACAAAATGTCTTTTACAAGATCATTTTTGACAGGTTTATTATTGGCATTATTACTCTTAGCCGACATTACCTTAATTACATCTCCCTTCACGTCATTATACAACTACTATATAATACCATCTCGACTATCGTCTCGATGGTGTTGCTCATCAAATATCCATTCACACAAGCGTGATGTCATTTTCTTCGCAATTATACCATATTTTGTTGTTGCTGTCACAAAAAATGGAAAAAATATGCTATAAATTGTGGTTGTGAATTGAGTAGAATTTCGTATGTTATGACTATATACATCTTTCTTAGTAATATTTCCCTAAGAATAAAAAACCCCTGCCAAGAATGGCAGGGGAAAAGACAATCAACTAATATAACAATTATTGTCCATTTTTATTAAATTTTCATTGCAACATCCCATGCACCCCAGATAACACTTCTAAGGTTTCCAACCTTCTTTGCATCACCTATTAAATGAACGTTATAAGATGCATTCTCAAGTGGCATACTATGATATCCAACTGACATAATTACAGAATCAGCAGGAAGCTTTGTCTGCTTCTTATTCTTCTCTTCAACCAAGACGTAATCCTTACCAATCTCTTTAACACCACTTTCAAGGTATACAGGGACCTTATTGGTCTTGAAGAAATCACGTAAATAGCTGGAATTAGCAAGACAAAGATTAGGAACAGCCATAAGATCATTCTTCATCTCAATAATAACAGGCTTTTTACCCTTATTATATAAATCTAGTGCCATCTCACAACCTGTAAGTCCACCACCTATAATTACAACATTTTTACCTACTTTCTTCTTCTCTAATAAATAATCACATGCATCCATTGCGAATTCATCAGCACCCGGAACAGGTATATGATTAGCTTCAGCACCAGTTGCAATAACATATTCATCAGCATCAATATCAGAGAGACTCTTAACTTCAGTATTAAGCTTAACTTCAATACCTCTCTTCTTAACCTGACGTTTGTACCACTCAATTAGTTTCTTATCATTCTCTTTAAATGAAGGAGCTGCAGCTGCAATAAATATACCTCCCAGTTTATCTGATTTCTCGTAAATAGTTGGTATATGTCCTCTTATTGAAAGTATTCTGGCAGCTTCCATACCACCAATACCACCACCAATAATAGCAACCTTCTTAGGATTCTTAGTCTTCTTAAGTCTATAATGCTTAGAATTCATAGATACAGGATTAACAGCGCAACGACACATATGAATTGTATCATTGAAATCTTGATCATTTCCTGTTCCTTCATGCTTAGACAAATTAAAGCATGCAGCATGACAGCAAATACATGGTCTAATATCTTCTTCTCTTCCCTGCTCAAGTTTCTTAACCCATGTAGGATCAGCAAGGAATTGTCTACCAACAACCATAGCATCAATATCGCCATTCTTTACAGCTTTGGCACCAGCATCTGGCTGCATACGTCCAGCACATGTAACAGGTATATCAACAAATTTCTTAATATGTGATACATCATCAAGATTACAATTAAGAGGCATATATTGTGGTGGATGAGCCCAATACCATGCATCATAGGTTCCATTATCACAGTTAAGCATATCATATCCAGCATCCTGTAGATATTTTGCTGCCTTTTCAGATTCTTCCATATCACGACCGATTTCAATATAATCTTCCCCAGGCATAGCACCTTCTCTAAAGGCTTTTGTCTTAGAAAGAACTGAATAACGTAGAGATACAGGATAATCTTCTCCGCAGGAAGCTTTAATAGCTTGTACAATTTCTACAGGGAAACGATACCTATTCTCGAATGAACCACCATATTCATCTGTTCTTTGATTAGTATATTTTAATGTAAATTGATCTAATAAATATCCCTCATGAACAGCATGAACTTCTACTCCATCTACTCCAGCAGCTTTACAAAGTCTTGCTGTCTCAGCAAATGCGTAGATAATATCATCTATTTCTTTTTTAGTAATAGCTCTTGTTGTTACATCATCAGCCCATCTATTAGGAAGTACTGATGGAGCAGCTGTAAGATATTCAGCATCAATAACAGGTTTTGCAAGAGTATTAAGCACTTTATTTTTTGCAAGTAGTGCTAATGAATCTGAAAGAGCCATAGAACGTCCAAATCCAGCAGTTAGCTGTACAAATAGCTTTGCTCCTGTCTTATGAACTTCATCCATAAATTCAGCAAGTTGTGCGAATTTTCTCTTATTCTTATATAGCCATTGTCTACCCAGCACATCACGAACTGGCGCAATACCTGGAATAATAAGGCCACAATCATTATCTGCTATCTTCTTAAGAAGTTTGGCTGCTTCCTTATCAAAATGGTTAGGCTCCATCCAACCAAATAGACAAGTACCACCCATAGGCGCAAGCACAATTCTGTTCTTGATTGTGAGATCTCTTATTTTCCATTCAGTAAATAACGGCTCATAATCTTTGTTCATTGGCATATAATCCCCCCTTTATTATACCTTATAACACTTCCTACTTCTTATTCTTCTTATATATTTCTCTAGCTTCTTTAAGCTTTTCAACTGCATTCTCAACATCTTTAGCTGCATCTTTTGCTAAATTAGCAGCATCTGTTTCTCCTGCCTTCTCTAAATCATTAGCAAGGTTTATAAAATCCTCTGCATGATGTTCATTATGATGTATTGTATGATCCATTAAAATTATAATTTTATCATCTTCCATTATTACTTAAATCTCCTAATTCTTTATTTCTTCTTATTAGCCATACCAAGATGCATTTCTTTCATACCTTCAACTTCATCACATACTTTCTTGAAATCACAATGACCACAATCCGTTGCAAGTCCATCTAGAATATGAGTAAGGGATTTTGTTATATCATCTGCAGTTTTGGCATAGGGACTAAGGCTTTCAACAAGTTCTTTGTTAGTAATAAATATAATTCTTGCATTCTTAACATGTTTGATAACCTTATACTTCTCAATATAAGCCTTACCAATACTAGAAAAGTTGATACCACTTTGCTTTGCTTCTTTACTAATTCGAACCTGTTCCTGATTACTAAGGGAAGATACTCGCACCATGTATCCCTTAGGGAATACATGGTAACGAGCAAATTCCATATTTCTAATTGCATCATAAGCATCTTCTGCTTCGCCGATTTCATCTGTTTCTAAGATTACAATTCTGGCAAAAGCACAATCAGAATCAATATTCTTGATATCATCTCCAACAAGGAAAATTCCATCTTCCTCTACAAAATTCTCAGTAGAAACAAGTGTAAAATTAACAGAAGGATTAGTGCCGCCTCCCAGTTCAAATGCACTATCTCTTTGCATAACCAGCTCACTACTTTCAGTTACTGGCCATGCTGATTTTGCATCATCTGTAATTTCAATAACGCCTGCTTTTTTTGTTTCATCAAGAACAGTTTTAATAATACTATCGTATAATTTCATATCTTTTTGTTCTTTCTTTTATTATTTATAGTTAGAAATTAATATCGGCTTTTTTTCTATCAAATATTTCATTCACACGACGATAAGCCCATTCCATTAGCTTTTGATCCATGTTCCAAAAATATACAATAAAAAGTGCTCCGATTGCTATAAAAAGAAAGGTTACTAATTTCTTAATTACCTTCATTAATGTTTCACCGATCCTTTCTGACGCGCATATTCAGCAGCACCAAGAGCGCCCATAAGTTGTGGGTCAGTTTTAAGATTAACAACCTTTAATTTAAGAACCTGCTCTATAGCTTTCTTAAGCCCATCATTTTTTGCACAACCTCCTGTCAAAGTAACAGAATCTGTTGCACCAGATTTCTTAGCCATTACAAAACATCTCTTTGCAACTGACATCTCAATACCAGCAGCTATTTCATCCATAGCTTTTCCTTCACCAACAAGGGTTATAACCTCTGATTCAGCAAATACAGTACACTGAGCAGATATAGGTACAACATTTTTAGCAGAAAGAGATAACTTAGAAAAGTCAGAAAGTGACATTTCAAAAGATCTTGCCATTGCTTCGAAGAAACGTCCTGTACCAGCAGAACATTTATCATTCATAGCAAAGTTCTTAACTGTTCCATCATCATCAATTGCTATACCTTTAATATCTTGACCACCAATATCAATAATCGCTTTAGCATTAGGATCTGTTACATGTACGCCCATAGCATGACATGAGATCTCCGAAATATTTTCATCTGCAAATGGAACTTTATTACGACCATAACCTGTACCAATAAGATAAGTAAGGTCTTTAGAAGTCTTTAAATCATCAACCCTTCCTATAACTTCTTCCATAGCCGCTTTTGCTGATTCTTCTGCATTAATCTTAGATTTAATAGTAGTATCAGCAACAATCTTTCCATTTTCATCAAGAATAACAGCCTTTGTGTAGGTACTTCCTACATCACATCCTCCAAAATATTTCATTTTAACCCTCCTATACATAATTATTATCTGTATTAATTATAAACTAATCACCTTAAACAACACATAATTTACCAGCTTGCATCATCTTCAAAATCAACTAATGAAGGATCAATAGGTTCTTCACGCATAACTGTTCTCATGTATTCATTAACTTTTGAACGCATATCTTTTCTAGATACTGTACGAGGATCCATAAGATCATGCTCAATCCAGATTAGACGAACACCATGCTCTCTAGCCTGATCTTCAAAAAGTCCATTAAGTGTTGCCATATTCTTACAAGATACATGTTGATACATAATTACAATATCAGGTTTCCATATCTCAACTTGTCTCCATAATTCTGTAAGAACGTGATCATAACCACCATTAGTATGACGTCTCATAACCATACGTTCATATAGTCTTGCCATATCTTTTAGAGCCTCTTCTTTATCCTCTGTCTCAAGAGGTCTTGTATAATTAAGACTTTCCATTTCAACTAGTACATTAATGCCCCAGCAATTAGCAAGCCAGTTAGAGAAATTAGCATAATAATGAGCAGGAACAGACCATACTATAGCACGATGTCTCATCTTGCCTCTCCATGGTTCTTCACGATTCTCATAAGCTTCCATCATAAGCTCATCAACCTTCTCGAAGGTCTTCATAATTCGTGGATCAATACCACCGTCCATCTCATAATTCCATTTTCTAAATAACTCATAACAAGGTCCAATAAGTTGAGGATAAGGTGTCTGGTTAACCTCCCATTTCTGCAATTCATACTGAGTCTCTTTGTTAAATCTCTTCATTGCAGCAAAGTAAGCATCCCAGCTCCATTTTGCTCCAGTTTGTTCTTCAATAAATTTGATACAACCCTTAATATCCTGTACCGCAGAATTCATTATAGATTCATCTTCATAACGAACAGGGAATGTAAGGTGATATGTAGGAAGGTCTTTAAACCTTCTTGATGTATAACTTGATGCCATAACAGAACCATCACAAGGCATAGAACTTGATATAAAGCAAGCACCCATGTGTGGAAGCGCATCAATAACACATGCACCACATTCCGAAGTCGGAACAGGACAAGTATCAGATGGAAGTCCATAAGATTCAACTGCATCAATATACGGCATACATGCCAACTGATCAATTTCAGAAAGCAAAAATACTGGCATAAGCTGATAAGGAATTCCAACAAGATCTGGGAATCCCGCCATAATTTGTGCCATAGTCATTTCATCAAGAAGAACTACCTTCTTAGAAAGTTCTTCACAATTTCCACCTTTTTCATCAGCCTTCATAAGGAATACAAGGTTCTCAGCTACATAACGAAAGATTGCATAGATAAGTTCATGATGCATCTTAAGTGCTCTACCACGAAGTCCTAAAGTATTCTTATCCATAAAACTATGACAGCAGAAATATGAAATCATCCAGCGATAATGAAGAGCTCCATTAAGTGCAGGAACAAGATCTTTACTAAATGTTGTAAGAAGCATTCCCCACATCTTCATCCATTCATAGAAATCAGCTGCTGTATCTTTAATGCCTCTAAACTCACGTCTAGCAGTAGCCATTTTCCCACTTTGATAAAGCTTACCAAGTTGCTTCTCTCCATTAATAAGAAAATCCTTCCACTCATCAATGCTCATATTCTTAGCAAGATTAGCTTCCTTCTTAAGTCTTTTCTTTGTTGCATTGAAATCAGACTTAATATGCTTTCCTACTTCTTTCCAATCTGTCTCTTTAATCATATCTCCGATAATACCGGAAACTTCTTTAATATTTTCTGCCTGAAGTTTGAAATTCATATGATCCTTCATGCGGAAAAATTTGGAATCAGGATATCCACTCACGCTACACTACCCCCTTTCCCTTTTTGAATTTTCTTAATCTCTAATGCTTCGACAAATGCCTGGAATCTTGTTCTAAGCTGTCCAGAACTTCGTACATTATAAGGTCTGTCAATAGAAAGCACCGGCCAATTATACTCCTCTTGTAAGATATGAGAAGCAAGTGGACGTTCAAATGCCCAGAAATCACAGAATTTCATTTGTTCATAAATAATTCCATCAGCCTTATACTCTGTAGCATACTTGTCAACAGTCTCTCTTCTCTGTGCAATCTTCTCTTCACTCATGTATCTTGCACATTCAGAAGTTCTCATATAATGTTCAACAATCTGAGTTAAGATATCTTTCTTCTTATCAATCTTAATCTCTTCTCTACCAGGCTTTGAACCGTAACAATAACGATCAAATACTACCATAGCGCCTGCTTCTTCTATAAGTCTTGTAAGATCAAGATCATCAACCTCCGAACCAACAAGAGCAACTCTTGCACGATACCAAGGTTTGCTATCCACTTTACGATTCTTGATTTCTTCTAAAGTCTCTTCAAGCTTAGGAAGAATAAGAGATGTAGGACAACAATATGACACAAGACATAGAACATGATATTCATATCCTGTAATTGGTGGATTCACTTTCTTTCTCATATCACCAATCTTAGTCATAACTTTACACATCTTATTATGCTCTTCAACAGCTTTGAGAAGAGCTTCATCTGATGTATCAGTGTTGTGTTTCTCTTTCAAGACATCAAGAAGACGATGACGCATCTGAATCGTCATTGCTTCAACTGTGTAGTCCTCAATCTTATACGGGATGTCACAATGAGTAACGAAAAAATCTTTCTTGTTATTAATCTCAAGAATCTCCATATGCTCATAACATCTGTTCATTGCAGAGCAAGCGTCAACACCAGCAATACCATCAAGGAATTGATAACCCCCTTCAATACCTCTCTCAAGTAGTGACCTCGCAAATTCACAGGTATAATTACTCATATAATAAGTAGATATATCTATGGATGTACTACGAGGTGCACGAAGTCGAACCGAAAAGCAATTATCAACATTAAGAAGTACCTCCGGCATGTGATAACAAGTGTAACCTATGGCTTTCTGCCCGTCTTTCTGAGCCTGCTTTACAAGATCATTGTCCGCATCCTGCAATAGATTTTCGAACTCGATCATGTACTTTAAATCTTTCACTCTCTTCCCCCCTCTCTTAATTAGAAACTACCTTCACCTTTATTTTATTGTCCTCTTCTCAACTTCAGAATCAGACATAACATTTTCTTTCTTTTTGTAGGGTGTCTTAAGATTATCTTTTCTCTTCATCTTGTCATACCTTGTTACTGCATTAGGCTCCCAGATGTAATATAAGAATTTTCCATCTAAATCGAAGTAGAATACAATAAATAGTATAACATATGATATACCACATATTTTTAATAAAGTAATAATGAATTTTTTCATAATATATATTCCTCCAAATATACACGTTTACCAGCTCTCATCATCATCAAAATCAAGTAATGATGGATCAAGAGGCTTTTCATTCATAACTGTAATCATATAATTATTAATTATTGAACGTATTTCTTTTCTAGAAACAGTACGCTTATCAGGTAGTGCGTGAGGAACCCATATAGCATGAATATTTCTCTTCCTAAACTCGTCCTCGAACATACCCTTAATACCCTGCATACCTTTACATTGTAACTGATCATACATAATAACCATGTCACAATTGAATTTCTCCATATATTCCCATAGTTGGAATATATGCTCATGTCCACCAACTGCCATAGAACGCATAGGTGCAAGTTCGTTATATCTAGCAAGATCATCTAATGCATGTTCATATGTATCAGTACGAATTGTCTGGTCAAACATAAGAGAATCCATATTAATAACAGTATTAATTCCCCAACAGTTATATGCCCATGTACACCAGTTAGAATAATAAAGAGGTGCGCAAGACCATGCAATGGCACGATGACGTGTATTTGGAAATGTTTCTATTTTTTGTTCTACA
>CAJOGN010000005.1:0-68076 GCA_905234245.1 uncultured Lachnospiraceae bacterium
AAGAAATCTATGGCTTCAGCCTGATGCTGCATAGGATTAGAATCATGTAGGATGTGCCAGTCAATAATCACATACATTCCAAGGCCTGTTGCTGCATTCACTCCTTTATCTATAATAGATTCCAGCCTGGCCTTGTCGCCACCTGCACAGTATCCGCCCTCATCAGTATACATGGCAAGGCGAACTACATTAGCTCCCCAATCGTCTCTTAAGCACTTGAATGCCCCTTCATTGACATATTCTGGGAACCACTGAAGGCCATGAGTCGATACGCCCCTTAGCTGATACTGGCTGCCGTTACAATCTACGAGGTCAACACCACTTACAGCAAGCGCTCCATGATTGTCATAAGGAGTGCCTACTTCTGGTACTTTGGGAACTACTGGCGTAGGATTAGAAGGATTGATGTTACCTCCTTCAGGATTAGAAGGGTTAGCGCCACCTTCGCCGGTATCAGAAGGATTAGTATTACCTCCACCAGTATCAGATGCACCTTCACGTAACACTCTGACTTCCTCCGCTGATAGCATTCTGCCAACACCTGTGGAATTGTCAATAAGATAAGTGCCAACCAGACTGTCTAAGCTACTAGAATTATTAGCAGCAAGAATCATACCCACGTCAGTTATTGTAGATTTAGCGGCTATATTACCATTGTAGTCAGCGTTATAGATATTAAGATTATTACTAATATCAAGATTACAATTCCATGCATTATCCTTATTTATCTGACCAGAATACGGAATAGCAAAATGCCATGAATTGACATCGTAACTGTTATGATTCTCGACTGATACATTGAATTGAGCATAGTATGAGCCGTTGCTTTCCCAACCGTTAGATTTGTTAAATGTAACAGCTAGACCTTTGAAATTACGAATAGAATCATAATTATCCCCAGCTGATAATCTAGGATTAGAATTAATTGTTCTCATAGGCACAGAATAATACCCGCTAACTCCTTGATAAATGAGTATAGCCAATAATAATATAACAACGCCTATATATAATATTTTCACATCAGAATGTTTTCTCAATCCTACCATTTCCTCTCTTCTTAATATACTTTGATTATAACACTTACAACTAAAAGAAGCGAGTTATGATTATATATCTAGAGCCTGCTCTCAAAAGAAGTGAGTTATGATTATGTATCTATAACTTCCTAATCAGCAGCACCACCCAAGACACAATTAAGATAATAAAGAATGACACAACAAGTCTTACCATATTGCAGTGTGCAAGCTCAACCGAAAAAAGTAGTACATATCCAAATACAATCATAATTGCAATTAGCAAAGCATAAAGACCGCTATATAATAGATCAAGCTTAGTAATTGCTCCCTTGTTCTTCTCAAAAATAAAATTCTCCATAAGTCACATCCTCCTGTCATCGTCATTGTTCTATGGCATTATAACGAAAGATGTGTACAATAAAAGGGACACATCTTACGACATGTCCCAAATCTTTACTCTGATGCAACCACAAGCAATGTCACCTGAGTCAAACGAAGCATTCCCTAACACACATCAAAGCTTTATTCTATAATAGATATTTAGATTCTTTTCTTAATGCAGATAGTTTTTTCTTTATTAGTGCAGCTTGCGGAAAACTATTATCCTTAATATTAAGAACATATAGATGCTCACTCATAAGTGTTAACTCAATTTTTGAAAGACCCTCTTTCGCCTCATGTGATTTTATCACGGCGTCAACAGTAAACCATTCTACTTTGAGTTTATCAATATATTCATCAGTGGATTTTTTGTCGTACTGATTATGTGCTACAACACTTGAAATACTCTGCCTCATAGTCGAAAGGGTTCCATTCTCAACTCGGTTTGACGTATGTTTATCATTCACATGCCAGTCAAGGCGTTTTCTTATTGACTCTTTTGCAGCAATTCCAACATAAATACTGTATAGTCCATTTTTTTGTTCAATGTATGGCAAGACATCCGACTCATTTACATCCAACGCTGATAGAATAATATGTAGTTCAGATTCGTAAGCCCACCATTTATAATAACCCGGACGATCATTTGGAATATTTAATAGTTCGCATTTATTTCGCAACTTATTTGCTTCAATTATTTCATTTGCTATAATTCTCATAAGCTATGTTGGTCAAGCCATTGTAACTGCATGCCAAGACCTCCCTTTCCTTTAAGTGGAATTTCATATAGATAATTATTCTTTATCAATTCAGGCTCTATAAATTCATAATAGTTTTTGCCACATAGTAAAAACAACTTATCGTTGTTTGGATCAAACTTATCACTCATCTGTTTCCATGAAACATTTGCCCATTCAACCCTTTCTGACTTAGGTTTTCCATTTAATGTAATATCGTATGGCTCAATAATATCTGAACTATGTATCAAGTGATGTTTTGCTGACAGGATATAGATGTCATCAGCTTTAATAATCTTCTTTGAATATTTCAATTCTTTTTGAAATAAAGTACTTTTCTGATAAAGCTCAATAGCCTCACATTTATAAGACTTCTTATCTTTCGTGCAACCAATTATAGCAATATTATTCATAAAAATATTTCCTCCTTAATGTGCGTCCTTCCTCGTCGGCAAATGTCCGGGCATATAGCCAATAAACGTTTTCTTTTCAACAGATGACTTCTGCTTATACAATGCGGAGAGAACCCATTAAGTGCCAAGTCTGCCATCACGAACTCGAACTTTCGTCTATACTTATCATATGTCATTCTGCATCCGGTCTGACTACGAGGTCATTGAAGAGTCTATCACTTCCTAAGAGTTCTGTGGCCTCGATATATCTCTTCTCTACTAACGGCAGAATATCGGGGTGAATAGGAACCCCAAATCTTACAATCAACACTTAATAATCATATTATTTTTCAAATAATTTAATGAACTTTTCTTTTAGTATTCTCTTTTCATAAGGATGCTCTCGCATAGGCAGGTTAAAATGTGTACTACCATATAACACTGTCTGTGGATGAGTAAATTCTCTGAATCCCCATTCACCATGATAAGCTCCCATACCGGAATGGCCTGTACCATTAAATGGAACACCCTTAACCATAATATGCAAGCATACTTCATTAACACATCCACCGCCGAATTGTTGCGTACTCATAATATGCTCTGCCCACTCTATATCCTTGGTAAATAGATATAGTGCCAAGCCATGCTCTCTGCTTGCAATATTATCCATAAGCTCATCAATCTTGTTATCATCATATACGATAATAGGAAGAAGTGGTGAGAATAATTCGCGATTAACTATCTCCTCTTCCAGACCAACAGGATATATTATTGTAGGCTCAAATCTTCTACTCCTCCTACTACCATTACCGCCGTATACTATCCTGTCAGAATATTTCTTGGCTGTTTTAGCACATTTGTCATATGCAGCCTTGGTAATAAGCTTAGGATATTCCTTATTTCTAGCAGCATTAGGTACCTGTCTCTTGAACTCCTTCTTAAGAGCCTTAATGAACTTATCAGCCACCTCAGAAGCAACTGCCACCTGATTAACATTAATACATATCTGCCCTGCATTTAACGACTTGAAGAACGCAATCTTTCTTGCTGCATCCTTAATATCTGCATCTTTTCTTACAACAGCAAAATTACCCTCTTCTCCACCAAGTTCAAGCGCAACAGGTGTAAGGTTCTTAGCTGCCATCTCTAATATATGCTTAGCTACACGAGGCGAACCTGTATAGAATATCTTGTCGAATCTCTCTTCAAGACACATATCAGCCACATCATGACCACCATCAACAATAGCTACGAATTTTGAAGGGAATATCTCTTCTATCAATTCCTGCATTGCCTTCGTACAATTAGGTGTCTTAGAGCTTGCCTTAATAACTGCTGTATTACCACCTGATATAGCTGCTATAAGCACACCAAGGGATAAAAGAATTGGGAAGTTGAATGGACTTATTATAAGAGTTGTACCATAAGGCATCTTATACACCTTCGTAATCATACTAGGGAAGCAGGTTAGACCTGAGAAATGTGTCTCAGTCTTAGCATACTTATCTAATCCCTTAAGTGTCTCATTTGCTTCAAGCACAACTGTTCCTATATCACAAAAATACGCTTCAAGGCCATGACGACCTAAGTCTTTATATAAGGCTTTCTTAAGGTCATCCTCATGTCTTATTACAGCATCACGAAGGCGAATAATAGCCTTCTTTCTGAAATTAAGATCTAATGTCTTATTAGTTCGAAAGAACTTGTTTTGTTTTTGTACCAACTCATGAATGTTTTCTTTTGTCCACATAATAAAACCCCCTTTTATTCATGTCACATCTTCTTTTCCTGCCATTTTGCTGCGAAATCAAGCAACGCTCCATCTGGTGCAAACTTGCGAAGCACATAGGTTGCCTTAACTACCAGACCCGGTAGAATTATTTCCTTCTTATTGTACATTTTCCTGATTGCATATTTCGCAAGGCTTCTAGGCTTCATTCCCTTAGCCTCTGCGTCAATTCCAGCTGCCTCATTAAAGCCAGTTGGAACTGGTCCAGGACACAATGCTCCAACATATACATTAGACTCAGCAACCTTGGCTTCTCTAGCAATCGCTCTTGTCATATTAAGGACATAAGCCTTAGTTGCATAATATGTTGCCATATAAGGTGAGCCAGGCATATATCCAGCAGAGCTTGCAATATTAAGAATATAGCCTCTGTTCTTCTCAAGCATATCATATAAGAACAGCTTCGTTAATACATGAACACCAGTAATATTAGTATTAATCATATTTATTTCTCTATCAAGGTCAATGTCATCGAAGTCACCAAGGGCTCCGAAGCCTGCTCCATTAATTAACACCTGAACATCAAGATGCTTGTGTTTTTCATAGAGCGCCTTGCATTCATCCACATTTGACACATCACACACGTAGTATTTACATTTATGATTATAGAAATGTGTTCTTGAAATGTGATTATATTCCTTAGCTAGCTGCTTGAGCTTATCTTCACTCCTGGCAACAAGAATGATATCAAGGCGTGATAATAGACATCTTGCCATCTCTTTGCCAATACCTGAAGATGCTCCCGTTATTATTGCATACATATTAATTCCTCCTAGTTTATATGTGCAGGCACTATAGCTTACTTATGTATCAACTAACATATACCTTCACGCTCATACAGAAAATCGCTTAGAAGGTATATGTTAGCTGATACGATACTTAGTAGCATTCACCTGCACATTTTAATTATATTAATGTATATTATACATCAGAACAACGCAAATTTAAGTACAAAAAGACCTGCCAAAATGTACATTAGTGGTTTAATGGACTTATAGTTGCCTGCTATTAAGTTAATTACTACATAAGAGATTATACCAACACCAATTCCATCAGATATACTGTATAGCATAGGCATACATATAAAGCATAGATATGCAGGAATTGACTCTGCCGGGTTTTTGAAATTAATGTCTACGACGTTCATGGCCATTAAGAATCCAACAAATATTAATGCTGGGGCAACGGCAAATCCTGGAATCGCAATGAATATAGGACCAATCACAAGAGACACAAGGAACAGTATTCCTGTAACAATTGATGTAAGTCCAGTTCTTCCACCCTCGTTAATTCCTGCTGAGCTTTCAACATAAATTGTAGTTGTTGATGTTCCACTTACTGCACCAAAAGCATTTGCAATGGAATCAGCAACTAAGGCCCTCTTCATTCCACGCACTTTACCATCTTCATTTACCATAGAGGTATTAGCAGTGCAGCCAAGCAAAGAGCCCATTACATTGAATAGGTCTACAAATAACAGGGAGAACACTATAGATATAATATCAACAATTCTAACACTGGATAAATCCACGCTAAAGCATGCCGCAAACGAATCAGAGAAGCTTCCAAATCCGTCAAATATAAACTTAGTTGGAATAACGGATGGGGTATCTGGTCCAACCTCATATAGACCTGTAAGCTGGGCAATAATTCCAAGCACCCATGAGACTCCAACACCAATAAGTATCGAGCCCTTCACCTTCCTAACATGGAAGATACCAATCACAATTATTCCTATCAGGCATAAAACTGCAGATATTCCGTCAGTGTGAAATCTTCCATTAAAGTCAACAATCTTAACAAGGGTATCATCAGATGCAACCACTACCTTGCCCTTCTGCAATCCGATAAATGCGATAAAAAGCCCAATTCCAACGGTAAGACCTTTCACTAAATCCTTGGGAATTGCATTGAAGAGAAATGTAGTAACATTAGTCAGCGTCAATACAAGAAATATAACTGCTTCAATAAATACGCATAGCAAGCCTAATTGCCATGGAAGCCCCATTAAGTTGCACACTTCGTAGGTAATATAAGCATTAAGGCCAAGTCCTGGGGCTAATGCAAATGGCAGATTAGAAAAACACGCCATAAGTAATGTTCCAACACCTGATGCAAGGGCTGTTGCAACGAATACTGCATTTGCATCCATGCCAGTCTCACTTAGAATTGCAGGATTGACTGCAAGGATATATGCCATAGTAACAAATGTAGTTAGACCAGCAATTAATTCTGTTTTCGTATTTGTCTTGTTTTCTCGAAATCTAAATATTCTCTCTAACATATCTAACATTATATCACAAATACAAAAAAGCTTCGCCCTCGCCGAAAAAATATATTTAATCGGCAAATTAAGGCGAAGCTTAATCTTACTATAATTATTATTTGTTGTTCTTTCTAGCTTCCTTCTCTTCCTTCTTCTTACGCTTAGCTTCTTCCTTAGCAGTTTGAGCCTCTTTACGCTCTTGTGCTGCCTTAGCGTTAGCCTCTGCGTCTTCAGGCTTCTCTACACTAGTGATTGCAGATTTCTGCATAGGGATACGGCAGTTCTTATTGCTTCCGAACTCAACAATAACAACATCCTCACCTATGTCAATAATTACACCGTAGAAACCGCTTGATGTAAGTACTGTATCTCCAACTGCCATGTTATTAAGCATAGCGTCCTTTCTCTGCTTCTCCTTATTAGATGGACGAATCATGAAGAAATACATAAGTACGAATAAACCAATGATCATTATGATCATTCCGTATTTACCAAAAAAGCCGGCAAAACCTGAAGCCTGCTCAGTTGCCTCTAATAATAATCCAAAATTCATTAGATAATCCTCCTATTTCTTAAAATACCATTCAACATTTTACATAATATTGTAATATATATCAAGTAAAAATTGGTTATTTTAAGTATTTGTGATTATATGGCAAAAGGCTCCTGCTTTCTTACCTTATTATACACTCCACCTATGCTTACATTTTTCACAGTAGCAACGGTCATTATAGTGACTGCTTGGGGTATAGACAACATCATCACCAGTTGCACCACATTTTGGGCAAGTATAATCACCACCTCCAAAGCATCCGCCACCTGATACTGCCTCAAGCTGCTCATCGTTTAGCACTACTCCTTCTTCCTTGGCAAGAGCTAATATCTCATCAGAATTCTTACATTCTTCAACTTTTTTTATTTGCTCATCAGTTAATCCCTTTAATAATTCTTTTCTCATAGTCATTATCTCCTCGTCTAGTTAATACATTTTGATAATAATATTTATCACTATTATCATTTTATCCTACACTTATATATACACATTTAATACAAAAAAAGCGACATTTATTATAATATATCGTCTAAATGTTCTGACTTGGTCTTCTTGTATTCTGCGAATCTGTTATCTTCTATGGCCTCTCGTATCTCTTCCATCATAGTGTTATAGAAGTACAGATTATGTAGCACGCATAGTCTCATTCCAAGCATCTCCTTACTCATAACAAGATGCCTTATATACGCTCTTGAATAATTTCTGCAGGCCGGACAATTACAGCCCTCTTCTATTGGACGAGGGTCCAGCTTATACTTCTCATTTCGTATATTAACCTTGCCAAGATTGGTATACAGCTGGCCATGTCTTGCATTCCTACTAGGATATACACAATCGAAGAAGTCAACACCTCGTTCAACCGCTTCAAGAATGTTATTAGGAGTTCCTACTCCCATTAGATATACAGGCTTGTCCTCTGGCAAATGGGGAACAGTCACATCAAGGATTCTATACATCTCTTCATGTGTCTCACCTACTGCCAGACCACCGATGGCGTATCCATCAAGGTTCATATCAGCAATCTCGTCAGCGTGGTTAATTCTAATATCCTCGAATATAGCCCCCTGATTAATGCCGAACAATAACTGATTCTTATTAATCGTAGACTCGTTAGAGTTAAGCTCATCCATCTTAGTCTTACATCTTCTAAGCCACCTCGTAGTTCTTGCAACGGATTCCTCAACATACTCTCTTGATGCCTTACTGCTTGGACACTCGTCAAATGCCATTGCAATGGTAGATGCAAGATTAGACTGAATAGTCATACTTTCCTCTGGACCCATAAACAGCTTCCTGCCATCAATATGGGAATTGAACATTACACCTTCTTCTTTTATCTTACGAAGCTTCGCTAGAGAGAATACCTGAAATCCACCAGAATCAGTAAGAATAGGCTTGTCCCATACCATGAACTTATGAAGTCCACCGAATTCTTTGATTAGTTCATCCCCAGGACGAACATGTAAATGATATGTGTTAGAAAGCTGAACCTGCGTCTTAATTTCCTGTAAATCAACTGTTGATACAGCACCTTTGATAGCCGCAGAGGTTCCAACATTCATAAAAACAGGGGTCTGTATATCACCATGAACAGTTGATAATACAGCCCTCTTTGCTTTGCCATCTTTATTAATAATCTTATACATTATTTATATATTTCCTTCATATAATCCATCTTGGAAGTCATATTATCCATCATCAAATCAAGAAGTGTAATCGCCGCCATACTCTCAACAACCACTACTGCTCTTGGCACAATAATAGGGTCATGTCTTCCGTTAATTGTAATATCAATTTCATCATGTAATCTATCAATGGTATGCTGCTTCTGACTAATTGAAGGCGTCGGTTTAATTGCTACTCTAAATACAATATCCTGTCCTGTGCTAATACCACCAAGCACACCACCTGCGTGATTAGAATGGAATACCACATCCTTTTGATAAGACATCTCGTCATTGTTATTGCTTCCGTTACTTGTTGCAACTCTGAAGCCATCTCCAATCTCGAAGCCCTTAACAGCACCAATAGAAAGCATTGCCTGAGCAAGCTTAGCGTCTAATTTGTTAAATACAGGCTCACCAACCCCTGGCTTTACACCGTGAATCACACATTCAACTATACCACCAACTGAGTCGCTATTTCTCATACATTCCTCTATATAGTCCATAGCCTGAAATGCCACTCTGTCATTAGGCATATATAGTGGATTATCTATCTCATCCATATTAATATCATTAGGATCAGATATAACGTACTTACCAATTGCCCTTGTGTAACAATTAAGTGTAACACCTAATTCTCTAAGAATCTTGCTGGCAACTGCTCCGCCCGCAACTCTTGCGATTGTTTCTCTTCCTGAGCTTCGTCCACCGCCGCGATAATCCCTGATACCGAATTTCTCTTCAAATGTGTAATCAGCATGACCTGGTCGATAAACATTTGCAATATTAGAATAGTCCCTGGACTTCTGATTATTATTCTCCACCATAATAGATATAGGGCATCCTGTAGTTACCCCTTCCATTGTTCCACTAAGTATTATGGCCTTATCATCTTCATTTCGTGGTGTTGTGTATTTTGACTGACCAGGCTTTCTCCTGTCGAGAAATACCTGAATGTCCTCTTCATCTAATTCAAGTCCTGCAGGGCAACCATCGATAACAACTCCTAATGCTTTGCCATGTGATTCTCCCCAGGTTGTAATTGTGTAATTATGTCCAAATGAATTATTCATAACATGCTGTGTTTCGACGAAGTCGAAATACTGCACGCAGCCGCATTTCGCGAAGCGAAACTACAAATGCGTGCTGCTCCTTTCTATATTGTTATTACTATGAAAGCCTCACTATCTTCATACAATTTGGCTGATTAACCTTAACAGGTGGCTTTCTCATTAACGCATAATTCCATTCATAATTAATCTCGAATGCACGCATTTCATTGGAATCATGATTAAGAGAAACCACATGCTTTCTGTCAGGCATCACGCTTATATACTTAGGATAATCACCTGATACCCTTGTGTCGAACTTGAACTCTAACATGCCAGTTCTCTTATTTCTCTTAAGGCAAGCCAAGCTATTAACAGCATCTACAGATGAGAATACATATTCTTCATCAGCAGAAAGCTCTATAGTGGCAGCAGCCGCTGTCATATATGTGTCCTTAATTACGGACACCGTCTGAATCAAATCATAGTCAAGCTTACCATCTTTATTAATAATCTTATATACATCAATCTTGTTACGTTTCTCACTAAGCAGATACAGGAACTTGCCATTATGAGACATGCGAACCATTCTTGGAGCTGTACCAAATGCACATCGTATTATTGCTGCCTCGTTAAGCTCACCCTTATCATAATCAATCTCATATACAACTACCTGGTCAATACCATAATCAACTGTGTATAGATACTTTTCATCAGGAGACAGCTCAACACATGTAATCTTCGGCTCTAATCTTCTCTCAACAGAGCTGATACCCTGGCCTTCATGGAACAATCCACATGCAATCTCTCCTATACTCCCGTCCTCTTCAAGATTCATCATCGTTACACGTCCATCATGATATCCGCCAATGAAGAGGTATCTGTTCTTAGAGTCAACAGCGAGATAACAACCTCTCATACCGCCAATCCATTGGGTATTAATGAAGCTTAGGTTGCCATCCTCTTCTATACGAAATGCGCTTACACCTTCATCAACTATCGAATATAAGAACTTCTTGTCTCTTGACGAGATAAGATAGGAGGGGTTATTGACATCAACTTCTCCCTTATATGTAAACACACATTCTTCAATATCTACATCGTAGATCTGAATTCCCTTCTTGTTATTATTAGTGTAGCTTCCTACATATGCAACATATCCTGCCATAACTAGTCTTCCTTCCTTCTAATAATATCGTATCTATCAAGTTCTATACCTAAGTCAATCCAAAGCATTTCCTTTGGATGAGGTGCGCTATCCACATCTACACCCTTCTCATTAACAATTCGCTTAACTTCTACTTCTATGTTATCACCATTAGGTTTCATTACTTCAATAGTCTCGCCCACTGAGAACTTATTCTTCTGCTCAATTGAATATAAGCCATCCTTACACTCGCCAATAATTCCAAGATAAGTGTACTCCTTGATATAAGTGTTATTATCATATATCTGGGCTTCATGCGTTGGCTTACCGAAGAAAAAGCCTGTTGTAAACTGTCGATATGTACAATTAGAAATCTGGTCAAGATACCAAGGCATATTCTTCTCATAAAGCTCAGGATCTTTAAGATAATCATCTATTGCCTTACGATATGTCCTTGCAACAGTAGCTACATACAGGGCCGTCTTCATTCTTCCTTCAATCTTAAAGCTGTCAATTCCAGCGTCAATAAGCTCAGGAATATGCTCTATCATACACAAATCCTTGGAGTTAAATATATAAGTTCCTCTCTCGTTTTCATATACAGGAAGATACTCCCCTGGGCGTTCTTCCTCCATTATATGATATTTCCAACGACAAGGATGGGTACATTCTCCCTGATTCGCATCACGACCAGTAAAGTAATTACTAAGGAGGCATCTTCCTGAATAGGAAATGCACATTGCACCATGAATAAATGTCTCTATCTCTAAATCATCAGGAATATTCTCTCTTAACTCCTTAATCTCATCCATGGATAATTCTCTGGCTGAAACAACACGCTTTGCCCCAAGCTTATGCCAGAAATTATATGTTCCATAATTAGTATTATTAGCCTGTGTGCTTATATGTATCTCGACCTCTGGCCACACCTTTTTAGCAATCTCGAATACACCAGGGTCAGATATAATAAGTGCATCTACACCTATACTCTTAAGCTCTTCAAAATATTCATAGGCAAGAGTCAAATCCTTATTATGCGCCAATATATTCGCAGTTACATATACCTTAACACCGCGTCCATGTGCAAACTCTACACCTTCTGCCATTTCCTCGTTAGAGAAATTCTTAGCCTTGGCACGAAGTCCGAACACATCGCCACCAATATATACAGCGTCAGCTCCGAATATAACAGCCTCCTTAAGAACCTCCAAAGAACTGGCAGGTACAAGTAATTCAACTTGTCTCATTAATAATCTCCAATCTACTTTACTACAGTAAGTGCAACACCATCTCCAACAGAAAGAATTGTTGTATCGTAATCTTCATTCTGACACAACTCATAGAGATATTCTCTAATTCTCTTATGAATTGTACGATTCCTTCTATCAACTATAAAATGTGATTCAAGAATATCACCATCCTGCAACACATTATCTGTAACTATTACAGAGCCAGGAGAAGTAAGACGCTTAATTTCTGGCCAAAAGTTAATATACTGCCCCTTAGCCGCATCCATAAACACAAAATCATATACTCCTGTGAGAGTAGGAAGTATGTCTTTTGCGTCACCCTCTAATAAGGTAACTCTATCAGCCACACCGGCTCTACTGAAATTCTCTCTTGCAATAGGGATTCGCTTCTCGTAATTCTCTATAGTTGTTATAGAACAATCATCACTTGTATTATATGCCATTAAGATTGCAGAAAAACCAATGGCAGTCCCAACCTCTAATACTCGCTTAGGCTTATTCATTGCAAGTAAGGTTCGCATTAGATATTGCATATCCTTACGAATAATTGGAACAAAGGTATCGATTGCTTCTGCTTCTATTGTATCAAGAAGCTTACCATTACCCTTCTCTATGGAATTAAGATATACACTCAATCTGTCATTATCAACCATAATGTCACTATACTTCCATAATAATTGGCATTATCATAGGACGTCTCTTAGTCTCTTTCCATACGAAGTCACCAAGTGCATCCTTAATACGAGCCTTGATTTTATTCCAGTCAGTAACGTTTTGTGACATACATTTATCCATTGTATCATTAAGGACATCTCTTGCAGATTCCATAAGATCTTCTGCACCTTTTACATATACAAATCCACGGGATACAATATCAGGTCCAGCCAGAACCTGGGCACTTCCGCTCTCAAGAGTAAGAACTACAATGATAATTCCGTCCTCAGACAGACGCTGTCTGTCATGTAATACAATATTACCTACGTCACCAACACCAAGTCCATCAACCATTATTGCACCTGTATGAACATGGTCAGTAACCTTAGCACCTTCATCATCTAATTCCAATACATCTCCAGATGACAATATGAATATATCATCAGACTTATATCCAAGGGTTGTTGCAATTCTTGCATGGGCCTTAAGATGCTTATACTCTCCATGAACTGGTATTACATACTTAGGATTAACAAGAGAATATATAAGCTTAAGCTCTTCCTGACAGGCATGTCCTGATACATGGGCATCCTGAATAACAACCTCTGCACCACGTCTTGAAAGCTCATTAATAACCTTAGATACTGCCTTCTCATTACCAGGAATTGGATGAGAAGAGAATATTATTGTATCGTTAGGTTTAATAGATACCTTTCTATGAGTACCATTGGCCATTCTTGACAAGGCAGCCATTGACTCTCCCTGGCTTCCTGTTGTTATAAGGCAGGTCTGCTCATCAGAATAATTCTTAAGCTGGTCGATATCAACAAGTGTATACTCAGGCACCTTAAGATATCCAAGCTCCGAAGCCGTAGCAATAATGTTGACCATACTTCGGCCTTCTACCACTACCTTCCTTCCGAATTTATGGGCAGAATTAATGATTTGCTGCACCCTGTCAACATTTGAAGCAAATGTAGCAATAATAATTCTTGTAGACTTATGATTCTCGAACAATTCATCAAATGTCTTACCAACAGTCTTCTCTGACGGAGTAAATCCAGGGCGCTCAGCATTAGTACTATCAGCCAGCATTGCAAGCACACCCTTCTTACCAAGCTCTGCGAATCGGGTTAAATCAATAGCATCACCATATACAGGTGTATAATCCACCTTAAAGTCTCCAGTATGAACAACTACTCCTGCTGGTGAATAAATTGCAAATGCAGCTGCATCCTGAATACTGTGATTAGTCTTAATAAATTCAACACGAAAACAGCCAGCATTAATATGCTGCCCGTATTTTACGACTTTACGCCTTACCTGAGACATAAGATTATGCTCGCGAAGCTTATTATCAATAAGACCTATTGTAAGCATTGTTGCATAAATAGGCGCATTAATCTCCTTAAAGACATAAGGAATGGCACCTATATGATCTTCATGACCATGAGTTATGAAGAACCCTTTAATTTTATCTTCATTCTCCTGAAGATAAGTAATATCAGGAATAACAAGGTCTACTCCTAACATATCTGTCTCTGGAAATGCAAGACCACAATCCACAACGATAATACTGTCATCATACTCGAAGGCAGTAATATTCATTCCAATTGCCTCTAAACCTCCCAGAGGAATGATTTTTAATTTTCCGTTTTCTGACAATTTATACCTCCATTACACTAAATCTGTATCTTCCAAAAGTTCAGAGAACACCTTAATTAAGGCTTCGTACTCATCGTCCTCTTCAACAGGAACATACGTTAACTCGTTATCATCATCAGACACTTCCTTAAAGATATAAGCATCTGACTCGTCAGAATCATCCTCTGATACGAGTAGATACTTCTTTTCTTTAAGAGTTGTCTGTTCAATTACAAATAATTCGACTTCTTCATTACTATCTGTATCATAAAAAGTTATTTTATCCAAAATTAAAACTCCTATCATCATCTAGGTCATAAAATATCTTCACACTCATACAGAAAATCGTGTTGAAGATATTTTATGCCCTAGATTAGCTACCAACTTATTTGCCATACTTCTCTTCAAGAAAACCTTGCAGGATGACCATGGCAGCGACTTCATCAACGAATTCTTTGTGATTAACTGATTTAATGCCACATTCATCTAATATCTCATGAGCTTCAAAGCTAGAAAGCCTCTCATCAAAATAATTGACCTTGAGTCCTGTCCTTCGCTCAAGATTCTCACCAAATTCTCTGGTCTTACGGCAACGCTCTCCCTCAGTATCATCCATATTCATTGGAAGGCCAAGAACAATCTCGTCAACACCATATTCTTTAATTATTTCATCAATTCTAGACAAGGTCTTTCTAATTTTACTTTCCCTGTCTCTTCTAATAATCTCAAGACCACTTGCACTCATAAGTAAAGGGTCACTAATAGCAACCCCTACTGTCTTACTACCGAAATCTAATCCTAGATATCGTTTGTTATTATTCATTATTGATTCCAAGCCTCTGAATTAATATACTCTCTAAGCAATTCCTCTACTAATTCATCCTTCTCAACCTTCATAATAAGGCTTCTAGCATTCTTATGACTTGTGATAAATGTTGGGTCACCAGACATAATATAACCCACTATCTGATTAACAGGATTATATCCCTTCTCAGATAATGCCTCATACACCTCTTTGATAATATCCTTAACAGATACCTGAGGTTCATTCTTAATTCTAAAAAATTGTGTGTTGCCTAAATCTTGCATAGCTTTCTTCCTTCTCTTTATAAAAACCCAATTTACTTAATGTTTATTTTATATCAATTGCTACATTTTTTCAACCAATAGTAAGTTATTATGAATACTTACACCTCTAACCTTAATTATCTCATTAGACAAATCATCCTCGGTCTTAACACAAACCATAATGTATTCCTTCGTATAACCACGATAATACCTTTCCTTATCTATTAGGATGCTTTCCTCCATTAAGGCATCCATTTCTTTGCCAATGAATTGCTCCATATAATCTATCGACATTTTTTTATTTAATTCAAGTAGCTTGCCACTTCGTGATGACTTGAGCGCCTCATCTACCTGTCCTGACATCTTATCAGCCTTGGTTCCTTTACGCCTGCTATACTTGAAAATGTGCATTGCAGCAAAATGTACTTTATCTAAGAAGTCATATGTTGTAGTGAATTCCTCCTCTGTCTCCTGGGGAAATCCCACGATAACATCAGTTGTAATGGCAGGATTATGGAAATACTCCCTTAGGAGTACACATTTATCATAGTATTCAGAAGTTGTATACTTCCTATTCATCCTACTTAACACATCGTCGCTGCCACTCTGCAAAGACAGATGAAAATGAGGACAAATCTTGTCTACTTTAACAAGACGCTTAACAAAATCCTCTGTAATAATACCTGGTTCAAGAGAGCTTAACCTGATTCTCTCTACTCCTTCAATATCATTAATAGCCTCTATTAAGTCAATGAGATAATAATCCCTATCATCCTCGTTTACATGATATGAAGATACGTGTATTCCTGTTAGCACGAATTCCTTGCAGCCTTGCTTGGACAGATTAGCGATTTCTTCAACCACACTACTAACACTTCGTGAGCGCACTCTTCCTCTTGCATATGGAATAATACAGTATGTACAAAACTGGTTACAGCCATCCTGAATCTTGATAAATGCTCTCGTCCTTGAAGACACATTTTCAAGAGTCATATCCTCAAAGCCAACCTTACTATTGTTAATGTCTTCCAAGTCGGACAGCTTCTCCTTTGATTCAATGAAGCTTTCAATATCATCCACAATATTGTTCTTCCTATTGTTGCCAATATAAATATCGGCGTTAATCTTATCCTTGTCTGCATCAGTAAGGCCCTGCACAAAACAGCCCATTGCAACAACTATAGCATCCGGATTTCTACGCCTTGCACGATTAATCATTTGCCTTGATTTGTGGTCAGCAATATTGGTAACAGAACAGGTATTAATAATATATACATCAGCTTCGCTTTCGAACTCGACAATTGAATATCCGCCCTTCTTTAGCAAATCAATGACAGCCTCAAGTTCATAAGTATTAACTTTACATCCAAGATTATGATATGCCGCACTTTTCATTAAGTGTTTTTTCTCCTTACTTATTGACTTTTGTTCAAATAACATTTAGGATAATAGGTAGTATATATTATAAAAAATGTGGGAGGTTTTGAAAATGACAAAAATACAAATTTCTCTAAATTCAATTGACAAAGTAAAAGCATTTGTTAATACAATTGCTACATTTGACACTGACTTTGATCTTGTATCAGGTAGATATGTTATTGATGCAAAATCAATTATGGGTATTTTCTCATTAGATTTATCTAAGCCAATTGAGTTAGCAATCCATTCAGAAAAAGATGTGGATGACATCCTAAAGGCTTTAGAGCCATACACAATCTAATCTGAACAAATAATAACACTAATTAGCACAGGTCATGCCTGTGCTATTTTTGTGCAATCTAATAATGGCTATCGGTATAACTAGTCATCACCATTAACAATAATGACCTCTGTACTGTTATAAGCCTCCTCAAGCAACCTGTCTATATCGTCTTCAAGCCTTTTTTCTGATTTCTTGATTCTGTCTAGCTTAGGCTTTGTCACGGGATGCTTAGCCACGAATATAGTACAGCAATCCTCGTACGGCTGTATTGAAGTCTCATAGGTGTCTATTTTTTCGGACACCCTTATAATCTCCTGCTTATCGAATCCTATAAGAGGTCTATATACAGGAAGTGTACATACTTCATTAGTTGTAAGAAGAGACTGCATCGTCTGACTGGCAACCTGACCTATGCTCTCTCCAGTAATTAATCCTAAGCAATCATCCTGCAAGGCAAAATGCTCCGCAATCATCATCATATATCGCCTCATAATAATTGTTAACTCTTCATGAGGACATTTCTCATATATAGCCAGCTGTATATCAGTAAAGTTAACAATATGAAGCTTAATTGGACCTGCGTACTTAGCCACATATTTTGCAAGGTCAACCACCTTCTGCTTGGCGCGCTCCGAGGTATAAGGTGGTGCATGAAAATAAGTTGCTTCCAGCTGCACGCCACGCTTTGCAATCATATATCCAGCAACAGGGGAATCAATCCCACCTGACAGAAGAAGCATAGCTTTACCAGCAGTTCCAACAGGCATACCCATTGGTCCTTCGATTTCCTTGCAATAGAAGTTGATGCTCTCTCTAATCTCAACATGAATCATAACCTCAGGATTATGAACATCCACCTTAAGTTCAGGGAATGCGTCAAGAAGCTTCTCACCAAGGGATGCGTTAATCTCCATTGAGTCAATGGGGTAATCCTTCCTTGCTCTTCTTGCCTTAACCTTGAATGTGAAATTCTTATCCTCAAACTCTTCATCAATATACTTAACAATCTGCTCTGCTAGCTTATCAAAGCCCTCATCTTCTGTAATTACAGCAGGGCAGATTCCTGTAATTCCAAATACTTTAGTCAGACGATTAATTGCTTCGTCATAGTCATAATCTCCATCAACAGTGATAAATACTCTTCCCTGTTCTTTATAGACCTGGAATTCTCCATCCACATTTTCAAGAGTCTCCTTAATGCGGCGAACCAAGGCGTCCTCGAACACATATCTGTTCTTACCCTTAATTCCAATCTCTGCATATTTTATAACAAATGCACTCGTTAACATATCATTCTCCTTAATCAATTATCGTCTGGTGTATTTCATTAGCTTAGGTATAATATCTTCTAGCACATCACACGCGTAGTCCACTTCTTCTATGGTATTGTAAATGCTAAAGCTAAATCGAACTGTCTTATCAAGCATTTCTTTAGGCACATTAATCGCCTGCAGGGTTTTACTAATAGCAGGCTTATTAGATGAGCATGCCGAACCAGCAGACACATAGATTTCCTTCTCTTCTAAGCTATGAAGCACAACCTCCGCCCTTACATCCTTGATGCTTACACTTACGATGTTAGGGGCGCTTTGCTCGTTAGTCAGACCATTGATGGTCGCGAAATCCATATCCTTAATTCTGTCTACAAAATGCTCTTTCAATATGCGAAGCTTCTTAACATTTTCCTCCATATCATCACACATTAGAGATACAGCCACGCCAAGTCCGCACTGGGAATACACATTTTCAGTACCGGAGCGAAGTCCTCTCTCCTGGCCACCACCGTATATAATAGGCTTAATCTTAGTGCCCTGCTTAATATATAGAAATCCACTTCCCTTAGGGCCATGAATCTTGTGACCACTAACAGACAGAAGGTCAATACTCATCTTCTTCGGATTAATAGCATACTTGCCGAAGGACTGAATTGCATCAACATGGAACAAGCAATTAGAGTTATGCTTCTTAATAATCCTGCCAATATCTTCAATTGGCTGAACAGCACCAATCTCATTATTAACATGCATAATAGAGACAAGAATCGTGTCGTCTCTTATATTATCCTCTAACTCACTTATTGATACTGTCCCATTATTGTCACATGGCAAATATGTAATCTCATAATCTAATTCCTCAAGCATCTTTAATGGTGCATTAACAGATGCATGCTCGATAGAGGAAGTGATGATGTGCCTGCCTGCACGTTTGTTAGCCATGGCTGAACCAATCAACGCCATATTGTTAGACTCTGTACCGCCAGATGTGAATATAATCTCCTTCTCATCTGCCTTGAGAGACTTGGCAATAATGCTTCTGGCTTCACTTAGCATCTTCTCTGAATCAAAACCTACGTTATGAAGAGATGAAGGGTTGCCGTAATGCTCGTTCATTACTTCATTCATCTTCTCTATAACCGAAGGTGCACATTTAGTTGTTGCTGAATTATCAAAATAACATAACATAATCTAGTCCTATTCTGTCAATAAGTGACAAATACCTGCCCGCTCATACAGAAAATCGCTTGGCAGGTTTTGTCACTTATTGGCCTGTAATCTGTTCTATATCCAACATCACCATAGCCACAGTTGTTATGGCTGCTGTATCAGTTCTTAGTATACGCTTTCCTAAGGATATGATTTCACTTTCCTTGAGTGCTTCAATCTCTTCAGGTGCAAAGCCACCTTCTGGTCCTATGAATATTGCCACCTCTTTATAATCCGATAGTTTCTTAAGAGCATTTACAGTAGCTTCCATACCATTCTTATTCTCATAAGGAACCAGCCGCAAAATATCAGGCGAAGTCGACTCCTTAACAGCCTCATCAAAGGTCATGAAATCATAGATAAATGGAATACACGAACGCTTTGACTGCATTGCTGCAGCCTCTGCAATCCTCTCATACCTGTCAACCTTCTTTGCCTTCTTCTTATCATCAAGCTTAACGACGCAGCGCTTCATTTCAACAGGAATTATGGATGAGACACCAAGCTCAGTACATTTCTCAATTATTGTCTCCATCCGATCCCCTTTAGGCACGGCCTGATACAGACTAATCTTGCAAGGAAGCTCTGTTGTCAGTAAATCATCAATCACCTTAAGTGTAAGCTCATCATTATCAACACTTGTCACCTCACACAAATAGCTTTCCTCTGCGCTGGTACTAACTCTTATCTTCTCGCCTTTCTTGATTCTACAGGCCTTAACAAGATGATTAGCATCACTGCCATTAACCTTAATCATATTATCTTCTATCTGGTTATTATCAATAAATATCTGTTGCATAACTATTCCTTAACCGCTGTAATATTAACCCATTCTCCAAGATGGTTAGTCTCAGTCACCTTAAATCCTGCTTCCACAAGTGCATCCTTAACAGCATTCTCCTTAAAGTCAATGATTCCAGATGTAATGACCATCCCGCCCTTTTTGAGTGCATTGTACATAGCCTCTGACATATCGATTAGAATATCAGCTAAGATATTAGCAACAATAATATCGTAACACTCGTATCCAACCATTTTCTGAAGTGTCTTATCACTGGCAAGGTCACCTATGTAAAATGTTGCTTTCTTAGTGTCAAGATTATTGACCTTGAAATTAGAACAGGCTGCATCAACACAGTTAGGATCAATGTCAGTTCCTGATATATGACCAGCGCCATATAACAAAGCAACCATTGAGAGAATTCCACTTCCAAAGCCTAAGTCTAATACATTATCACCTTTTTTCAGATGCTTCTGTATTCCCTCAATACATAGCTTTGTAGTCTCATGGGCCCCTGTTCCAAATGTTGTACCAGGGTCAATTGATATACATTTATCTACTCCCACAGGCGTATCTATCTGTTCCCATGTTGGTTTTATAAGTAAGTCTCCCACCTCAAAAGCATGGAAGTATTCTTTCCATTTGTTAAGATAGTCTTCATCTTCTAAGACTTCTTCCTTAATAGTACCTTCTCCAATATCAGAATAGCTACCTATATCTTCTATAACCGACTTCACCTTATTAATAAGATTATCATCTTTTGTTTCCAAGTAGAATATAATCTTGCAAAGCCCGTCATCTATCGGCATATCAGGTAATATCTCCTCATAGTCCTTGCCCTGTATCTCATCATGAACTGGAAGGTTATCTTCTATCTCTAAGGCCGTCAATCCAAGATTAGTAAGTTCATAACATATATCTTCACAAGCAGAAGTTGTCGTTTTTATCGTATATTTTACATATTTCATTTTACATCCCTTTTTAATTATAAATCTACCCAATACATAAAACCATTCCACATACAATCTGCATTATTATAACATATAATTTGCGTTATATCTTTTTCATTTTGAAATATATTATATATTAACTTGACAACAGTATTATTACACATTATACTCATTTTATAAGGAAGCGGTTTTCTACCGAAGGTAGCTTTTACGAGTAATCCGTCGGTTTACACGCTTCTTTTTTTATATTTATAATATCGTGAAGAAATATCCCTTTATCATTAATTCTTGCAACAGCTGTTGCGTTATAATAGTTCTTCCGATTAGCATTCTCTACATTATCATATACTTGTACTACAAAATAAACATCATATCTATACCAACCCCTTATTGCATTTTTAGAATGCTTCTTATCCTTATTCTCAACCCATCTCCTGTTAGAAGCTGAAGACAATAATTCAGGTATAACTTGAACAATATTGGCCTTAGTTTTTGCCAAACCTCCTCTAAGCCTCTTCGTATAGTTTGAACTCGTATACTCGTCTGCAAACAATGCATTAATTATAATATAATCCCCATACTCCTTATTGTAAATTGCTAAGCCATCATATTTTCGTAGATATTTTTCGACATCATTCCACGCAATATTCTGTTTCCCTCTAAAAATAATCTTATTTACTTCTATATATTCCATAAATACTCCCCGTAAAACATATTAATAATTATTGGATTGCGCAAGAATTATGTTGATTCGACATTTGAATTTGACAAATAGAAATATAGATAACAAAACGTCTTAATGCGCATTTTTATGCGTAATTCTTGCCAAGAATTGTAGGTATATGGTATCACTATACCAATAATTATTCAATATAAAAATGAAGGATATCATAAGCCTTATCTTTATCTCTAAACTCGCCCTAAAAATGTGTAGAAAATGTGTCTAAAATATCATATAATTATGATTATAATATTAACAGTTCGAAAGGAGAAAAAAATATGGGATTAATTAAAGCTGCTATGGGCGCTGCAGGCGGAACTTTGGCAGATCAGTGGAAGGAATTCTTCTATTGTGATGCAATGGACAAAGAAGTAATGGTTGTCAAAGGTCAAAAGAGAACTTCTGGCGAAATGACAATATTATTTCTAATGGTTCGGGAATTGCTGTAGCTGACGGTCAATGTATGATTATCGTTGAGCAGGGTAAGGTTGTTGAAATCTGTGCTGAGCCTGGTGAATTCACATTTGACTCATCTACAGAGCCTACAATATTCTCAGGAGACCTTGGCGATAGCATTATTGCCACCTTCCAGGAAATGGGTAAGCGATTCACTTATGGTGGAGACCCCGGCAAAGACCAGAGAATCTATTACTTCAACACCAAGGAATTAATGGACAACAAATTCGGAACTCCTAACCCGATTCCTTTCAGGGTACTTGATTCTAAAGTCAATCTTGACCTTGACACATCTGTAAGATGTTCCGGCGTATATTCATACAGAATAGTTGATCCTATTCGTTTCTATACTAATGTATGTGGAAATGTATCTGAAGAATACAGACGTGAAGAGATTGAATCTCAACTTAAGACAGAGTTCATCGATGCACTTCAACCAGCATTCGGTGCGCTATCTAACTTAGAGATTAGACCTAATCAGATTGTCTCTCACAACAAGGAATTAAAGGATGCAGTTAATGAGGCATTAAAGGACGATTGGCTTGAGAAGCGTGGTCTTGAGATTATCAGTATTGCTATTGGTTCTGTATCACTTCCTGATGAAGATGCAGAATACATCAAGCAGGCTCAACGTTCTCGTGCATTCTCAGATCCGGGTATGGGCGCAGGTCTAGGTGCTATTGCCGGTGCTGATGCTATGAAGGCAGCTGCTTCTAATGAAGGTGGTGCCATGAATGGATTTGTTGGAATGGGAATGGCAATGAATGCTAATCAGATGAATACTGCTAATACAGCTAATCTGTATGCTATGAATCAGCAAAATCAGCAGATGCAACAGCAACAACAGATGCAACAACAAGCTGCTCCTGCTGGAAATGCCTGGACATGTCAATGTGGCACACAGGTTACTGGCAACTTCTGCCCTAACTGTGGTTCTAAGAAGCCTGAGCCTCAAGGCGCATGGACTTGTCAATGTGGCACACAGGTTACTGGCAACTTCTGTCCTAACTGTGGCTCTAAGAAGCCTGAAGCTTCTACTTCCTGGACTTGCCAATGTGGCACATCCAACACTGGTAAATTCTGTAGCAACTGTGGTTCTCCACGACCATAGTATTTTACATGAAAGGAGAATAATATGGCTGATTTAAATGAATATAAATGTCCCAATTGCGGTGGTGCATTAAATTTCGATTCAGGCATTCAGAAGATGAAATGTCCGTTTTGTGATTGCGAATTCGAAATGGATGACCTTAAGGCTCTTGATGAAGAGCTTAAAAGTGTAAATGCTGATGATGAATTCAAATGGGACGGTGCACAGGGTGAAAAATGGTCTGAAGAAGAGACACAGAACATGAAGGTCTATGTATGTCAGTCCTGCGGTGGTGAAATTGTAGGTGATGAGACTACAGGTGCAACCAGCTGCCCATACTGCGATAACCCTGTTGTTATCAAGGGCTCATTTTCTGGCGATCTGAAGCCTGATTATATTATTCCATTCAAGCTTGATAAAAAGGCTGCAAAGGAAGGGCTCAATAAACATTTACAGAAGAAATTCTTCCTTCCTAAGGTATTCAAAGACCAGAATCATATTGATGAAGTAAAAGGTATCTATGTCCCATTCTGGTTATTCGATACTGATGTAGATGGTCAGGTCAATTACAAGGCTACTACTGTTCGTCATTGGTCTGATAGTAATTATAATTATACAGAGACAAGCTATTATAGCGTATATCGTGCTGGTAAGCTTGGCTTCGACAGAATCCCTGTTGATGGTTCAACTCAAATGCCTGATGATTTGATGGAATCAATTGAGCCTTTCGACTTCGAAGGTGGTGCCAAGGAATTCCAGACAGCATATATGGCTGGATACTTAGCTGACAGATATGATGTTGATGATAAGCAAAGTATCAATAGAGCTAATGAACGCGTGAAGGTTTCCACAGAGGAAACATTTAGACAAACTGTAACAGGCTATACTACAGTTGATGTTGAAAATAGTAATATCAGAACTATTGATGGCAAGACAAGTTATGCAATGTATCCAGTATGGATTCTTAATACTACATACAATAACGAGCATTATCTATTCGCCATGAATGGTCAGACAGGCAAATTTGTCGGCAACCTGCCAACTAACTGGGGCAAATTCTGGGGCACACTTTGTGGTCTTAGTGTAGGTCTGTCTGCAATTATATTATTGCTACAATATCTATTCTATTAAGGAGGTGTATATTAAGATGAGAAAATCAATTAGAAAATCAATCATACTTGCTATGGTCGCATTACTCACATTGACATTTTCAATTCCAGTATGCGCCGCAGAAACAGCTAATAACGCTCCAGCTACAACAGCAAATACAACAAGTGGCTCTGTTCTTCTAGATGACAAAGCAGAACTACTTAAAGGGAATGAACCTCAGCAGATATTAGAGGAATTAGAGGTTGATTCTTCTAAGAGTGACTGTAATATTGCCGTAGCAACGACCAACCAGGGCTTAAATGCAACAGATATAGTTACTTATTCAAACAATTATTATTCTAATGTTGTACAAGGCAAAACCCAAACTAGTTTTTGCATACTTCTAACAGTAGATATTCAATCACGAAATGTTGATGTAAGAACATATAACCCTGGCAGCAAAAGAAACTTGAACACAGATGCTTCAAAACAATTAAGAGAAGACATTACTAGTGATTTGTCAAAAGGTAATTATGCTAAAGCATTCTCAAAATTCGGCAAAGAAGCTTCTGACATGGCAGTAAGCATTAATGAAGATGGTACCCCAAATAAAGCAGCATTTCCATGGGGCAAAAGGATATTGATATCACTTGTAATTGGTATTATCTTATCAGTACTTATATGTGTAATAATCAGATCTCAGCTTAAGAGTGTTGCTATGAAATCCAATGCGGCTGATTATGTAAGGGAAGGTTCTCTTAACATCACATCACAAAGCGACAGATTCTTATATAGCCACGTTAGTAAAACAGCTAAGCCAAAGAATAATTCCTCTAGTAGCGGCGGAGGATATGGAGGCGGAAGCTCAGGAAGCGGTAGCACCGGAAGCTTCTAATTACAATTTAAGGCATATTATAAAAGGTGGTACATATCACATGATATGCACCACCTTATTTTTGATTAAAACTATCGATTATAAATACTCCATTATTACTCAACTTCTATCTTGCAGCATGCTCCTTCGAATAACCACCCAATAGACACTAAATAGAATGCTTCGCCTTCATTTATTGTCCATAAATGCTCTGCAGCTGGACTATATGGATTATATAGTCTATATACAGGAATCCCTTCTGTAGACTCCATCTTATATACATAATGTGATATTCCCTCGTAATTCCAGCCAATTGAACTTAGATATTTTGCTTCGCCAGCATTTTCTGTATAGAAGTGAAAACCTCCGCCATATGGATTATATAATCTATATACAGGAACTGCATATTCCTGCGAGGCGTCAACTACATATGTGTCAGAATCACTTTCATGTCTCCATCCATGCATTTCAAGATATATTACTTCGCCTACATCCCTAGTATATAGGTGTTCACCTCTTATAGGGTCATATACACGGTATAAGTCACCCGCAAGAATTCTATGTAATGGTATTTCAACATTTTCCCCTAGCACAGAATCTTTAACAAGAGCTATGTCTTTTACAGGGTCAACGGAGATTACATTACCAGACTCCTTAACAATCAGAGAAGATTCTCCAACATAAGTTGGCTTCACATCATTGTATTTATTATCACCTACTACCTTGTACCATACATAATATTCCCCTGGCTCAGTAGCTTTAGGTACTGATGTGCTCCATTCTGTTGGTTCGTTGTCTTCAGTCCCTAGCCCATAATACAATGTGCCACCATCTGTATTACCTGTATTGGACAATTCCATTGGTTCACCTGTATAAGTTATTCTCTCATTAGCATCTGGTGGTGTTACTGTAGGGTTGATTTTACTAACCTTAACATCACATTTAGCTGAGAATTTATCATCAGATGTCTTAACTGTAATTACAGCATTTCCTTCACCAACACCCGTCACTACTCCCATGCTACTTACTGTAGCTACAGAATTATTGCTGCTGGTATATACAACATCTTTACTAGAAGCATCCTCAGGTGTAATGGTAACCTTAAGTATCACACTATCTCCTACCGTCATTTCTGTCGATGTTGGTGATACACTAATACCCGTTACACCTATAGGCATCGCCTTACCATAACTAACGCATAACTCCTGACAATGTGGCATTGTAATTATACTCGCATTGCCAGCAAATGTAGCTATACTATTGATATTGTACTCTGTGTTAAATGGTCCATTATGTGTAAAGAGCAATTCCATCAGCAGCTCTCTAATCTCTGTCACATGACTATTCATTGACTCGAACTTGCCATGAAGCATCTTCTTAAATTCTTCATTGTACAAGCCCTCTGTATCAATCTTCTTAGCTAAGTCAGCATCAATCTGGCTAAAGGCTCTCTTGAATTCTCCATCAGCTGCATCTTCTAATCTGTCATAATACTGAGTTCCCCCTGTCTCAGGAGTATACTTTTTCATAAGATAAAGAATAGCTGTAACAAAGCCTTCAAACTGGCCATCTCCCTTGTCAATTGCTTTATTAATCTTATCCATATCAGAACTCAGAAAGCTCATCATGCTTGTAAGAGTATACAGGAATTGTCTTGCACCTTCTGGCGTTCTATTTGATTCAGTACTGTATGCCGCAGACGTTGGAACAGCACCCTTAGCGCAAGCTTTTAAGAACTCAATTACTATCTTTCCAAGAGGAATCTTACTAACATCAAATCCATTTTCGGCAGAGCCTGGATAGAATGAGCCTAATACATTCTTGGCAATACCTGCATATGAACTTGGAACTGCCTTGTCAATATACTTCTCAAGTTCCTGTATCCCTTTATCCTGCTCGTTATCATAGACGAAATTACCAATAGTCTCAACAAACTCATCAACTGTATAAGAATCCATATCAATTGATTCTCCAGTTGTGTATTCAATAATCTGCTCTATTGCAATAGCCGCTGCATCATCTTCACCAAATGCCACACCTTCTTCAACTAGCTTCTCTGATGCATAAGCAAGATAACTAAATAACATAGGCTGCGTCATCTTAGATGCAAATCCATCATAATTATTAAGCAAATCCTGGGCCATAGAATACATACCCATCATAGCAGCAAAGGCTTCCTGATATCCTTCACTTACAAATTTCGTAGTTGTCGAGAAATTGTGCAGCCCTATATTTATCTTCTCATTGATAAAACTAACAAGACCATTTTCTCCACTTTTTCCGCCTTCTTTATCCTTAATATCCAACGCAGCTAAATCAAATACTTTTTCGTGAAAATATGATGGTGCTTTTTTCGCATATTCATTATACGCATACGTATCTAGTTCTTTTAATTTCACTATCATCTGCTCTTCTGTAGCACCTTCATAAGTATATACCTTACCATAATAGGTATATCCCCATTGGTCCAAAGGCAGATATGTTACATAATCATACTTAAAAGGATAGTTATGTATTCCACTATAAACAGAATCTGCAGGATTAACATTTCCCTGAGAAGAACTTGTATATGCCTGACCTGGTGTATCATATTGATATGCGCCACCACGAGCTGCTGAGACGCTTAATGTTCTGCTCTTAGTTGCACCACTGGTAATAGTTCTTGGTGTTGCAAATGTGTAACAATATATGTTAGTTGGTTCAACAGTAACATTTCCGCCAAAATATTCTGCACCACCGTCTGCAAAGAAGCCTCCTAATGTATTAGATACGGCTCCACCTCTACTAAATCCTGCAATCCACACCTTGAGATTACCATCTATCTTATTCTTGCTTAGGTATTGCTTCGTAAATCTTAATACCTCATCACGAGCCTCAAAAAAGCCTTGATGAACAGCCCCCGTACCAATATTGGTATTGCCTGACCACTCTTGTCTGTATCCACCACTTCGAGGAATAATGGCTAGCAAAGTATACTTCTTGCCATTTTCTTCAATCACTCTGTTACCTAAGGCAACACCCATTGAATTATCAAGCATTTCATGATGATACCACTCATTAGATTCAACATTACTAAAGCCTAATTCTTTAAGAAAGTTCTCAACATTTTCAGAACCATTAGAAGGGTCCTGCTCATATTTATCTTCCTTGTCACCCCATTTATTTCTCGATGCCAAGGTTGCCTGAGCAGACAATGTAACAAGATGTGCATCTACATCATAGGATGATTTCATAAAATAAGCATCATCATATTCGTATGTATCTGTTCCCTGCTTGTTAGCGCCTTCATACAGATTATAATGATATGTACCCGTCTTAGCACTATTGTTAAGGTCCTTCGCACTAGATACAGTAAATACAGATGTAGTAAGCAGAGCCACGCTAAGTACTCCACTAACAATTCTTTTCATGATAATATTCTTGCTAATTTGTTGCATAACAACCTCCCAATTACAGTCATATATTTCTATAATACCATAATATTGTGTTCAAAAATAGCAATACATATAATAAAAAGCGACTGTCAACAGATTGTGCAACAGTCGCTTTATTTTTATAAATCATCAACTACATCTTTTATTTTGCCCATGAAGCCCTTTTTCTTCTTCTCTTGCTTTACCTGCGTCCCCCCAGGCTTTAATGTATTACCTGTCTTCTCATCGAATTGACGAAGAAGCTCCTTGGCTTCTGAATTAAGGCCTGTAGGAGTCTGTACGATTAATGTCACATAGTGGTCTCCTCTTACTCCCTTGTTACGAAGTGATGGAACACCCTTGCCCTTCAGTCGAATTCTTGTATCAGTCTGTGTTCCTGCCTTAACCTCATATATAACCTTGCCATCTAAGGTATCAATTATCACCTCGCCACCAAGTGTTGCCTGTGCAAATGATATAGGAGCATTAGAGAATATATCATAATCGTGTCTCTGGAATATTGGATGAGGCTTAACTCTTACTTCAACAAGCAAATCACCTCTAGGTCCACCATTGATTCCAGGCTCACCCTTGTCTCTAATTCTTACGCTTTGTCCATTGTCAATACCAGCTGGAATAGATACCTGAATTCTCTTCTTAGAAGACACATAACCAGTACCACTACAAGCGCTACATTTCTCCTTGATAATCTCACCAGAACCATTACAGTCAGGACATGTTGTGACATTTTGCATAACTCCAAAGAGAGTCTGCTGTGTCATCATAACCTTACCTTTACCATTACATTTCGTACATGTACTCTTAGAAGTTCCTGGCTTAGCGCCACTACCGTTACATGTAGGGCATGGGTCCTTAAGAACAAGCTCTATCTCTTTCTCGCAGCCGAATGCCGCTTCTTCAAATGTAATGACAAGGGATGTTCTGATATTCTGACCCTTCATTGGACCGTTAGAACGGCCTCTGCCACCGCCGAATCCAAATCCACCGAACAGGTCGCCGAATATATCGCCAAATATATCTGAGAAATCCATACTTGAGAAGTCCATACTAGGACCACCCATAGAACCGTCGAATGCAGCATGGCCATATTGGTCGTACTTACTCTTCTTCTCAGGATCTGAGAGGACTGCATAAGCCTCAGAAGCTTCCTTGAACTTCTTCTCAGCCTCTGCGTCTCCTGGATTAACATCAGGATGATATTTCTTAGCAAGCTTTCTGTATGCAGACTTAATCTCGCTTTCGCTTGCGCTTTTACTTACTCCTAGGACCTCATAATAGTCCCTTTTTGAATCTGCCATTATTAACTCCTTATATACTAGTTTAAGGGTGAGGCCTTGCCTCACCCTTGATTATATTAGACTTCCTTAAAGTCAGCATCAACTACATCGTCGTCTGCACCAGAAGCTGTCTGTCCCATGTCAGGGCCTGCCTGTCCCATATCAGGGCCTGCACCCTGAGCTGCCTGAGTGCTTTCATACATCTTAGCGAATACCTTCTGTGCTGATTCCTGTAGCTTCTCCTGAGCTGCCTTAATCTCACCAACCTGAGAATCTGATAATTCTTCTGGTGTCTGATACTGATCTAATAAATCCTGAAGTGACTTAAGGTCTGCTTCTACTGCATCCTTATCTGCACCATCAAGTTTATCTCCTACTTCATCAAGTGCCTTCTTAGTCTGGAATGCAAAGCTTTCAGCATCGTTTCTTGTATCGATTGCTTCCTTCTTCTTCTTATCCTGAGCCTCGAATTCAGCAGCTTCCTTAATAGCAGCTTCAATATCTTCATCTGACATATTAGAGCCAGCTGTAATTGTAATGTGCTGCTCCTTGCCAGTACCAAGGTCTTTAGCTGATACATTTACAATACCATTAGCATCAATATCGAATGTAACTTCAATCTGTGGCACACCTCTCATTGCTGGTGGGATACCATCAAGTCTGAACTGACCAAGTGACTTATTGTCCTTAGCGAACTTTCTCTCACCTTGTACAACGTTGATATCAACGGCTGTCTGGTTATCTGCTGCTGTTGAGAATACCTGTGACTTCTTAGCAGGAATTGTTGTATTTCTCTCTATTAATGGAGTAGCTACACCACCCATTGTCTCGATAGAAAGTGTAAGTGGAGTTACATCTAGAAGAAGTACTTCACCTGCACCTGCATCACCAGCAAGCTTACCACCCTGGATAGAAGCACCAAGTGCAACACACTCATCAGGGTTAAGTGATTTGCTAGGCTCGTGTCCTGTAAGAGCCTTAACCTTATCCTGTACTGCTGGGATTCTTGTAGAACCACCAACAAGTAATACCTTAGATAATTCTGAAGCATTAAGTCCTGCATCCTTAAGAGCGTTATTAACAGGCTCAGCTGTTCTCTCTACAAGGTCATGTGTAAGTTCATCGAACTTAGCACGTGTAAGGTTCATATCGAAATGCTTTGGACCATCTGCAGTTGCTGTAATAAATGGTAAGTTAATATTAGTTGTTGTTGCTGAAGATAATTCCTTCTTAGCCTTCTCAGCAGCTTCCTTTAATCTCTGAAGTGCCATCTTATCAGTTGATAAATCTACGCCTTCTGCTTTCTTGAATTCTGAAAGCATCCAGTCTGTAATTTTCTGGTCAAAATCATCACCACCAAGTCTGTTATCACCTGATGTTGAAAGAACTTCGATTACACCATCACCAATCTCGATAATAGATACATCAAATGTACCACCACCAAGGTCGTATACCATAATCTTCTGCTCGCCTTCATTATCAAGACCGTAAGCAAGTGCTGCAGCTGTAGGCTCGTTGATAATACGCTTAACATCAAGACCTGCAATCTTACCAGCATCCTTAGTTGCCTGACGCTGTGCATCATTGAAGTAAGCAGGAACAGTAATAACTGCTTCGCTAACAGTCTCACCAAGATATCCCTCTGCGTCTGACTTTAACTTCTGAAGAATCATAGCAGAAATCTGCTGTGGGCTATACTTCTTGTCATCAATCTTACGACCATTGTTAGTACCCATATCTCTCTTGATAGAAGAGATTGTCTTCTCAGCATTAGTTACTGCCTGTCTCTTAGCAGGCTCACCTATAAGTCTCTCGCCTGTCTTTGTAAATGCTACAATTGAAGGTGTTGTTCTTGCACCCTCCTGGTTAGCAATAACAGTTGGCTTTCCACCTTCCATAACTGCTACACAGCTGTTTGTTGTTCCTAAATCGATTCCTATAATTTTTCCCATGATTGTTTCCTCCTATATACTTTAGTTTTAATTGATACCTGACTACTATTATGTAATTATCTTACGGAGATTACGCTATCGCCCAGTCCTCGCGCAGCGGTACTAACCTCAGCCTTCGGCTTCGCTAAGTGCCGGCGCTGTGGAGGATCTCCTTTTAAGACAATTACATAATAGTAGCAGGTCGACTTAATACTTAATTAGCTACCTTAACCATTGCATGTCTAAGAACTGTGTCATTGTACATATAGCCCTTCTGCAATACTTCTACTACTACATTCTCGCCAAGCTCTTCATCCTCTACATGCATTACCGCATTGTGATAATCAGGATTGAATTCTTCGCCTTCGGCTTCAATCTCTTTAACTCCTGCTTCTTCAAGACTTGTCATTAGTTGCTTATATATCATCTTCATTCCATCTGCAAATGAATCACCATCAGCAGCCGCATCAAGTCCTCGCTCGAAGTTATCTACAACTGGGAGTATTTTCTCTAATATACTTTTTGCTCCCATGTCATACATCTGTGTCTTTTCTTTATCGCTTCGTTTTCTGAAGTTCTCAAACTCAGCCATCTGACGCATAACCTTGTCATTTAATTCATCAATGATTTCCTGCGCCTTATTCTTTTTATCTTTTTTAGATGATTTCTTATCCTCTGAAGAATCTTCCTTATCTTCAGACTCTGCTTCTTCAGATTCTACAGAAGTTTCTTTTGCAGCTTCCTCTTTATCTTGCGAATCATCAGTCTTTTTTGTATCCTCTGATGCTTCTTCTACTTCAGATTCTTCTTTAGCTTCTTCCTTGCTTTCTTCTGTATCGAAGTTCTCATCTAATTTCTTCTTGGTCTTCTTAGACATTTCACATAATCCTTTCTTATATTTTTCTATCTAAATCATAGGACTACACCTATGTCTTTAGCTTAATCAATTCTAACTGCCGGGTTCTACAACATCCTCCGACTTAACAACACTTTCAAGCTGAGTCTTTAAGTTCTTCAGATTATTAAGTACATTTTCATAATCCATTCTCTTCGGTCCAATGATACCTATCGTACCCTTGACTCCTTCCCCAAGCTCGTATGTTGCTGTAACAACTGAACAATCCTTCATAGTTTTAATTGAAGAATCATTACCGATATATACCTGAATTCCCGTCTCGTCTGATTCACTATTAGTCTCAGCTATAAAATCAGCCAGCGGCTTTTTCTCTTCAAATGCATTGATTAAGTCTTTGGCTTTCTCGGAATCGCTTAGCTCCGGATACTTGAATATATTGGTTGCACCGCTTGTGTATACCTCCAAATCCTCTTCATCCTTAATCGTATCCGCTACTGATTGAAGTACCTGCTCTACAATCTCTTCGTGAATACCTGCCTGCTCCTTCATATTGGAAATGAGTGATAGATTAATCTCATTAACAGTAAGTCCGTTAAGATTGGTATTAAGAAGCATATTGAGCTTGAGCATTGTCTCATTATCTAGAGGTTTTTCAACCTCAATCACCCTGTTCCTAACAAGATTACCTTCCATAACAACTACAGATAGGACATGATTATCATCCACGTTAGATATCTGAACGAATTTGACCTTGTTAGATTGAACAGATGGTGCAAGAATCATACTTGCGTACTGTGTGTTGTTGGCTAGCACCTTAACAACCTGCTTTAACAGCTTTTCCATCTTGCCAGTCTTCTCGAACATTATCTCCTGCATCTGTGTGACTTCTTTATCCTTCTCAGCCATCAGATGATCTACATAGAAGCGATATCCCATATCAGTAGGAATTCTTCCTGCCGACGTGTGGGGCTGTACTATGTAGCCAAGCTCCTCAAGGTCTGCCATCTCATTTCTTATAGTTGCAGAAGACAGATTAAGATAACTCTTTGAAATTGTCCTTGAGCCTACCGGTTCTCCTGTCTCTAAATAATTCTGAATTATTGCATTAAGAATTATCTCTTTTCTCTCGTCTAATTGTTCCATATTATTTCCCCAAAGATTAACAGCCGCTTGAATTATCTTATGCGGTTTTATATCTTTTATTTTGTCTGTTAGCACTCAAATTATTAGAGTGCTAACATCTATCTAGACATAATTTAACACCCTTAAAGAAGAATGTCAAGGATTATTTTGTGAACTTTTTGTAAACTTTTATAAAATGCCAAAAAAGGCCGACATCCCTAAATAATTAGGAACACCGACCTTATACAATGAATTCTCTTGCAATAGTATTTTGCAATTCTAGGCCTCTACGAGTTGGCTTAATTCGATTGCCTTCATTAATAAGTAATTCTTGATTTATGAGGCTTTCAATTTGGCTTCCATACGCATTTTCAAGGGATATTCTGTATGCATTGTAGAAATCATCAAAGCTTACTCCCTCATTCATACGAAGTCCAAGTATCATAAATTCAGACATACTTTCCTTAGCTGATAATGTCTCCTGTTCTTCATATTCTATGGCAGGGTTAGCCAGGGAATAATTCTTAATATACGTATCCAGATTAGTTATATTCTTGTATCTTACCTCTTCATAAAGAGACGCTGCTCCCAGACCAAAGCCAATATATGGTGTCCTCTTCCAATAACCAATGTTGTGACGACACTCGTACCCTGCCTTGGCATAATTAGACACCTCGTACTGCTCGTAGCCTCTTCCTTTAAGAAATGCATTGACATAATCCGTCATCTCACACAGCACATTTTCCTCAGGTAGATACTTCGTCTTCTTAGCCAGACACTGATTGTAATAATCCTCCTTATACCTATCATAAAAGGCTGTGCCCTCTTCAATTATCAGGGAATAGGCGCTAATATGCTTAGGCCTAAACATAGTAATCGCTTTAAGCGTCTTACTTAGTGAATCAAGAGTTTGATTAGGAAGACCATACATAATATCGACATTGTAATTAGTAAAGCCCGCCTTCATTAATGAGTCGAGTGTCCTTACAAAGCTATCATAATCGTGAATCCTGCCAAGAGTCTTCAATTCCTCATCGTTAGCTGATTGAAGTCCAATGCTTAGCCTGTTAATTCCATAGGACTTATATACAGAAAGACTGTCCTTACTTACCGTTCCAGGATTACACTCAATTGTAACCTCGGCATCTCTTGATATGGAAAATGTGTCATCAAGAGTGTTCATTATCTTAATAATTAGCTTGGCCTCTAAGGTGCTTGGTGTGCCACCGCCAATATATATAGACGTGACTTTCCTGTCCGATAGCTTTTTGGCTTTAATCTCAATTTCAGAACATAAAGCATTAACATAATACTCTCTTGTTTCTGGATTTGATGGAAATGACAAGAAATCACAATAGTCACATTTCTTTACACAAAATGGAATATGAATATATAGTTCTATTTCGTTTTCTCTAGTCTTCATCAAGCTTTAACACACTCATAAATGCGCTCTGAGGAATGTCAACATTTCCTACCTGACGCATTCTCTTCTTTCCTTCCTTCTGCTTTTCTAACAACTTCTTCTTACGAGATATATCACCACCATAGCATTTAGCTAATACATCTTTTCGGACAGCCTTAACAGTCTCTCTGGCAATAACCTTATTGCCGATTGCTGCCTGAATTGGTATCTCGAATAAGTGACGAGGAATCTCCCCCTTAAGCTTCTCACACATCTTACGACCACGTTCATAAGCAGTGCCTTCGAATACGATAAATGACAGAGCATCAACTGGCTCCTTATTAATAAGAATATCAAGCTTAACAAGGTTAGACTTAACGTATCCCTTCATCTCATAATCAAAGCTGGCGTATCCACGGGAGCGCGATTTCAATGCATCGAAGAAATCGTATATTATCTCATTTAACGGAAGAGTGTATTTAAGGAGCGCCCTTGTCTCTTCCATATATTCCATACTAATGTATTCGCCGCGCCTCTCCTGGCACAAATCCATTATGGCTCCAATATAGTCTGAGGTTACCATAATCTCTGCCGCAACAACTGGCTCTTCCATATAATCAATTTCAGAAGGATCAGGAAGGTTCGATGGATTAGTAAGCTCTATCATCTCCCCATCAGTCTTATGCACTCTGTACACAACGGAAGGTGCCGTTGTAACAAGATCAAGATTGTATTCTCTCTCTAATCTCTCCTGAATAATCTCAAGATGAAGCAATCCTAAGAATCCACATCTAAATCCAAAGCCCAATGCAATAGATGTCTCTGGCTCATATTGAAGTGCCGCGTCATTAAGCTGAAGCTTCTCTAAGGCATCTCTTAAGTCAGGATACTTGGCACCATCTGCAGGATACAATCCACAGTAAACCATTGGATTGACTTTCTTGTATCCTGGGAGAGGTTCTGCGCAAGGATTATCCCTGTTAGTCACTGTATCACCTACCCTTGTATCAGATACATTCTTAATGGAAGCCGTAACATATCCTACCATTCCAGCTGTAAGCTCTTCACAAGGCACGAACTGTCCTGCTCCGAAATATCCTACTTCAACAACATCAAATTCGGCTCCACTTGCCATCATCCGAATAGGGTCGTTAGGTCTTATCACTCCTTCTTTTACTCTTATAAATACTATGACACCCTTATATGGGTCATATATTGAATCGAAAATCAGTGCCTGAAGTGGATTGCTATTGTCACCTGTTGGTGCTGGCAAATCCGTTACAATAGCCTCTAACACATCCTCTATATTCAGACCTGTCTTCGCCGATATCTGTGGAGCACTCTCTGCCTCAAGACCAATTACATCTTCTATCTCATCTATTACTCGCTTAGGGTCAGCAGACGGAAGGTCTATCTTATTAATTACAGGTATAACATCTAAATCGTGGTCTAGGGCAAGATACACATTTGCCAGAGTCTGAGCCTCTACACCCTGAGCTGCATCAACAACTAATATTGCACCATCGCAAGCGGCAAGAGACCTTGATACCTCATAATTAAAATCCACATGACCTGGGGTATCAATCAGATTAAATATATACTCATTGCCGTCCTTGGCATTGTATACAATTCTAACTGCCTGGGACTTAATGGTGATGCCACGCTCTCTCTCTAAATCCATATTATCAAGAACCTGGGACTGCATTTCTCGCTCAGTGAGCAGTCCGGTCTTCTCTATTATTCTATCTGCAAGTGTTGATTTGCCATGGTCGATATGAGCGATTATGCAGAAATTCCTAATATACTTCTTATCTATTGACATGTTGCCTCCGTGAAATAGCCTTGTAGTTATTATTGATGTATATGGTATAGCTTATATATTCACTTCTAATTCTTCGCTAAGTATATGTAAGGAATTGTTATTAGTCTTAAGTGATATTAACTAAGAACCGCCCATTGATCTGACATCGTGTCAGCAATAGGCTAGTTCCGACATCCTGTCGGAACTTTCTTACCTCGAACAATTCCTAACATATACTAAGCTTGAATTAATGTCGTGAATATATACAGTCTATACCATATACTTCCAATTATAATCTAAGTAATTTTATCATATAGGAATTTTAATCGCAATGAATGATATGATATAATATGTCATAAGGTGGGACCCGCTTGTAGGAGGATCCCTTGTGACTGGTAATATATTATATGGAACAAACTATGAATCAGATTGAACAGGATATTAAGGACCAACAATTTCATAACTTCTATCTGCTTCTTGGCGAAGAGGATTATCTTAAGAATAAATATGCCAACCTTCTTATTAAGAATGTTGTTGAGAATAAGGAGTCAATGAACTACTCCTATTATGAAGGGGGTTCAATTGAGGGTGGCGAAGTAATTGGTACTGCTGTTACTCTGCCCTTTTTTGCAGATAAAAGAATTATTCATATTAAGAACAGCGGGTGGTTTAAATCAGCAAATACTGACTTTAATGACTACCTTGATGATGTGAGTGAAAGCACCATTTTCATATTTGAAGAAGAAGCAACTGACAAGCGTTCTAAAGCATACAAGACTGTTAGCAAGGATGGCGTCATCATTGAACTTGATATGCTAAAGGGCTCGGAACTCCAAAAATGGATTGGAGGCAAGCTCAAGACAGAGAAGAAATCAATGCAGCGTGAAGCATATCAGGAATTCCTTCTTCGTACTGATAACAATATGGAGAATATGGAGCAGGAATTTGAGAAGCTTGTAAGCTACACTTCTGATTCTGATGTTATTACATTAGAGGATGTTGACAGGGCATGTACCAAGCAGCTTCAATCTAAGATATTCGATATGATTAACGGTATTGCAGAGAAAAATCCTAAGAAGGTTCTTGATATGTATCATGACCTGCTTGCCGCTAAAGAACCGCCTATGAAGATACTTACAATGATTCAGAGGCAATTCAGGCGAAGTCTACTTATTAAGGGGTTGAGGGAAAAGGGTTATACACCAGACAGAATCTATGAAGAACTCAAGTACCGAAAGGATATTGTCAATAAAAAATTTGTCATTAACAAAGAGCTTAATATGACAAGAAATTTCTCAATTGAAATGATGAATCAGCTTCTTGAAGAAGCCTGCAATCTTGAGCACGATGTCAAGACTGGCAAAATCAACGACCAGCTAGCTGTTGAAGTGCTAATGATGAAATACGCAAGTAAATAAACACAAAAAATCCCACTAACCATGACGGTAGTTAGTGGGATTTATTATTTCTTATATATTGAACTAGGCAATCTTGTTAACAGCTTGTGTTAGACGAGATACTTTTCTAGCTGCGTTATTCTTGTGATATACACCTTTGCTTGCAGCCTTGTTAATCTCAGAGATAGCAACTGTTAATGCTTCGCTAGCAGCTTGCTTGTCGCCGCTCTCTACAGCTGTCTCGACTTTCTTAATACAAGTCTTAACCTTAGATCTGATTGCTTTATTTCTCTCAGCCTTAGTCTGTGATACTAATACTCTCTTCTTAGCAGATTTAATGTTAGCCAATCTATACACCTCCTATTGTAATCTCTTAAGGTTCTGCGAAGCCGGACACGGACAGTCCACAGAACGTACCTTGTCTATCTTATAGGAAATATAAGACAATGTCAAGGATTTTATTAAAATGTTATCTTATATCAAACATATTTACGAATCCGGTAACTTCTAATATTTCCTTTACCTCTTCATTAGGATTGTGGAAATAGAATCCGCTATCATCCGGAATTGATTCAGACATTATCATGAACACACGTAGTCCTGCTGATGATATATATTCTGTATCTGTAAGATCCATCTCAATCTTAAGTACTCCATCTAATTGTTGCTCACGAAATCCGGATAAAAGCTTAGGACCGTTAATAGTATCTAATCTTCCTGTTAATCTGCAATGAAGGATATCTCCCTCTCTGTCAAATCTGACATTGAACTCTTTTCCATTATCGCTTTTTGCTGATTTACCCTCGTTTACAGTCATCACCCACATGATAATATCCTCATATGCTTTTCTAAGCCCATCTAATTCTTTCTCATTATCAAGTGAACTCAGCTTAGGAAGCTTCTCAGCATACGATACTTCCTTAATATTGAATCCATGTTCCTTAAAATACTTCTTTGCCTCAGACACTGTTCCATGAATCACGGTATGATTTATAGGAATATCAGCCACCTTGCTTCCACCCTTTCTCATAGTTTGTCTGACAATCTCTCCATCTGAATCTGTAAGAGCGGCATAAGTTATAGCGCCGAGATCTGTTCCGAATTTATCTGCAGTAATCCATACTCCACCATGTTCTTTCAATAGTTCTCTGATGTTATTCAAGACAGAATCAAGCTCCGGATTATTAAAATATCCAAGTAGTCCATCCATCAATATACATATCTTACCGTCCACACCCTTAAGTGCATTTCTTAGAGAGTCAAGATTAGTCGCATCAACAGAGGCAAAATGCATCCTGTCATTCTGTTCATTCGTCGCAATCTCCCGAATAGCCGGTTCTAACTCTTCAATAACGGCAGGCAAATCAAGGCCATAGAATTGTTTTCCTTCTTCCGAAATCACAAGTCCTCTTGGTACATATCCACAGGGAAGATCCACAATTGTATCGCAACCGGATTCCTTCGCCATAATATTGCCTATATGGAAGCGTGCTTCATTAGAAACCGTGTAGGCTCTAATTATCTCCGGTGGCGTATTATTAGCACCCTTAACAGTAAGATCAATCCTGCTCCCAAGCTCCTTTGCTCCCTTAACATCTGTACTCACAAGTAACCCAAGGCATCCCTTAGCTGTTGCAAATACAGGGTTTACTTCAAATAATAACTCATTTCTTTCCATGTTAAATCTCCTTCATAATTTTATAATTAATATATTCTTTTCTAATATTTATATCCCGGATTAAGAAGTTCAAGCAGCTTCTCGTCATGCTTATACGTAAGATAAGGCTTTTCATCTAGTATCATGGTTGCACCTGTCTTAACAGTATACGGTTCCCACTTCTCTACTCCTCTGTATGACGGAACTCCATCTCTTGCAAAGCTGGTCCACAAGCCACTCATAATATTTGTCATCCTCGGATTCTCAGATGTATTCCTGAATACATAAGGTATCTCCGAATTGTGTGCGGCTCCGGCATCAGAAGATTGATATGTATACACATAGCCGTATACATCAGCTCCGCCCTGAGCCGCCTTATGCTTCATCAGCTTCAAAGTAGGCTGTCTTACAATAATATCTGTATTCTCTGCAATACCTTCATCCTCATTAACATATGCTTTACCGAATTCCTTCTCTACCTTGCTTCATGAGTCTGCCCACCATATGTCGCCCATTCTTCGAGATTACTCCCTATAAGAAGAGGTACATCGAAGCTTGCACTGGCAAATGTGTTACCAGTTATAGGGTTTGTTGGAATGAAATCACCATCTACAACAGGCTGCCATTCTAAGGCATATCCCTCCCCAACTTCTATGGGAATCTTGAACTTTATAGCGGTATCAGATAAAGCTTTCACCGATGCTTCCTGTAATTCATAATTATCTACAGATTGAATATCTTCTATATCGCTTCTCTTGATATTAAGTTCATCCAGCAATCTCTCCGTCAGATATTGACTCACTTCTTTTTCGGTAAAAACCGCTCCCTGAACATCAGATGCTCCTGACTCTACGATAGCTTTATCATATAGTCCCGTTGCATATGGAGAAGTCATGAGTGCAAGCACCTTGCCACCGCCTCCCGATTGGCCGAATATCGTGATATTGTTCGGATCGCCTCCAAAGCTTGCTGCGTTGCTTCTAACCCAGTCAAGGGCATCTATGAGATCATATATACCTACATTGGCAGAGTATTTATACTTGTCCCCATAATCGGACAGGTCTAAGAATCCATATACATTTAATCTATGGTTGACTGTAATGACTACAACATCCTCATCCTTTGCAAGGTTATGTCCGTCATATTCTTCATCATTTCCCGAGCCTATAGAAAAGCCTCCTCCATGAAACCATACCATAACAGGTCTGTTACCGCCATCTCCTATGGCAGGTGTCCACAGGTTGAGATTAAGGCAATCATTATCTCCAGTATCAAACAAATCCGGCTCTCCACCGAAGATTGCTCCTTGTGGAGAAGTATCTCCATACTCTACAGTATCCTTTACACCTTGCCAAAAATCCGGCTTCTCTGCTGGAACAAATCTCTCCGTAGCTTTGGCATAATTGATACCAAGGTAAGTATATACATCATCATTTATCGAACCTCTGACACTTCCGTATGATGTATTAACAATTGCCTTGTTATTAGGCAATCCTGTTCTGTCCATAGTCAACCATAGGAATAATGCTGCAGCACCAGTGGCAACTGTCAGCGTTAACAGCGTTTTTCCTATGACTTTTAATATTCTTTTATTCTTATTTTTCTTTTTCTGCCCTTGTTTTGTGTTTGTAGCCATCTGTCCCAACACTATTCTACACGTTCAAGTCTGATTCCTTCCATACCGGCTTCATTCATGATATCGCGCATTGCCTTGGCATACATATCGCCATGAAAGCCCTGATACCAATTGATATAGAAATAGTCTCCAACTTCTGTCACCTGTAGCATAATTCCTTTTTCCTGCATAGCATGGAATGCGCTCATTTTGATACGATTGCCGTAAGATGCTGTCCGAAGAGTTCCAAGGTAACTTACTGCACAGTTAAGTGAAACCTTAGATCTCTGCTCTAGTATAACACTATCAAGTGCTCCTGAAGCGTACGCCTTCTTATAGCCTTCACATATACCGCGATAGATTCCACACATATTCTTAATATTCTGTTCTGAAGCAAAACCTTTAAGGAATGCACGATAAGCCTTATTCAATGCAGCATCATCCTTCTTAAGGTCCTCCACCTGGAATGTATATGGTGCATGCACAACCTGATGTAACAAAGAAGTCTCATTGCCCATTACCTTACGAACGCTAATCGGAGACATAACACGAATGGGAAGTTCATTCTCCGGATGCACACGCTCCATAGCCCTGGCAAAGAATACATTAAGCATTGACATAGGACTTGCTCCCACGCTCTTAGCATATGACATAAATTCATCACTTGGAGCACTGATACAATAACCGCGACAATCCTCTCTAGTAAGGAATAATTCTTCTCTCACTCCTTCAATTGGAATAAATATTGCATTATCGCCAAATCCCTGAGCCATAGCAGAAGGGTCTACTGCATCCACCTTAAGATATGCATCTACATCCTGACCTTCCACTACCCCTTCTGTATATACTCCATCCGGCACTTCGTATGTCTTACCATCAATAATAGAATAGTAATGATAGAAGAATGTCTCAAGCACAGCCTTGAATCCTGTTCCGTCAAGTGGCACATTGTCTGCATAAATCCATAGCACATTATCAAGATAACAGAATGTAACTGTATGGAAATTACCGCTTCTTCCATAGGGTTCTATAACTTCGCTGGTCTCTTCAATAATAAACGGCAGAGGATTCTCTATAAGAACCAGTTCTCCTTCTCTGATTCCAACTCCATATCCCATATAAGGATAGACAGATAATGTCTTATCCCACGCTTTACTAATAGCATCTGCGTTAACAGCATCGCTTAAGTCGAACCTATATGTCATATAGAATGCTTTATCTGTAGGATATACGCCTCTTGCGAACATTCCGGCGGTTATTGGGCGCACCATCTTCCATTCTTCTGTAATAGGGTCCCCTTCTCTTGCAACAAAAAGCTTCCTCTCACGATTGAATTTACCCTTTTTAAGCGACCTTACGGTATACCAACCATTGCATTGACCTGAACAAAGAAAAGAATCACATCTTGCAAGCATATATAGAGCATAGAAGTAATTAACGGTTGTATCTTCAAGGGCATCCTTTAAAGCCTGTCCGCTTCTCTTCTTCGCCTCATACTCATTTAAAAGAACAGCACCTGCTTTCTTAAGTTCCTTAACACTTGTTCTCTTCTGTGATATAGCAATAATCTTCTTCGGGAATGCCGCTCTAATCTTCTTAAGGATATCATCATCCTCAGTTGCAAGGAATATCTTGTCGTATCCGTCTTCATCCATCCATTTTTGAATTACTGTAATCATCTGTTCGGCAGTTGCATGCTTCCTGTCATTCCCAAGCTTAGAGGTTATATAATCCGTTCCTCTTGCAAGGACACCAAGCACCTTCTTCCCACCGATTATTGCATCAGCATAATGCTTCAGATCAGAGGCAAATTTCTCGTTAAATATGCTTTCATCAAAGGTGGCAGGAAACTGACAGCCATACCATGTGGTGACAAAAATCGACAACTCATGAATAAAGATTGTATTATCTTCAGTCGCATCCTCCGGCTTTGGATTAATCTTAAAATATCTGCTCAAAAGTTCCTGGGAATATCTTGTACAGTCAGGTTTAAGATATGCCATATATCCTTTGGGAGCAACAGCATTGTCTACCATAGACACATTAGATAATATTCCACCGATTCCGGTAATTGGAGTTAGTGCAACTTCCACATACTTAAAAGGTCCCTTTTTTCCTTCCATCAAATCCTGCCAGAAGAAAATATTCTGGAAGGCAACAACTGAACCCAACCTTGAATAATCGCGTGTAGTATATCCAATGTCATACACGCTGGCAGTAATGCGAAGTGTACTCTTCTCTTTTTCCGCCGTAAGACTATCCACCTTGACAAATCTTTTCGATGGCTCTATAAACCACTCGAGCCTCTCGTCAATATAGTTAATAGTAATATCTGTATGTTTTAATATAATGTTCGCAAGAACAATACTGTATTCATCTGCGACTCCAATCTCTGCCTTGTCAAACTGCTGCAAAAATTCCATACACAAATTGTCAATATCATTCTCATCATAACTAAGATACGTAGAAATTATCGCAGCTCCCTTTGTCATCATGTATATCTGCTTTCGGGCAATCTCGTTAAAGAGCATCATATTCTCTGTATATTCTAAGTCATAATCAGGAACCTTACCTTCTTCATCCGTAACATGAACGCGAGTCTCTCCGTCAAGAACCAATTCCAAAGCTTTATGGAATACATTCGCTCCATGCTTGAGAGTTACCAAATCTTCGTCATTTCTTTCAACAATATTAAGCATATTCCTTTCTCCTGTTACTTCTATATTTATCTCTTATAGTGCAAGAGGATTTTAGTTTATTCTTTTAGCAAGGTCTGTGCTAGTATATTCATCCCCAGTACAACACTATGTTATTTAAGCTAAAAACTTTCTATATATTATAATATATTTTGCCATCATTGTATACCGATAAAACATGGGTTTAAAAAGGAAGAACTCTTATATTATCTTGCTGTGGTTCACTCGAAATCTACCATAATCTATTGTATAAAAAGCTACTTCTTGCTCTTAGTTAATAATTCAGATTATATAGCGTATTGTATTATCCGGCATCTTGTATTATCTGGCGTCTTGTATTATCCGGCGTCTTGCATTATCCGGCATCTTGCATTATCCGGCATCTAGGATTAAAGTCGGCGTAATTCCTTCTCTGGCTAATATTTAATCCCAAACAATTATTTTGTTAGCTGTAAACGCATTCCTTGTTCATTTGTACTGCATGTGCGGCTAACAAAAAGTTTGTCGAACATCATTTGTTAGCCACATTCTGCATAATATCGTATGATTGCTGTGTATTAAGCTAACAACATAAAGAAAACATCAACACTATTAGCCATCACCCTATCTTCCTAGATTTACTTACGAAGGCTCATCTTACTAATCATCTCTCTAAGGCATCTTGTATTAATTGGATACTTGGATGTCTCAAATGTCCATATCATATTAATCCCCTGATAATACCCATTAGATTCATACTCTCTAATCTTCATAAAAGCATTGTTCCTATATTCAATGTCATCCATCATACCGAAGTGCTCCCACAGTATTTCTTGTCTTGTTTTTACATTAAGAAGCGTAAAATCAGGATGCACAATTTTTCCTTTTGAAAACTTAATAGGCTTCTCATATAAATAGGGTATTTCAAATTCATCCAAAGTATCAGCAATAATAATCTCAGATTTTGATCTTACCCTAATGCCACTCCTTGTGTAATATTCTGTAGCATTTTCTCTGAATTCAAGCTTATCATAATCTTGAGACAACCAGCTACATATATACTCCTCATCAGATACGTATGGAATTGTTAGTAATTCCCGTTTTAGCTCAGACATCTTGTACACTGCGTTTATATATGGATTAGCATCAGGAATACTGTGTAAGCCTTTCAGCTCATCTATTTCTTCTGACAGTAATGCAATCAACTTTTCGCTATACTCAACTTGCACCAGCAACTCGGCAAAAGATCTGTCTTTCTTTTTAATATATGTTCCATTTCTCTCTTTCGAATTTCGTCTAACAAAAAACTGATTGGAGCCACTATGTCTGGTTGCACGAAGAGAGCAACCCTTTGGAACTTTAGTCTTTAGTTGTACAAGTTTGTTTTTTGTTTCTTGCATAATATATTCTAGTTCTACTATTTCTTTATTAATTGTATCTTTATTAATCATAATTCTTTTCCTCTTCTTATTGTTTGTGTGTGTAATTGTTAGCCGTAATTATTAATTCGGCTCTTACTTTGCACTTCACCAGCTAACAACACCCCTACTACACTTCACTAGTTGTTAGCCACAACAGCAGGTTCAACTCTTGCATCGCACTTCATCGGCTAAAAGTTTCTTCTCCCTTGCCGGTGTTGTTAGCCACAACAGTAGCTTCACCTCTTGTGTTGCACTTCATCGGCTAACAACTTCTTCTCCCTTGCCGGTGTTGTTAGCCGTAACAGTAGCTTCACCTCTTGTATCGCGCTTCGCCGGCTAACAACTCCTGCATCTCCGCCCGAGTTGTTAGCCACAACTCAACAAAATTATCTCTTTCTCGCCTTATCGGCTAACAATTCATATACCAAGGCTCGAATTGTTAGCCAAAATCAAGAAATACCTCTACTTTGACGCTTTTGTCATCAAGATTCACTTTCAGTCTTCCACAATCTTGTGTACACATATGCGGAATGCCCAAGTCATCTAGTCGCGAAACAACTTCCTTAGATGGATGGTGGTAACGATTATTAACTCCAGCAGAGATTATTGACATCTTAGGCGATAGAAGTTGCAGAAACTCTTCGCTTGACGAACTCTTAGATCCATGATGTGACACTTTAAGTATATCTACACCTGATAGCATATCTCTTAAATCACCATAAGAATACTCAGACTTATCTCCTGTCTCTTCTGACGCATCACTAAGAAGACATTTCTCGGAATCGACAGTCATGTCGCCTCCAATAAAGAATCTGATATCACTATCATCTTCCTCATATTCTCCTAGGATTGCCAGGGAATTACCATTAATATCATCAATCTCATCTGAACCAGCAAACACACATGCAAACTTAAGATTATCTTCAGATACAACATCTCCTTTATCCATCACAATAATTTCTATGCCTTGTTCATTAGCACGTGTCTCAATATCCTGATAATTCTCCTCACCTAACATGTATTTATCAACCACAATTTTATCGATTGAATATCCACTATCAAGAACGTCAAGCAAACCACTTATATGGTCACTGTCTACATGTGATACGAACCAATAATCAATATGACTTATGCCTTTGTATTTTAGGAATGGAAGAATCCTGTATGTGCCAACGTTCTTAATATCCGTACTGCCCCCATCAAAGAAATAATTATTATCTCCTGCAACAAGAATTCCGTCTCCTTGTCCTACGTCAATCATATCCATTTCAAAATCGTCACAATTATAATTATGAGTTATAAAAATTACGCAAGCTGAGAGCACTGCTAAACATAGTATTAAGTATCTCTTATCCCCAATCAATCTATACTTCCAATTGTTCTTTGTACTCTTAGTGCTAAATCCTTCCTTCGTATTCACAAATTCATATTCTAAATACTTCTTGAATATACTCTTGTCATTACCGTTGCGTAATTGCATTTCTTTTTCTTCAAATACCTTCTCTATATCTTCATACTTATATAGCAAAAACCTCGTAACAAAGAAAAGCACAAGATAGTATACTATTACCTTAATTACATTAGGTGAACCTGTGACAATACGAGCCATTGGAAGTTGCAGAGAAAAATATGCTAGCATCTCGTACAAATATACAATTATATGAGCGCCCCACAACAGAATACTTCCTATAAAATCAAATAATGTTCCTATAATAAACACTCCAAATAGCGCAGCGCCTATAACAACCGTCACTCCACCTATTAGAGAAATTCCAAGCAATGCTCCTAGAAGTGGTATCACAAGGCAGTTGAGTATAACAACATAAGTTGGTATCTCATAGTAAAATGTGCACACGATAGGAAGTGTCACCAGTTGTATTAAAATGCCACTTAACAGAGCCTTACAAACTCTTTCCTTAATACTTGGTTTATATCCACTTATCTTAAAAGTGCCAGCCTTAGATTCACTAGCCTTATAATCGCCGGACTTAGATTCACTAGCCTTATAGTCGCCAACATTGGTTTCACTAGCCTTATAGTCATCAGCCTTAAATCCACTAATAAAGCGTGACATAAATGCACTATTAGCAAGTACTCCCACCCTATTAACACGATTACTTCCATCATATACAAACCTAACCCTGCAGAACCTGTCATACATCGCCACTAAAGGATTAACCACAACAGCAATCCCCGTCACGGCACCAAATGAGAAAATAAATCCTACAGAATCAACACTATAAGGATACACTAGCAACACATATATCATCGCAGTTCCAATGGCCGACAGAGAATCATACCCTTCCCCTAAAATATCAGCAAGTATCATAACAAGGAACATTACCACAGCTCTAATTGTGGACACACCTCCAAAGGTAAGCATCCCATAAAGAACTACAATAACAGAAGATATCACACCTGCAACTCCGAAGGGCGTACCTCTTCTGCGCATCATACGGTAAATGCTCATTCCAACAATAGAGATGTGAAGTCCTGATATCGCCAGAATATGTGCAAGACCTGACAGCTTGAATAAATCCTTTACCTCAGCATCAAGTTCAGACTTATCTCCCAAAGTCATGGCAGATACTATTCCCCCTTCCTCTCCAGGAAGATTAGAGATAAAGGCCTGCTTAACATTTTCCCTGAGGCAATACAATAACTCGCCTACACCAACTAGAGGTTCTTCCACAACTTCTGCAGTTCCCTTAACCTTCATAAGTGTTCCGACAGAATTATAATAAGACTGCTCGTCAAAATTCCCCTCGTTACGAGCGACATTCCATTTTTCTTTTTTTCCTTCTACTATAGCAGTAGCACCAATTGGTAAATCATCTGAATCAGATTGTAATATTATGGTCTCACTAGAATCTAAGACCATATCTTCATTGATAATACTATTGAAATATAGATAATAAGAAGTGGTTTTTTTCTCTATCTTAGCTAACTCGCCTTGAAATCTTACTACTTGCCCTTCTTCAATTCGATCATAATAATCTCTATCTCTTAGATAATGATTATATCTAATGCTCCCTATTAGGAAGCTTGATATGAAAACCAACAGACTAAGAATTATATATATAACCCTTAGCCTATTGTTAATCTCATATATTATTAGTCCTATAAGAAATGTAATTCCAACAACAATAATTATAGGACCGCTAAAATTATCATTAATAAAAAGGCAACCTAGCAACATTTCTATAGCAAGAGCAAACAAAAATCTCTTGTATATAATATCACCTTCTTATCCTTATTATGTATTCTTATTCAAAAAACTTGTTATAAGCGTCTGTCGCCTATTCTAAGCGCCCACTATTTATTCTCGTCCGACACCACTTGCACAACAAGGGACTGGTCCTCAACATATGTACCGGAAATATCCAGATTATTCTGCTGCGTCTTAGCATTAGCATTTGTTGTCTTAATTACAACAGATGTAACATCCGCCGAATCACACATTGAATTAACGATGGAATATATTACAGCCTTGTCAGACACATCTGACTTCTCACTAAGCTGTGACGAATCAAGTGTTATATAGCATACACCATCGGCAACTGCTGTATATAATATCTTAGTATCCTCTGGAATAGCAACCTTAGCACCATTAGTACTTGGCTTTCTTCTAAGATTATCTATCACTACCTCTTCAATAAGAGCTCTCTCATCTACATCAACCTGCTTCTTTTCACAGATAAGATTCTGACCATCTTCAGTTGCATAATACAGACTCAATTCCTTCTTAGTAACAAAATTAGAGCTGTCTGAATAGTCATCAATAAATGAATCATTACTCATGGATGGCACAACATTATTGTCATCGTCAGTAAGTGGCTTATTAGACACATAAAATGTTACTTTGTTAACGCCCTCAACCTGCAGCATCGTCTTGGCAATGGCAGACCTCGTTAGCACTTCCTCAGTTCCTTGGAGTCTGTAATAATCTGCGCTGAAATCAATAATTAGATTTCCTTCATTAAGCTTGCAATCCTTTACCGTAATATCTCCAGGAATAGGCTTAAAATAATCAGCCGAATCAGTATTAGTTGACAATGCATCTAATAATTCATCGATTATATCATCCACCTTGTCACTAGTCACTTTATAACTAACAGGAACAAGCATAGACTTATCCTTATCTAAATAATAAACAGTATAATTGCCCTCCTGCTTGGAGCCGCATCCCACCAGACATAACAACATAAGGGCCGCTATAAACAACAAGGTTACAATTCTAACTCTCTTCATTAGCGTTCCTCCTCAATATGGTTCAGTGGAATTCTCACATCAAATGTTGTTCCTTCGCCTACTGTTGATGCCACCTTAATCTCACCACTATGCATAATAATAGCCATATGGGTAATGGCAAGTCCGAGTCCTGTACCACCAATCTCACGAGAATGAGACTTATCAACTCTATAGAATCTCTCGAATATCATATCAAGAGAATCTTCCGGTATTCCCATTCCTGAATCTTCTACTTTAATATAGAAGTACCTATGGTCTGAATTAAGTGAAATGTGTACAAACCCACCTGGATTATTGTACTTAATACCATTCTCAATTAAGTTAGATATGGCAAGTGACATCTTAATCTCATCAATTTCAGCATTAATTGGTCTAAAGCTCTCAAGTACGAGCTCAACATCCTGCTTCTCTGCAATAGGGCGAAGGCGCTTGAGAATTGATTCTACTAACTCATTAACATTTACAGTAGTAATATTAAGGGTGACACTTGACTTATCCATCTTAACCATTGTAAGCAAGTCATTAATAATTCCTGTCTCCCTCTCTATCTCCTGAGAAATATCATTAATGAATTCCCTATACAATTCTACAGGTGCGTCTTCCCCCATTCCAATTAGGGAATCTGCCAGCACCTTCATAGATGTAAGAGGCGTCTTAAGCTCATGACTGACATTCGATACGAATTCCTGACGAGACTGGTCGATGTTCTCCATCTTGTTAACATAAGTATTAAATCTCGACGCCAGCTCCTCGATTTCATCATATCCCATAACATCGATACTCTTAATCTCGTCGCCCATTATACCCTTATTGAACTGATTTGACGCATCCTTAATAGGCGTAGAATACTTATTACCAACAATATAGCCTACAACTATAGCGAACACAGCAACCATTATTAATATAATGATTTCAAATGAAATCATGTATTTAAGATTATCGAAAATGTAGCTAACATTTCCAGACGCCAAGAACACACCCACAATCTTCACAGAGTTCGCAGTGTTACTATCTTTACTTTCTATAACATCCGTCATTGGAATTGTTGTTGTAAGAATGTCGTTATCCCTGTCGATACTATATAGCTGTTCGCCCTTGGCACTTCTTGTAACATTTTCCCATAAGAAAACCTTACCCTTATCAACATTATAGGAATCGTAATCAACTCGCAGATTAGAATCTACAAGCATAACTCTCCCGTTGATTAATTGTGCCAATTCCCCAAGCTTAAGCTCCATTGTTACATCACTCTGTGAGTTCATGTAACCACTTGTAACAACCTGCCTGGTCAGTACTTCCGACCTGGAATAGAGATTCTCACTTTCAGACTTGATACTTTGCCCTACATATACAAAGTCAATGATAATAGAAAATAGAATCAGAGGAACAATTGCCATAGCACATACTAATACAAATATTTTTACATTTAGTCTCGAAAAAGCCTTGTAAAGAAAATCCTTCATATGTGCTATATGCTACTCCTTATAGAAATATCCCAGCCCCCACTTCGTATGAATATATCTTGGTTCGCTTGCATTAGGCTCAATCTTCTCACGAAGACGTCTAATATGCACATCAACAGTTCTTGCATCACCTGGATAGTCTTCGCCCCAGATTGTTGTAAGAAGCGTATCTCTGCTGTAAACCTTGCCTGGATTATTAACAAGCAAGAGAAGCATATCGAATTCCTTAGAGGTTAGATTAATCTCCTTACCAAGGATCTTAAGCCCTCTTCCCTGCACATCCAAAGATATATCTCCACTATTAATAACGTCACTTGAAAGTGGCGACTTATTATCTGACACACTTGTCCTTCTCATGATAGCTTTAATTCTAGCCTTCACCTCAAGGATATTAAATGGCTTAGTTATATAATCATCAGCACCATACTCAAGACCAAGAATCTTATCCATATCCTCGCCCTTGGCTGTAAGCATAACAATTGGCATATTAGAAAATTCCCTAATGCTTCTACATACCTCGAAACCATCCATCTTAGGAAGCATAACGTCTAGTAAAACTATATCGTATTCAGTTTTTCTCGCAAGATTAAGTGCTTCCTCACCATCATAGGCACAGTCAACCTCCATGCTATCCTGCTCAAGTGAGAACTTAATTCCCTTAACTATTAATTTCTCGTCATCAACGACTAATACTTTCTTAGACATATTAACTCTATCCTCTCTATGGTCCTAACATCTACTTCAAGTCTACACCTTAATAGAATCGGCTATCTTATTATATACGCCATCCTTAATTCCAGATATATTCTTAATGTCTTCTATACTATTAAAACTACCCTTGCTTTCCCTATACTTAATAATGGAATTAGCCTTAGATTCACCAATCCCCGGCAACGTCATTAGTGTCCTAGCATCCGCTGTATTAATATTAACCTTGCCATCATCAGCGCTTACCGCAGCCTCCATAGCCGCTTCATCTCTAGTCTTAATTACAATCTTCTGCCCATCACTAATCTTCTCAGCCTGATTAAGATTGGATACATCAGCATCCTCTCTTAGACCGCCAGCCATAAGAATTGCATGGAAAATGCGTGGTTCTCCACTAAGCTCATACACACCAGGACTGTTAACTGCTCCTGACACCTGCACAAAGCATTTCCCAGAGGTCTTAGAAGTCGTATTCTTAGAACTACTATCCTTATCAGTATTCTTCTTATCTGAAGTCTCCGTAGTAGAATTAGAATCCTGCGACTTATCTAAATACGATGTCTTCCCACAGGAAGAAAATGTTACAAGACAAATTGAAAACATTAAAAAAATAAAACAAATATTAATTTTTCTTTTCATAAATCCTCTCCTAAAACAGAAGAAGATTCTAATGTTTGCAATAACATTTTAACGAAAATGTTACAATATTACAAGAGTGTAACATAAATATTTCGATTTATTGTCATAAATATTAGCATCCAATTATTAGCACTCAATTTTTAAGAGTGCTAATTTTTTGTTGATTTTTGTATTTTTTAGTGTTAGTATATCTCTTAGGGTTTCGAAAACAATGAAATTAACAATAAAGGAGTGATATAAAATGGGTGAAAAACATGGAAATCTATCAATTACCAGCGAAAATATATTTCCGGTAATTAAGAAATGGTTATATTCAGACCATGACATTTTCTTCAGAGAGTTAATATCTAACGGCTGTGACGCCATTACCAAGCTAAAGAAGCTTGATCTTATGGGTGAATATGAATTGCCAGATGATTACAAGCCTAAGATAGATGTAATCGTTAATCCTGAAGAGAAGACATTAACATTTATTGATAATGGTCTTGGAATGACTGCTGACGAGGTTGACGAGTACATTAACCAGATTGCTTTCTCAGGTGCAACAGACTTCCTTGAGAAATACAAAGACAAAGCTAATGAAGACCAGATAATTGGACACTTCGGTCTAGGCTTTTATTCTGCATTTATGGTAGCAGACGCTGTTCATATTGATACTCTCTCTTATCAAAAGGGTGCAAGTGCTGTTCACTGGGAATGCGACGGCGGAACTGAGTTCGATATGAAGGACGGCATATATGAGACTGTAGGAACTAAGATTACTCTATTTCTTAATGAAGATTCTCTCGAATTCGCTAATGAATACAGAGCCAGAGAAGTTATTGAGAAGTACTGCTCTTTCATGCCAACTGAGATATATCTTAGCAAGGCAAATGCAGAGGAAGAATATGAGACTATTGACGTAGAGGACAAGCTTGATACAGATACTGTAATTGAAGAGATTCACGAAGAAGCCAAGTTCGAAGAAAAAGAAAACGAAGATGGCACTAAGGAACAGGTTGAAGTATCTCCAGCCAAGGACAAGCTTAAGATTGTAAAAAGACCTGTCCCATTAAACGACACTAATCCATTATGGGCAAAGCATCCTAACGAATGCAGCGAAGACGAATACAAGGAATTCTATCGCAATGTATTCATGGATTATAAGGAGCCGCTATTCTGGATTCACCTTAATATGGATTATCCATTTAACCTTAAGGGAATTCTATATTTCCCTAAGATTAATACAGAATATGATTCTATTGAAGGCGTTATTAAGCTATATAACAACCAGGTATTCGTTGCCGACAATATTAAGGAAGTAATTCCTGAATACCTAATGCTTCTTAAGGGCGTAATCGACTGTCCTGATTTACCTCTTAACGTATCACGTTCTGCTCTTCAGAATGACGGTTTCGTTAAGAAGATTCAGGAATATATATCTAAGAAGGTTGCTGATAAGCTTGCTGGACTATGTAAGACTGAGAAGGAATCCTATGAAAAATACTGGGATGACATTAGTCCATTTATTAAGTTCGGTTGCCTTAAGGATGAGAAATTCTGTGACCGCATGAATGACTACATCTTATTCAAGGATATTGATGACAAGTACGTTACTCTTCCTGAATTATTAGTTAAGGAAGACAAAGAAGAAGCTACTGATGAGAATGGCGAAAAGGTAGATGCAGAAGTTGTAGATGATGATACATCTTCTGATGCAACAGATGAAAATGCCGAACCAGAAGACAAGCGCACAGTAGTATATTATGTAACAGACAAAGAACAGCAAGGTCAATATATTAAGATGTTCAAGGAACAAGGCCTAACTGCTGTTATACTTGACCACAACATTGACACTTCATTTATCTCACAATTAGAGCAGAGAAATGAGACATATAAGTTCGAACGAATTGACGCTGATGTAACTGATTCTCTTATTGAGGAATCAGCAGACGGTGAGCTTGATGAGACAACTAAGGAATTAACAGACATTTTCCAGAAGGCGCTATCTAACGACAAGTTAGATGTTAAGGTTGCCAAGTTCAAGAATAAGGATGTTGCATCAATGCTTACAGTTAGCGAAGAAAGCAGACGTATGCAGGATATGATGAAGATGTACAATATGTACGGAATGGATCCTAATATGTTCCCAAGTTCATCTACTCTCGTACTCAATGCTAACAACGAGCTTGTTGATTACATTCTTAATAATAAGGATGGTGAAAATGTTGACTTGTTCGCACAGCAATTATATGACCTTGCGGCAATTGCTAACGCTCCTCTAAGTCCAGAGGAAATGACAAAGTTCATTGAGCGAAGCAACAAGATTATGATGATGCTTGCCAAGTAGATAATAACGAAATAATATATAAATAACAGAAACCTGCATACAGAAAATCGGCATGTCAGGTTTCTGTTATTTATATTGCTTTTCTCTCAAAATCGCTTTACAGGCCTTGGCTGTTTTTTTACTTCTAGTTCGCCTTATAGATGGTAAATCCCATCTTATACTCGGCATCGATATCAAGTATCTTATATGATATATCAAGTGGACTTGCGTCAAATAACTTATAGAAGTCAAGTAATATTCTCTGTACAACCAGGTTAATACTATTAGGGTCAGCATTGAATAATACTGCCAGCATCTGAGTGTTACTATATCTTACAGAAATATCTTCATCCCTAATAGACTTCTGAATTGATATCTTCATTGTATCAGTTGCTTTCTCAAGGTAATCATCTGTCACTTTCGTATCATCTTTCGGACGAACAGAGAATGCTATTACCATGAATTCATATTCGTATTCATCTCTAAGCTTTCTGAATACGCTTGTAACCTCACCCAGCTTAACTCTCTCAACTGTCTCTATGCTATTTTCGCCTCTGATTCTATCGATTGCGTCATTTAATTCAACAGCAAATTTAGATGTGTCAATATTGCTGCCCTGTCTTAATACAAAACTGTCGCTACCTTCATTCGTTACTAGTCTGTCTTCATCAAGAAGCTTAATAAATACATCTACTAAGAATGGATCGAATTGAGTTCCCCGACCATTAATAATTTCTTTTCTAATTACATCCTTAGGCAACGCTTTACGATAAATACGATCAGAATTCATGGCATCGTATGCATCAGCCACTCCAATAATTCTAGCGTTAATAGGAATCTCTTCACCCTTAAGATGATCTGGATATCCATTACCATCGAATCTCTCATGATGATGTCTTGCAGCCTTCTCAACACCTGGAATTGATGTAACATTTTTTAGAATATCACTTCCAACTGTTGTATGAGATTGAACAAGCTCGAACTCAATAGAATTAAGTCTTCCAGGCTTGTTAAGTACCGAATCAGGGACACCTATCTTACCTATATCATGCATCATACCCTGGAATCTAAGTTCTGATATCTGCTCATCATTCCATCCTAGTTCTTCAGCAATAAGACATGCAACTTCAGCAACACGCATTGAATGACCAGATGTGTATCTGTCCTTAGCATCTACTGTCTTAGCAAGAGCTTCCATTGCAGTTCTAGACAAGTGCTCTACCTGCTCAATCGCTTCGTTCCTGTCAGTATTCATCTGATTGATCTTCTTAACTGCTTGTAGCAGACCAAATATAACAAGGAATATAAGTCCTATTGACATAAATGTTCCTGATATTACGGACAGGGATAATACCTGCTCCATAACAAGCTGAATAATTCCGCATAAGGCCAAAAGAGCCAAACCAACAGCTACATATATATAGGACCTGTCTTTCCTCTTGAATAAATCATATGCCATGGTGACGACAGTCATGAGCATCGTAAGAATGATTATTATCAGAGAGCCCATCCTTGTATCAGAGAGCGCTGCCACACCTGTATAATTCAAGACTGCAACAATTCCAAGATTAATTATTGATGCAACCTCTATTATTAAATATCCAATATGATATCTCTCATCCTGAATTCTATCAAGATACACAGCGAAGCTTATTGAAATAAGTGGTAACACCAGATACGCACAATCTCGAATTACTGATGCATTAGGGAATATAAATTGCCTTGCCCGACAATTAGCAACTACCCAAAACGCCAATACTAGTACACAGCATGCAAGATAGTATAAGTGTACCTCCCTCTTGGTAAACAAGGATAATACTGTGGAAATAATAAGGGCAATTACACCAAGCAATAATACGAATAATCCTAAGAACAGCTCTAATTGATTGAGCTTAACTATCTCAAGAAGACATGCCGTCTGCTCACCAATTAAAACCTCACCTAGCTTACCACCATCTCTGTCAAGAACAGCTGTAAATACGATTTTGATTTTAGCATCAGTCATGTTCTTAGGAAGTGGAACAAAAAGATATAGATATGTACTATTAATACCATATCCATCAGACCTCTCTGGTGAATATTCATACCACAATTCATTATTAATAAATAACTCTATCTTCTGACCCTTACTCCATACAAGTAAAGAATCATACACTTCAGGAACACCCTCAAGCTGCTTCTCTAAGGTTACTGTCTTCTGACCAGAAAGTGTAGATGAATTAGGCAGTGTTATAGGCATAGTGGAACCATCCTCGTTAACAACAGTCCACTCTGTAAGTGTCTCAACGTTACGAAGATTAGGTTCATTATTAGGACGCTTGTTCATCTCACCAACTACGAGATAGACAATCAATCCTATAATAAGAACTGTAAGAATTCCTGCCATAATATCCCTGGCAAGTTTTCTATTTTTTAATCCAATTGTTTTGCTCATAAAAACCACCAATAACTAGTTACTAAAACTCTAATGTATATTATAAACTATATTGATGATTAAGACTAGAAAAAAAGCAAAAAAAAGAGATAGTTACAAAACTGTAGCTATCTCTAAAAAATCATTAACAAAATATAAATTAGTTATAAAGAGAAACGTTAGACTTAATCTCTTCGTTACCGCTCTTAACAACATAGTAAGCTGTTCTCTCGTTAGCGTTAACATATACAGTAATCTCATCGATAGGCTTTCTCTTATTGTTAGCCTTGAAAGCGTCCTTACACATCTTGATTACTTCTGTGCTCTCATAGCTTCTTCCATCAAATTGAACATGGATGCTCTCTACTACTGTCTTCTTAGCTGTAGACTTCTTAGCTGTTGTCTTCTTAGCTGTTGTCTTCTTAGCTGTTGTAGCCTTCTTAGTTGTAGTAGCCTTCTTAGCTGTTGTAGCCTTCTTAGTTGTAGTAGCCTTAGCTGGAGCCTTAGTTGCTGTAGCTGTAGTAGCCTTAGCAGCTGTTGCTGTAGTTGTAGCAGTCTTCTTAGCTGTAGCAGTACTTACACTAACTTTCTTTGTTGCTTCTGCCATGATTAACAATCTCCTTCCGATAAAAAAATTCTATGTACATAACTTACATTTTTCTAAACAACAATATTATAATAACAATCACAATTTTTATCAATAGGTTTTGTCAAAAAATTACAACAAAAATAATTTAAGATTTAATAATTTTTTGAACTATTTACATAACAAATATTATTTAAATGATACATACTTATTTAACACCTGGAAGAAAGAATCTGTCTTAACATCTTCTGTATCTTCCAATGATAAATTCTCTAATGTACCCTCACTCAAATGAGAATAATATTTTTCTTCCTGCTCATGAATTAGATCCTGAACCAACTCATCCTTTCTATGACTAATAACATTTGCCTTGTTTTCTTCAGATAATTCTTTGTTGTATTTGTTAGTGCAACGGAAGAAATAATATCCATCATCTGTTGTAATCATATCCGTCACCTGACCGTTCTCAAGATTGAATACAACTGCATCAACCTCCTCGGGATACTTGTCTCTTCCAAAGGTAACATTAACAGCATCTGCTTCTGAGTATTGCCCAGCTACCGATGCAAATGAATAGCCTTGTTTTAACTGAGCAGCAGCTGCATCTGCGTTAGCTTTTTTTGTAGTAAATAACACTTCCGCTTCCATCATTCTAGCCTCATCTTCAGAGACCTCTTCATCAACAGAATTCATTAATTGAAAATATACTTTTTCAGCCAATGCATAATGCTCATACATATCCTCGATATCAGACTTGGATGCACCTGTATAGCTTCTGTCTTCATCAGATAAAGAGTTGTAATATTCTTCAGCTGCTTTATTAACTGCTTCTTCTTCAGACTTAGTGAGTTTTATGTTATTATCCTTGGCATACAAATCAAGACTATACACTCTTGTCAAATGATCAAGAATGGCAGACTTCATTCCGTCTTCAATAATCTTGCCATTGTCTTCGCTCCATATTGATGAGTCCTGAAATGTGCCATATAAGTTTTTATAATTAGCAAGATATGTTCTAAACTCTGTCTTGCTACATGCATTCGGTCCAATCTTAAATACATTACCAATACCACTGGTTGATGATACATAGAAATGCAAGTCACCTATGCTACACCCTGTCATCATTACAGATATTATTAATGTTGTAATTGCAATTAATATAAGTCTAGTTTTCTTCATGTTATCTCCTGTAATTGATATATTACATGTTGTAGGATATAGGCACCTGCTAAGCGATTTTCTCCATGAGCGTGCAGGTGTATATATCCTATAATTCTTAAACATCAAGCACCAAGTACCTGCCATTAGGTAGTGAGAATACTTCCTCACAATTAATGATATCACTATCACTCATTCCTGAAATGTCCGCGACATCATCAAGGTACTCCCTAACCTCTTTAACATTCTTACACACAGTTGCGAAGCACTCCTCTAGGAATTCATCTGCTTCCTCTCTCGTTGACGCAACCTCTTCAGGAAACAATTGTAATTGATGCTCTAAAAAATAATCTAATGTATCATTATCATAAGTCATATTATCATCCTCGTTTACTCTATCACACAAGTTATTATTCTAACTCATATATTATTTAAAAAAACACAAATATCATTCTACTATAACTACATCTTTAAGGCAAAATGAATATAATATTTTCTCCTTAACCTTCATATGAGACCACTTCTCAATTGCCTTGGCATACAAATCAATCTGTGCCTTGTACCTTTTAACTAACTCGTCACCTGAATCAACCTTGTCAGTCTTATAATCAAGAAGAACAATCTTGCCATCCTCCTCGAAAAACACATCAATTATTCCCTGAACAATGACAGGCTCTAGTTCCTCCTTGGCATCCTGTAAAATGTTCTTAGGAAGCTCCTGCAATACAAATGGCTGCTCAACCCATAGCTTATCAGATACTGCTGCACGATGCATTCTTAGAGCTACATCACTTTCTAGAAATTCCTGCAAGATATCAACATTAATCATCTCGCTTTGCTCTTCAGTAATGAGGTGCCCTCTCTTCATTGTATCAAGCTGAGCATTAAGGGAAGTGTTATAATCATCATTTACGAAATCGAAGCATTCCATTACACGATGCATAGCCGTTCCATATAACGCACCAGGATTAACTTCACTAGCCTTCTTCTCTGACATAAATGCAGGAATAGTTATGGCCTTCTCATCTTCATTTTGGAAAATGTTACTATCTAGCCCCTCCTTAGAAAATGCTTCCTCCATTGCGTTATGCTTTATCTCAGAAACAGAATACTTCGCCTTAACATTATCGTTTATCTCATAAGGATATCTATATGATAATCGCTTGGACACTTCCTCATATAATTCATCTGTGCTGCTTTCAATATATTCTTGAAGCTTAGCCTTCTTATCATTAATTGTTACATAATCAATTACTTCTTTGACAACAGATGACTTAGGAGTTCTGAATATTGTTATTGAATCTAAATACTCCTTATTACTTTTGCAAAGCGCTCTAATCATCCATTCCATTCTGCTTTTAGCAGTAAGGATATAATGATAATCCAAGCCTGCTTTGGTGAATTCATCAAATGTCTCTTGTCCCTTATTTAGGACACCTGTTACAATTAGCTTTTCTTTAGCACGGGTAAGCGCAACATAGAGCAGCCTTGCTTCCTCAGCTTTTGTCTCTTCCTCTATCTTCCTCTTAATATACTCTTTATATGCAGTATCCTTCTTTACTCTGTTACCATTAAGTTCTCTTCTAAGTTCAATACCAAGACCATACTTATTATGTGTAAGAGCACCCATGATACTAGAATCAGAATTAAATCCTGCTCCCATTTCACTAACGAATACTACTGGATATTCTAACCCCTTACTTTTGTGCATAGTCATTATTCTTACAACATTATCATTTTCACCAGAGAGGCTAACCTCTTCGTCCTCGAGATTATATTCCTTAATTGACTCAATGTATTTTGCGAAATTATATAGCCCCTTGAATCTCGTCTTCTCAAAATCAATTGCCTTATCAACTAAGGCAAGAAGATTAGCTCTCTTATACTCGCCATTTAACTGAGCACTAACATAGTCAAGATACTTCGTCCTACCATATATCTTCTCTATAACCTTATGAATTGGAGTATCCGTAAGCTCCTCTCTTAATCCTTCAATTACATCAACAGCATTAGCCAACCTATCATAATCCTCATCTACTTTATTCTTGTCATCATGAAGATAATCTAAGATTGCGTAATACAGAGGATAATCCTTATACTGTTCTTCATTTCCCGCACCGTATATCCTAACTCTGGCAAATGTGTCATTACTAATATCAAACATTGGGCTATGCAAAATAGTAATTAACGGTATATCCTGACTTGGATTATCTAATACTGATAGAAATGCTAACACAACTCCAACTTCAACTGTATCAAAATAGCCTTTTCCACCTGAAGCGTAGCAAGGAATGTCGTAGGACAATAACACATTTTCAAAATCGCTTCCATGAGTGTTAGCTGACCTTAATATAATAGCTATATCAGAATATGTAATGTCTCTTAGCTTAGGCTCTCCATTCTCCATAACAGTTACCTGATACTTCGAGTCCACAAGCTCTCTTATTCGCTCAGCAATAACTGTTGCTTCTAAGGCCCTTGAATTGTCATATTCCGCATCTTCTGCAGCCACGTCCTGCTTATCCATAATAAGAAGCTCAACCTGGGAATCGTCACGCTTACCATATGTTAATGTGGCACCAAAATTAAGCTTCACATCATCATTATATTCTATTCCACCACTTTGCTTCGTCATCAGGTTGAAAAATACATTATTAACGAAGGTAAGAACCTCATCTCTACTTCTGAAGTTCTCCTTAAGATTGAAGGCTGTCCCATTATCAGGACTATTCATATAGTTCTCATATTTGCCAACAAATATCTCTGGCTTGGCCATACGGAATCCATATATACTTTGCTTAACATCTCCTACCATAAATAGATTCTTATCATTAGATAATGCCTTAAGAATCTCCTCCTGCAAATCATTAACATCCTGATATTCATCAACCATTACTTCATTGAAGGTCTCTCTTATAGCCCTTGCTCTGTCAGTTAACTCCTTTGTGACAGGGTCAACTAAGATGTTAAGTGCCATCCTCTCTATATCATTGAATGTACGAACATTACTATCTTCCTTAAGCTTATCGTACTCATCCATTACTTCTTCCACGAAGTCAATAATGGCAAATACATATCTTGAGCTTTCAATACATTCTTTGATAATGTCAGCAGAATTCATTTTCTGAAGCTTGGCTAAGGCTTCGTTATATGCGTCTAATATTGAATTGAATCTGTTTTGAAGCTCTTTGATAAAGCTACTGTCTAATCCCTTATCTAGTGCTCCCTTAAATCCGGCACCTAGCTTCTTAGCCTTCTCATAGTTTAGAGAAGAATCCAGCATTTCTTCATAGGAATCATAAGAGCATAGCAGGCTCAGAGTATCCTTCATACCCTGAATACATACTTCAATCTTATTGTCCTTATCACCATCCCTATAATAATCTCTGCACAGTTCAAGGAAAGCCACTGACATTTTAATTATTGCCTGACACTCTTCTTTTCTTTGACTGTGCATTTCATCTAGCCATTCAATGTCGTTAAGTCTTGTTCCCTCCTTAATAATATAAGGCTTTCTAATACTGTCTAACCATTCCTTAGGCCATGGAAATGCTTCTGCTCTCCTATAGATGTTACTAATTAATGAAGAGAAGCTTGTAAAATCATTCCTGTCAGTATATAGCTTCATCATATCCTTAAAGTCATGATTGTCTTCTCCCTCGAAGCTACTATCAAGTACATTATCAACTGCTTCCTGAAACAGAAGCTTGCCTTCATTCTCATCACATATTCGAAATGACGGGTCGATTCCAATATCGTTAAAATTATCTCTTACGAAGCTACCGCAGAAGCTGTCAATGGTAGAAATGTTAGCATTAGCAATTAAAGTATTCTGACGAATAAGATATTCATTGTCAGGCTCTGCTTTAATCTTCTCATCAATGGCTCGACGAATCTTCTCCTTCATCTCCCTTGCTGCTGCCTTTGTAAATGTAACTACAAGTAGCTCATCAATCTCAACCCTATCCTCTATTATCTTAGTAATAATGCGTTCAACTAATACAGCAGTCTTACCTGAACCTGCTGCGGCTGACACTAATATATTATTACCTCTTTTTTCAATAACACCCTTCTGGTCTATGGTCCATTTAGGCATAATAATTCCTCACTTATAACTATTCTTCTGATACTTCTTCTCCATCTCTAATAAGACTAATAATGTTCTTATCACTGGCATCTACATATTCGGCATTAACAAATCCCGGCTGTCTTATATCGAATTCGCACACCTTAGAATATGGGCAGTACTTACATCCCTCATTCTTCTTATGCATTGGACTTGCATCTATCCTGCCAGCATACATATCACTTCCTATTTGCTGCATCTTATGAAGTACATGTCCTTCAATTGTTCTATAATCGTCAATACTAATACAATTAGAATGAGCTCCAAAGTCTCCATTCTTCTTAGTATCAAAGCATGCATATAATGATTTGTATCCACCCTCTGATTCATCTGTATAATTAGTATCTAAAAGCTTAGCTACATCCTGTGACAAGTTTTCTGGCTTAACTAAACCTTCGTTATCCATTTCCTGACACTCTGGTTTTAATTCATCAACAAATAACCCCTTAGGCCTCATCTCTTTTTTAATCTCATCCTCGAGACCTTCCTTGATTTCTTCTAGTGCAAGTATAGGGTCCTTGATTCCATAGTAGAACATTGCAGATGGTTTGACTTCTTTATCATATGTTGAAGATAGTCCTTCAACAGATGCATGTAGATAATATATAAGCTGAAGCTGAAGACCGTTATATATGTCACCATAATCAATCTTATTATTACCCGACTTATAATCAATTATTTTGACAAAAACCTTGTCCTCTTCTTCGCACAGATCTAATCTGTCAATTCGTCCATCAAGAACCATATCCTTACCATTATCAAGAGTTATCTTAAGATCCTCAGGGCTTGCAATCTTATCAAGCTTCACTTCGAATCTCTTAGGTTCAAAATGTGAATTCCTAGCCTGGTCTCTTAGGATATCAATAGTCTTAATCATGGTGGTCATGATTCTTTCCTTAGTGAATAAATCCTTAGGTGTATCAAGAAGCTTAATTCGCTCATATCCTTCGTAGACTGTATCACAGGCACTGCTTAATATCTCTCTACTTTTCTCATCCGATACTCCTCTAAAGCTTTCCCCTTCATTATTAAGCTGGATAGAGAATTCCTTCAGGATATCATGATATACATTTCCAAAGTCTCTTGCATCAAGCTTATTATTCTCTCTCTCGTTAATATTAAGACAGTATTGCAGGAAATATCTATAAGCACATCTTCTGTAGCTCTCAAGCTTAGATACGCTACCTACAGGCCTATCAGAATGGGCCAGCTTATCATATAGCTTCTTTTCTACCTTCTCCTCGTTGTGATAGAAGAAGGCGCCCTTAAGCACATTTTCAAGGGCAGTAATATCATTAGACTGTAAGAACTTAAGAAGGCTAATTGTTGCTTCAAGGTCACTTACTTCCTGCAAGGAAGTCTTACTTACATCAATAATGTCATGATCTGCTTCGTGAACAAGATGACGCAGTGCTGCAGATGCATACATTGATGAAGACTCCGGCGATACAAGCCAGTCAGCCGGCAACAGTTCACCAGCACCTTCTAAGGTAGCATTACCAAATAGCTCACTTAATTCATTTACCAGATATGACTTATTAAGAGGCTTAGCCTCATTGTCATTAACAGCATAAGTAAGGCACAGCTTATCACTTGCCTTAGTCAGAATCATATATACATAGAATCGCTGCATAAAGGATTTCTCCCGGTCAGTAGGTGCAAGAAGGACATCCCTCTTACTTAAGAATTCCTTCAAATGTATCCTCTCACTCTGAGATATAATTCCACTGCTGTTATAGGTTGCAGGAATGGCACCATCATTAACTCCCATAAGATACATAACCTTAGGCTCATGATATCTTGTACGCTCCAAATCACCAATAAGCACACAGTCATTAGACATAGGAATTGTGGCAATCTTAGCTCCTTCGCAGGCTGAGAGCATTATCTCAACATACTCCTTTGTGCCGATTTCCTCACCCTCAAGCAAGGCAACCATCTTATCTAAGATAGAGATAATTACTTTGTATATCTGAGAGTATTCTTTCGCCTTAATATCATCACCTGCATCCTCTAAGACCTTAGCCTTCTCATTAAGCTTAGCTTCAACGTTATAGTCTAATAGCAACTGATACAGGGCCCTTGAGATTTCTCTAACATCAGTACAACCATTTACACTGTTATAAAAATCCACTAATGGCTTAGCAAACCTCCCACGAATGTCATTTACCATAGGAAGCCTTCCTGCAAATGCCCTTGGCTCGTAGATAAATTCACTACTATAGGCCTTGACACCTCTAACCTTAGATGCATACAGATAATTATCTAATATATCAACCTCCTGAATTGTGATGTCGGTTAGGTTACACCTCATAAAATGCATTACACTGTCAGTAGAGAAATTATACTCAACAATCATAAATGCACTTCTAATAAATTCAATAATTGGATGGAACACCACACTGGTACTGCTATCAATATAGAAAGGTATATTGTACCTACCGAAGATTTCCTCAAAATGATTCTTGTAGGTTTCTAGACTGGCAGCACATATAGCAATATCCTTATACCTTCTGCCTCCCTCTCTAATATCCTTAGCTATTGAAGCTGCAACATATTCAATCTCAAGTCTTGGATTATTAAGGCAGTGTATCTTGAAGCTGTCCGTTGTCTCTTCTGCTGGAAATGTGGTTTTGTCTCCTGGTCTGAATAGATGTCTTTCAATAAAATCAATAGCCCCACCCTCAGTTAGTCTGTGATTCTTATGAAGAAGAATTGCATCCTCGATTTCAACGTTACACATTTCACAGATGCGTCTTGTTCTTGCAATCATATTCTTACTCATGGCGAATAATTCGTATTCCTTAATATCGCCATAAAGCGCCTCTCTGCTATCCATAGTTACTACGACATAGGACTTATTGATTCTAGGAAGCATGGTCTTAAGAAGCTCATTTTGCAGGGGTGTAAAACCAGTAAAGCCATCAAACACGAACTCGCTATCATTAAGAAATGTAGAATCCTCAATCACCTCGTTAAGTCTGACAAGAAGACCCTCTGCAGTAATATATCTATCCTTAATAAATTCCTCATAGGCGTTATAAATAAGCGAGATATCATAAGCCTTCCTCTTAAAGGAATCACTAAGCTCTCCTTCATCAACAATACTCTTGAATTCATTAGCACTAATATTGTATTGAGCAAGCTCCGATATGAAGGACTTAATTTCAGAGATGTAGCCTGCCTTGTTAATGCCGCGGCCAAGAACCTGCAGCTTGTCCTTATGGTCCATAGATAGCTTGCGAATAAGAAGATTCTTGCCTGTCTCCTCTAAGATATCGAGAGTCTCAATACCCAGCTCGTCAAATACCCTGTATGCCAAGCGATTGAAGCTTAGCACATCAATATTCATAATCACATTATTAGGATGAAGTCTTACTAATTCCTTCTGTGTCTGCAGGGTATTCTGCTCTGGCACAATAATAATATACTTCCGCTTAGGATTAGCCATAGACTCTTCAATTATTCTATTGTAAATGTATGTTGACTTGCCCGTCCCAGAGCTACCAACAATAAACTGTAGTGCCATAGGGTTTCCTTTCCTGAAAATATATACTAAAAAAGGGATATATGTGTATATCCCTTAGTTAAGTAAAATTGTTAATACTATTTGAGGAAGCCGTTAATGATTTGTTCTTCGGCTTCAGCTTCAGTTAAGCCGAGTGTCATGAGCTTAATTAACTGCTCTCCTGCAATCTTACCAATAGCAGCTTCATGGATTAGGCTTGCATCAATATTATTAGCGTTAAGTGCCGGCTGTGCATTGACAATTGCATCATCCATAATAATGGCATCACATTCACTGTGTCCCGAGCAGGCAGTGTTACCAGCTATTGTTGAGAAGAACTCCTGCTTGGATGTATCTCTTGCAACTGACCTTGAGATAACATTAGTTGATGAATTCTCTCCATTGAGTTCTACAATAAAGTCTGTCTTGGCATGCTGCTTGCCATGAGTCATAATGCTTTCCTTGACCTCGAAGTAGGCATCCTTCTTAAGATAACCCTTAGTTACTCTTTCAGTAGAATCGATACCCTTAATCTGAGCAGACTCCATAATCATTACAGCGCCTTCATCAAG
>CAJOGN010000005.1:68120-70234 GCA_905234245.1 uncultured Lachnospiraceae bacterium
GTACTTGACCTTGGCATTCTTCTCTAGGTGAAATGTGTGGATGCCTGCATGCTTGGATGTATCAACACCACAATTATGAATTCCACATCCTGCAACAATTGTCACATCAGCACCTTCGCCAACGAAGAAATCATTATATACACATTCCTGCAAACCACTTTCACTTAAGACTACAGGAATATGAACGCTCTCATTAACTGTTCCAGGCTTAATGATAATATCAATTCCGTCCTTATCATCTTTGCTGACAATGTCAATATTGGCAGTTGTGTTGCGGCTGTCAAGTTTGCCGTTAGTTCTTATATTGTACGCACCTTCTGGAACGCCATGAAGGTCAGCGACTTCTTTTAATATATTCTTCTGTATTGCATCCATATTTTTACCTCTTATATTAGTCCAAAGCATCCTCTAACGGCTTGCATGGCTTAGATGTGTTGTTAGTGCCTAGGAGCTTAGGGAGGACTTCATCCTTAGAGCCATAGTGCATTAGATTACCGTCAGATAGAACTATAATCTTATCTGCTATATCAAGGATTCTCTCCTGATGGGAAATGATAATTATAGTGCCATCTATTGCATCACGCATTTTCTCGAATACATGAATTAAGCTCTTGAAACTCCATAAATCAATTCCAGCTTCTGGCTCGTCGAATATAGAAAGCTTGGTTCCTCTTGCCCTAATCATAGCAATCTCTATACGCTTAAGCTCTCCGCCGGATAATCTACCGTTAAGCTCGCGGTCTACATAGTCTCTGGCACACAGTCCCACCTCTGAGAGCAAATCACACACTTCATTAATGCTTAGATTCTTACCTGCTGCAAGACATATTAAGTCCTTGACAGTAAGTCCCTTAAAATGGACAGGTTGTTGAAATGCAAATGATATCCCTGCATTAGCTCTCTCAGTAATAGACATATTAGTTATATCTACACCATCAAGAATAATCTGACCACTAGTTGGTGTAAGAATACCTGCAATAATCTTAGCTAAAGTGGACTTACCTCCACCATTAGGTCCTGTTATTGCTACAAAATGATCATCTATTGTTAGAGAGATATCTCTTAGTATTTCCTTAGAATCATCTATCTCGTCACTAACTTCATAAGAGATATTTTTAAGTTCTAACATGTATAGTCTCCTTAAATATTATAATTCAACAGTCCAGTTATACTTATCCTCAAGCTTGCCCCATTGAATTCCTGTAAGTGTATCGTATAGCTTCTGTGTAAGTTCACCTGTCTTAGAGTCGTTAATTACAACTACATCATCCTTGTACTTAAGCTCACCAACAGGAGAAATAACAGCAGCTGTTCCTGTACCGAATACTTCCTCTAATGTGCCGTCATGTCCTGCCTTCATAATGGTCTCAATAGCAATCTTCTCTTCATAAACCTTGTAACCCCAATCCTTAAGAATTGTAATCATAGAATCACGAGTTACACCAGGAAGAACAGTTCCTTCAATTGGAGCTGTATATATCTCACCGTCAATCTTGAACATGATGTTCATAGTACCAACTTCTTCAACATATTTCTTCTCTTCACCATCAAGCCATAGAACCTGAGTATATCCCTGCTTCTCAGCCTTAACCTGTCCTAAGATAGAACCTGCGTAGTTACCACCACATTTTGTAAAGCCTGTTCCACCCTTAACTGCACGAACAAGCTCGTCCTCAACAAGAATCTTAACTGGGTCAAGGCCTGTAGGATAATAAGCTCCAACAGGACAGCATATAACGATGAACTTATAGCTTGTTGCCATATGTACGCCTAAGGATGCCTCTGTTGCGAACATAAATGGACGGATGTAAAGTGAAGTATCCTCTGCATCAGGAACCCAGTCCTTCTCAACCTTAACTAATTCCTCAACAGCCTGAACAAAGTCCTCTTCAGGAAATGCTGGCATACAAAGTCTCTCATTAGACTTAATCATTCTCTTAGCATTCATCTCCGGTCGAAATAGCTGAATCTTGCCATCTGCTCTTCTATATGCCTTGAGCCCTTCGAAGGTCTCCTGTGCATAGTGAAGAACAACACATTGTGGCTCAATCTCAATTGGCTTAAGTGGCGTTATTCTCGCATCATGCCAACCCTTATCAACATCCCAATCACAG
>CAJOGN010000005.1:70242-76951 GCA_905234245.1 uncultured Lachnospiraceae bacterium
TCATGTATTTACCGAAGCCAAGTGCTCCATGAAAATCTGGTTTCTCCTTAAGTGTTGCTGCTTTCTCAAATCTAATATCCATTGTTATTTATCCTCCATAAGTCATTGAAAGTTTTAGTAATCATCAACTCCTATATTATATATAAAAGTATGGTAAAATGCAATGACTGCATAGCAAAGAAGCGAGTGACATAAGCCACCCGCCTCTTAACTATGTATTATAATCATAGCGAAGCTATTATCGTCTCTGAAATGCATCTTGGATGATAACCGAAGTCTCTATATGCCTTTTCGTGAGAAAATGCGCTGTTAGCCTGAAGTGTATATACAGAATACGGCGTAAAAATCGGTGTCTTTCTTGAAAAGAAAAGTGTAAGCTTCTCAGCAACCGGAGCAAAAGCCTTTGCCAGGGAAAGAGGCAATTCCAGTCGTGTAAGCCTCTTGCCTGCATTACGACGTATTATATTGACAATATCAAGGATGCTGACATAATGACCGTTCAGTATATAGCATTCTCCTGCCTTGCCGTTTTCTTCACATTCAAGGATACCTATGGCAACATCTCTGGAATCTACAAAGTCATATCCTCCTTTAATTCCCATTGAAATAAGTCCGGATTGAATTGCTCTAATTGTTCTAATCATATGGTTCTTGTGGTATCTATCCCCGGGGCCTATAACACCTGACGGGTGAATAACGCTTACATTCATTCCCTTTTTTGCGTAATCAAGAGCTATTTGAGCCGCCATTGCTTTTGTCTTGGCATAATCTCCATGAACTGAGGTCGGATTAAAGGAACTGACTTCAGTTATGACATTTCCCTTTGGCTTTTCGGGAATGGCGTGAACAGAGCTTATATATATAACCCTGTCAACTGATGCTTCTAACGCCATTCCCATAACATTTTGAGTGCCATTAACATTAACCTCATATAATGTAGGGCTGTTCTTGCTGGCTATACTAACCATAGCCGCTAAATGGATTAGGGTAACCTGATCATATCCGCTTGTATCGAAAAAAGCTTTTAGCGAATCCCTATCAGTAATGTCACCTATGACAGCTTCTACTTCACTCGGAAGGTCTTTCTCCTGTCCATCAATTACCAAAGCTCGTATATCCTCTTTTTTACTTATTAACTCATTAGTAAGTATAGTACCGACATGACCGGTTGCGCCGGTTATAAGATATAATTTACTCATAGTATAGCCCTCCTTTACTATATATTTTACACTAATATGCCACACGTGAGAATAATTGTGTAATTACTTAAACTAATTATACCACTCGTGAGAATAAATGTGTGATTGTTTTATGTCTTGTTCAGATTCTAGGATTATCCTTTGAACACATGCGAATATATGATATACTTTCCCTATAATTCTATTACTTTAGGAGATTGTATTATGTTAAAAAAATTAGCAAAAACTATCGTTGCAATTACTATGGTTACCACTCTATCACTAACTGTTACACCTATATATAATATCGATGCCAAAGATAATAATAGCGAAGCGAAGCAGTATATAGAGACAAGTTATAAAACGTCATTTTCTCCGAGTTATAGTGGGGATGCTGCATGGTTGAATGACTTTGAATTAGAAGCAGATCCTGCAACTGCTGGGGAGGTAATACTTGTAAAGTATGTAGGTGATGCAGAAGATTTATATATTCCTGCCACTGTAGAAATTGATTCAACACAATATGCTGTCAGATTAACGAATAAACCTTATAATTTTTTTATTTCTTATGGCAACTATTATAATAATACAACTACTAAATCAATAACATTCGACCCTAACATCAACACAAGTAATGTCACTGATATGTCGCGCATGTTCTATAACTGCACAGCTCTTACCACTCTTGACGTCTCTAATTTTAATACTGAGAATGTTACTAATATGAACGGTATGTTTGATGAATGCAAATCTCTTACCACTCTTGATGTTTCTAATTTTAATACTGCAAATGTTACTGATATGAATCGTATGTTTCATAATTGCGCATCTCTTACCACTCTTGACGTCTCTAATTTTATTACTGAGAATGTCACTGATATGTCGTACATGTTCTCGAGATGTTCTGCTCTTACCACTCTTGACGTCTCTAATTTTAATACTGAGATTGTTACTAATATGCAAGGTATGTTCTCTGGTTGCATAGCTTTTACCACTCTTGATGTCTCTAATTTTATTACTGAGAATGTTACTAATATGAACGGTATGTTTGATGAATGCAAATCTCTTACCACTCTTGATGTCTCTAATTTTAATACTGCAAATGTTACTGATATGAATCTAATGTTTGGTGATTGCGAATCTCTTACCACTCTTGATGTCTCTAGTTTTAATACTGAGAATGTTACTGATATGAGTAGCATGTTCCTTTTTTGCAAAGCTCTTACCACTCTTGATGTCTCTAATCTTAATACTGATAATGTTACTAGAATGTGGGGCATGTTCGGGCATTGCGAATCTCTTACCACTCTTGATTTATCTAATTTTAATACTGAGAACGTTACTGATATAAGGAACATGTTCTCGCATTGTTATGCTCTTACCACTCTTGACCTCTCTAATTTTAATACTGAACATGTCGCTCTTATGGATGACATGTTCTCATATTGCTCTTCTCTTGCCAATCTGAACATAAGTAGTTTTGACCTCGCAAACCTTACAGAAACACCCGTCGTTTTAGATAGGTGCAATTCTCTGCAAACTATTAAGACGCCTACTAATCTTCTTAAGAATGTAAAACTACCCGGCACATTTTACAGATTGGACAATCCTTCTGAAACATATACTTATCTCCCCAAGAATCAAACAACAAGCTTTACAATCGTAAATGGCGACCATGTAGTTCCTACAAGTGTATCAGTATCTCCCACATCTAAGTCTATTGGCATTGGAGAGAGCTTCACTATTGTACCTACTGTACTGCCTGCTAACGCAACTAATAAGAGTGTGACATGGACCAGCAGTGCCCCTACAATAGCTTCAGTTGATACTACCGGTAAAGTCACAGGATTAGCAAGCGGAACAGCTACTATTACTGCTACTACTAATAATGGCGGATATACAGCTAACTGTACAGTAACAGTTAGCAATGCTAAGGTAGATGTAACAGGTATATCTGTCTCTCCCACAGCTAGAACTATGAATGTAGGCGAAGACTATCATCTAACAACTACTGTTACTCCTGATAATGCTACTGACAAAAGCGTAACATGGACTAGCAGTGATGATACTATCGCTACAGTTGATGCTAATGGCAAAGTAACAGCGTTAAAGGAAGGCACAGCTACTATTACTGCCACTACTAAGTTTTAAGGCTACCTGTACTGTGACTGTTAGCGCAACCAAGATTGATGTTACCGGTATTACAGTAACACCTACAAGTAGAACTATGCATGAGGGTGATGACTATCATTTAACAACTACTGTTACTCCTGATAATGCAACTGACAAGAGCGTCACATGGACTAGCAGTGATAATACTATCGCTACAGTTGATGCTAATGGCAAAGTAACAGCGTTAAAGGAAGGCACAGCTACTATTCTACTAATGATGGTGGTTTTACTGCATCCTGCATTATAACAGTAATCAAAAGCGAAGGAAGAGTTACAGGTATAACTTTAACTCCTATTTCCAAGACTGCTCATACAGGAGAAGTTTTCTTTATTACACCTACTATTACACCTGTGGATGCTGTTGATAAAAGCGTAACCTGGTCAAGCAGTAATCCATCAATTGCCACAGTTGATAGCAACGGCAAAGTAACAGCTATAAAGGAAGGCGTCGTTACAATTACGGCTACTACTAATGATGGCGGTCTTAAAGCCACTTGCACTGTTACTGTAGTTGATTCTACTGTTGATGTTCATCGCTTCTATAATCCTATCAGTGGCGAACATTTATTTACAAGTAATGACGGTGAACGTTCATACCTTACTGCTATTGGATGGAATTATGAAGGAGTTGCCTGGACTGCTCCTTATTCTTCAAACAGACCCGTATATAGAGTCTTCAATCCATATACAGGCGAACATCACTATACAGCTAACTCTGAAGAAATATTTTGGTTACTAATATCTGGCTGGAATGACGAAGGAATATGTTGGTATTCAGTCAATACTAATACAAGAGGAACATCTATATATAGATTATTCAATCCATATATAAACGGCATAGGTGCTCATCATTACACAGCTAATACATCAGAACGAGACTATCTAATTACACTAGGCTGGTACTATGAAGGTATCGGCTGGTATGGTTTATAGAATAAATAAAAACATTTAGGAGAAACGTATCATGTTAAAAAAATCAGCAAAACTAATAACTACAATTGCATTGGTGATTTCATTAGCACTAACTATCACACCTATATACAATATTAATGCCCAAGGTAATGGTGATGGTGCTAAGCAATATGAAGAAACAAGTTATCAGTTGTTTAATCCAAATTATGACGAGGAAACTACCTGGTCCTGGTTAAATGACTTTGAGCTAGAAGAAGACCCTGCCACTGCTGGCAAGGTAATACTGGTAAAATACTTAGGCACGGAAGAGAATCTGGATATTCCTGCCAAAGTAACAATTGATACAACTGAATATGATGTCACATTATGCGATACACCAGTTCACTTCCTTAATACTAATGCTGGAGTATATAATACGACAACAAATACAGTAAAATTTGCCCAAGGTATTGACACAAGCAATATCACCAATATGAGTTATATGTTTGAAAATTGTACTGCCCTTGAATCTGTAGACATGAGCGGATTTGACACTAGCAATGTCACTGATACTCAAAATATGTTTCGTGGCTGCTCTTCTTTAACCAGCCTAGACCTTAGCAACTTCGACTTAAATGCACTAACAAATTATAGCTTAATGCTTGATGGTTGTACTTCGTTACAAACTATCAACACCCCTGTTAATCTTCAAAAAGACATTGCATTACCAGGCACATTTGTAAGACTTGATAATCCACAGAGTAGTTTTACTATGCTTCCTACTAATTTTGCAATAAGCTTTACAATTATAAGAGAAACTCATGTTACTGGTATAACAGTTTCTCCTACTTCTAAAACAATTAAGGTTGGAGAAAGCTTCATAATAGAACCTACTGTCACACCTGCCTCTGCAACAGATAAAGTTGTTACATGGTCAAGTAGTAATAACGCAATCGCTTCAGTTGACACTACTGGTAAGGTAACAGGATTAAGCACAGGAACAGCAACTATAACTGCAACTACTCATGATGGTGGATTAACAGCCACCTGTACCGTAACTGTCAGCAACACAACTATAAATGTAACAGGCATCACACTAGATACTACCGCAAAAACTATGGGTGTCGGAGAAACCTACAACATAAAGCCTACCATAACACCTTCTAACGCAACGGATAAAAGTGTTGAATGGTTTAGCGGCAATCCTGCAGTAGCCTCAGTTGATACTACGGGTAAAGTAACAGCAAAAGCCATAGGAGTAGCTGTTATTACAGCCACTACTCATGATGGTAGATATAAAGCCACCTGTACAATAACAGTTAGCAACTCCAAGGTAAGCGTAACTGGCATTGAACTAACAACTACATCCAGAAATATGTATGCTGGCGACCAATACATTTTACAAACAATTATCAAGCCTGATAATGCAACTGACAAAAGTGTCACATGGACTAGTAGCAATCCTGCCATTGCCACAGTTGATGAAAACGGCATAGTATTAGCTCTAAAAGCGGGAACAACTACTATTACCGCTACTACTAATGACGGTGGATTCAAGGCTGATTGCATAATAACTGTAACTGGTGAAGTAGTTAATGTAACCGGCATTACTCTGTCTCCTACAACTAAAACTATGTATGCAGGAGAAAACTCCACGCTAATACCTACTGTGACTCCTGACAACGCAACTAATAAAAGCGTTACATGGACAAGTAGTGACCCTACAATTGCTTCAGTTGACGAAAATGGCATGGTCAAAGCAATAAAGAAGGGAACAGCTACTATAACCGCCAAGACAGATGACGGTGGTTTTACCGCTACTTGTGTAATAACAGTTAATGAGGGCGATAAAAAGGTTACAGGAATAACTTTAACACCAACTACTAATACTATTAAGCCTGGAGACAGCTTCATTATAACACCTACCGTTACACCTTCTGATGCAGCTGACAAAAGTGTAACCTGGTCAAGTAGCGATTCATCCATTGCTAAGGTTGACAGCTCTGGCAAGGTTACTGCTCTAAAGGCAGGAACTGTTACCATTACAGCAACTACTAATGATGGCGGATACAATGCTACATGTACCGTTACTGTAGCAAACACAACCTCTATTAATGTTTATAGACTTTATAATCCTATCAGTGGCGAGCATTTCTTCACAAACAACGATGGAGAACGCAAATATCTTGCTTCTATCGGTTGGGATGATGAAGGTGTTGCCTGGATGTCTCCATCCTCGTCAAATGTTCCCGTATATAGATTATTCAATCCATTTACCGGTGAACATCACTACACATCTAACTTAGATGAAAGAAATTATCTAATACTATTAGGTTGGAATGATGAGGGAATAAGCTGGTATTCGACAGAATACCATACAAAAGGAACGCCTATATACAGATTATTCAATCCATATATAAGCGGTATAGGTGCACATCATTATACAAAAAACGAAACAGAACGTAATT
>CAJOGN010000006.1:0-58174 GCA_905234245.1 uncultured Lachnospiraceae bacterium
AGAAACCCAGATGGACTATATGGCGAAAGCTTCGTTAATGAGAGGTTAGATGCCGCAATTAAAGCCTATGATGATATTGTAGCAACCTACAGATGACATTGGGACTTTTGTCAACTTGTAAAAATTTTTTTCTAAAATGTCGCATTTTCTGTTTTGATTGTGTATATATATATGAAAGCAATAAAACACAGGGGTGACAAAAGGCCCGTCCCCCTGTCAATACAAAGAGTATATATCAGAAAGGAGAATTATTATGAGAGAAGAATTATTAAAAGGTTTAACAGAGGAACAAATAGCAAAGGTTAAGGCATGTAAGAGTTCAGAGGAAGTACTGGCACTGGCTAAGGCAGAAGGCGTTAAGCTTACAGACGAGCAGCTTGAAGCAGTATCGGGCGGATGGTGCGCTGATCTGGTAGGACCTATAAGCTCAGAAGAGACCTACGAATATGCTTGCCCTAAGTGTAATTCCCACGATACTACTCACAAATTTACAGAAAAGGGTATAAGCCATTATCAGATACGTTGCGATTGCAAAACTTGTGGTCATGTATGGTTTATTAATGCCGGATGATGTCGGCACAATAAGGAGATGATTACTATGAGTAAGGATATAGAGAAAATCTTGCGAAATGCTGATTTTAGCGCAGGAAGTAATCATAAAGACAACTTAAGAGAACAGCTTTTTGGTAACAGCAATAGTGCTAGGATTGTTAAGTTTAATATGAACAGAGAGCTCGATGATGATGAACTGGAGATGATTTCGGCAGCAGGTCTTATTGAAGAGAAATACCTGCAGAGCAAGAAGGACGATGATCCAGAGTAAGCATATTATTAATTAATACATAGGCCGTTGCATTAAATTGGTGTGACGGTCTATTTTCTTTTGTTATGAATTATGGTACAATTACTTTCAAAGTGTAAATAACATAGGACATGAGGCTATTATAGATGCAACAGGCTTAGAGTATGTATCTGATATGGAGTAAATGTAAAGGCACGGTGGGGGTGGATATGACATTTGAAGAGGCTTATGAAAAGCATTATGAAGATGTATATAAAGCAATATATATGCGACTTCTTAGCCGTGAGAATACAGAAGATGTAGTACAAGAGACATTTATCAGAGCTATGAAGGCATGGGATAGCTTTGATGATTCTAAGGCGAGTGTGAAGACTTGGCTCTGCACAATTGCCAGGAATACGATGCTTAATTATATAAAGAGCAATAAGAAGCATGAACAGGCGTCCTTTGAAGAGATGAATGAGGCAGGATTTGAGCCGGGAGTCGAAGATAAGGAGCTAAGTCAGCTTACGGATGAATATGCCCAGGAGGCTTACAGTATACTCAGCAAGCTTAAGGAGAGTGATAGGGAGCTTCTTGTTATGAGGTACATAGAAGAAATGTCATATAAGGAGATTGCGGCTCGTATAGATTCTAACGAGAAGGCTGTTGCCAAGAAGGTAGAGCGACTACTCAAGAAATGTCGTGAAATGTAATAGAGGGGGTGCTGTATGTATTATAGATTGAAGGATAATGTAGCTCTGCGCAAATGGAAATATGTGGACAGAGCAGTATATGTAAAGGATGCTGTACACGCCTTGCCTGCATCAGCAGAAGAGTTTGACAAGTTACTTTTGTGTGACGGCAATCATGATATTGTTAAAGATGAAGTTGTAGACAGACTCCTTCACAGAAACTTTGTAGAAGAATGTGACAAGGGCACATTTCCCAATAAATGGTCACAGCTAAAAGAGTACGATAATTATTATTTTCCAAGTATGAATCTAATGATTACAGGCAAGTGTAATCTTAACTGTATTCATTGCTTCAATGCGAAGGATAATGACAGGTTGAACAGTGAGCTTTCATACGAGGAAGTAATTGATATATTGGATCAGTCAAGAGATATAGGTGTTCATTCATTTACTATTACAGGCGGTGAGCCACTTGTTCATAAGCATTTTATGGATATAATTCATGCTATCTACGACAGGGATATGTATGTGTTCGAGCTTAATACTAATGGTATTCTCATTACACAGGAAATGCTTGATGAATTCAAGGAAATAGGATGCAACCCACTTATTAAGATTTCCTATGATGGAATTGGCTATCATAACTGGATGAGACAGAATGATAAGGCTGAAGAGAAGACTATCGAAGCCATTAAGCTGTGTATTAAGAATGGCTTCCATGTTAAGGCGCAGGTTCAGGTGCATCTTAAGAATGTGGATGTAATGATGGATACAGCTAAGCTTCTTGATGAACTTGGCGTATCAGAGATGAGAATAATTAGAACTACAGAAGCGCCAAGATGGGAGCAGAATTCTCCTAATACATCAATTCCTCTTGAGGAATACTATGAGAAGATGCTTGAATTCGCAGCAGAGTATTTGAAGTCAGATATGATGATGGATATTGATATATGGCAATATCTATACCTGAATCCACATCATAAGTCGTATAGAATTTCGCCGATAATGTGTAATATAGATGATTTCAACGTGCGCATCCCAATCTGTAAGGGCAACAGAGGTATGATTGCCATTACAAGTAGTGGCGAGGTTGTGCCTTGTATGCAGATGTCGGGATGGTTTATGGAGCATGGCATTAGCCTTGCAAATGTTAAGAAAAAGCCTCTTAAGGACATTGTAACCAAGAGTGATTATCTTGACATCGCCATGGCGACGGTTCTCCAGCAGATTCTTGCTAATGAGAAATGTGCTGATTGTAAGTATTACATGGCATGTACAGGCGGATGTCCTGCACTTGGCAGATTATATAGTCATCGTGATGATTTCTATGGCGAGGACATTACGAAATGTACCTTCTTCGAGAATGGCTGGTATGACAGAGTAACAGAAGCATTGAAGGACTACCATCTAGAGAATCCTCTTAATATATAAGTGAATAGGTTTTTTTATTGGCAGGGGACGGTTCTTTTGTCAAAGTTTGTAATAAAAGACACCTAAGCACCAAATACCTGCACGCTCATACAGAAAATCGCGTCGCAGGTTTTGGCTACTTAGGTGTTATTTTTCCTTCAATAAAAGATGACAAAAGGACGTCCCCCTGTCAAAAATATGATATAATCAATACAATAGTCCCAGGGGACTGATACAACGAAAAAAGAGAGATGACTATGAAGAAGGTAAAAAGAAGTAAACTTGCAAGAGTAACTTTAATGAGAGTTGTATTACTCTCCTGGATATTAGTAACAGGTATATGTTTGCTTGCAGGTCAGGCAATTAAGAGAGAGAATCTTCGTGTATACGAGTCTTTTGCCAAGTCCTATTCGCGAATCATTGCTGAAAATGTTAATAGTGACATGGCTAGAAAATATCTTGAGACTAATACTATGGATGATTACTATCTAGAGGTGCAAAAAACCATGCAAGCCATGGTTGACAATGCAGATCTAAGATATCTATATGTGTATGTTCCAGAAGAATTAGGCATTCGTTATATATGGGATGCTCAGTCTGATGACGATTCCAGACCTCTTAATGATATATGGTATTATCAAGGGGATTATCCTAAGGATGATCTTATGAAGGCATACACAGATGGTGAGGAATTGTTCAGAACATATAAGTACGGTGACATGAGCCTCGCTGCGTATGTAGTTCCTATGTATGATAGCTCTAAGAATATTGTGGCGCTGGTTGAAGCCGATATTATTATGCCGCGAAGTGAGATGCTTCTTCCTGGTGTGCTTCTTAATATTGTAGTAATTGTGCTAATCGTAATGGCCATAGCAATGGCGCTATTCTATTACTTCACAAGAAAGCGAATCATATCTCCTTTAGAGAAAATCAATGAGGCTACGAAAGAAATTGTAGAGAATATTGAAAGCGACAAAGAGATGGTGATTGATGTATCAACTAAGGACGAGATTGAGATGGTTGCTCATTCTATCGAGAAGATGAATCGTAAGCTTAAGGAATACATCAGAGAGAACAATGCCATTACAGAAGAGAAGGCTCGTGTTAATACAGAGTTAGGACTTGCCCATCATATTCAGATTAATACTCTTCCGACGGAATTTCCTGCATTTCCTGATAGAAATGAATTCGATATATACGCCAGCATGATTCCGGCGAAGGAGGTTGGTGGAGACTTCTACGATTTCTTCCTTGTGTCAGACAATCAGTTAGGAATGGTTATAGCAGATGTGTCTGGTAAAGGAATTCCTGCAGCCATGTATATGATGATGGCTAAGAGTATGATTAAGGCGAAGATGATGTCCGGTATTAATCCAGCGGAAGCTTTGATGTCAGTTAACAATATGCTTTGTGACAGCAATCAGGGCGAGATGTTCGTAACTGTATGGGCAGCTGTACTTGACATGGATAAGAATGAGCTTATTGCAGCAGATGCAGGTCACGAGAATCCGATTATTAAGAAGCCTGATGGTGACTTTGAGGTGGTTAAGAGAAAGCACGGTGTTGTGTTAGGTGGCTTTAGAAACATCATACATGAGGATTACGTTATAGAAATGCAGCCAAAAACCAAGGTTTTCGTATACACAGACGGTGTTCCTGAAGCTAAGAACCGTGATGGCGAGTTCTACAAAATGGACAGATTAGTTGAAGCTCTTAACAGGGTTAAGAACGAGAGAAGTGAAGAGATTCTAAGAGGAGTGAAAAAAGACTTAGATGAATTCGAAGAAGGCACAGAGCAGTACGATGATACAACAATGATGTGTCTTGAGTATTTTGGCAAGGATTCACATATTTCTAAGTAAAGAAGAAGTATAATTCACATAATAAACATAATAATATTCTTTGTCTTAAATGACAATATATGCTATAATCGGACTGTATGTATAGTAAGGAGGTAATTATGCTTGATATAGGAATGGATATTAAAGATGATGTATTGACTGTAACACTAGATGGCGAGCTTGATGGTATGTCCTTTCCAGAGTTTGAGGAATTACTCGAAAGTAGACGCGAAGAGGTTAATCAGATTGTTATTGATGCCGCTAAGCTTAAGTATGTATCATCAGCAGGACTTCGTGTAATTATGTCTACTGAGATTTATATGGAAAGCACTGGCAAAGAGAAGGTTAAACTAATCAATCCGTCAGATGACATAGTAGAGATTATCGAGCTATGTGGTTTTGACCAAGTCATTGAGATGGGGTAAATTAAAAAAAGGATAAGAAGCATGAAAGACTACTTAAGAAACGTCGTGAAATGAATTTGAAAGGATCTACTGTATGAGTGAAGATAAATATACATTAAAGGTTAGTGCTGACATAAAGAATCTCGGCGAAGCGAAGGATTTCGTTCATGAGAAATTAGGTCTTACAGAATGCTCAGAGAAGAATAAGATGAGTATTTGCTTATCTGTTGAAGAGATTTTTATGAATGTATGTAGCTATGCTTATGCACCTGAATTAGGTGATGTTATATTAGAGGTAACCTTCAATAAGAATAAGGATGTTGTATACATTACTATTATTGATATGGGTGTACCATATAACCCTCTTAAGAGAGATAAGCTAGATATTGAGAATCATGTTAAGAAGCGTCAGGTAGGTGGGCTTGGAATATTTATGACGCAGAAGATTATGGATAATATGACGTATGAATATACGAATCATGAGAACAGGCTTACATTAGAGAAGAGCTTAAAATAATTATGAGAAGAGAGAATCAAAATATTTCTAATCCAGATGAACTGAATAAAATTCTGCAGAAGACAAATCCTATTGTTTGGGTAATCTTAGGTATAGTGCTCCTTGTACTAGTTTCATTATGTGTATGGGCTATTCTAACCACATTAGAGGTTAAGGTGCATGGTACTGCAAATGTAACATCACAGGTGGCATCTATACAGGTTAACGAAGAAGATGTGTCTAAGGTTAAGGCAGGAAATAAGATATACATTTCTGATAAAGAGGGTGTAATTGCAAGTGCCGATAATGATGGGCATTTTACATCATCTGTTATCCAATTAGCTGATGGAGAATATGATGTGTATATTGTTGAAAAAGAGATTAGGCCTATAGCGTTCTTGATGGGGAATTAATTGTGGGTGACGTAAATAGTATTGTAAAAAGTCCAAAAACAAAAGGTGTAGCCAAGACTCCTATCGTAATGCAATTAGAGGAGTTAGAGTGTGGTGCCGCATCACTTACAATGATAATGGCATACTACGACAAATGGGTTGCCTTAGAACAGGTAAGAGCAGATTGTGGTGTGTCCCGTAACGGAAGTAATGCGAAGAACATTCTGCGTGCTGCAAGAAAATATGGATTTAAGACCAAGGGCTATGCTTATAGTCTTGAGAAGCTAAGAGAAAATGCGAGCTTTCCTTGTATTATACACTGGGGGATGGCTCATTTTGTTGTGCTTTGCGGCTTTAGAGGCAACAAGGCGATTATTAATGACCCTGCCAAGGGTTTAGTTAAGGTTGATCTTAAGACATTTGATGAATTCTTTACAGGAGTATATCTTGAGATTATTCCTGACGATAATTTTGAACCAGGTGGTAAGAGAAAGTCTATGCTTTCGTTTGCCAAGAAGAGATTACAGGGTGCTATTGCCCTAGTTGTATTCTTCGCCCTTACCACAATTATTATGTATCTTATTGGAATTATCACTCCGGTTATGAAACAGGTATTTGTAGACTACCTGTTAGGCGGGAATAATCCAGAGTGGTTGTATCCGTTCATATTTATATTCGCGTTAGTAGGATTGATGCAGGTGGTAGTAACGCTTGTAGAATCCCTCTTCCAGTACAAGATTAGTGGTAAGTTAGACCTACTAGGTTCAACCAGTTATATGTGGCGCCTTCTAAGGCTTCCTATTAACTTCTTCTCACAGAGAATGGTAGGTGACCTTCAGTCAAGACAGGAAGAGAATGCTTCTATTGCAGATTCTCTAGTTAAGGTATTTGCTCCATTACTATTTAATACAATAATGATTATATTTTATCTGGTAGTAATGGTATCTAAGAGCCTTATTCTTACTGTTGTGGGAATAGTTAATATCGTTATTAATGCCGCTGTTTCACAATATATCTCTAAGAAGAGAGTTAATATAACACGTGTTCAGTCTCGTGACGTTGCCAAGCTTGGAGCTATGACTTCTAAAGCCATTGAAATGATTGAGACAATTAAGTCTAATGGTGCTGAGTCAAGCTATTATGAAAGCTGGGCTAAGGTACAAAATGACGTAACTGACCAAAGTATTAAGATGTCTAAGGTTAACCAGAGTCTGGGTATAGTACCAGCATTGGTGTCTTTACTTGCTAATTATTCTATTCTTATACTTGGTGTATATTATACAATTATGGGCGAGTACACGGTAGGTTCTATCCTGTCCTTCCAGGCCTTCTTATCTACATTTGTTGGACCAGCCATGAGAATTGTATCTAGTGGACAGACAATCATTGAGATGAGAACTAAGATGGAGAGGGTAGAAGACGTTCTAGAATATCCTCTTGATGAAAATGTTACAAGAAAAGTAGATGATGAAAGTGTTCAGAAGATTCGTGGTAACATTCATATTGAGAATATGACATTTGGTTACTCAAGTCTTGAAGACCCTGTGCTTAAGAACTTCAGTATAGATATTAAGCAGGGACAGAAGGTGGCAATAGTAGGACCTACAGGAAGTGGTAAGTCGACTATATCTAAGCTGGTAAGTGGTCTGTATAATCCTTGGTCTGGTGAGATGACATTTAACGGTAAGCACTTAGATGAGATTGACCATGAGGTATTCGTAGGTTCAGTTGCAGTCGTTGACCAGGATATTACATTGTTTGCAGATACAATAGCTAACAATATCAAGATGTGGGATGATTCTATTGTTGACTTCGAGATGAAGTTAGCTTGTAATGACGCACAGATTCATGACCTTATTATGTCCAGAGAAGATGGATATGATACTATGGTTCTTGAAGGTGGTAAGAACTTCTCAGGTGGTGAGAGGCAGAGATTAGAGATTGCAAGAGCTCTTGCCCAGGATCCTAGTATTATCATACTTGATGAGGCAACTAGTGCCCTTGATGCCAAGACAGAGTTCGAGACAGTTAATGCAATTAAGAACAGAGGAATAACAACAATTGTTATTGCTCATAGATTATCTACTATTAGAGATAGCGACCTTATTGTAGTACTTGACAAAGGTGTAATAGTAGAGCAGGGAACACATAAGGAATTAATGGAAAAAGAAGGCTTCTATTATAAACTTGTAGTAAGCGAATAGAGGATGTGACAGATGGGTTGGTTTGAAGATCAATTAAAGCAGCGAAAAGAGAATGATGATATTGCTTTTGGAGATTCATTTCTTTCACTCGCTGGTATTAATGTTGATGACGACGAATATAAGAAAATAAAAGAAGAATCGTACAAGACATCTAAGTTAGACCACGAAGGTAAAGCGACTATAAGAGATTATATTCGCTTTATTAAGGATGCTATTCCGGTTGGTAATATTGTTGTTGCAGGAATATTTTCTTTAGTGGCAACTGGTGTTGGAATGCTACTTCCTTATTTTACACAGATTTTGACAGGAGAAGTAGTTCAGGTTAAGGATTTTAATCTATTTGTATCTGTTTCTATATATGTTGTGGCTGCAGCAATCGGTGGACTTTTGGTTAGCGCCATTCAAGGCTTTGTTTCTTTTCGAATTAATATTAAGCTAGAACAGCAGGTTACGAGAAAGACTATGGCAAGACTTCTTAATCTTCCTGCCAGTTTTTTCAAGAAGTATAACACTGGTGAATTGTCCCAGAGGTTTGCAAGTACAATTAGTCTGTCATCAATACTTATGAATGGTGTGGTTATGTCCCTTGTATCTGCAATTATGTCTATGGCATATCTAGTGCAGCTTACTCAGTTCGCTCCATCACTCATATTACCTACTGTAATTATTCTTATTCTGACAACTGGATTTAGTATTATAGTATCCTTTGTTCAGGCCAGGGTAAGTAAGGTTCAGATGCTTATGTCATCTAAGAAGTCAGGTCTTACTTATGAGACTATTAATGGTATTCAGAAGATTCGTCTCTCGGGTTCTGAGAAGAGGGTATTCGTAAAGTGGGCTGAGGTCTATGCCAGAGCCGCAAGATTATTATATAATCCACCTTTAATTATTAGGCTAAGCGCTGCTATATCTGCACTTATTTCCCTGATTGGTGATATTGTTATATATTTTGTAGCAGTTAAGTCAGGAGTTGATGTGGGAGATTATATGGCATTTCAGACAAGCTACGGTGTCTTAGCTGCAGCATTTGCATCCTTAACACAGGTTGTATCTTCTATGGCATCCGTACCACCTGTACTTAATATGGCTAGCCCAATCTTAGAAGAGACACCTGAAGAAGAAGAGAAGAAGAGGGTGCTTGATGAGGTTAACGGTAATATTAAGTTAGACCATATATCATTTAGCTACGGTGAGGATTTGCCTAACGTACTTGATGATATTAGTGTTGATATTCATAGTGGTGACTATGTTGCAATCGTTGGTAAGACGGGATGTGGTAAGTCAACACTTGTTAGACTTCTTCTAGGCTTTGAGAAGCCTAAGAGTGGTAAGATATACTATGATGAGAACGATATGGATGAAATCGACCTTACTTCTCTTCGTAGGAATATTGGTACGGTTACACAGAACGGTACTTTATTCCACGCAGATATATTCTCTAATATAATCATTTCTGCGCCGAATCTTACAGTAGATGAAGCATGGGTGGCTGCTGAGATAGCCAATATTGCTGATGATATTAGAGATATGCCAATGGGAATGAAGACAGTTATTTCAGAAGGACAGGGAAGTATTTCTGGCGGTCAGAAGCAACGTATTATGATAGCAAGAGCTATTGTACACAAACCTAGAATTCTGATTTTTGATGAGGCTACAAGTGCTCTTGATAATGTGACTCAGAAGAGTATATCTGAATCAATTGGCAAGCTTGAGTGTACAAGAATTGTTATAGCCCACAGATTATCAACTATTCAGAATGCAGACCGTATTATAATGCTTGAGGGTGGCCATATCATAGAGGACGGAACATACGATGAGTTAATCAAGTATGATGGCAAATTCGCAGAGCTAGTTGAAAGGCAGAGGGTGGATATAGAGTAGAGGTGGTTTAATATGTATGCACTTTCTAAAATTGACCTTTTTAGACATGAGCATAAATCCGAGATAGAGAAGAAGTATTTCCTAAGTGGAGATTTGACAAGGAAGAAGCTATTTAGCTTTCTTCCTGCTCTTATTTTGACTAATATATCAACTGCGCTTCTAATTAGTGTAGACAGTCTTGTGGCTGGTAATATGATAAGTCCAGATGCTCTTGCATCAATCAGTTTCTATTCGCCAGTATCTAATATCATAGGCGCCATTACTGCCATTATATCAACAGGTTCGGCCACACTATTATCTCTTCGTGTGGGGGATGTTGATTCTGACGGGATTCTAAGAACCAAGAAGCTTATTGCTAATATATCTGTAATAGCGGCTATCATTGTATCTTTACTTCAGATTCCAATAGTGTTTTTTATAATTAATACATATGATTTGTCACCTGAAATGATTTCCATGATGAAAAGCTATGCCATTGGAATGATGATTGCAACCCCCTTTGGTATGATATCAACCATAGGAACGTACCAACTGCAGGTTATGGGCAAGATGAGGGTACTGATGGTTTTGGCCATTATAGAAGGTCTTACCAATCTGGGCCTTAACGTGTTCTTCGTTGGAGTGTTAGATTTGGGAGTTGCAGGTACTGGCTTCGGTACAGCCTGTGCTAATATTGTGCGCTGTATATGTACTCTTATTTATTTATTTAAGAAGACAGACATGTATTCCTTTAGAGACGCACACTGGACCAAATCCGACCTTAAGGAATTAATAAAAAAAGGCTTGCCTGACGCATCAAGTATATTCATTAATGCTGCTATTACTTATGTTATGGCACACATTATTATATTGTATTTTGGCCAGGATGGTGGTGTAATTAAGGGTGTATTGTCATTCTTGTACTCCATTGTGTTCGTAATATCCAGTTCTATTCAGGGGTCGACTCGTCCTCTTGTAGGACTTCTTAATGGAATTAAGGATAGGAGAGGAATAATTGTTCTGATACAACAGGGAGTAAATCTTAGCCTGATATTTGTTGGACTGCTTTCCCTGATATTCTGCCTTTTCCCTGAGTGGTTTTATTCAATTCAAGGTGTGAAGGATATACCAGAAGGTGGTATACTATCAGTAAGATTTTACGCCTTTTACTTTGTATTTACCACAATAGATTCACTCTTTAGGATGTATTTTGCAAGTGCTGGTAATCCTAGATTCTCTACGATTCTGACTCTTGCAGGTAATGCCCTTGTTCCAGGTGTGGCTTATTTGCTTGGAAGGTTTTTCGCGCCACCATACATCTGGTTAGCTTACATTTTTGTTGAGTCTCTTATATTAATTATTAATCTTATTCGTTTTATTAGGATTTCTATTATCGATAAGAAAAGGGAGGACGATACGGAGGACGCAATATATCTGTCGGTAAGGCCTAAGGAAGCATGTGAAGCAGCTACAATGGTTCAGGAATATGCTATAGATATGGGATACAGTGAGAAGCTTGCCAAACGTGCAAGGCTATGTATGGAGGAAATGGTAGCATATTCTGTCAAGGCCACCAAGGCCAGAAGAGTTAGGAATCAGATAGTTTTTCACTTCTCTGATAAGGGGATTAGCTTTATGATGTTAGATGATGGAGAATGTATTCCATTTAATAATGATGAGGAAGAGGCATCTCATATGATTGATAATTACAAGCTTCTTAAGCGACTATCTAAGAAGCTAAAATATCAATACGTACTTGATATGAATTATACCCTGCTTCAGTTTTAGGTATAATTGTATATATAGTTTTGTGTTAAAGAAGGACTTTTAACTTTAAGGAGTTAATAGTATTGAAGAATTTTTTTGCGAAAATCAAAGAAAAATATTTTATGGGACTCCATGGCAAGATAATGAAGATAGTATTAATACTGTCTGGAATTATGGTTGTATTATTTGTGGGCGTTACAATTACTCTGTTACATGCTCTTCATAATACAATAGAAGATGTTGCTGTGGAAGAGAGTGAAATTGTAGAAGATAGTACAAAGGAAGCCTTGATGAATACCACATACGATAGTTTCGTTAAAACTATTACATGGGCTGCTGACCAGATTGATGATGAATTCTGGATTATGAGTCACGACTACTATGTACTAAGGGAGCAGGTTGAGGATGTGCTTAAGAATCCTTCCAAATATCCTGCTAAGACATTAGAGCCGCCTAGCAAGGAGAACGAAGGGAAATATGCGCTGCAATTCGTATACCCTGAGAATTATGATAAGAATAATCCTCTTGTAACAGAGAGGCTTGCTAGAATCGCTAATCTAGAGCCTATGATGAGAGAAATTGTCCGTGGAAATGATGGTTATACAATGGACTGCTTCGTTGCGCTTCCTGATGGTGCTGCTATTACAGAAGACAATTTGTCTGCTGGAAAGTTTGATGAGAATGGAAACATTAAGCCATATGATGCTACTACTCGTGACTGGTATAAGGGCGCAGTTGAGAAGGGTGACATATATTTTTCAGAAGATATGATGAGTCATTTCTATAAGCTTAGGGAGCTTACATGGGGACTACCTGTATATGTTGATGGAGAACTTGCGGTAGTTCTTAATGGTTCATCTCCAATGAATGCACTTGAAAAGAAGCTTAATGAAAGAAATATTGGTGAAACGGGATTTTCTGTTCTCATAAGTGACAAAGGTCATATAGTGTATTCTCCAAAGGCAGGAGGAGAATTGGCGCAGGATGATGATAATACGAATGATATTAGAGTGACTGCTAATCCTAGCCTTGCTGCTGTTGTGACTAAAGCGGTAAATCAGGAGACGGGATTTTCGCCTGTCACATTAGATGGAGTAGATTACTATGTAGCGTATGCGCCAGTTGATTCAGCAGGGTGGACTCTTATGATGTTCATATCTCAAGGAGAGTTAGAAAGGGATAGTATAGCATTGCAGGGTAAATTGTCTGCTGCTTCTGATAATACATTAGATGAATTTGACAAGTACGTTAAGATTAATGCTGCAGCGCTTCTTATAGGATTATTCATTGTTGTGCTTGTTATAGCCCATGTAATAAGCGTAAGAACTAAGAAAGCTCTTAAGCCTATTAGTTCATTGACAGAAGAAGTCTATAAGATGGATGGCGACCACATGGTATTCGAGATGAAGGAAGAATATATGACAGATAATGAGATTGTAGTTCTTGCTGAGGCCTTCTCTGATATGTCTGTACGATTGCAATCCTCCCTTAATGAGATTCTTAAGCGGACGGCACAGGAAGAGAGGATGAATGCTGAGATAGATGCAGCGAGCAGAATCCAGCTTGCAATGCTTCCTAGCCTGTCAGAGTCAATAACCTCCCGGGAGGAATTCGACATCTACGCCCATATGGTTCCGGCGAAGCATGTTGGAGGAGATTTGTATGATTTCTTCCTAATTGATGATAATCACTTAGGAATTGTTGTGGGAGATGTATCTGGAAAAGGTATTTCTGCAGCCTTATTCATGGTGCTTGCTAAGAATACAATTCAGAATCAGTTAATGACCTATGGAAATGATGTTGTTTCTGCTGTAACTGAAGCTAATAAGCTTCTTATTAGGGATAATGCAGCCCACCTATTCGTAACTGCATGGGTTGGAGTTCTTACTCTTGATACTGGTGAGCTTAGATTCGTCGACGCTGGTCACGAATTGGCTGCAGTAAGTAAGAAGGGTGAGGAATTTACTGTAGAGAAGGATAATCACTCTATTGTGATGGGTATGATAGACAGAGTAGAATTCTTCTTAAATGAGATACAGCTACAAAGTGGAGATACAATCTATCTATTTACAGATGGAGTTGTTGAAGCAAAGGATATTAATGGTGACCTGTTTAAGAAGGAAAGAATGCTTGATGCATTAAATATTAATCCTTCTCTGTCACCTGAGGAGCTTGACAAGGTTGTTAGAGAAAAAGTAGATGAGTTCGTAGGAGATGCAGAGCAGTTCGATGATATTACATCCCTTTGCTTAAGATACTACGGAAAAAACAGTTAGTCACAGTTATTATTAATCATTCTAATTACCACCTATACTTCTACGGAAGCATAGGTGAATTTTTTTGTAAAAAGTCGAATGATTTATCACAAAAATGTCGATATTTACACATATAATGTGTATATATTAGTGTATAGGGAGTAGTTTTCGGGCAAATGTTGACAGGTGCGCGACAAATGTGGAATAATAAACATGGTGGAGTGCATTTAGTTTCCAAAATATGTCTTGTTGATACAAGAATAAACTATTAGAAAATGATAGTTAAAAGGTAGGGTTGGAAGTATGAAGAGGACTATAGCATTCATTCTGACAATATGTATGATTATAACGTGCTTTTCTGGAGCTGTAATAGCAAAGGAGACGAATTCATCTGTGCCTTCTAATACAACATCAACTATGAAGGATGATGATTACTCCGACAAGGATACATCTGATAAGGATGGGCCTGACCAGGAATATTCTAACAATGATGAGGAAGATAAGGATATATCTACCTCTTCTTCTGATACCATTGATTCTATAAATTATCCAGAATTTAACCCAGAACCAGCAATAATTGATGGAGTAGCTATTAATGTGTTTGCACCTGAAGGAGTATTCCCTGAAGGGGCGACTCTTCGAGTATCTAAAATATCTGATGAGTCCCAGCTAGAAGTTGATAATGCCATAGATAAGGTTGATGACGACAGTAGGAAGACAGCGAAGTCTTATACTTATGACATCAAGATAATAGATAAAGATGGCAAGACAGAGCTAGAACCTAAGGATTCTAAGAAGGTTCATGTATCCTTCACTACCCCTGAGGTTAGTGATGTCAATCTTGATACAGAGGTGTACCATGTGACTGAAGTTGATATGACAGATGAGTCCGATACATCTAACTCTACAGATTTTAAGAATTCTCAAGATGTTAAGAAAGAATTGAAAGCCGAGAAGCTTGAGATTATTACGGAAGCTGATGTTGATAATAGTGCGTCTAATGAAAGTACTCTTATTCGTGATGCAGTTAAAGATGAGAATACAGCGGTTGTTGAGACGGACAGTTTCTCGTATTACACCCTTAATTTTACATATAATACTAAGAGTTATTATATGTATGGAACTGATAAGACTGCTGTAGATGATATAAGAGATAAAGTGGGACTGTCAGGTAATGTAACTAATGCGACAAGTAATAATGCAAACCTTGAAGTAACACAAGTAGGCGGGAAGTACTATGTCAAGCCTCTAACAGTGCTTAATGATAGTGTTATACTGACGATTACAATTGGTACTACCTCTTATGAAATAATAGTTAAGCAAGCCGAAATATTTAATTCTGCCATACATTCTGTTTGGTCATGGGAGGAGTTACAGAACAAAGTCAATAATTGTTCTGATGGAGATATGATCAAGTTAGAGCAGAATATTACAGCCCCTAGTAATAAAACACGTATCAAGGTTAATGAGAATAGCAATAAGAAAGTTATAATAGATCTTAACGGCAAAACCCTTAGCAGAAATCGCACATCAAGAGATTCTGATGGTCATGTATTCGAAGTATACAAGGGTACATTAGTAATTAATGATAGTTCTAACAATCTAGGTAAGATTACCAAAGGATATGCTAATAATGGTGGCGGCATCAATATTCATAAGGAAGCTACTGTTATTATTAATGGTGGACAAATAACTGATAATAGAGCCAAAAATGGTGGTGGTATCTTCAACAGAGGAACGCTTATTATGACTGGCGGTGTTATTTCTAATAATAAAGCAGACGATAATGGTGGAGGTATTCATTGTACAACTGACAGTGCCAATTCCATGATGGATATTAGTAATGCTAATATCATAGGTAATAACGCCGAAGATAATGCTGGTGCAATATTTCTTGAGCTAAATAGAGATTCTTATATTAGGAATTGTAAGATTAATAATAATTCATGTGATGATATAGCAGGTGCACTGAAAATGAATTCAAGTGGTAGGACACTTACTATTACTGACACATCATTTAATGGTAACACTTCTGATGATGATGGTGCTGGTATATATCTTAATAAGGGAACTGTCAGGATGACAGGAGGAAGCTTTAATAGTAACATATCGGATAATGATTCAGGAGCCGTCAAGGTAATTGAAAATACGAACTTTGAGGCAACCAATACGACATTTAACGGTAACCAGGCAAAAAGTGAAGAAGCAGGTGCTATTAAGAATTTTGGAACTACAAAACTGACTAATTGTATCTTGTCAAGCAATACCGCAAAAAAAGAAGGTGGAGCTATATGGAGCGACAATGATTTAAGGCTTATTAATTCGAGATTTGAAAGTAACTTCTCGTCAGTTAAAGGAGGAGCAATCTTTACTGATGACAAATTATCCGTTGTTGGTATTCATATGGAGAGTAATACTACAACTGGAAATGGTGGTGGAATATTCGTAGGAGGAGATTCTGACCCTGTGGAGATTAAGGGGTTCTTAGTTGTCCGAAATAATACAGCAGGAGATGGAGTAGGCAATGTGTACCTACGCAAAGGTAGAAAATTAAAGGCAGTAGGAAGCATAGATGATGGTTCTAGTGTTGGAATAACTATGGAAGAAGAGTTAGGTATTGCTGTTACAAATTATACTTCAGAGACAGATCCATCTGGTTATTTCTTCAGCGATAAAGGATATGGTGTCAAGAAAAGCGATAGTAATGTAGTAATATATTCAGGCTGGAAGTATGTTCAGGAGATGATAGATAGGGCTTCTAGTGGGGATGAGATTGATATAGATGCGAATTATAAAGCATCATCAGATGATGACCGGTTAATTGTGAATAAGAATATAACTATAGATCTTCAAGGTAAAACCCTTAATAGAGCACTAACTAAGAAAGATAGAGATGGACATGTTATTGAAGTAAAAAACAATAGCACCCTTACTATAATTGATAGTACTTCGAGTGCAAAAGGAACCATTACGGGTGGGTATGCTAATAATGGAGGTGGAATTAATATCAATAAAGGCTCTACTTTAATAATTAAGCAGGGCAATATTGTAGGAAATACGGCTGATAAAGGCGGGGGTATCTTCAATAGAGGAACTCTTATTATGACAGGCGGTGTTATTGCTGATAATTTGGCAAAAGATACTGGTGGCGGAATACATTGTACTACAGATGACGCCAATTCTATGCTGGATATTAGTGGTGTTACTATATCTGGCAACAAAGCTGAAGATGAAGCTGGCGCTATTGACATGAATATTGATAGTAATTCTAGCATAAGTAATTGTCAAATTGTTAATAACATATCTGGCGAAGAGGGCGGTGCTATTAGGATGGATTCTAGTGGCAAGAAACTTACGATTACTGATAGTTACATAAATGGTAATTCTGCCTCTGATGATGGTAGTGGAATTTATCTTAATAAAGGTACTATTAGTATGTCCCATTCTCATATTGATAATAATGAAACAGCTAATGATAGTGGTGCGCTCAAGGTTATAGAGGGTAGTACTTTCTATGCTTCTAACTCCTTTTTTAATTACAACAAGGCTCAGAGTGAAGAAGGTGGAGCAATTAAGAATTTTGGTACAGTAACTCTTGAACAATGTACCATAGAAGGTAATTATGCCAAGAAACAGGGTGGTGGAATCTATAATGCTGAAGATGACGCCGTGTTAAATGTTACGGATTGTATAATTACAGATAATAAATCAGATAGCGACGGCGGCGGTATATATACTGATGATGTGCTAAATATAAATGGAACTAGTCTTGATAATTGTAAAATAAAAAATAACGAGTCATCCAAAGGTGGCGGAATTTTTATCGAGGATACTGATAACGTCAGTATTGCTGGTACAGTTGATGTTACAGATAATAAAGCCCCTATAGGTACTGATGTATATATTAATAAGTCTGGCAAAACTATTAATCTAAAAGATGAATTTTCCACGGATTCCAGAATAGGCGTAGATGCATCAGATAAATCTAAAGTATTGACTAGAGGTAAGGAACTTGACAGTGCAGATCCTACATTTATCCCGCCAAAGGGAATGGGAATAGAATTAAGTGATGATAAACACGTCAGAATAAATACTTCAGCTTGGAAGGCGTTGCAATCAGAAATTAGTAGTAATGATGGTAGCACCACAATTAAGCTGGAGGTTGATTGCACAGCAAGCGAGAAGGATAAACAATTACAGATTGGTTCAAATAAGAATATTACTATTGACCTTAATGGACATGTTATTAATCGAGCCCTTACTTCTAAGAAGAGTGATGGAAAGGTCTTCGACATATCTTCTGGAGGTACCCTTACTATCATGGACAGTAGCAATGAGAAGACTGGTGTGATAACTGGTGGATATGACAAGAAATCTGGCGCCATAATGGTTCAAAAAGATGCTACTCTGAATTTCCATGGGGGTACTATATCTGGCAATAATGCTGGTGTTGATGGTGGTGCTATCTATGTAAAAGGTACTCTTAATATGACAGGAGGAATCCTTACAAACAACAAAGCAGAAGATACAGGTGGAGCTATCTATTGTACAGAGGATGGAGTATTCACATTAGATGGAGTAACTATTACGAATAATACATCTAAGAATGCAGGTGGTGCAATAAATGCTCATGCGGATGGAAATGTATCTATAAAAAATTGCGAGATTACAAATAATGCGTCAGGTGATTATGGTGGAGCAATTAGATTCGCTGCTAAGGGTAAAACTCTAAATATTACTAATACGAGAATTGAAAATAACATAGCAGGAGATGATGGTGGAGCAATCTATATTCATCAGGGAAATGTGAATATAACAGGGGGTTCTGTAAGTGGTAATGCGACTAAAAATGACTCTGGTGCTGTAAAAGTTACAAGCGATACTAAGTTAATAGCCAGTGGAGTTACATTTGATAGAAATACTGCACAATCTGAGGAAGCAGGGGCTATTAAAGTGTCTGAAGAGGGCAAAGCAGAACTGAAAAATAATTGTTCCCTGACTAATAATACTTCAGTTAAGGATGGAGGAGCAATCTATATAAGTGAAGGTGGTTGGTTCGATGATAATGGTGAGATGAATATTACTGAATGCGAATTGAAGAAAAATGTTACATCTTCAGAAGGAGGAGCAATTTATACTATGGGACATGTAGTCCTAGACAAAGTAAGTATAACAGATAATGTGGCTAGTGAAAATGCTGGAGGCATTTATGTGGATAATTGGTTTAGAATGCTAGAAATTGGCAGCGATATAATAATCAAGGATAACACTGCTGAAGGAAGGAAGAATAATTGTGATGCTTATGCAATAGGGATCACAAAGCCACTGGGAAATAGTGAAATATGGATAGCAAATGCCCTTGGTGATCTGTCAGAATATACAGATGATTATAGTGAGTACAATAGTGAACATCCTAGCAAGTATTTTAAGGCTGATAATGGTTTAGAAGCAGTACTTAAGAATAAAGAGGTACGCTTTGCTTCCTCATGGAGTGATTTAGAGAAAAAAATAAAAAATGCAAAAAATGGTGAAATCATCAAAATTGACAAGAATTATACTGCCAAGGCAGGGGATGAAGCATTAACTGTCTCTGGTGGAAAGAGTATTACTGTTGATCTTAACGGATATACTCTTAATCGCGATTTGGCTGACATTCATAGTTACATGAGCAAAGGTCATGTATTTAGAGTAATAGAAGGTTCAACACTAACAATAAAAGATAGTAGTAACGACAATAGTGGTGTTATTACAGGTGGGTCCGCTAATAATGGTGGCGCTATTAATATCGATGGAAATTCGACTGTTAACTTTAATGCTGGAACTATTACTGGCAACGAAGCAAAAGATGATGGTGGTGCCGTATATGTACATAAGGGCACCCTTAATATATCTGGTGGAAAGATTACAGGAAACAGTTCCAAGAGAGGTGGAGCTGTATTTCTTGATGGTGCAGATCAGGCTGTGCTGAATCTGACCGGAGGAGTAATTAGTAACAATTCTGCTTCTAAAAAATCAGGAGGAATATTTGCAGATGAAGGAAGTGGGAAGACTTCAGTATTCAATGCCTCAGGTGCTCCTGTAGTAAAAGGTAATTCATCAGGTGAATGTAAGGATATATATCTGGCTTCTGGCATTCGTATTAACGCTGGAGCATTTGTTAATGGCACTAAACTTGTGGTTGATAAAAACGGGGGCAAAGGTCAGATTACTAATGGATTTGGAAGTAATAATCCAGGGGTAGAACCATCAAAGTATTTCTCATCAGCAATGGGATACGGAGTGTATCTCGAGAACAATGAAGTTTTCCTAGGCAATAATTCACAGGGTCAAAGTGATAATGAACTTCCCTTTATTGAACCGGGAAGTCAGATTAATACAGAAGTTGGAGCATTAAGCTCTTATAACTGGATGTCAGGCATATCAGGAGAGCGTTATCTTAATGAGATTAATATGCCTGCAACTCATGATTCGAGTATGAATAATATTGAGTCTAAAGTATTCGATTGGACCACATGGGTTCCAGGTGGCTTCTCTCATAAGTTGGCCAAGACTCAGGAAGAATATATTAATGAACAGATGAGAGATGGATACCGTAAATTCGATCTTCGTCTTAATCCAGTATACAAAAAATTTAAATTTGATAAATGGTATAATCCGATTCCTGGATATTATTGGGAGAATGATGGTGAGAATCTATTTATGTGTCATGGAAAGACAAAGTACGGAACAATAATGGCTCTTGACCCTGACGATGATTATCTGAAGTTCAATACCATACTTGACTGGTCAGCTGAATTCTTAAGGAATAATCCAACAGAGACTATTGTACTAGAACTAAGTGAAGAACTAGATATAGATTATCAGAGTGATAAATGGGTTAATGAAACTTATACCAGAGCGGGAAGGATTCTTAATAAATTCTCAAGACAGATAAATCCTTCTACAGGTGAGTCATATCTGTATAAAGAAGATGGTTCAGCTTCTTATCTTGAGCCATATACACATATGCCACAGCTTAAGGATTGTCGAGGTAAGATTGTTATTATGTCTAATCCTCAATATCTTGATAAGACAGGTGGATTCTCACTAGAAAGTGTAGGTGTAAAGTCTTGGAATGGACAGACGTATGTTATCGGCCCAGAAGAGAAAATTACAGAGACATATAATCACTACGATTATCTTCAAAGTAGCTTTGAACATACTAAGGATAATCCGCTTAAACTGAAAACAGATGTAGGAACTCCTAGCGATTATCTATGGAGCTTTGGTCTTAACGTTACTAACCAGGAGGACTCTTTCGATTATGTAGTTAGAAGACTTGAACCAGGGGTAGATTGCGCGCCATATGAATATGCTAGAACTGTTAATAAAGAATTATTTGGCGATGGTAAGTTGTTCTCTTCTGGAGAAGGCAGTAGCACTAATAAGACAGGACAATACCTAGGATGGGTGTCTATGGATGGAGCTAAGGAGGAGTATGCCACAGAAATCTGGAGGACCAACTTCGCTGTAAATGGTTCTGTAGATATAGATTATTGTACTGTTACAGTGGATCCGGGAGATGAACTTAGGAACCAAGGCTATGAGATACAGACAAGTAAGGTAGTTAAGGGCACAACAATCACAATTCCGGATAATATATATAAGAATCTTAATAATAAATATCTCAATTACTGGAAGGTTAGTGGTGATGAGAATCATTATTATCCAGGCAATAGCTATACTGTTACTGCTGATGTAACATTTACACCAGTATTTCTTAAGGATGGAGAAGTGCCTATAAGTATTGAATGGCATGATGGTAATATTAAGAATCTAAGAGATGGCAAAATAAAATTTAGTGTGACGCCTTATGATACAACGATAGAACCATATTCCATTACTCTGTCAGAAGAACAAAGCTACAGAGGTGTTGTAAAGGATGGACTGGATGCAAATGTAGTTCCAAATTGGGATAGGATACCTTTGCCTACTGGAGTAGATGATGACGAGCATTACCGCTATGAATTAAGCAAAAATAGTATGACGGGTTATGTATTCAAATTCTATCATACCCCTAAATCTGAGAAAGGTGTTAGTGGTAAAATAGAGTGGGTGGATGATGATAATGCCGGAAATACAAGGCCAACTTCATTCAAGGTTAATCTCTACGAGAAAAATGGTGATATGGAAAAATATGTTAGTTCTACTTTTGCAAATCGCCTTTCTACAGGAGAGTGGACATATAAGATGGCAGATGTCCCATTATACCGCAATGGAGAGCTTATAGAGTATAGCATCAAGGTTGATGAGATTAAAGGATATGTATCACTTGTTGATGGTTATGATATTACCAATGTTCTTAAGACATCTTCTAGTAAAATAGAAGGTCGTATCATATGGGATGACGATGATAATTCTTATGGTAAGAGACCTATTGGTGAGGGTAATGAAGTTACATTACATTTACTTGCAGATGGTGTTCAAGTGGATTCGAAAGCTGTGACAATAACTGAGGTTGGTATAGATCCATTTAGCTTTACTGATAAACCGTTGGTAGATGCTCAGGGTAATGAGATAGAATACACTATTACTCTGGATGCGATACCTAGCTATATAACAACAGTGGATACAACTGACAATGGTACATTTATTGTTATGAACAGGTATCATGATGAATCTAATCCTATTCATGAATTGGAGGTTTATTCAACTGACCTTGAATGTAAAAAATCTATTGAGGACCCTATAGTGAAGCCTGAAAATCCTGATGGTTTATATCATGATGAAACATCTATTGCGTTAACAGCTAATAAGGTGAACGGTTGTACATTTAAAGGATGGTATAAGGTTAAACAGGTTGAAGATGGACAGGTTACAGAACTTGGAGACGTTGTCAAACCAGCAGAGGATCAGAATGATTTGAAATATGACTTCGAGATTACGGAGGATACTAAACTAGCAGCAGTATACAAGCAGGAGAAATGTGAATTCAGAGCTTATTCTATTAACAAGGAATGTAAGGCAACTGTTGTTATGCCAAGCGTAAACCCTATGCCAGGGGAGGACCATATGTATAATGTGAATACACACATTACTGCAACGGCTAATTCCGAGTATGGATATGAGTTCAAGGGATGGTACGAAGTGCTTGATACATCAGGAGATATGGTTACCTCATACGGAGGACTGGTAAGCCCTAATGCAACATACAGCTTTGATTTAACTAACAACACTCAGATTGTTGCTGTATATGAAGCTGTGCTAAATGCTAATATGAAGCCAACTCCTAAGCAGGGGCTTATAGCAGATGGTACTTCTCAGGTCTTAATTAATGCTCCTAAGGCATATCCGCCTGATGGATATACTATTGTGTACGCCCTGGGTGATAATAATAAGACACCTCCTTCTAGTGGAAGCTTTAGAGAAGACTTACCTGAAGGAATAGATGAAGGAACATATTATGTATGGTTCCAGGCAATCGGTGATAGTTATCATGATGACTTACCGTCAGAATGTATACAGGTTGTGATATCCAGTAAGGAAGAGCCTGGACCTGGGCCTGGACCTGAGCCTGAGCCGGGAGGAACATATGAGGATGTACCTGTTATACCAGGGGTTGTGAGAGATATTACAGGAACTGATGAAGCGCCTAACGAGACTAATCCTAATGATGCATCCATTGGAAATGTAGATGATTTACATTTTGAAGAAGAGGATATAGAAAAGGGTATTAATCTGTGGGTATATGTTATTCTAATAGAACCTTCTAAGCTGACTGATGAAGAGAAGGCCAAGATTAAGAGGGAAAGTGGAGAATACGAAATAGGTGCATATTATGACATTAGAGTATATGCTAAGGTAGGCAATGATCATTCTTACTTATTGAAGGAAACTGTAGTGCCTGTTCAAGTTGATTTTAGACCTCTAGCGTCTGTAATCAAGGATAATAGAAGCTATGGCATGGTTAGGTTACATGAGGGAACAACAACCTTTATTGAGGCTGTGTATGATAAGATTAATGATAGAATGTCATTCTTATCTGATAAATACTCTACGTATGCCTTAGCATACAAGGACAATGAAGAACCACCTGTTCCACCAGGACCGACGCCACCGGGACCAACACCACCAGGACCAACACCACCGGGACCAACGCCGCCAGGACCTGAGCCAGGACCTTCACCTGCGCCATCTGGGGATGTTCCTTCGGGAGGCGATTCAGATAATCCGCTTAATCCAGGTGATTCAGGTAATGCCACAGATGATGAAGATTCTTCTTATTCAGGAGGAACTAAGGTTAAGCCTGCTAAGACAGGGGATGACATATCTATAGTATATTTCTTTAATCTAATAATTGATTCTTTGTTCTAATACAGCGAAAGATACCTAGGCTTATGCTTAGGTATCTTTTTTAATATATATTCTGATAAGAAATCCACATTTTACTTGATATATGTGATATAATATATTTTGTATGTGTAATAATATGAAGTCACACTAGAGAGGAATTAGTTATGGCTAATATACGACCTTTTAAAGCAATTAGACCAGCCAAGGAATATGCAGATAAAATCGCTGCTCTTCCTTATGATGTATATAGTAGAGAGGAAGCTAAGGAGGCTGTCAAGGGTAAGGATGATACATTTCTTAGAATAGACAGAGCAGAGACTAACTTCGATTATGATATAGACCTGTATTCTGACAAGGTATATGCCAAGGCTAATGAATTATTGCAGGAGATGATTAAGGATGGCAGATTCATTAAGGATAACAAGCCTTGCTATTATGTATACGAGCTTACAATGGACGGCCGCGTGCAGACTGGTATCGTTGCGGCATCCTCAGTAGATGACTATGTTAATGAGGTTATCAAGAAGCATGAGAATACAAGAGCCGAGAAGGAAGCAGACAGGATTAATCATGTTAACATTTGCAGTGCCCAGACAGGTCCAATATTCTTAGCTTACAGAGACAGGGAAGCTATTGATGAGGTGGTTCGCCGCGTTAAGAAAGGCGATGCAGTGTATGATTTCGTGGCTGATGATGGCGTTAGGCACAGAGTGTTCATTATAGATGACGAGGATGATATTGCCACAATTCAGGGAGAGTTCAACAAGACAGACAGCATATATATTGCTGACGGTCATCATAGGGCTGCCTCTGCTGTTAAGGTTAGTATGATGCGAAGAGAAGCAAGGCCTGACTACAGTGGTGAGGAGGAATTCAATTATTTCCTGTCAGTACTGTTTCCTGATAGTGAGCTTATGATTATGGATTACAACAGAGTCCTTAAGGACATGAATTCTCACACCCCTTCAGAGTTATTTGATAAGATGGAGGAGTGCTTTAGCCTGCTTAAGGAGGGTGAATCAGAGATTAAGCCTTCTAAGAAGGGCGAAGTAAGTATGTTCAGTGATGGCAAATGGTATCTATACGACATTAAGGATGAATACAGAAGCGATGACCCTGTAGAAGGACTTGATGTATCTCTTCTTCAAAAGCTGATACTTGAGCCGTTTTTCGATATTAAGGATCCTAAGACAGATGATAGGATTGATTTCGTTGGAGGCATCAGAGGTCTTAAGGAATTAGAGCGAAGATGCAGCGTGGATGCTAAGGTTGCGTATGCCATGTATCCAACTGATATAAGTGAATTATTTGCGGTGGCAGACGCAGGAAGATTAATGCCACCTAAGTCAACATGGTTCGAGCCTAAGCTTAGAAGTGGACTATTTATTCACGAGATTGAAAGGTGATTGAAAGATTATTATGGCGGATACAATAACTGAAGGAATAATTAGTAATTTGAAGGATGGAGTGTTTAAGACTTATCTTGAATCCTTTCTTCCTACAGTGGTGAGCTTCTTTTGGTCTGTTGTTCTTGCTCTTCTGTGTTGGGTTATAGGAGCGAAGCTTATTAAGGCGATTAATAAGATAGTTACCAGGGCGCTTAACAAAAAGGGGGCTGAGACAGGAGCGATTCAGTTCGTTAACAGTCTTATAAGAGTTCTTGGATATATAGTTATTATTGTTCTTATACTTAATCTGTTCGGCGTTACTTCAACTTCTGTTGCAGCAGCCCTTGCGTCACTTCTTATGACTGCAGGACTTGCACTTCAGGGGTCCCTTGCCAATCTGGCAGGAGGTGTACTAATATTGGTACTTCATCCCTTCAAGGTTGGTGACTATATTGTAGAAGATACTAAGGGTAATGAAGGAACTGTAATAGAGATATCTATTTTCTATACTAAGCTTAGAACAATTCAAAATGAAATAGTAGTTGTGCCTAATGGCAACCTTGCTAATACCTCTCTTACTAATATTACAACTGAGAATAAGAGGATGATTAATAAGACATTTGCCATAAGCTATGAGGACGATATTAGGACTGCCAAGAAGATTATAAGGCAGGTGGCTGAGGATATTCCTACGAGAATTAAGGAAGATGAGATTAAGGTCTTCGTTAACGACCTTGGTGACAGCTCCGTTGACATTGGCGTAAGAGTCTTCGTTGAGATGGATAGTTATTTCGATACAATGTGGCAGTTTTTTGAGGATGTGAAATACGCACTTGATGAAAATGGTATTACTATTCCATATAACCAATTACAAGTAACAATGGAAGAGAGTAAATAATATGAGTATAGTTAAGACATTTGGAAATGTTATAAAGCAAGAGGAGATTGCTACTGATATCTACTCTCTTGAGATAGAGACAGATATTGCTCTTGAGACTAAGGCAGGGCAGTTCGTATCAATGTTCTGCCACAGCGACAGCAAGCTTCTGCCTCGTCCAATTAGTATTTGCTTCGTAGATAAGGCTGCCATGTCTATCAGGGTGGTATATAGGATTGCAGGTAAGGGTACGGCGGAGTTTTCTACTTATAGAAGCGGCGACAAGGTCGAGCTTATGGGACCACTTGGCAATGGCTTCCCAATTAATGAGATTAACCCAATGGACAAGGTCACATTAGTTGGTGGAGGAATAGGTGTCCCACCAATGGTACAGTGTGCTTACGAGCTTAAGGCGCTTGGAATTAGAACAACAGCTGTTATGGGCTATAGAGACAGTGAGACGTTTTTGCAGGATGAACTAAGTAGTCTGTGTAAATCATACGTTGCCACAGAGGATGGAAGCGTAGGAACAAGAGGCAATGTCATCAATGCCCTTAATGCTAAGAGAATCAAGTCAGATGTCATCTTAGCATGCGGCCCCAAGCCAATGCTTAAGGGTATCAAGGAATACGCAAGAGTGAAGGGCATCACCTGTTACATCTCCATGGAGGAGAGAATGGCTTGTGGAATTGGCGCATGCCTTGGCTGTGTATGCAAGTCATCAGAAGTAGATGACCACAGCAACGTGAAGAATAAGAGAGTATGCAAGGACGGCCCGGTATTCCTTGCTGAAGATATTATTATTTAGAATTAAGTTAAGAATGTATTACAGTTGCGAGAACTCCTAAGCCGCATTCTTAGCGGCGGGGAGTTGCTCGCGAGTGTAATACATTGGGGAAAGGTACTAAGTATGAATACTAAGGTTAAGATTGCTGGGGTCGAATTCAAGAATCCGGTTACGGTTGCCTCAGGAACTTTCGGCTCAGGAACTGAATATAGTGACTTCTTCGACCTAGGCAGGCTGGGTGCCGTTACCACTAAGGGCGTGGCAAATGTCCCTTGGGAAGGCAACCCTACACCAAGAATTGCAGAGGTTGAAGCAGGAATGCTTAATGCCATAGGACTTCAGAATCCTGGCATCGATACATTTATTAAGAGAGACATTCCATTTCTTAGGGGTTTCGATACCAAGATTATTGTTAACGTCTGCGGTCACGAGCCTTCGGAATATGTTGAGGTTGTAGAGCGACTTGCCAGTGAAGACGTGGATATGCTAGAGATTAACATTTCCTGTCCTAATGTTAAGGCTGGTGGAATTACTCTTGGAACTGACCCTAAGAAGGTAGAACTTATTACCAAGGATGTTAAGATGAAGGCCAAGCAGCCTGTTATCATTAAGCTTAGTCCTAATGTGACGGATATTACAGAGATTGCCAAGGCTGCCGAGGCAGGTGGAGCTGATGGCGTATCCCTTATCAATACAATTACAGGTATGAAGATTGATATAAATCGCAGAGACTTTGTGCTTTATAATAAGACAGGCGGCATGAGTGGCCCTTGCATTCATCCTGTGGCTGTAAGAATGGTCTATCAGGTGGCAAATGCTGTGAATATTCCTATTATCGGAATGGGTGGAGTAAGAACCTACGAGGATGCCCTTGAACTTATTATGGCAGGTGCTACAATGGTAGCTGTTGGAACTAGTAATTTCAATAATCCATATACAACCTTAGAGGTTATAGATGGAATTGAAGAATATATGAAGAAGAATAATGTAGTTGATGTTAATGAATTAGTTGGATGTGTGTAAGGAGCAATAATATGAATAGAAAGGTAAGGCGGATTGCATGCCTTATGATAGTTCTGGTGCTTGCCATTTCTCTATGTGCCTGCGGGTGCTCAAATGGCGGAACGACTGCTATCGACCCTGATGGAGATGGTAGCGGGCTTGGCTCAGACTACAAAGTTAACGTGCTTGTGCCAGAGACTCCTGGTACTGTAACTCATGCAGGTAACGGGGTTACCATTGATGCAAGCAATGTTAAGGATGGCTATGTGGCTGTAAAATGCGAACCGAAATCAAATAAACTCAAAGCACAGGTCATGTTAGGTGAACGTAGCTATAATTACGACATTAATGGTGATAATCAATATGTATTCTTCCCTCTTCAGATGGGAAATGGAACATATAAGGTAAGAGTGCTAGAGAACGCCGGCGGCACTAATTATACACCACTGTATCAGGCTGATATTGATGTTAATATGGATGATACTAACAGGGTATTTATCTATCCGAGCCAGTATGTGTGGTATACAAATGACGCAAGTGCAGTTGCCAAGTCATACGAGATATGTAATGGACTTAAGTCGGACAAGGAAAAGGTTGATAAGGTATACGACTGGGTTGTTGATAATATGACCTATGACAAGGAACTTGCCAAGACTGTACAGAGCGGATATCTACCTGACCTTGAAGAGACAATGAAGACGAAGAAGGGAATATGCTTCGACTATTGTGCACTGTTCTCTGCTATGCTTCGTGCCCAGGGAATTCCAACCAAGCTTGTAATAGGCAAGGTTCAGCCAGAAGGAATAACGCATTCATGGTCCCAGGTATATATAGATGGCAAATGGGAATGGATGGACACAACAATGGATGGAAAAGGTCATAAAGAATCAGATTATACTATGGAAAAGGAGTATTAGAGTTAATGGGTAGTAACAGAGTAATTGCAGAAGACGAGATATCGATTTTCTGTGAACAGATTGCAATGGTTCTTAAGTCTGGAGTACCTCTCTATGAGGGACTTGAAGCTGTATGCGAGAACTATAGGGGAACAAAATACGAAGAGTATTTCTTAAGTATTAATGAGGATTATCAGAAGGGAACAAGCTTCTATGATGCTTGTGCCAAGGCTGAGATATTCCCTGAATACATGCTCCAGATGATTAATGTAGGTGAGAGAGCAGGTAAGCTTGACAATGTAATGGATAGGCTTGCTGGCTTCTACGATAGAGAGAGCAGAATTCATGAGATGGTGCGTTCAGCAGTGCTGCAGCCGTCCATTATGATGGTTGTTATGGGTGCTGTTGTACTATTATTGGTACTCAAGGTGCTTCCAATATTCAGAGAAGTATTCCGTAACCTTGGTGCAGCATTTTCTGAGACTACTAATGATGTAATTGAAGTATGTACTGTTATTGGAATTGTAATACTTGCTATTCTACTCGTGCTCATTGTTATTGCCATTATATTCGGTGCATTGCTTAAGTCTGATAAGAAGCAGGCAGCCCTTAATGTAGCAGGTAAGATACTTAAGCCAGTTAACAGAATTAGAAATAAGATTGCAACGGAGCGTTTTGCATCTGTAATGGCCATGATGCTAAGCTCAGGCTATAACCTTACAGAATGTCTTGAGATGTCATCTAAGATTGTAGAAGATGAGAAATACGTTGCTAAGATTAATAAATGTCTTGAGCTTGTAAATGCTGACAGCGCATTTGCACCAGCTATTGAAGAGGCAGAGCTATTCGACAAGCTGACACTTAGAATGGTTCAGATTGGTATAACAACAGGACAGAGCGACCACGCATTTGAAAGGATTGCAGAGATCTATTCCGAGGAAGTTGATTCGAGAATCCACAACCTTATTTCATGGATCGAACCAGCACTTGTTGCAGTAATGACAGTGCTTGTTGGAGCAATCCTCCTATCAGTAATGCTACCGCTTATAACAATTATAAACAACATGGGGTAAAGGCTTATGAAGAAAGACTTATGGAAAGCTTTCATTGCCCCGGTTGCGTTCATTGCAGTAATTCTTGCCATTATCCTCTGGTCTACTAATATGACCAGCAAGGCAGACGCGCAGCAGGCTCAGGTGCAGGAAGAAGCAATTCGTAAAGCAGCAGTTACCTGCTATGCAATTGAAGGCAGATATCCAGAAAGCTTAAAATACGTTAGAGATAACTATGGCGTTATCGTCAACGAGGAAGATTTTAATATTAATTATGAAGTATTCGCATCTAATATTATGCCAAGCATTAGTGTGAAGGTAAAAGGAGAATAGATTTGAAGGAAAAGCATTCTATACAGAATATTTTGGTGTTCTTAATATTTAGTATATTCGCAATTCTCTCCCTTGTGTTAGTTGCTGTAGGAATTAAGTTCTATACTAACATTTCAGGCAGGGTAGATACTAACTCTGGAATTCGTACAACAATCTCGTATATAGAGAACAAGATTAGAAGTAACGACTATGATGGTGGTATCGATGTTGTAAATGTTAATGGAAAGGACGTGCTGCTTCTTTCTAATGAGGGAAATGGCGAGTTCAAGACGGCGATTTATGCAGATAATGGGAAGCTTAAGGAGTATCTTACCAAGGGTAATGACATTCAGTTAGGCTATGGAGATAATATTGCCAATGTTGACAATATGATAGTCGACAAATCAGGCAGGAATATCAATATAAGGATAAAATGTGGTGATAAGAATTACTACATTCAAAAAAGTGTAAATACAGGAGCACTGTAGATGAAAAAGGTTAGCAAAGTTAATGCAGTATTAATTGAATTAATAATAGTTATATTATTCTTCGCAATATCATCTGTAATAACTATACAGCTATTTGCCAAGTCCTATAGCGTTGAGACAGCAAGCTCGGCTAAGACGGAACTGACATTAGTTGTTGAGAATCAGATGGACGAGTATAGAGGAGGAACAATGCCGGCAGGTAGCAAGGTTCTCTTCTATGATGAATCTCTTCAATTATGTGAAGAGGAAGATGCGTATTTTATAGAGAAGATTAACGCAACTAATGATGAACAGTTACCAATCCTTCACGTGGATGTCAGTGTCATTGATACCAAGGGCAGAACAGTACTATCATATGTAACTGCGTATGAAAGGCAGGTGCAATAGATGAATAGATTTAGAACGGGATTCGGTATAGGATTTACAACAATTATAATGATGCTTGTTGTGGTGGTATTCACAACTCTTGGAGTATTGGCATTGTCTACAGCCAAAACTGATGATACACTAGCTAATAAGAACTTGGAATTCATGTCAGATTATTATGAGGCTGAGGGCAAGGCTAATGAGATTAAAGCAAGAATTAGCACAATGCATGCACAGGGAATAAGCGCGGGAGATATTGCTAATTCCATAGAAGGCGTTACTGTTCATGAGAACAGGGCGGAATATGGTGTCAAGGTTAATGACAGACAGATGATTCATGTTCAGATTAATCTGGAAGGTTCTCAGACGAGAGTTGAGAGATTTAATTTAGAGAATACGACAGAATGGAACCCATCTCAGCCAATTTCGGTATGGGAAGGCTAGACAGATAATAGATATAAGTATAATGGTTAGAGACATAACATATAGACATATAATGTAAGTAGGAGGTTGCTTATGAGAATAGAAGAGATATTGAAGAAGTCAGTAGAAATGGGTGGTTCGGATGTGTTCATCATCCCTGCTTCTTCTGTTACTGCAAAATGTAATGGTGTAATGAAGACTCTTCCTGATGAAGAACATTTGTCAGTAGATGATTCACTTCACTTAATTAGTGAGATATACGAGAAGGCTCATAGAGAGATGGATAAGCTCAAGGCCACAGGAGATGATGACTTCTCATTCTCAATTCCAGGAGTTGGAAGATTCAGATGTAATGCGTATAAGCAGAGAAGCTCCTATGCAGCAGTTCTTAGAATTGTGGTATTCGAGCTGCCTGATTATAGCAAGCTTAACATTCCTGAGACAATCATGGACCTTGCCAATATCAGAAAGGGTATGGTGCTTGTTACAGGACCAGCAGGAAGTGGTAAGTCAACCACATTAGCTTGTATTATTGACAAGATTAATCACAGCTCTCAGGGACACATTATCACGCTAGAAGACCCGCTGGAGTTCCTTCACTCTCACGATAAGTCGATTATCACACAGCGTGAGATTATGCAGGACACAGAGAATTATGATACTGCTCTTCGAGCTGCACTTCGTCAGGCACCTGACGTTATTCTTCTCGGGGAAATGCGTGACTATGAGACAATTCATACAGCGCTTACAGCTGCTGAGACAGGTCAGTTATTATTGTCTTCACTTCATACAATTGGAGCAGCTAAGACTATTGACAGAATTATTGACGTATTCCCAGCAAGCCAGCAGGCTCAGATTAGAGTACAGCTGTCAATGGTGCTTAAGGCAGTTGTATCACAGCAGCTTGTGCCAACAGTAAATGGTGACTTAATACCAGCATTTGAGATAATGAAGGTTACACCTGCTATTGAGACAATGATTCGTGATGAGAAGATATACCAGATTGACAATGTAATTTATCAGGGTGCAGATGAGGGAATGTGCACAATGAATGGTAGCCTTGAGAAGCTATATAGAAGCGGTGTAATTACAAGAGATACAGCAATGATTTACTCAACTAACCCAGAACAGATGGGAAGGAGACTTATGTAATATGTCATGAGGAGGGACCCACACGAAGTGTGGGAGGAGCCCTGGTGACACAGCGACGATTCGCGAAGCGAATTGTTGGATAGGAGGATTTATGTATAAAGAAGAATTCATACAATTTATGATAGAGTCGGATGTACTTAAGTTCGGCGAATTTACATTGAAGAGCGGAAGGAAATCCCCCTTCTTCATGAATGCAGGAGCATATGTTACAGGAAGCCAGCTAACAAGACTTGGTGAGTATTATGCTAAGGCAATTCATGAGACCTATGGCGATGATTTCGACGTGCTATTTGGACCTGCATACAAGGGAATTCCACTTGCGGTTGTTACAGCAATGGCTTATTCGAAGCTATATGGTAAGGAAATCAAGTACTGCTGTGACCGTAAGGAGGTTAAGGACCATGGTGCTGATAAGGGCGGACTACTAGGCTATAAGCTTCAAGACGGCGACAAGGTTGTTATGATAGAGGATGTTACAACCTCTGGCAAATCAATGGAAGAGACAGTTCCTAAGGTTAAGGGAGCTGCTGATGTTACAATTCTTGGTCTTATGGTATCTCTTAACAGAATGGAGGTTGGTCTTGGTGGCAAGATGAGCGCTCTTGATGAGATTAAAGAAAAGTACGGCTTTGATGCTAACGCTATTGTTACCATGAAGGAAGTGGTTGACTACCTGTACAATAAAGAGTGTCAGGGACGAATTGTTATTGACGATAAGATTAAGTCGGCAATTGATGCATATTATGATGAGTATGGCGTCAAATAGCATTTAGCCTAAGCTTAAGGAGAGTGTAATGAATAACAGACATAGACGTCGAAAATGGGCAACAGAAGCCAACAAGAATTCTTCTAACGCAAGTATTACTGTGGCAGTTATATCTGCAGTTGCGATACTATTTTTGATATTCGCAGTAATATACGCCATTGAGTCAGGTGGAAGAATTCCTAATTATGTAGGTGGCTTGGGAATGGTATTTTTCTTGGCAACAATACCATGTGTTGTTATAGGACGTAGAGAATTCAAGCAGAAGAATTATAACTTTATATCAAGAATATTCGGTATTGCCATTCCAGTTATTGCGTTGGTTGCATGGGCAATACTATATTTCTTCGGACTTGTATTTGCATAGAAATAAAGGGTGCTGGTCGTGATTACGCGTGCTGGCAGGAATGAGAGGATAATTAATGGCGCGAAAAGTATTACTAGACGAGATTGACAGCCTAAAAGAGAGGCTGGAACTTGCAAAAAGCAGAATATTAGAGATTAAGGGAGAGCATATTAATCAATATGCTCCTTATTTTGAGTTGGTATCTGAACATATTATCAGATGTATTGACCTATATGAGGACAAGGATGGAATTGAAGAGATTGAAGACTATGAATTAGAGATGCTGGCCGATAGAAATATGTACTATTATAAGGACATAGTTAATTATGACAAGTCTTATCTTAATGTAGGCTTTGCATTTGACAAGCTAGGGGATTTTCTTGGTGGCAAGCTGTCATTTCTGTATAACGAGCTTATGGGAATGATTCCATGGGCAGTAGATAAGAGACTTGATTTAATTACCATTTATAGCGAGTTATTCTTGGAAATATATGGAGTATATGAAGATGAATTGTGTGAGGAGGCTGATATAAAAAGAGCAGCTCACAGAATTAATGAGTGCATCTACTGGTTCTATCACGATTATTGTGAAGTATTTACATTTGATACAATTGCCAGGTTATTTGGTGATGCTGTAACAGTAGTTGATGATATTGTAAGTGATGCTGACTTAAGTAAGGTCAATTATTTATATGCTTATGGTGTTAATATCACAGAGAATGATATTCAATTCGCAAGATATATTAATTCTCTGCCACAGGATGAGATTGATAGTATTGCATCCTGCTATGTGGGAGGCTTCGTTAAGGGATTTGAGTCATCTAGGAAGGATATGTCTAAGAAATCTCTTGTGAAGGTGGAATATCCAATTGGTTTTGAGCGAGTTGTAAGAAAGAGTAAGGAGCTCTTTAAGGAGCAAGGGCTAGTGCCTATATTTGCCAGAGACGGAGTCTTTTCCTTCGAAGGTGGAGCAAAAAGCAGGAATGCATATCTTAGCTCCATGAATAAGCAGTGGCTATACGACCACAAGGATGACAAGGGCTATTACTTCGATAAGAGGTTTTATAACCGCAGGGTGGAAGCTATTGAAGAGGCATTTAAGGCTTATGCAGACAAGGCGAAAATTTTCGCAGGTCCAGCAGTAATTCAGACCTTTGGTGAGAGGGATTTTACCCCTGTTAATAAGAAGGGTGCATATAAGTTTACTGATAAGCAAAACATTTGGAATGTGGAATATCTCTCCAAGGTAGGAGAAATCAACAACAGATACATACCTAGAGATGAGTATTCCTTTACAATAATAGCATTTCCTATACCAGAGATAGGAGACGAAGAGTTCTTCAAGAAGGTCTTCGATAAGACAATGGAGATTAACACCCTTGATTATGACAAATATCAGAGGATGCAGCAGGCTATTATTGATATATTAGACAAGGCAGACCATGTCCATATATTGGGACAGGGTAACAACAAGACGGATATCAATGTTAATCTGCATACATTGAAGAATCCAGATGCTGAGACCTTGTTTGAGAATTGTGTTGCTGATGTTAACATTCCGGTTGGAGAAGTCTTCACATCACCAGTGCTTAAGGGAACTAATGGAATACTTAATGTAAGCCATGTCTTCCTTAATGGGCTGCAATATAATGACCTTGTTATTGAGGTTAGGGATGGAATGGTGGCAGATTATAGCTGCTCTAACTTCGATGATGAAGCTGAATGCAAGCGAATGATATTTGAAAATGTATTATTCCGTCACGACACACTTCCAATAGGTGAGTTCGCCATTGGAACGAATACAACAGCCTATAGAATGGCAAGAGACTACAACATAGAGGACAAGCTGCCAATTCTAATTGCAGAAAAGACAGGGCCTCATTTTGCATTTGGGGATACCTGCTACTCACATGAAGAAGATGTTAAGACATACAATCCTGATGGCAAGGCCATAATAGCAAGAGAGAATGAATGCTCGGCGCTTCGTAATGAGGATGTAAGCAAGGCGTATTTTAATTGTCATACGGATGTAACAATGCCGTTTGAGGAGCTGGCGTTAATAGAGGCGGTGCTACCTGATGGAAGCAGCATACCAATCATTAAGGATGGCAGGTTCGTGGTGGCAGGGTGCGAGGAACTTAATGTGCCGTTAGATTAGGAATTCACACTAATGTGTGGTATAATCATAGTCTATTAATAAAGTAAGGAGATAAGAGATGGCGAAAGTTAGTATAGTTATGGGAAGCGATTCAGATATGCCTGTAATGAGTAAGGCGGCTGAAATTCTTGATAAGTTTGGAATTGAGTATGAGATGAGAATTATATCGGCACACAGAGAGCCGGATATATTCTTTGAATATGCTAAGAGCGCTAAGGATAGAGGAGTTAAGGTTATAATTGCAGGCGCAGGTAAGGCAGCACACCTTCCGGGAATGTGCGCAGCTTTATTTAACGGTCCTGTAATCGGAATTCCTATGAAGACATCAGACCTAGGTGGCGTAGATTCACTTTATTCAATAGTGCAGATGCCAAGCGGCATTCCAGTAGCAACAGTAGCAATCAATGGCGGAATGAATGCAGGTATCTTAGCAGCTAAGATTCTTGCAACAAACAATGAATCATTGGCTTCTAAGCTAGCCGATTATTCTAAGGAAATGAAGGACGGAGTCGTAGCTAAGGATGATAAGCTACAGGCAGAGGGTTATGAGGCATTTTTGTAAGATGAATTAGAAGGTCATATGTCTATAAGAACTCCTAAGCCATATTCTTAGTGGCGTGGAGTTGCTTATAGACATATGGAGTACATAAGACGCTCATAAGTGGCTTATTAGGAGCGGTGACAGTTAATCTTTAAGCCAGAATAGGAGTAAATCATGGATTACAAATCATCAGGTGTAGATATTGAGGCTGGATACAAGTCAGTAGAACTTATGAAGGCTAGCGTTAAGGAGACAATGAGACCAGAGGTTCTGGGTGGCTTGGGAGGCTTCTCAGGTGCATTTTCAATGGCAGGAATCAAGGATATGGAAGATCCAGTTCTTCTGTCTGGTACAGACGGATGCGGAACCAAGGTTAAGCTGGCATTCCTTATGGATAAGCACGATACCATTGGTATTGATGCTGTTGCCATGTGCGTTAATGATGTGGCATGTGCCGGTGGCGAGCCACTGTTCTTCTTAGATTATATTGCCTGTGGCAAGAATTATCCTGAGAAGATAGCAACAATAGTTAGCGGTGTGGCAGAAGGCTGCAAGCAGTCTGGATGCGCCCTTATTGGCGGCGAGACAGCAGAGCATCCTGGCCTTATGCCTGAGGATGATTATGATCTTGCTGGCTTTTCGGTAGGCGTGTGTGACCGTAAGGATATAATCACTGGTGAAGAGATTGCTGATGGGGATGTGCTTATTGGTATCGCTTCTAGTGGTGTTCATTCTAATGGTTTTTCCCTTGTTCGAAATGTATTCGAGATGACTAAGGAGAGTCTTGATACCTACTATGATGAGCTTGGCGAGACTCTTGGAGAGGCGCTAATTCGCCCAACAATTATATATGTGAAAGCCCTTAAGGCTATTAAGGATGCGGGTGTTAGAATTCATGGATGTTCACACATTACAGGTGGTGGTTTCTATGAGAATATTCCTCGTATGCTTCCTGATAATGTATGTGCAGTTGTTAAGAAGGATTCCTACGATATTCCACCAATTTTCGAACTGATTAAGAAGACTGGTGGAATTGAAGAGGAAATGATGTATAACACATTTAACATGGGTCTTGGTATGGTGATTTCTGTTGCTAAGGTTGAAGTTGACAAGGTTATGTCTGCAATAGAGTCTGCTGGTGAGAAGGCTTACGAGGTAGGCTATATTAAGTCAGGAAACAAGGGAGTAGAGCTTGTATGAATATAGTTGTACTTGTATCAGGTGGCGGCACGAATCTGCAGGCTATCATTGATGGAATTAATAATAAGACAATTGAGAATACGAAGATTGTAGAGGTTGTAAGTAACAATGCTAACGCCTACGCGCTAACAAGGGCTAAGGATAATGGTATTCCTGCGAAATGTATTTCGCCAAAGGACTTCGATTCCAGAGATGAATTCAACGAGGCATTGGTGGAAGAAATGGATAAAATAAATCCTGATTTAATTGTTCTGGCGGGATTTCTTGTTAATATTCCAGCTAAAATGGTTGCCAGATTCCCTAAGAAGATAATTAATATTCACCCATCCTTGATTCCATCCTTCTGTGGCAAAGGCTACTACGGACTTAAGGTTCATGAAGGAGCGCTAAAGCGTGGAGTTAAGATTACAGGTGCTACTGTACATTTTGTAGATGAAGGTACTGACACCGGTCCTATCCTCCTGCAGAAGGCAGTTGAAGTGAAGGATGGCGACACTCCTGAGGTGTTGCAGAGGCGTGTCATGGAAGAGGCAGAGTGGGTTATTCTGCCGAAGGCTATTAATATGATAAGCCAGGGCTTAATAGCAGATTAACAACTACTTATATACAGAGTATTCCCATACTCGGTAACTTTTCGCAAAGTATATGTAAGCAATTGATGCGAAGTATATTGAATTTTGATCGTAAGGATTCCTCTCGCAAGCGGGTTCCTCCTTACGATTTATGACGGGAACCGGTCCTCGACAGTCGTCCAGACCACTCGGACCTATTTTCGGCATCCTTGCCGAAAATTTCCCTCACTTTAATCAATTACCAACATATACTATTGCTCAAGTTAATGTGTATGGGAATACTCTGCATATTAGCAGTTGTAATACACCATTAATCACTTAGGAATTATATTAAGTAAGGAGAAATAAGATGAAAGTATTAGTTGTAGGTAGTGGCGGTAGAGAGCACGCTATCTGTATGGCGGTTTCTAAGTCTAAGAGAGTAGATAAGATATATTGTGCACCAGGCAACGCAGGCATATCCCAGCTTGCTGAACTTGTTCCTATTAAGGCAATGGAATTCGACGCACTTGCTGACTTTGCTGAGAAGAATAACGTTGATTTTACAATTATCGGTATGGACGATCCACTTGTTGGTGGTGTTGTTGATGTATTTAAGAAGCGCGGCCTTAAGGTGTTCGGACCTGATAAAAGCGCTGCAATCCTTGAGGGTAGCAAGGCTTTCTCTAAGGATTTGATGAAGAAATATAACATTCCTACAGCTGCTTATGAGAATTTCGACAATGCTAATGATGCAATCGAATATATTAAGAAGGCTAAGATGCCAATCGTACTTAAGGCTGATGGCCTTGCCCTTGGTAAAGGTGTTCTTATCTGTAATACATTAGACGAGGCCTTAGAGGGCGTTAAGACTATTATGGAGGATAAGAAGTTTGGCGAAGCTGGTAATACCATGGTTGTGGAGGAATTCATGACAGGTCGTGAGGTATCAGTTCTTTCCTTCTGTGATGGCAAAACTATTAAGATTATGTCCTCTTCTCAAGACCATAAGAGAGCAGGAGATGGTGATACAGGATTGAATACTGGAGGAATGGGAACATTTAGCCCATCACCATTCTATACTGATGAAGTGGACGAGTTCTGTAAGAAATACATTTATCAGGCAACAGTTGATGCAATGTCCAAGGAAGGCAGAGCATTCAAGGGCGTTATATTCTTCGGACTTATGATTACTGAGGATGGTCCGAAGGTTCTTGAATATAACGCAAGATTCGGAGATCCAGAGGCACAGGTAGTACTTCCTCGTATGAAGAATGACATAATGGATGTTATGGAAGCCTGCGTAGATGGTACTCTTGACAAGATTGACCTTGAGTTCGAGGATAATGCAGCTGTATGTGTAGTGCTTGCTTCCGATGGTTATCCTGTTTCCTATGAGAAGGGATTTAAGATATCAGGACTTGATAAGTTCGATAATGATGAGTATTATTGCTTCCACGCAGGAACAGCATTTGACAGTGATGGTAACTTCATAACTAATGGTGGTAGAGTTCTTGGGGTGACAGCTAAGGGAAATGACCTGTTAGAGGCTAGAAAGAAGGCATATGACGCTACAGCATGGGTTAATTTCGACAATAAATATATGAGAAATGATATTGGTAAAGCGTTAGATGAGGTGTAAGACTTATCATAGGTAATATAATTTATTGATTTCATTAAGAACAAGCTTCTTGTTGGCAGACCAGAGGGGTGCCACAAGGAGCTTTTTGTCTCCGTCGCCAGTCAAGCGGTGTATGACAACTTTGTCTTCAAGAATGGCGAGAGATTTATATATTATATCAACATATTCCTCAAGGGTTAACACCTCAAAAACCCCGTCGTTATAGGCTTTCTCAAGGTCAGTACCCTTCAGAACATGGAGTAGTTGAAGTTTAATTCCACAAGTGATATTAGGGTATTGCTCTGCGGTCTTTCTTACATAGTCTACACTTTGAAGCATCATTTCTTCAGATTCCCCAGGTAGTCCAAGTATTATATGAGTAATTATATCTATGCCCTTACTGCTAAGGCGTTCTACACATTTGTCGTAGGTTTCTAGCTGGTATCCACGCCGGATATATTTAGCAGTGCTTTCATGTATAGTCTGAAGCCCAAGCTCCACATAGACAGGGGTAGATTTATTAATGCTAGATATAATTTCTAGTATTTCATCGCTTATACAGTCTGGTCTTGTGGCAATAGACAGGGCTACTATATCAGGATGGCTAATTGCTTCTAGATATTTTGCTTTCAATTCATCTGCATTTCCGTAAGTATTGGTAAATGACTGAAAGTAGGCTATATACTTATTGGAATCAGCATTCTTAGGCATCTTAGCATCCACTCGGCCTTTGGCTTCTTCGATTTGCGCTGTGATAGACTTAGTCCTATCCGCTGCGAACTCACCTGAGCCACCGTTGCTACAGAATATGCAGCCCTTCGTGCCAAGAGTACCATCTCTGTTAGGGCAGGTGCAGCCTGCATCTAAGGATAGCTTGTATATTTTCTGTCTGAAGGTGCGCTTATAGTATTCATTTGCAGTGATTATCTTGATTTTCTCTCTCATATGTAGGATTATATCATATATAGGAGGCAAGGGTTATGAAGAAGAATATGAAGAAAGTTCTAGTATGCATTATGATTGCTGCATGCACATTTTCCATGACATCCTGTTCTGGGTGCTCTAAGCAAGAAGAGACAACAGCAGGAGGCTGGACTGTGGCAACGGATGGAACAATCACTAATGCTCACAGGGAACTATTCAACAAGGCATTAGGAACTATAGATGGGTTGTCTTACGAGCCGGTAAAGCTGTTAGAGACACAGGTGGTAGCTGGAACTAATTACAAATTCTTATGTAATGAACACACCTCAGCTGAAAATGCGCCAGATACAAAGGTGATTGTGACCATATATGAAGATTTACAGGGCAACGCCAAGATAACAAGCATAGTGCCAGCCCAGTAGAAAATAGGATGATATAAATGCTATAATCGCCCAGAATTGCAAAAAATTGACAATTCTGGGCGGTTTTGTTATTGTTTGAATATGATAGGAAGAAAAAGAGAAGTCGACGAACTTAAGCTTAATGTAAATTGCAATCATCATAATAGTAGATAAGAGGAGGAAAAGTAGCATGAAGAAAAGAATTACAGCATCTGCACTTGCACTAGTAATGGCATTATCAGTATGCGTTAGCGTTACGCCAATTAGTAACGTGCAGGCGAAAGAGAATGACGCACAGGTGCAGGAGGATAATTCTCAAGAAGCTGCCGAGACTATTGATGAGGTGTTTGGGGATAAGAAGAATGATTCCATCAATTGGCAGACAGTTGAGTATGAGATTCAAGGGAATAATATTGTCCTTAGAAAATATATTGGTAACGCAGAAGTTGTTAATATTCCTGCTACTGCAACGATTGATGGGGTGATCTACACAGTCAAATTAAATGACAATTGCTATGCTTTTTTTAGAAATTGTAAAAATGTCAAATCTATTAGTTTTAGTAAGGATATTGATACAAGTAATGTCACAGATATGAGTGAAATGTTTGATACCTGCAGAAACCTAACTGATTTGGACATAAGTGGCTTTGATACGAGCAATGTCACAGATATGCATTTTATGTTTTACGACTGTAGAAGTCTGAAAAGTGTTGACGTAAGTGGCTTCGATACGAGTAATGTTACAAATATGATCTGTATGTTTTTCTATTGTCAGAACTTGACTAATCTGGATGTAAGTGGCTTTGATACAAGTCAGGTTACTGATATGTTCAATATGTTCTTTGGTTGTAGAAGCTTGACTAATTTAGATGTAAGCGGCTTTGATACAAGGAATGTTACTAATATGGGAGCTATGTTCGCTGACTGTAGGGATTTGACCAGTTTAGATGTAAGTGGTTTTGACACAAGCAAAGTTACTAATATGCTTGCTATGTTTTGTGACTGTGAGAATGTGACCAATTTAGATGTAAGTGGTTTTAATACAAGCCTTGTTACGAATATGTCCGAAATGTTTAGAGGATGTAAAGGTTTAACGACTTTAGATTTAAGCAATTTTGACATGGGTAGTTTGAGTAGTGATAGTACTAGAGCATATGAGAAAATGTTAGACGGATGTGTGTCTTTAATGGAAATAAGGACTCCGCTTAATATGGGGTATACAGCGTATTTGCCAGGAGTGTTTGTGCTACAAGATGATATGACGACCCAGTATTCTATGCTCCCTTTGAATCAATCAAAGAGCTCGACTTTAATTAGAACGTTAGAAGATAAGAACATATATCGCTTATACAACCCATTTAGTGGTGATCATCTATATTCATTAGATGATGGAGAGATTAGTTATCTTGTGGGGTGTGGATGGAATAATGAAGGTGTAAGCTGGAAAGCCCCTGCAATTGGTACTTGCGTATACAGATTCTATAATCCTGCATCAGGTGAGCATCACTACACAGCAGATGAATCTGAGATGAATTGGCTGACATCTACAGGGTGGAATTGCGAAGGAGTGGGTTGGTGTTCCACAGATGATAGTGGAGTACCAGTCTATCGTCTGTTCAATCCACATACTAATGTGGGTGTTCAATCCCATGTCTACACTGCAAATGTAGGAGAGAAAGACTGGCTCTTATCTACAGGATGGAATGATGAAGGAATCGGATGGTATGGAATCAACCTTTAATAATATGAATCCTAAGGATGCCTTGGAGTTTTGGATTAATAATAGTGACTGTGACTGGGATAAAACACTAACTATTAAGGATGAAGAATTATTAAATCCTGTATTAACAATAGATGAAAGAATAGATGGCAAGTGGCTTAGAGACTGGATGGCTCTTGTTGGCTTGGATGAGCGAGAGTTCTATCTTGATGGCAAGAGAGTAACCCCGAAGCTGCTAGAACAGTATAAATCGTATCGAAATGTTCCACCGGATGATGAAGAGGTGACGTTAAGATATGGTGTGGTTGTAAGTGGCGCAGCTCTAACAGATCTTCCAACAGAAGACATATTTACTGACAGTGAACTTGATGTAAGATATAACGAGCTGCAGGAGACATTTGTTAAGGTGAATTCACCTGTAATCATACTATTAGAGGACACAACCCATAGATATTATTATGTTAAGTCTATTGAATTTACAGGCTGGACTAAGCAGTCTAACATAGCCATTATAGAAGATAAAAGCACGTGGGATAGATACTTTGATAACGACAGCTTCATTATGGTAACTAATGATTGCGATATTGCTATTGATAGCTCTGCGGCGATAGAAGGCGTTTCCTACTCGACAAAAACCTTCATGGGAACAAAACTACATTTCCAAGGGAAGGATGAAAAAGGAAACTACAAGGTCTGTGTGCCGGCAAGATGCGAAGACGGTACATTATGTTGCGATATAACAGGTACAATTGACAGTAGTAACGCTGTCATTGGCTATCTTCCAGCCACCAGACGTAGTATTCTTCAGCTTGCATTCAGTGTGTGGGGTGACGAGTATGGCTGGGGAGGACGTGATGGCCTTAGAGATTGTTCTTCCTACATAAGAGATATCTTCCTGTGCTTTGGATACACCCTGCCTCGCAACAGCAGCTTCCAGATGCGGATTAAGGATGGCACCAATATTGAACATATAGAGGGATATGACAATAAGAAGAAAGCCCTCGGCGCGCTTGAGCCAGGGGACATTCTTGATATCGGTGGTCACGTAATGATTTATCTAGGTGAATATAAGGGTAAGACATACGTTATTAGCATGCTTTCTAATTATGTGCCAGAGGATGTTACATCTGATTATGACAAATCAGCAGTGAAGCTGGCGAAGCTATACATCAATTCGCTTGATGTCTATAGAAAGAATGGAAATACATGGATGGAAGAAATCAAATCATACATTCACTGGGGTTGACAACCCCCCCCTGTCAACCTATCGTTAGTATTTCTTGCGCACTTCTTTGACTCTGTTTTCTAGTTCTTCAAGCTCTGATTTGTCTAATTCAGACAGATGCTCGAGCTTGTCCATGAATTGAGTAACTGTTTCCTTCTCAGTCCTTTCTATAACCTCTAGATATATAGTAACGACGACACCAGAGAATACTGCTGTCCAGACTAAGGCGAATAGCGTTATTAATACAGTAAGCAACCTACTTAATGTTGTTGTTACAATTACATCTCCAAAACCAATGGTAGTTGCAGATACGAAGGTATACCACATGGCATCGCCATAGTTGTTGATATGTGGCTCAACAAGCATGATTATTAGGGACACAAGGAAGAAGCAGATTAATAATCCTATTGTAATTTTATCTGCATGGCATCTCTTCACAACAGTCATAAACAGTCTGATTTTTCTCATGGTATATTTCTCCTTAATTAATAATAGGCTTACTTGAACTGGTTAAGTTCCTCGTTATAAGAATAATTGACTTTATTTAATGTTGATATAATTTCTGCCTTGTCAAATCCCTTGTCTTTGCACATAGCATCAAGGGAAGAATACTCATCACGAAGAGCTGTATTAACAACAGATAGTAGAATTATTGGATCTTTTGGTAGATTATCTCTCATTAACTTGTTTTCTCCTCATTCATTTTCGTTAGGATGTCCTCGAATAGTCTTCTTAACATTATCGCACCTATAATTCCAATGGCTCCCTGCAGGGAGTTGCCTACAATTTCTTCTAGGCTTGCATATAGAGCATTGTCTGCCCCCGTTAAGTATAAGATAAGAGCGCTATATAAGAAATATCCTGCAACCATAATTAGCTCTGACAATAACAGAAGCACAATAAGGCGTCCGTTGCTCTTACATTTCTTATAGAATAAGCCCACCACTAATGCCATAAGGGCTTTGATTACAAGAGTTCCTGGTGCATATATTGGTACGCCTGCAACTATGTCGCTAATAGCAGAGCCGAGTCCGGCTGCAATAGAGCCGTATACAGGGCCTAGGATAATTCCAGCGGTTAATACTCCTGCATCTCCTATGTTAATATACCCTCCCGTAGGGGACGGCACTCTTACAACTATTGTAAGTACGAATACAAGGGCGATAAATACCCCTGTGAATGCAATTTTTTTTGTGGTTGTGTTAATTTTGTCATTCATTTTCCAGCCTCCTTAAATTACAGTCTATTGTATACAAAATTATTGCGTATTATAGCACTTTACATGGTTTAATGCAATTGATAAAATATATTGATAAGGATGGATTTTTAATATGAAGAAAAGAATACTAATTACTATACTTGTTGTTGCATTAATCGGTCTTGGAATTATAGGCGGCCTCTATGTATATGGCCGTTACATAGAGAAGCAGGATGAAGAAAGCAGCAGCAAGGTTACATCTGAGAATGTCTTGCCAAGTGAAGAGCTTCCTGCTAAGAAGGAGCCTGTACATATGAACATGCTGTTTACAGGTGATGTTCTTCTTAGTGAATATGTGCTGTCTAATTATAATAGCAAGGGAATCGATGGAGTTGTGTCAGGCACCCTTCGCGACAAGATGTTAAATGCTGATTATACAATGGTAAACGAAGAGTTCCCATTTTCGACTAGAGGAACCAAGGCACCAGATAAGCAATATACATTTCGTATAGATCCAAAATACGTAGGAATATTCGGTGAATTGGGTATCGACGCAGTAGGCCTTGCCAATAACCATGTGCTTGATTTCGGCAAGGAGGCTTTAGAGGATACATTTACAACACTTAATGGGGCTAACATCCCATTTACCGGAGCTGGTCACAATCTTGAGGAGGCCAGCAAGCTTGTAACCTTCGAAAAGGACGGCGTTAAGGTGGGAATTGTTGCAGCATCCCGCGTAATTCCTGTGGTTGAGTGGAATGTTAAGAATAGCCAGCCTGGCGTATTTACAACCTATGACCCTGCGGACCTATGCAGGAAGGTGCAGGAGGCTAAGAGTCAGTGCAATCTTGTATTCGTAATGATTCACTGGGGTACAGAGCATACTGATAAGCTTGAGGAGTACCAGAAGACCATCGGTCATCAGGTGATTGACGCAGGGGCTGACGCTATTATTGGCGCCCATCCTCATGTAGTTCAGGGAATTGAGAGATACAACGGTAAGCTTATATTCTACAGCCTTGGTAACTTTATATTCAACCAGAATATTGATAGGACATTTGCCCTAAGTATCGATTTCGATAATGAAAATGTTAATCCGAGCTACAGTCTGATTCCGGCAAAGGCCAGCGGTGCCACAACCAGGGAGATGACACCGGAGGAAGCGGCCTCTTTATATAATTATATGAATAGCATAAGTAACCAGGTGACCATAGATTCGGGAGGTAAGGTTCAATGACTAGTTCAACATTACACACAATAATAATCGTACTTCAATCCGTAGAGATTGCCCTTAATATGATGGTCCTGCTTTTCCTTCTGATTAGGAAGAACGAGTTTCAGCAGAGACTTTTAATATTCATGACATTTGGCACAGCAGTATATAATATGGCACTTCTTGGTGAGATAATGCCATTTGCCAATTTCGAATTAATATATTATTGCAAATGTATTGAGACGGTGGGAGTTGCCATGTTCCAGGTGCCCTTCTTATTGTTCTGTATGCAATATATAGGCAAGATGATAGATGCAATATGGATAAGAATTCTTGTGCTTGTATATGGCATAATATCCTTCGTTCAGTTTATAGATATTGGAAGAGGCTGGTACTATAAGAGCATTACCTTCGTGGAGGACCCTGTATTTCCAAGGATAGAGGTGGAGCTGGGGGTCTTTGGCATATTGTTCTGGGTGATGATGGTATTCGGGCCGATAATAGCTGAAGTTGCAATTCTCTCATATGGATTAAGCAAAGAGAAGGATAAGGACAGAAAACGAACAGGTATTACCTTTTTGCTTCAGGTTATTGGAAGTGTGGCGGCATTCTTCGTATCCTTGCCACTAATATATTCAACGGGCTACGACCCAATAATGCTTGTTGCAGGCTATGCCCTAAGCTTGAAGGTGCTAATTAGCTGGCGAAGGCAGGGCCTTGATATCATATCAGTAGCTGCAAAATCTGCCTTGGATTCCTTCGGACAGCCTGTTATTATTCTTGATGTTGAAGGTAAGATACTATATTACAATTCCAAGGCGGGGGAGATTGTAACAGAAATTGACCAGTATGTTGGAAAAAACATTGATACATTTATTAGATTTGCGGCGGATTCTGGCTATGCCTTAGGACGCCATGAATTTATCAAGGATGGCATAATGTATCATAGCGAGTGGAACCCTGTAATTGATTCTGATGGGGAAAATGTTGGTCAGTCAATAACCTTCGTAGATGTTACCTCAGAGCGTAAAGCAGTTGAAGAGATGAAACTGAAAAAGGAGCAGGCTGACGAAGCTAACGCTGCAAAATCAATATTCCTTGCTAATATGTCTCACGAAATCAGAACGCCGATGAATGCAATTATCGGAATGAGTGAGCTTGTTATAGAAGAATCCAGAGGCCGTAAAGTATACGATATGGCTGTTCAGATTAAGAAGGCTGCCAGGAATCTGCTATCCATTATTAACAATGTCTTAGATTATTCTAAGATGGAAGCTGGCAAGATGGAGCTTGTAGAGGACGAGTACTATCTTGAAGAGGTTGTGGCAGACACATTTAATCTCATAGGAATTCCAGCCAAGGAGAAGGGCTTAAAAACTAATCTGTACCTTGATAAGTCGCTTCCGTGTAAGCTGTATGGAGATGATGGAAAGTTAAGACAGGTTTTAATTAATCTTCTAAACAACGCAATTAAGTTTACTAAGAAAGGTCATGTTGATTTGACCGTCAATGGAAGAATAGTTAATGAAAATGTGGAATTAATATTTTCAGTAGAGGATACAGGACTTGGAATTAGTGAAGATAACCAGAAGATTATCTTCGAGAAATTCGAGCAGGTAGACAAGATTAACAATAAGAGTATTGAAGGAACAGGACTTGGGCTGTCTATTACCAAGAGCATAGTTGATATGATGGATGGTAAGATTGCTTTATCATCAGTCTATGGTGAAGGCTCAACATTTTCGGTATCAGTAACCCAACGAATCATTGATAGGACGCCAATTAGCAAGCATAGAGTTCACGAAGAGGAGACCAAGCCCAGGTACATATTCACATCTCCTGTAACGAAGGTGCTTGTGTGCGATGATAATAATATCAATCTCCTTGTGGTAGATGGAATGCTTGAGACATACGAGCTTGATGTAACCACCTGTAATTCGGGCAAGGAAGCAATAGAACTTGTGACTAACAACGATTATGATATTATTATGATGGACCACATGATGCCTGAAATGGACGGAATAGAGGCTACTGGTCATATCCGGACATTATGCGCGTCAAGGCCTAAGAAACCTTACATTATCGCCCTTACAGCTAATACCTACGAGGGAGCCCATAAGATGTTTCTTGACTGTGGCTTTGATGATTATCTGCCTAAGCCGCTTGATAAGATTGCACTATATGACAGGCTTGTTAATCTGATTCCAAAAAGTAACATGGAATTTAGCGATGAAGTAATCGACAAGACGGAATTCGTAGACGATGATTTCTCAGAGCTGAATATGAAGGATGTTGATTCTCGTGGAGTCCTAGATAAGAGGGAAATGACTCTTAATGATTATATGAAGCTTCTAGAGCTATTCTATCTTGAAGGGGCATCTAAGCTAAGTGAAATTAGAACTGCCTATGAGAATAAGGACATAGATAATTATGAAGTGTATGTTCATGGACTTAAGAGTACCAGTCTTACAATAGGTGCAAATGACTTATCAGAGCATGCAAAAGAGCATGAATTTGCCGCAAGAGATAAAGATATCGATTATATTAATAAAAATTATGAGAAACTCTGCGAAGAATATGGTAAAATACTAGAGGAAATTAAAGGGGTACTACTTAAAAAAGGCATAATCAAGGAAACTGCAAAGGAAGACAAAGTCGACGGAATGACTCGTAATAGGCTTATTAGGAAGCTTCGACATATATTAGAACTGTCGCAGGATTTCAAGAGTAAGGAAGCTTACAGAGAATTGCAGGATTTGTTAAAATACAAGTTAGACGATGAGACTACTTCGAAGCTTGAGGAAATATCCCTACAATTCAAGATGTATGATGATGACGGTGCAGAGGAAGGAATAATTAATATACTAAGTGCATACGGACAATCTGTAGGAGGAGAGATACATGAGCAGAATGAAAATAATGGTAGTTGATGACAATACCGTTAATCTGGCCACAGTTGAACAAGAATTAAGCGACAGATATGATATTATTCCAATGTTAACAGGAAGACGTGCAATCAAGTATTTATATAGAGAGACTTGCGATATGATTCTTCTTGATGTCCAGATGCCAATTATGGATGGAATAGAGACACTTCGAGAGATTAGAACCCAGGAGAATGGGGTTGATGTTCCTGTAATATTTCTAACTGCCAAGAGAGATGCCCAGACTGTATTAGAGGGCTCGAAGCTGGGAATAGTGGATTTCATTACGAAGCCATTTGATGCTGAAGACCTCAAGATGAGAATAGATAATGTATTTAAGAAGCTGGGTGTTCTGCCTCTTGAAAATGAGGAATTGGCCCAAAGAATTAATAACATTTACCATGAGCTCCTTGACCTTGAAGAAGATAAGGTTAAGAAAGAGATTGAAGAAATGCTTCAATTCAAGATGGATGATGAGATTCTAGGACGTCTTAACAATGTCAAGATTAAGCTAGAGGCTGATAACTATGACGGTGCATTAGAGATGGTTGAGCACATTATGGAGATGCTTGATTATATGCTCGATAATGTTGATAGTTCAGCCCTTACGCCAATTAGTATGCCGGAGATTATCACCAGGTTAAATGCTACAATGGATGATTTAGATTCCTATAAGACAGCTGAAGCCCTTGACAGGCTTAAGGAATTGAAGGGCTATGACCTTCCGCCTGATGTTAGAAAGAAGGTTAAGAAGGCAGTGGATTGTCTTAAGGAATACGATGATGTTGAAGCGAAGAAGATTGTAGATGATATGATTATGTTCGTCAATGAAAGTGACGAAATGAAAAATAAAAAGTCATATGGTGGGTATCATAGTTCACGATTAAATTAAGAAAGAAGGTAAGAAAATGGCAGATTTATCCAAGATGAAAGAGATTCTTAAGAAGAATCCAAAGAAGATTGTATTTACAGAAGGCTCTGATGTTAGAATTCTTCAGGCGACAGAGAGATTGGCAGAGGATGATTTCCTTCAGCCAGTACTAGTTGGTAAGACAGAAGAGATTATCGAAGCTGCTAAGGAAGGCGGCTACGTTATTGGTAAAGCTACAATTATTGACCCTGATAACTACGAGAGATTCGACGAAATGGTTGATTTGTTCGTAGAGCTTCGTAAGAAGAAGGGTGTTACTAAGGAAGATGCTACTAAGATGCTTAAGCAGCCTAACTATTTCGGTACTATGCTTGTTAAGATGGGTGTTGCTGATGCTTTACTTGGAGGTGCAACTTACTCAACAGCAGATACTGTTCGCCCTGCTTTACAGCTTATTAAGACTAAGCCTGAGAATACAATAGTATCATCTTGCTTCATTATGACAAGAGACAATGGTGGAGTTACAGAGTCTATGGCTATGGCTGATTGTGCAATTAACCTGCACCCTACAGAAGATCAGTTAGTCGAGATTATGTATGAGACAGCTAACTGCGCTAAGATATTCGGAATTGATCCTAAGATTGCATTCTTAAGCTATTCTACTCTTGGCTCTGGTAAAGGTGATGATGTTACTTTAGTTGCTAATGCAGCTGCCAAGGCGAAGGAGAAGTATCCTGATATGGCAATTGAAGGTGAGATACAGTTCGATGCAGCAGTATCTCCAGAGGTTGCTAAGACTAAGGCAAAGGGCTCTAAGGTTGCAGGCCAGGCTAACGTATTCATATTCCCTGACATCAACGCAGGTAACATCGGCTACAAGATTGCACAAAGATGTGGTAACTATGAGGCATTCGGCCCAATCCTACTAGGCCTCAACGCACCTATCAATGATTTGTCTCGTGGTTGCGTGGCAGACGAAGTATATGCTATGGCTATCATCACAGCAGCACTTGCATAGGAATAAGACTTTATATACCCTGTACTACGAGAACTCCAACGCGATTTTCTTATGAGCGTGGAGTTACTCGTAGTGCAGGGTATTTTGCGTGTATGCACGCCTCTGCAAGTATAAGAATGCCAGCGCGATTTTCTCATGAGCGCGGCATTACTCGTGTTGTGGAGTTTTTTAATAAAGTACTTGCATATAATGTGTCTTTCTAATATAATAACACTATATGTTGTTATTGAGTGGGAGGAGAAGCAAAATATGAAGTGTCCTTTTTGTAGCAGCGAGAATACCAGGGTTATAGACTCGCGACCAGCAGACGACAACAATTCAATTCGCCGCCGTAGACTTTGCGACGAATGCAACAAGAGATTCACAACATACGAGAAGGTTGAGACAATTCCTCTTATTGTTATTAAGAAGGATAACAACCGTGAGCAGTATGATAGGTCTAAGATTGAATCTGGTGTTCTTAGAGCATGTCATAAGAGACCTGTTCCAGCAGCACAGATATCTAAGCTTGTTGACGATGTAGAATCAGAGATTTTCTCAAGAGAAGAGAAGGAGATATCAAGCGATGTTATCGGCGAGATTCTTATGGATAAGATTAAGGATTTAGATGCTGTTGCATACGTTAGATTTGCTTCTGTTTACAGGGAATTCAAGGATGTTAACACATTTATGAATGAGCTTAAGAAGATGTTAGACAAAGACAAAGAAGGGTCACAGAAGAATAGTTAATTCTATTAATTATTAGAAAATGTACTGTAAAAAATACATTTCATGGGGTTAAGTAAAAAGCCAAAAAACCGATACACATTGTGTAACAAGTAAGGTTAGATAGGAGATTACTTAATTATGAATATATCTGGTATTCGTCCAGTAGACGGTTTCTATAATTATAGCTCTTATGGAGTTAATTCCGCTTCATCGGTTAATAATGTTAAGAATACTGATGTAAATGTGGATGCTGCTAAGGAGCAACAAGTAGAATCAAAACCAGCTGTTACTCAGGAAGAGATTGACAAGGCAAGAGCTAAGCAGACATTTGGTGCTTATGATTTCGCCAGTCAGTATGATCCTAATGCAACTTATTCTCTTAAGGGTAAGGACAGCGAGCTTAAGAATCTTGATGTTGAGAAGGCTATTTCTGATATGCAGAGAGATGAAGCTATTCATCAATATCAGTATTTCGTAGGCGATAGAGAGAGCAATCCTGTTAGTGGCGGTGTAGAAGATTTCTCATTGTAAGATATATGTAGACAAGAACCTGTGGCTATGCTACAGGTTTTTTATATTTAGGAGGTAAATGATGAAGATAGCAATTGGAAATGACCATGCGGCAACAGAATTGAAATTTATTATTAAGGAATATGTTGAAGGTATGGGCCATGAAGTGATGAATTTTGGAACTGACGACAATGAGTCTTGTGATTATCCAGCCTACGGCAAGAAGGTTGGAGAGGCTGTTGTTAATGGAGAGGCTGACTGCGGAATACTAATATGCGGTACAGGTGTTGGCATCTCTATTGCTGCTAATAAGGTTAAGGGCGTAAGGGCAGCAGTATGTTCTGACGTTGCAACTGCACATTTGGTAAAGGAGCATAATAACGCCAATATTATCGCATTTGGCGCAAGGATTGTTGGAGTAGAGCTTGCTAAGGATATTGTTAAGACTTATCTTGAGGCTGAGTTCGAAGGGGGAAGGCACCAAAGAAGAATCGATATGATTCACGATATTGAGAATTAGGCTTCTAAATTCGCAAATACACCAAACTATCTTGCATAAATACAAGATATAGTATAGAATAGTATGGTCTATGGTTATTTGAAAATAGATAGGATTAGTCGCGTAAATGTGACATTATTATTTAGGAGGATATATTAAGATGATTACAGCTGGTGATTTTAGAAACGGTGTAACAATCGAGTATGATGGCAAGGTATGTCAGATAGTTGAGTTCCAACATGTTAAGCCTGGCAAGGGTGCAGCATTTGTTAGAACAAAGCTTAAGGATATTGTTAACGGTGGTGTTGTTGAGACTTCATTTAGACCAACAGAGAAGTTCCCACAGGCACATATCGACCGTAAGGATATGCAATATCTATATGCTGATGGTGATTTATATAACTTTATGGACGCAGAGACTTATGATCAGATTGCATTATCTAAGGATGATATAGGTGACGCTCTTAAGTTCGTTAAGGAAAATGAGACTTGTAAGGTTTGCTCTCATAAGGGTAAGGTGTTCTCAGTTGAGCCACCTATTACAGTAGAGCTTGAGGTTACAGAGACAGAGCCAGGCTTCAAGGGTGATACAGCAACTGGTGCTACAAAGCCAGCAGTTGTTGAGACAGGTGCTAGTGTATTAGTTCCATTATTCGTTGAGCAGGGCGATGTAATTAAGATTGATACAAGAACAGGTGAGTATTTGTCAAGAGTATAATATTTGTCGAGAGAATAATATTTGCGAGAGAATAATACATGAGAATATCTGTAGTAAATGATAGCGGAACAACTGTATATTCTGAGACTGTTGAGAAGGCACCAGTAAGTGCTGATTTTGCCAACAAGCTTCAGGAAGAAGCTAGTAAGATAGCTGATAACTATAACAAGCTAAGTGCTAATAATAGTGCTGATGGCAGAACCATGTCTCTAGAGGATATGTTGAATGAAGCAGCTGCTACATACAATATCGATATTAACTTCCTTAAGGCAGTAGCTAAGTTAGAGTCTGATTTCGACCCTGCTTGCGTTAGTTCTGCCGGGGCAGTTGGTATTATGCAGTTAATGCCAGAGACAGCTGCGGAGCTTGGTGTTGAGGATATATATGATCCTTATCAGAATATTATGGGTGGTGCTAAGGAATTAAGACTTAATCTTGACAGATTTAATGGCGACTATGAATTGGCATATGCCGCTTATAATGCTGGAGCTGGTGCAGTTACTCGTGCAGGTGGCATTCCCAATAATGGTGAGACTCCTAAGGCGGTTGCCCTTGTTATGGGATATTTCCATAATGGTGTTGAGGTGCCTAGCAGAACATATACTGTTAACGCCGGACACTCCAGCGAGATATCTGCTGAATCAGCAGCTGCGAGAGCTAAGGTTGCATCGGAGCTTGCTGAGAAGCTTAAGGAATTTCCGAATCATACTTCCTACGAATTCTTCGTTCAGCAGATGGAAAATAGAACCAATAATAACGCAACTAATAACGCCTACGAGAATCTTCTCAGTCAGGCGAACTTAGTTATCAAAGACATGATTAAAGGTTGACAGGGGACGGTCCTTTTGTCAACACTTGGTTGCCAAATGGGCTTTTGGGCTTATTTGGCAACATTTTTATGCCTCAATCGGATATGTTCATGATGTTCACCAATGGGAATGAAGAAAAATTAAAAAAATGTCGCATTCTATACATTTTAAGTGTATATATGTATGTGAGGATAAAATCACAACGTGAAAGCAATAATCGATAATATATAAGCGAGATATATTATTATCGAAAGTAACAAGGAGGGAATAATATGAGAAAAGAATTGTTAAAGGGATTAACAGAGGAACAAATCAAGAAGGTAGAAGCATGTAAGAGCCCGGAGGAAATCTTAGAAATTGCTAAGTCTGAGGGAGTTGCGTTGAATGATGAGCAGCTTGAGGCTGTTACTGGTGGAAGCTGTGGTGGACAAAAGAAAAAAGAATGCCCAAAATGTAATTCAACTAATATTATGAAGATAGGTGAGGATTTGGAAGATGGTAGGATGAGATATGACTATGTATGCCAAGACTGCTTACATAGGTGGTCTACTAGAGGTGCTTAACTTTTAGACATAACAAAGAGGAGGTAGCTACTATGAGGCAAGAATTATTAAAGGGATTATCAGAAGAGCAAGTCAAGAAGGTAGAAGCTTGCAAGAGTACAGAGGAAATCTTAAGCCTTGCTAAGGTTGAAGGAATTGAACTTTCTGATGAGCAGCTTGAGGCTGTTACAGGTGGAGGATGCTTAGGCACCCGCAAATGTAAGAAGTGCGGTTCTAAAAACATTCACGAAAGACGTCAACAAAATCCAGGCAGTGGCGGTATGCCAGGAAGAGTAGTATATTTTTACACATGTAGAGAATGTGATTACGAATGGACCTCATGACAATGACTGGGAAGTGGTAAAATAATGAGGTTAAGCATTAGAAGGACTCGCAATGCGAGTCCTTTTTAATGTTCCTCGTGTATATGACTCACAGGAACAATGGTCAGGGCATGGAGGAGCAAATCAAGAAGGTTGAAGCTTTTTGCGAAGAATCCGAAAAACACAAAGTGGAAAATCAGAAAAACATAAAGTAAAAAATCCGAAAAACACAAAATAAAAAACCCGAAAAACACAAAATAAATTTGACGAAAAATACAAAAATAGTGTTTCAAGATGAGGAGAAAAGAGACGGATATCTTTCGATTGCTCAGACATCACCTCAGTTTTTGTTGGAGAATGAAAAGCCAATTTTGTTTGATGAATGGCAGGATGCACCAAAGCTTTGGGGGGCAATAAGAAAGAATTGTGACGATTATCCTGAAGATGTAGGACAGTATTATCTTACGGGTTCTACAAGTAGGAGGGTTGAGACTCCTCACACTGGTACTGGAAGAATAACGCAATTAGAGCTGTTGCCTATGACCTTATATGAGACTGGAGAATCAAATGGGACGGTATCTATTACAGAATTATTTGATAATCCTAGTAAATGTATAGGTTGTAAGTCTGATATTCCTTTGGAGAATTTGTTTTTTGCAGCTTGTAGAGGAGGTTGGCCAAGAACACTAGCTATTAGAGATCAGGATGCGAAGTTAGAGATTGCAAGAGACTATCATAGACAGATATGCAATAAAGATATTGATGCATGGACGCCTCAGATTCGCTCTAAGACCGCAATAAGAAGTGCCAGAAAGCATATTTTTGTAGATCCATCAATTGGGTTGGCAGGTCTTGGAATATCACCGGAATATTTTAAGAAAGATATCGATTATTTTGGGCATGTATTTGAAAATATGGTACTTCGCGACCTCTTAGTATTTGCAGAGACTCATAATGCGAAGGTAATGCATTATACAGACGATAATGGGCTTGAAGCTGACGCCGTATATCAACTTAGCGATGGAAGATATGCGTTAATTGAGATTAAGGTAGGTGTTAATTCTGTACCATCTGCAGAGAAAAATCTTATAAAGTTTTCAGAACTTATTAATAAGCACAACAAGAAAGCAAAAGAGAACACAAAACATCCAGGGGTAGAATATAGAGAGCCGGATTTACTTATAGTGATTTGCGCGAATGCGCCTATGTCTTATATAACTGAGAATGGTGTTATAGTTTTGCCGGTTGGATGTATAAGGGATTAAAAGTTGCTAAGGCGAGCTAGGTTATAGAAAAAAATGTCGCATTTTTAATGTTTCTCGTGTATATTAATAGTAAGAGGGAGAAAACATTTTTTCAAAGGGGTAGGAGGTATATTACTATGAAAAAACGGATTGTAGCAATAGGGTTAATAGCGATTCTTATAGTATCCACATTAGCAGGATGTTCTTGCCAAACAAACAACACAACAACAACGGCAAGTACAGGTTACAAATGTGATTTCAAGAATAAGGACATTGCTATTCCAGAGGGGACGAAGCTTACAGACAATGGACTTGAGGTCACAGACAAAGCGGATGCAACAGTTAAGAATGTACTTGACATCGAGAAGCAGCTTCCAGCAATAATTTCAAGGGCTGGAGATGAAAATGATAGTGCTGAAGTTAAGTACATGAAGGAAACTGCAGCAAAACAAGTAAAGTATAAGAATTATGATGCAATAGCAAACTATACATCTCAGTTAGCACATCAGGTTGATTCTGGATTTGGTATGGTAGCGGATTTTGGAGCAAGCGTATATGGAATTGTTCGCGCATATTATACAGGTGATATAACTGCTGCCTTATCTGGTATAACTGGAATGTTGGGATTGTTCGGGATAGGAGGTTCAAGTGGTGTAACCAATGAACAGATATTATCTGCTATTCAGGATTTGTCCCTTCAAGTACAGGATTTGCGCTTACTGACAATGGCTATGAGTGCTCAACTTGATGAGACAACGAAGCAGGCATATCGAAATGGCTTGCAACCATTTGATAATGCTATGATAGCTCTTTATACAGATGCTGAGATTCTTCAGCGTATGTTAGTAACAGGTGCTAAGCTTCTTGCAGAACAAGGAACGCCAGCTCCGGCAGAGGGAGCATCTGCAGAAGAGGAACAGGCTTATACAGCTAAACTCATTGCATTTATACAGGAAAACGAGTCAAC
>CAJOGN010000006.1:58317-60267 GCA_905234245.1 uncultured Lachnospiraceae bacterium
TATAGAGCAAATGCAGAATTCGAGATAAAGAGAGCATACTCATTAATCTCACTATATTACAACATAGGAACTGGTAATACTGCCGTAACATATCAGGAGTATGGACAACTTCTAGCTAATGCATTAACAGCAATAGAAGAGAATGGACCTGGAATCAGTCCTGAGACCGCATCACAGCAAGAATCAATGTATTGTTATGGACTAGAGAAGAATGTTGAATCTATTGAAGTAGTAAGTCCTTTTACTGAACTTATCCCTAAAAATTTAGAGATCCCTAAAAATTTAGAGAACCATAAAGATTTAGAGAGGAGCGATAAGTCTACTGCAGTAGCAAACAACCCACAGGAATGGAACTTTGACAAGACAAAGGTAGCCGAACGTCTATTGAGTAAATATATGGAACGAATGCATGGAAGAACTCCTCAACAAGACTTAGAGCTGGCAGGTCTATGGAAGGATGATTATCTTCATGGAGCCACCAAAGACACAAAAGGTCTAGCGTACAATTATAGAGAAGACGGTAATAAAGTCAAAGCAGACATTATTACATGGACTGGAGAATTAAAAACAGGAGAAGTAATATATGATTACACTACATTGACTCCAAACCAAGAACAGCTAGGTCTAGGATGGGTTCAAAAAGAAAAACCAACTGAAGATTTTCCTAATTTTGAAGAAGCTACGATGATCTTTGCTGATTAATAATAGCTCAAAATAACTAACAATGTCGCATTTTACATTTTAAATGTGTATATATATGTGACAGGCAAATCCACATAAACAAATCTAATTAAAAAGTGGTATATTATTAATTAAAAAAAGGCAAGTAAGGAGGTACTTACTATGAGAAAGGAATTATTAAAGGGATTAACGGAAGAACAGATTGCTAAGGTTGAGAAATGCAAATCTCCAGAGGAGATATTAGCTCTTGCTAAAGAAGAAGGTGTTGAGTTAACAGAAGAACAATTGGAAGCAGTTTCGGGTGGAGGACTTTGTAAATCAAATAAGTGCCCAAATTGTGGTTCGAAAAATATGAAAGAAAAATGGTCACACCACTATTACTGTCTAGATTGTGGAGATTGGTGGGATTATTAAATAAAACCACAATTACAATATAGAAGGAACATTAGCAGCATCCCGGACTGGTACAACCGGTTTGGGATGTTTCTTGTTTATCGCAATAATGAGGGGGTAACTACTATGAGAAAAGAATTATTAAAAGGATTATCAGAAGAGCAAATTAAGAAGGTAGAAGAGTGCAAGAGTTCAGAGGAAATCATAAACCTTGCCAAGGCTGAGGGAATTGAGCTTACTGACGAGCAGCTTGAGGCTGTTTCAGGTGGAGGATGCTTTAGTGGTGGAGAAAGCATATCAAAAAATTGTCCAGAATGTAATTCCGGATGGACTAATTGTATAGAACAATATGAAAAAGATGGTGAGAAATGGTATAAATGTCGCTGTAGGAGATGTGGACATACTTATAAAGTTAAAGGAAAGTAAACCTTGCTAAGGCAGAAGGAATGGAACTTACTGACGAGCAGCTAGAGGCTGTTTCAGGTGGAGGATGTTTTGATCCTGATTGGCTTATTTGTATCACAGAACCATCAGCAATGTTCCGGCTCCAATCAGGATACACCCTATCACTGACTTAAAAGTTAATTCTTCATGCAGAAAAACAAACGCCAGTATCAGCGTAATGACAACGGACAACTTATCAATCGGGACGACTTTTGAAGCGTCTCCCATCTGCAAGGCCTTGTAATAGCAAAGCCATGAGGCACCAGTAGCAAGGCCGGACAGAATCAGGAAAATCCAGCATTTCTGGCTAATGTCTTTTATTCCGGCTTGCTGATGAGTAATAAATACCATTCCCCATGCCATGATAACAACAACCATCGTACGGATCGCAGTAGCCAGATTCGATCCGACACCTTCAATTCCTATCTTTGC